>CAKTFJ010000003.1 GCA_934555825.1 uncultured Hyphomicrobium sp.
GGCCCAGGCCGTGCCGACGAGTTCGGAAACGGTGAGACCCGACGCCAGCACTTTGGCCTTGATTGCCGCGGCATCCGCGTCGTCGATCAGTGGGTGATCAACGGACGGAATCGGATCTTCCCAGATCAGTTCTTCCTTCGGGACCTCAGGCCCCATGTAGCGCGAGCGCGGGCCGAGATCGCGATGGGTCAGCTTGAACCATGCGCGGGCAAACGCCTCGGCGAACGCCTGCGGGTCTTCGAGGAAGCGGCGCGAGATCTTTTCGTACTCGGGATCGAACCTCAGCGAGAGGTCCGTCGTCAACATCGTCGGCTTGCGCTTCTTCGACGGATCGTGCGCGTCGGGAATGATCTCGGGAGCGTCCTTGGCCACCCACTGGTTTGCCCCGGCCGGAGACTTTTCGAGTTCCCATTCGAATTTGAACAGGTTCTCGAAGAAGAAGTTGCTCCACTGCGCGGGCGTCTGCGTCCAGGTCACGTCGAGGCCGCTGCCGATGGCGTCCGCGCCATGTCCCGTACCGAAACTGCTGGTCCAGCCGAAGCCCTGCGCTTCGAGATCGCCGCCTTCGGGATCCGCTCCCTTATAGGATTCCGCAGCCGCGCCGTGCGTCTTGCCGAACGTATGGCCGCCTGCAATCAGCGCGACGGTTTCCTCGTCGTTCATCGCCATGCGCTTGAACGTCTCTCGGATGTCCTTTGCCGCCGCGATCGGATCGGGGTTGCCGTCCGGACCCTCCGGGTTGACGTAGATAAGACCCATCTGCACGGCTGCGAGCGGGTTCTCGAGCTCACGCTCGCCGGAATACCGGCTGCTTGTGTTGCTGGGGTCGTTGCTGAGCGCAAGCCACGTGGTTTCGCGGCCCCAGTAGACGTCCTGATCCGGCTCCCAGGTATCCTCGCGCCCGGCGGCGAAGCCAAACGTGCGGAAGCCCATGGTTTCGAGCGCGACGTTGCCCGTGAGGATCATGAGATCCGCCCATGAAATCTTCTGCCCGTATTTCTGCTTGATAGGCCAAAGCAGCCGGCGCGACTTGTCGATGTTGACGTTGTCCGGCCAGCTGTTCAGCGGCGCGAAGCGCTGCTGTCCGCGGCCGCCGCCGCCGCGGCCGTCGCCGACGCGATAGGTGCCGGCGCTGTGCCACGCCATGCGGACGAACTGCGGTCCGTAATGGCCGAAGTCGGCGGGCCACCAGCTCTGCGATTCGGTCATCAGCTTGCGCAGGTCGTTTTTCAGCGCCGCGTAATCGAGCTTCGAGAACTCTTCACGATAGTTGAAGGTCTGGCCGAGCGGGTCGGATTTCGACGAGTGTTGATTGAGCAGGTCGACGGGCAATTGGTTCGGCCACCAGTGCTTGTTAGCGGTGCCGCCCGCCGAGGCATGACCGAACGGGCATTTGCCTGTGGTCGTTTCGTCAGTTTTCGCGTCCATATAACCCTCCGATAGTGTCCGTGAATTCTGGTCTCGCTCGATGCCTGTGCCGCCGCGTCCTGGCCGAGCAGGGGCCGCCTCTCTCGGTCGAGCGGTAACCGATGCGGGAGCAAACCGCACGCACCGGCCGTCGGCGTCGCGATGCCGATAAGCGGCGCCTCGCGCCAATGCCACGCGCGATCCTTCTTTAGACTTCTTCCAGATACGTATCGGACGAGGATTATAAGAGCAAGTGCGTTCTGCGCAGCAATGCGATAGGAAAAACTGATCGAGATGCGTAGGAGCCGCTATGCAGCAAAACGCCCGCGGGAACGGATCCCCGCGGGCGTATTCGTAAGGCGCTGAAAGGGCGCGGGCTTACATGCCCATGCCACCCATTCCGCCCATACCACCCATGCCGGCCGGGCCGTGCGAATGCCCGTCGTCCTTGCGCGGGGCTTCCGCGATGGCGGCTTCGGTCGTGATCAGGAGGCCAGCGATCGAAGCGGCGTCCTGAAGTGCGGTGCGCACCACCTTGGCCGGGTCGATGATGCCCTTCTCGATCAGGTCGCCGTAGGTGTCGTTCTGCGCGTCGTAGCCGAAGGTGGAACCCTTGGATTCGAGCACGCGGCCGACCACGATCGAGCCCTCGGTGCCGGCGTTTTCGGCAATCTGGCGGATCGGAGCCTGAAGCGCGCGGCGGACGATGGCGATACCGGCCGCCTGGTCGTCGTTGTCGCCCTTGGCGGTGATCGCCGTCGTTGCCTTGAGCAGCGCGACACCGCCGCCCGGCACAACGCCTTCCTCGACCGCAGCGCGCGTCGCGTTGAGCGCGTCGTCGACGCGATCCTTACGCTCCTTCACTTCGACCTCGGTCACGCCGCCGACCTTGATCACGGCCACGCCGCCCGCGAGCTTCGCAAGACGCTCCTGCAGCTTCTCGCGGTCGTAGTCCGAGGTGGTTTCCTCGATCTGCGCCTTGATCTGGCTGACGCGCGACTCGATCTCTTTCTTCTTGCCGGCACCGTCGACGATGGTCGTGTTGTCCTTGCTGATGGAGACGCGCTTGGCGCGGCCCAGCATGTCGATCGTGACGTTCTCGAGCTTGATGCCGAGGTCTTCGCTTACCGTCTGGCCGCGGGTGAGGACGGCGATGTCTTCGAGCATGGCCTTGCGGCGATCGCCGAAGCCCGGAGCCTTGACGGCCGCGATCTTGAGACCGCCGCGCAGCTTGTTGACGACGAGCGTCGCGAGGGCTTCGCCCTCGACCTCTTCCGCGATGATGAGAAGCGGCTTGCCCGTCTGCACGACGGCTTCGAGCAGCGGCAGCAGCGGCTGCAGGCCCGAGAGCTTCTTCTCGTGGATCAGGATGTAAGGATCGTCCAGCTCCGCGATCATCTTGTCGGCGTTGGTGATGAAGTAGGGCGAGAGGTAGCCGCGGTCGAACTGCATACCCTCGACGACGTCGAGCTCGGTTTCGAGGCTCTTGGCCTCTTCCACCGTGATGACGCCCTCGTTGCCGACCTTCTGCATCGCCTCGGCGATCATGTCGCCGATTTCCTTTTCGCCGTTGGCCGAGATGGTGCCGACCTGGGCGATCTCGCCCGAGTTCTTGACCTTCTTCGCCTTCTTTTCGATCTCCTCGACGACCTGTGCCACGGCCTTCTCGATGCCGCGCTTGAGGTCCATCGGGTTCATGCCGGCGGCAACGGCCTTTAGGCCCTCCCGCACGATAGCCTGCGTCAGCACGCACGCGGTGGTGGTGCCGTCGCCTGCAATATCGTTGGTCTTCTGGGCGGCTTCGCGCACCATCTGCGCGCCCATGTTCTCGAGCTTGTCCTCGAGCTCGATCTCTTTGGCGACCGAAACGCCGTCCTTGGTCGTGCGCGGAGCGCCGAAGCTCCGCTCGATCACGACGTTGCGGCCCTTGGGGCCGAGCGTCACTTTGACGGCGTTGGCGAGCGTATCGACGCCGCGAAGAATCTTGTCGCGAGCCTCGGTGGAAAAGCGAACGTCTTTGGCAGCCATAAGGGCAACCTCCAGATTGGGGGACTGATTGGAATGTCAGGGTCGAAACGACGAGCGGCCCCGTCCGCGCCAGAGCCCGGCGCGAGGAGGATGGCGCGCCGCCTTATTTCTCGATGACGCCCAGGATGTCGCTCTCCTTCATGATGAGGAGGTCGACGCCGTCGATCTTCACTTCCGTGCCGCTCCACTTGCCGAACAGCACCTTGTCGCCGGCCTTGACGTCGAGCGCCGTCAGCTTGCCGGCATCGTCGCGCGTGCCGGGCCCGACAGCCACGACCTCGCCTTGCTGGGGCTTCTCGGCTGCGGTGTCGGGAATGATGATGCCACCGGCGGTCTTGGTCTCGCTGTCCACGCGCTTGACGACGACGCGATCATGCAGGGGGCGGAATGACATGAGGCTCTGAACTCCACTGAGAGAGGGAAGGGCGGCGCTTTTGCGCGGCCTGACGCGCGTGGCACTTAAACGAGCGGAGTGCCAGCGAGTGTGGCGGTTCTAGAAGCCCGCCGGCTTCAGTGTCAAGCGAAGCAGCAGGCTTCGACTGTCATCCATCATACAATCATAGGGTGTGAATAAATTCGATTTGCAACCAAATGTTGTTAGGGTTAATCTCGGTACTGTGCAGATGGACGAGCGGCGGATGCAACGAGGGAACTGCGAAGTGCCAAAAGGAAATGGAGACGGGTCTCGCGCTCAAAGCGCGTCCCTGAAAGAGCAACTTGAATATATCGCCGATCTCATTCTTCAACTGAAGGACATGGCCCGCAGCCAGCGGCTTACGACGTTGGCCGGAATTCTAGACGTGGCCCATTCGGAAGCAAGGCTTCGCTCGCGCGACAACGTCTGATTTGGCGCACCTAACGGATCGCCCGCGACACGAGCTGCGAGCCGTGGCGGGCAATCTCTCCGGCCAGATCGAGGTCGAGGAGGAGCACGCGCACCTCCCGCGCGCCGAGGCCAACCGCACGCGCAAGGGTATCGATGTCGACGGGATGCGGCCCAAGAGCCGCGAGAACCCGCGCACGCTCGCTGTCGGTGGGCGTACCCTGCGCGTCGAAAGCGCCGGCATTTTGGGCCTCAACCTCTGACGGAAAGGCGGGTCGGGATGTCTCTTCGGTCATTCCGGCCGGACGCAGATGCAGCTGCGGTCCCAAGGCTTCGATGACATCGTCGGGCTCGGTGACGAGCGTTGCTCCGGATTTGAGGAGCTGATTGGTACCCTCTGCGCGGGGATCCAGCGGGTGGCCAGGAACAGCGAAAATCTCACGCCCCTGTTCGCCGGCCAAGCGGGCGGTGACGAGCGAGCCCGAACGCCGCGCCGCCTCGATCACGACGACGCCACGCGAAAGCCCCGAAACCAGCCGGTTGCGGCGAGGAAAGTCCCGTCCGCGCGGAACGAACCCCGGCGGCAGCTCGGTAACGAGGCAGCCCTCTTCGCCGATACGGGCCTGCAGGCTCGCGTGTTCGGGCGGATAGACGATGTCGATGCCGCCCGCCAAAACCGCGACAGTCCCATGTATCAGGCTTGCCTCGTGTGCGGCCGCGTCCACACCGCGCGCGAGCCCTGAAACGATGGAGAACCCCGCCTCTGCAAGTCCCTTCGCGAACAGGCGGGCGAGCTTGAGGCCAGCGGCTGAGGCCTGACGTGAACCGACGATCGCGATGGCCGAGAGCCCGAGCAACTCGCTACGCCCCTTGAGGTAAACCATGGGCGGGGGACTATCGAGCACGGCAAGCGCCTCCGGATAGCCGGGCTCGATCGTGAAGACCGGTCGGGCTCCGATTTTCTCCGCAGCCTTGAGTTCCGCTTCGGCCTCCGCTTCCGGGCACACGCGAGCGGGCCGCCCGGCACGGCGCGACAACTGGGGAAGCGCAGCCAACGCTTGGCGGGCCCCGCCGCAATGATTGATCAATTCGCGAAATGTGACAGGGCCGACCTGGCTTGATCGGATCAGACGCAGACAGGCGAGGCGTTCGTCCGCGTCGAGGGGCGCGACGGGGAGGGGTGCGGGCGTAAACAGATCCTGAGGATCACGATTTGGCACCGATCCTGGGCTCCTCGCCTTTCAACAAGCGGCTGATGTTGGCCGAATGCTTCCAGAAGAGGAAGATCGACATGATGAGCGCCGCCAGTCCCTCGTTGGTCCATCCGAGTGCGACCAGCGCAAAAGGCGTCGCCGCGCTCGCGACAAGCGCCGCAAGCGACGAGTAGCGCAGCGCAACCGCGACGGCGAGCCAAAGGCAGACGAAAACGAGCGCGCCGGGCCAGGCGAGGGCGGCCACGACACCGATATAGGTCGCAACGCCCTTTCCGCCTTTGAAGCCAAGCCAGACCGGAAAGATGTGCCCGAGGAACGCGGCGAGGCCCGCAATCATGCCCGCTTCCACGCTGTGCCCACCCGCGACGAACGAGCCGAGCGCAACGGCGAGCGTGCCTTTGAGGCCGTCCAGCAGGAGCGTGAGGGCGGCAAGGCCCTTGTGGCCGGTCCTCAGCACGTTTGTCGCCCCGATGTTGCCGGAGCCGACGTTGCGGATGTCGCCGAGGCCGGCGAAGTGTGTGAGCAGAAGGCCGAAGGGTATGGAGCCGAGGCCGTAGCCGATGAGCGCGGGCAGGCTGTAAGCCGCGAGCGTGTCGAGCATGATGTGTGGCGGCCCCGATCCTGAATGAACGGGGCAAAGCTAGCGGCCAGCGCGGTGTCCGGCAACCGGGATCGGGGAAGAGACCTCGCGAGACACGCACCAACGGCCGCGGCACGTCCGGATTGAGGCTCGGACGTCTCCCGAAACGTTTGTCTAAGAAGCCCATAAAGCGAAAAGGGTTACGCACAGGCGCATGTGCGTAACCCTTCGACGTGGAACAGGGAGGGGAGCGTTAGCCGCGCCCGTTCCGAGGGGTGTTGTCCGGCTCGACGGCCGACACAATCTTTGAGAGCGACCGCAGAAACGCGTCCCGCTGCGTGGGCGCAAGCGCGGACAGAATGCGCTCGTCTGTGGAACGGGCCGCAGGCTCCGCCTGCCTCAAGGCGCCTTCGCCCTTGTCGGTAAGGCGAACAGCATAGCGGCGCGCATCGCGACGGGTGCGGCGGCGCTGAACGAGGCCGCGCGCCGTGAGGCGGCGGACGATGTCGGCCATCGTGGAGCGGTCGATGCCGGTCCGCTCGACCAGCGTCGTCTGGCTCGGTTCTTCGCTGTTGGCGATGGCCGTCATGACGGCGTACTGCCGCGGGGTCAGGCCGGCTTCTCCCACCCTCAACGCGAACAGTTCGTCTGCGCATTGCCCGGCCCTATGCAACAGATGCAGAGCCGAGGAGATGCGGTCGCTTGAGGCTTCATGTTTCATGATTGCGCCTATCCTCTTGCTGTGTTTGCAAATATGCGACGCCGATGGAGTGGACCCCTCCCCTCTGAGTGGTCATATTCTCCCCGTAGAGATAGTCCTGCGCTCGTCAGGATCAATCGTGCACGTCGTACGATGTTTGAAAGTCTCTAGCCTGAAATTGTTCCCGCCACTGGGAACGATTTCCTACAACGAATGTCAGAACACGTTGGTTGCATCATGGCATGAATAAACATGGCGTAACCGGGACGTGAACATGAACGCCGTCGCACTCTCCAAGGGATGCCGATCGTGTCCGCTTGCAGGAGCGCTTCGCGGACCCATATGACACAAGTCGCATGCGCGTTTTCACGCAGGCGACAACTGTTCGCAGGCTCTGCGGCGCGACGTGACGTCACGTCGATGTTTGCCCATTTTTGGGGCCTGCCCAAACATTGATCTGTGCACTCGTTTCCCGCTCATGTGAACAGCCAGGACGTGATGCCGGCCCGGCGTGCGAGCTCACCGATCCCGCTGTCGATGGCAGCAAACGTATCTTTGCTCGCGTGTTCGGGAAGCCACGGTGCGCCGCATTTCCGCGATCGGTAATCGGCAAGTAGACGTTTCCAGACGTCTGTATCGAGCGGCCGATCCGGTGTTGCACCGATGGTGGCGCGCTTGAGGTCTTTCTGCATGCCGAGCCAAGTGTGAGCGGCTTGCCACACCTCTGCTGTCACCGGGAGGTTGTGGCGCGCCTTCAATTGCGCGATCGCAAGAACGCCGGCTTCTCTCGGATGAGGCCCGATCTCGAGCGTCGCGATTCTGACGCCGCGTCGGCGGATGGAGAACAGCCTGCACTTGTCGCGCGCCAAACGGTCCGCATATTGGTCGGCGCAATTCTGCATCGCGGACGCCTCGGCGAGAATGGCACCTTCGTCGAGAAGCGGGATGAAATCGTATCCCCGCGCATCTCCGGCCATCAGCCAGGAATCCGTCAGCGCACCCTCAGGAAGCTGGATGACGAGCCGCATCCGGTTGAGCCAGCTCTTCGCCGCGCACACCGCGGTGTCGAGCGCCATTTCCGGACGCCATGAGACGACGACAAGGCTCTTCGCGCGGGACGGCGGACCGGTCGAGATCGCTGCATAAGCAGCCATGATGCCGAACAGCTCCTCCGGGTTGCCGGGTTCCAGGAACACCCTCTGCTGTGCGAGCCACAACGCGAATGTTTCGTCGGCGGCGCGGGCTCCGAAAAGGATGGACTGGAGCCAGAAGGCACTATGCTCCGAGGCCGTCGGCAGGTGATTGGCGATCCTGCGCGCGAAGATGTCGGACCGGGGAAAGGCGCCGAGCTTTCCCGTGAACGCTTCGGGTGGAAGACGCCTGAGCCAGAGCGGTAGATCGAGCGCGGCAGCGACGTCACGCAGTTGTGCGCCGGCTTCGATCAGGCCGAGAGCCCGTGCGCGGCGCTTGGGCGTGCCGTGCCGGCTTGCGAGCGCATAGAGCGCGGCCGGATACGTGACGGCGAGATCTGCAACACGGTGCGATGTCTGTGCGAGCCGCCGGATGGCAGGGCGTCTTGAGGATTGGAATCGCGCGAGGACGCCTTCGAGGGCCTGCGCGTCCGCCGCGGAAACGGCATCGTACGCAGGTTTGTTGGCTTTGGCTTTGGTCCGCATCGAGAACGCATCCACCCGTAGGCGGTCGGCGAAGGCCCGCCCTCGGTCTGAACTCAAGCTTCCCGATCATTACGGCACGCGTGCGACCCAAGTGTGATGTTCGAGAGTGCGATGACCGAGAATTTCGCCTGTGCGCGTCACGCGGGGTCGGCAAGCCTGCGGAGGCGGTCCAGCGCGCCTTGCAGGATGAGCGTCGCTGCGAGTTTGTCGATCACGTCCGCCCGCCGCTTCCGGCTGGCATCCGCCGCAATCAGCATCCGCTCGGCTTCGAGGGTGGTCATCCGCTCGTCCCACAACAGAACGGGGAGTGGCGACAGCTTGTTCATGTTGCGCGCAAACGCGCGCGAGGCCTGCGCTCGCGGCCCTTCGCTGCCATCCATGTTGGCGGGCAGTCCGAGCACATAGCCAACCACGCCGTGCTCCTGCGTCAGATCGATGAGGCGCGTCGCGTCGGCGGTGAACTTCGTCCGCCGGATCGTCTCCAATGCTGACGCGATGCTGCGCCGGGTGTCGCTCAGCGCAAGACCGAGCGTCTTCGTCCCGGCATCGATCCCGATCAGCCGGCCCGGGCCGACGAGGCCTGCAAACGTTTCCGCATCGTCCGTGGTGATGCCGTGCGGTGGTGAGGCAGATGGATCGGTCATGGGATGTCGCTCATAGAGTGCTTCGGGGCTCGTCACGTGTCGCCAATATTGTGGGCTGCGCCGTCGCGATACGAGGCACCCCCGATGCGCGCCTGTCACATCTAACGTACGTGACCGGAGGGGGTTAACCGTGCCTAGCCGGCCGATGCAATGTTCTTGTGCGCAACCCCTGACAGGACGCTTCATCCCGTTTATGGTCCCGGCGGCGGCGAAGTCCGCACCGGCAGCTCTTTGGCGGGAAAGCGGCGAGGTCCAGGGAAACAGTGACGACACCTACCGAAATTGAGCCGATCGCCCGGGGGGGCGCAACCGCACATCGCGCATGGGGCACCTTAGGGATTTTTACGGCCACCACATTCCTTTCGGCCTTCCTGCTGTTTCTGATCCAACCGATGTTCGCCAAGATGGTGCTGCCTCTGCTTGGCGGTGCGCCATCGGTGTGGGCCGTGGCGCTGCTGTTCTTCCAGGGCGCGCTGCTCGTCGGCTATGGCTATGCGCATCTTCTCGTGCGGCACGTGCCGGCCGCATCCACCGGCTTCGTCCACCTCGCCCTTTCGGCCTTCGCGTTCCTGTTCCTCCCGATCGCCATTCCGGCCGGCTGGTCCGAGCCGCCACCGGGCGACGCCTACCTCTGGCAACTCGGCCTGTTCGCCGTCGCAATCGGCATTCCCTTTGCAGCCGTCTCTGCCAACGCGCCGCTGCTTCAGGCCTGGTTCTCGCGTGCGGGGCACAAGGCCAGCGCCGATCCGTACTTTCTTTACGCCGCTTCGAACCTCGGCAGCCTGATTGCGCTCCTGGGGTATCCGTTCATCTTCGAGCCGGTCTTCGGCTTGAAGGCGCTCGCGATCGTCTGGACGGCAGGCTTCGCGGCGCTCGTCGTGGCGCTGGGCCTCTGCTTCCTGCGTGTTCGCGCCGTGGCAGCCGAAGCAGAGAATGGTGCGGATGCGGCAAGCCCGGCTTCCGCTCCCTCACTCCACGCGCCGACCTGGAATGCCCGCGTCGGCTGGGTCGGCCTTGCGTTCGTACCGTCCGCTTTGCTCACGGCTTTCACGAACCACATCGCGACCGACGTAGCCTCCGCCCCACTTGTCTGGGTGGTGCCGCTTGCCCTGTATCTTCTAACGTTCGTCATCGTGTTCCGCGAGCGGGCGCTCATCCCGCGGCCCGTGCTGCTGACGGCGCATGCCGTGGCTGTCCTCCTCGCGCTGCTCCAGCTCTCGCAGACCGAGAAGGAAACCTGGTTCTACGCCGCGGGCTATGGCATCGCCGCCTTCGTGGCCTCCACGCTTGTTGCCCACCGCACGCTCTATGAAGCCCGCCCCGATGCCCGCAATCTGACAGAATTCTACATGTGGATGTCGGTCGGCGGCGTGCTGGGCGGCATCTTCGCGGCCCTTCTCGCGCCCCGCATTTTCTCGGAAGTGTTCGAGTACCCGCTGCTGCTCGCGCTCACGTTCGCCTGCCGCCCGGGCGCCATGGATCTGATGAGCCGCTCGCGTGCCTCCTGGGCCGGCATGATCGCGCTCGTCGTCGGCGGATGGGCGCTGATCACCTGGGGGCCCACGCTGGCATTCGATTACGACCTCCACTTGGGTCGCTGGGGCACGACGACCGACATCGCGGCGATATTCGCGCTTGTCGCGCTCGCGCTGTGGTATTTCCCGCCGCACATGCTGGTTGCGGCGCTCGGTATGTATTTGACGGTGGTTTTGCTGCCGTCCGGTGTCCATCGCGGAGATGCGCAACGCAGCTACTTCGGTGTCTACCGTGTCATTCAGTCGATGGACGGCGAGTTCAACGTCCTCCAGCACGGAACGACGCTGCATGGCGCCCAACGCATCCGCGACGCGGAAGGCAATTCCGTCGCCGACGTCACGCCTGCAACCTACTATCACCCGGAAAGCCCGATGGCGTCCGCGATACGCCTCACTAGCATGATCAACCAGCATGAGGGCGTGAAGGGCAAGTTCGGCGTCATCGGTCTCGGGGCGGGATCCCTGGCGTGCTATTCAGCGCCCGGCGAGACGTGGCGCTTCTTCGAGATCGACCCCGTGGTGGTTCAGATCGCAAAGTCGCGCAACTTCACGTTCCTCTCCAACTGCCAGCCGAACGCCGAGGTGGTGCTCGGCGACGCCCGCCTGACGTTCGCCCGGGAGGAGGACGAGAGTTTCGATCTCTTCGTCGTCGATGCATTCTCCTCCGATGCGATCCCGGTCCACATGATGACAGCCGAGGCGCTCACCCTCTACGCCTCGAAGCTGAAGAAGCGCGGCGTGGCCGTGCTCCACATCTCCAACCGCTATCTCGACCTCGAAGAGGTGCTGGCCGCGACCCTTCCCACACTCGATGTGGAGCTTCACGCCCTGGTCATCGAGGACTTCGTGGATGACGGCTACATCAAGACCGGCTCGACGGTCGTGCTGATCGGCAAGGATAAAGCCACCATCGAACGCTTCCGGCACGTCGAGGGCTCGCGTGACATCGTCCGCCCCACGGTCCGCCCCTGGACCGACGATTTCTCCGATATTCTGGGGCCCTTCATGGCTCAATATCGGAAATACTGAGAGTCCGGGCCGCTGTTGCGCGCGTCTGGCGCTCCCGCTATGAGGAACCACGCGGCGGCTCCGCCGCGTCCCCTTTTGGTATTAGGGCGGCCCCATGCAGGTTGATGAGAACACCGTGCGGCGCATCGCGCGCCTGGCGCGAATCAGCATTACGGACGACGAGGCGAAAAGCCTCGAAAGCGAGCTCACGGGCATTCTGAACTGGGTCGAGCAGCTCGGAGAGGTCGACACGAGCGACGTCGAGCCGATGACGCGGGTCGTGGCGCAAAAGCTCAAGACGCGAGACGACAAGGTGACCGACGGCGAGATCGCCGACGACGTGGTGAAAAACGCACCCGTCGTGGACGACCACTATTTCGTCGTGCCGAAGGTCGTCGAGTAGGCTGCGCGGACCAGGATCGGTCGAGTACGGAGGCTGAGATGACGAAGATTTTCGCACTGCTCGCCGTTGCGCTCATCGCGACGGGCGCACTCGTTCTTGCGGTCCCGCGCGAGGAGCCGGCCGGGCCCGGCGCGCGCTCTCTTTCGCCGCAAGCCGCCGTCGAGGTGCCACCCTATCTTCTGAAAGCGCGCGAGGTGGCCGAGCAGGTCAATGCGCCATTGTCGATCCTGTTCGGGTTTGTGAGCCTCTACTACTCGCGCCGCACCTACAACATCAACAAGGCAAGAGCCGACGCCGAGAAGGCTCGCTCGGTCTGACGGAGATGGAGAGGACTGTGATGCGCACGCTCGTCATCGTGTTGTCGTCGCTCGTGGCGGCCACTGCCGCCGGCGCGAAGGAGCGTGCGGCGTTCCTCGCAGGGCAGTACGCGACGGCAGAGCAATGCGAGAAGTTGCGCAAGATCGAGGCGGGCGGAAAGGAGAACGTTTCCACCGCGCCCGAGCTGCTCGACGCGAACGGCTTCCGCGGATGGGAAGGCGGCTGCGAGTTTACGAAGATCTTCGAGCATGAGCCCGGACAATCCTGGCTCGCGTTCATGGTCTGCTCCGAGGGCATGACGGTCAACGCGGCGACATACGTCTTCGTCAAGGACGGAGACGCGTTCGAGGTGCATCAGTCCGGCCAGGAGCACGGGCCCGAACTCTACACGCGCTGCGACGCCAAGAAGGGAAAATAGAACGTGAGTGATCTGACGCACCTGACGCTCGCCGAAGCGCGCGACGGGCTGAAAAACAAATCCTTCTCCGCCACGGAGCTGACGCAGGCGCACATCGAGGCCATCGGCGAAGCCAATCCCGCGATCAACGCTTACGTGTTGGTCACGCCCGAGCACGCCCTCACGCAGGCGAAAGAGAGCGATGCGCGCCTCGCGAAGGGCGAAGCGCGCGCCCTCGAAGGTCTGCCGCTCGGCAACAAAGATCTGTTCTGCACCAACGGCATTCGCACCACGGCCTGCTCGAAGATCCTGGGCGAGTTCACGCCCACCTACGAATCGACCGTCGGCTCCAATCTCTGGAATGCCGGTGCCGTCATGCTCGGCAAGCTCAACAACGACGAGTTCGCCATGGGCTCCTCGAACGAGACGAGCGCATTCGGCCCGGTCGTCTCGCCCTGGCGACGGAAGGGCAGCGCGGACAAGCTCGTGCCCGGCGGTTCTTCCGGCGGCTCGTCGGCGGCCGTTGCGGCGGGGCTCTGCCTTGCGGCCACCGCGACGGACACGGGCGGCTCGATCCGGCAGCCCGCGGCGCTCACTGGCACCGTAGGCATCAAGCCGACGTACGGCCGCTGCTCGCGCTGGGGCATCGTGGCCTTCGCCTCGTCGTTGGATCAGGCAGGCCCCATTGCCAAGACCGTGCGCGATGCGGCGATCATGCTCGGCTCCATGGCCGGTCACGACACCAGGGATTCCACATCTGTCGATGTTCCTGTCCCGAATTACGAGGCGGCGCTTGGCAAGGGTATCAAAGGCCTGCGTGTCGGCGTGCCGAAGGAGTATCGCGTCGATGGCATGTCGAAGGAGATCGAGGATCTCTGGACCAAAGGCATCGCGTGGTTGAAGGACGCCGGCGCCACGATCCACGAGATCAGCCTGCCGCACACGAAGTATGCGCTGCCCGCGTACTACATCGTCGCGCCCGCGGAAGCGTCGTCCAACCTCGCGCGCTACGACGGCGTGCGCTACGGTCTGCGCGTGCCCGGCCGCGACATCACCGAGACGTATGAAAACACGCGCGCTGCAGGCTTCGGCAAAGAGGTGCGCCGCCGTATCCTGATCGGCACCTACGTGCTCTCGGCAGGCTACTACGACGCCTATTATTTGAAGGCCCAGAAAGTCCGCACGCTCATCAAGCGCGATTTCGACGAGGCTTGGAACACGGTCGACGTGGTGCTGACGCCGACGACGCCGTCGCCTGCGTTCGCGTTCGGAGAGAAGTCTGGCGATCCGCTCGCCATGTACCTGGAAGATATTTTTACCGTGACGGTGAACATGGCGGGGCTACCCGGCATATCGGTGCCGGCCGGCCTCTCGACCGAAGGCACGCCGCTTGGGCTTCAGCTCATCGGCAAGCCTTTTGACGAGGGAACGCTGTTTGCCGCCGGCGAGGCAATCGAGAACGCAGCGGGCCGCTTTGCTGTGCCCGAGCGATGGTGGACGGGTGCCAAGAACCCGGGAGGCAACTAAGATGGCGGACCCGAAGCGTCCAGGAGAGTGCACGGACATGAGCGAGGTCCGCGCGGAGATCGATCGTATCGATGCCGCACTTGTGGACCTGATCGCCGAGCGCTTCGGCTACGTCGAACGCGCCTGGCAGCTCAAGAAAGACCCGAGCGAGGCGAGCGTGCCCTGGCGCATCCAGCAGGTGATCGACAAGGTGAAGATGCAGGCGCGCCAGCGCGGCCTTCCCGCCGAAATGATCGAGATGGTTGGCGCCCAATGGCGCAATATGATCGGCTGGTTCGTGCAATACGAAGAAGAAAAGCTCCGGAAGCTGGAAGCGAGCAGCGGCGGATCGCGGAAATGATTTCCATCAACTCGTTCGATCCGTTGACGCTCGTGCTGATCGCGGCGCTGAACCCCGCGACGATCGCGGTTGCGTTTCTGATGGGCCGGCGCGCGGACCAGTGGCAGAAACTGCCGGTCGTCGCGTTCGCGGCGTCCATCGTTGGTTTTCTTCTGTATTGGCTGAGCGGCCAGGTCGGTCTCGTCAAGGTGCACGCGCTGGGTGGAGAGGCTGCGCTCTTCACGCTGCAGTTCGCGTTCGGCTTGGTCTGGGCCCTGGTGGGATATGTGTTGCGCCCGCGCTAAGCAGGGCGAGAGGAGACGGCTGAGATGCAGGACACCGCAAAGGGTGGCGGCAAGAGCAAAAAGGCGGCGAGCAACCTGATCCCCGGCGCGACCGGCGATTGGGAGGTCGTGATCGGCATGGAGGTGCACGCCCAGGTCGCCTCAGAATCGAAGCTGTTCTCAGGCTCGTCCACCGCGTTCGGCGCCGAGCCGAACAGCCATGTTTCGCTCGTCGATGCGGCCATGCCCGGCATGTTGCCGGTGATCAATTCCGAATGCATCGCCCAGGCGATACGCACCGGCCTCGGCCTCAAGGCCGCGATCAATCTGAAGAGCGTGTTCGACCGCAAGAACTACTTCTATCCCGACCTGCCGCAGGGCTACCAGATCAGCCAGTACAAGCAGCCGATCGTGGGCGAAGGCGAAATCGAGATCGACGTGGACGGCGAGGCAAAGCGCGTCGGCATCGAGCGCCTGCATCTTGAGCAGGACGCCGGCAAGTCG
This sequence comes from uncultured Hyphomicrobium sp., assembly GCA_934555825.1. Classification (GTDB taxonomy): domain Bacteria; phylum Pseudomonadota; class Alphaproteobacteria; order Rhizobiales; family Hyphomicrobiaceae; genus Hyphomicrobium_C. The sequence continues at coordinate 15,368 of CAKTFJ010000003.1, forward strand.
ATCCATGACCAGCATCCGGAGTTTTCGTTCGTCGATCTCAACCGCTCGGGCGTTGCGCTGATGGAAATCGTCTCGCGCCCGGATCTTCGCTCGGCCAAGGAAGCGCAGGCCTACGTCACCAAGCTCCGCACGATTCTGCGCTATCTCGGCACCTGCGACGGCGACATGGAGAAGGGCAACCTGCGCGCCGACGTGAACGTGTCGGTGAGGAAGCCCGGCGACGACCTCGGCACGCGCTGCGAAATCAAGAACGTCAACTCGATCCGCTTCATCGGCCAGGCCATCGAGGTCGAAGCACGCCGTCAGATCGACATCATCGAGGATGGCGGCACCATCGACCAGGAAACGCGCCTGTTCGATTCCGTAAAGGGCGAGACGCGCTCGATGCGCAGCAAAGAAGAAGCGCACGATTATCGCTACTTCCCCGATCCCGACCTTTTGCCGCTTGAGCTTGAGCAGTCCTACGTCGACGGCCTCGCCCAGCACCTGCCCGAGCTGCCCGACGAAAAGCGCGCGCGCTTCATGAAGGATTACGGGCTCTCGGCGTATGACGCGACCGTGCTCGTCGCGGAGCGCGAGAACGCCGATTTCTTCGAAGCAGTCGCGAAAGGGCGCGATGAGGGCGTGGCGGAGCCGCGCGACGGAAAAGTGTCGGCCAATTGGGTCATCAACGAGCTGTTCGGCCGCTTGAACAAAGAAGGCAAGGCCATTGCCGATAGCCCTGTATCCGCGGCGCAGCTCGGCGGGCTTGTCGATCTCATTTCAGCCGGCACCATTTCCGGCAAGATCGCAAAGGACCTCTTTGAGATTCTCTGGACCGAAGGCGGCGACCCCGCGGAAATCGTGGAAGCCCGCGGCATGAAGCAGGTGACGGACACCGGCGCCATCGAGAAGGCGGTGGACGAAATCATCGCTGCAAATCCCGAGAAGGTGGAGCAGGCCAAAGCCAAGCCTTCGATGCTCGGCTGGTTCGTGGGTCAGGTGATGAAGACGACGGGCGGCAAGGCGAACCCGGCCGCCGTCAACGAGATGCTAAAGACGAAGCTCGGCATCTGATCGTCGGAACAGTTGCAAACGCGAACGGGCGGGCTCGGGCAAGGCGCCACGGGTCCGCCCGAAGCGTTTGCGGCGCGTTTCCTTCGTGAGGCGCAATCGACACACGGCGGGGCCGATTGCACGCCTCCTTGTCCCGGGAGGTTGAATCCGCCGCTCGCCCCGTCATCGTTGTTGAAATGGGGAATCGGGTTTCAAACCGAGAGGGCCTTATGAACCGTCTGCAAAAGCTTGTTGCGCAGAGCTGCTCTTGTGCCGCTGTGGTCCTTGCGACGGCCCTGCTCGGCGCGACTGCGGCACCCGCGGTGGACGGTGCAGCACCTCCGCCGCCGGCTGCGTCCGCGAGCCCGTTCGCAAATCTCGCGGGATGGTGGGGCGGCAGAGGCCGCATTCGCTTTACGGACGGCAAGACGGAAGACGTGCGCTGCCGCGCGACATACTTCGTCGAGGGCGAAGGAAACGCGCTGCGCCAGAACATTCGCTGCGCGTCGCAGAGCGGCAAGATCGAGCTCAAGAGCGCCGTGCGCCATGCCGACGGTGCGATCTCCGGCGAGTGGAGCGAGGACGTCTACAACGTGCGCGGCGAGCTTAATGGCAGCGTGACGCCGCACGGCTTCCGCGTCGGTGTGCAGAGTACGGACGGTGGAACGCTCAGCGCAAACATGGACATCATCGTCAAAGACACGCGTCAGATGGTGGAGATCCAGTTTTTCAGCGAAACGCTGGTCGGCCTGACGCTGCTGCTCGAAAAAGGCTGATTGTCCGCGATAGTCGTTTTTCCGACTCCGGAGGCCGGAAATATTGTGCGCCACTTTGCCCCGTGGCGCTAAAGAGGCGTGCCCTTGAGCACCCCTCCAAACGATGCCAGAACAAAAGTCGAGTGGCTGGCCCGTCGGGACGGGGCTGTCGGAAGATCTGCATTTCGCGCTTGAGATCGCAGTCGCGCGCCTTGCGGAGCAGGCAGGCCTCGGTTAGTGCTGTCCTACCTGCCTGGCCCAAGATTTTTTCGCAGCATTGATGCGCGTTCGAAAGCGAACCGCAGCGGAGGCGGAAAACAGTAAAGCGGGGCTGACCGAAGTCAAATCCCTGCAGGGCGCGTCGCGAGTACAACATCCTCGAAATTTGGAGGGCCACGGTGGCAAGCGAAGTCGAAGACGTCAATCGCCGCGATTTTCTGGTGATCGCCGGAAACGCGTTCGTGGCTGTAGGAGCGGCTGTCACGCTGTGGCCGTTCGTTGCGCAGATGAATCCCGACGCTGGCGCTCAGGCTCTGGCCTCCATCGAGGTGGACTTGTCGCCGATCCAGGAGGGGCAGGCCGTCACCGTGATGTGGCGCGGCAAGCCGATCTTCATTCGCAACCGCACGGCCGAAGAGATCGAGACCGCCGAGGCAGACAAGCTGGACGATCTGCCGGATCGCTCTGCACGCAACGAACTGTTGCCCGAAGCGACGCCCGCCACCGACGCAAATCGCGTCAAGGAGGGCCACGCCAACTGGCTGGTGCTCGTCGGGATCTGTACGCACCTCGGGTGTATCCCGAAGGGACAGGCGATGGGCGACGCAAAGGGCGAGTTCGGTGGCTGGTTCTGCCCCTGTCACGGCTCGCATTACGACACGTCGGGTCGTATTCGTAAGGGCCCGGCGCCGCGCAACCTCGATGTGCCGCCCTACGAGTTCGTCTCTGACACAAAAATCAAGATCGGCTGAGGGGGCAGCGTCGGATGGACCATACGTCGAGCTACGAGCCGCAAACGAAATTCGGCAAATGGTGGGATGACCGTCTTCCTATCGCGCGCCTTGCCCACGGGCAGTTCGTGGCCTTTCCCACGCCACGCAATCTCAACTACTGGTGGACCTTCGGCGGCATCCTGACGTTTTTTCTCGCCTCGCAGATCGTCACCGGCATCGTGCTCGCGATGCACTACCAGCCGAGCGCAGCCGAAGCGTTTAACTCGGTGGAAGCGATCCGCCGTGATGTGAACTTCGGCTGGCTGATCCGCAACCTGCACGCGGTCGGCGCCTCGATGTTCTTCATCGCCGTCTACATTCACATTTTCCGCGGCCTCTATTACGGCTCCTACAAGGCGCCGCGCGAGGTGCTGTGGATCCTGGGTGTGCTCATCTTCCTTGTCATGATGGCGACCGCCTTCATGGGCTACGCGCTTCCCTGGGGCCAGATGAGCTTCTGGGGCGTGACTGTCATCACCAACCTGTTCTCGTCCATTAACGAGATCATTCCGGGTCTCGGCACCGCCATCGTCGAGTGGCTATGGGGCGGTTTCGCCGTTTCCGGCACGACACTGAACCGCTTCTTCGCGCTCCACTACCTGCTGCCGTTCGTGATCGCGGGTCTCGTTATCCTGCATATCTGGGCGCTGCACGTCGCGGGCCAGAACAACCCGACCGGCCTCGACATCAAGACCAAGGAAGACGCGGTCCCGATGTATCCCTACGCGGTGGCCAAGGATGCGGTTGGCCTCTTTGCGTTCCTCATCCTGTTCGCCTGGTTCGTGTTCTTCCTTCCGGATTACCTCGGCCATGCGGACAACTATATCGAAGCGGATCCGCTGGTGACGCCGCCGCACATCGTGCCGGAGTGGTACTTCCTGCCCTTTTACGCGATCCTGCGCGCAATCCCCTCCAAGCTCGGCGGCGTGATCGCCATGTTCGCCGCGATTGCGATCCTGGTCGTCGTGCCCTGGCTCGATACGAGCCGCGTACGCTCGGCCAAGTATCGCCCGGTCTACAAGTGGTTCTTCTGGCTGCTCGTGATCTCGTGCCTCGCGCTGGGTTACCTCGGCGCCATGCCAGCCGAAGGCGCTTACGTCACCTGGTCGCGCATCTTCACGTTCTACTACTTCGCCCACTTCCTGCTGGTGATGCCGATTGTGGGCTTGATCGAGCGACCGCGACCACTGCCACGCTCCATCTCGGAGTCCGTGTTGAAGAGTGGAGCGGGCGCGCCCCAGGGCGCCGCTGCGGCACCAGAGACGCGCTGAGGGGAGAGACAACGATGCGTGTGACCAAAGCCTCTCTCGCTGCGCTGGCCTTCCTCTTCGGCGGAGCCGTCGCAACCCCCGCTCTCGCGGCCGGCGACGCAGTCCACATCGATCGCCAGTCCTGGAGCTTCTCGGGCTTTACCGGCCAGTTCGACCGGGCCCAGCTTCAGCGCGGCTTCCAGGTCTACAAGGACGTCTGCGCAGCGTGCCACGGTCTCAACCGTGTGCGCTTCCGCAATCTCTTTGAGGCTGGCGGACCGGAATTCGATGAAGAATCGGTGAAGGCGCTTGCTGCAAGCTGGCCGAACCAGATCACGGACGGGCCTGACGATCAGGGCAAGATGTTCGAGCGCCCCGCGCTTCAGTCCGATCCGATCCGCGGCCCCTTCAAGAACAACAACGAGGCGCGCGCGGCCAACAACGGCGCGCTCCCGCCGGATCTTTCGCTCATCGCGAAGGCTCGCACAACGCACTACACCGGCACGTGGTGGGCGCATCCGTTCTCGATGCTCCGCGATATTGCGACGGGCTACCAGGAAGGCGGCGCGGACTATCTCTATGCGCTGCTCACGGGCTACCAAGATCCGCCGGAAGGCTTCCATCTGGCTGAGGGCATGCTCTACAACGCAGCGTTCCCCGGCCATCAGTTCGCCATGCCGGCGATGCTGTCGGAGGACAGCTTCATAACGTATCAGGACGGCACCGGCTCGCTCGATCAAAACGCGCGCGACGTCGCAGCCTTCCTCGCCTGGTCTGCAGACCCTTCGCTCAACGAGCGCAAGCGGATCGGCTGGCTGGTCATCCTCTATCTCATCGTGACCACGGGCCTCCTCTACGCCGGCAAGCGGCGCATTTGGGCAAAGGCGCACTGACGCTAATCGCCGGTGTGCTGACAAAAGATCAAGGGCTCCGCGAACGGAGCCCTTTTTCGTTGCCGACTATCATCATCCGCACCCTCCACTATTGCTGGCTTCAATCGGCACAGGAACGCCTGTACGTTTCCCGCAAACATTCACGCTCCGGCGATGGAAGGACATGCGAATGACGAAAACGGTGCTCGGCATCATGGGCGGTAGCGGCTTTTACAACCTTCCGGGCATCGAGAACGCCCATTGGGAAAAGGTGATGACACCGTGGGGCGCGCCGTCCGACGAGATCTTGTTCGCGGAGATTGCAGGTCTGCCGATCCGGTTTCTGCCGCGCCACGGCCGCGGGCATCCCGTGCCGCCGTCCGCGATCAATTTTCGCGCCAACATTGACGCCCTGAAGCGCGCGGGCGTGACCGACCTCGTGTCGATCTCGGCCTGCGGCTCGCTGCGCGAGGATCTGCCGCCCGGTCATTTCGTTCTGGTCGACCAGTTTGTGGACCGCACCTTTGCACGAGAGAAGAGTTTCTTCGGGCCGGGCCTCGTCGCGCACGTCTCCGTCGCCGATCCGGTGAGCCCGCTGCTGGTCGACGCCGTCGCGAAAGCAGCAGACGCAGCAGGCGTGGCCTACACGAAAGGCGGCACTTATCTCGTGATGGAAGGACCGCAGTTCTCCACCCGCGCCGAAAGTTATCTCTATCGGAGTTGGGGTATGGACGTGATCGGCATGACCAACATGCCCGAAGCCAAGCTCGCTCGGGAGGCCGAGATCTGTTACGCGACCGTTGCCATGGTGACCGACTACGACTGCTGGCACGACGATCACGACGACGTGGATGTCGCGTCCATCATCGCCATCATGAAGAGCAACACGGAAAAGGCGCAGCGCCTCGTAACACGTCTCGCGCAGGATTTTCCGCGCGAGCATCCCGAATGCCCCATCGGGTCCGATCGCGCGCTGGATGTGGCGATCATCACCGCACCTGAAGCACGCGATGCGTCGCTGCTGCGGAAACTCGATGCTGTGGCTGGCCGTGTCCTGGGCGGATAGCCAGCGCGTCTACGAACGACGCGCTAAGCTTTGCCGCCGGTAAGGGTTTCTATATGGCCAATCACGCGATCCAGGTCGTAGGGCTTGGGATAGAAGGCGTCGGCCACGGTCGAGACCGACTGAGGAGGCGGACGCCCGGATGCGATGATGACCTTGGTCTCCGGCCACTGCGCGCGGACCATCTGCGCCAGAACCATGCCGTCGCGCGGCCCCGGCATCTGCACGTCCGTGACCAGAACATCCACCGGCGCGCCGGCGGCGAGAACCGTCTCGGCCTCGGCCGTGTTACCGGCTTCGAGAACCTGGAAACCAGCCGCGTCCAGTTCCGAAGCGAGCGCGTAGCGGAGCAGCGGCTCGTCCTCGACCACCAGCACGGTCGCCGGGCTCCGGGCTTCGGCGGGGGTGCTAAGTTTTTTTGCCATCATCATTTTCACCTGTCGAGCAACGTGGCCCCTAAGGTGAAAGTTCCGGCCAGCCTGGCTTGGAAGAAAGACCGAAGAACCGTTTTATGGGCAACGGAAAGCCGCTTGCGCGGAGGGAGGCCCCTCCGCGCGCTGAGGGAGGGGCTCAGTGTCCCTCGACCTCGTTGGCCGGCTCGGCTTGGAGCAGGCCATAGTTCTCGATGCCGATCTTTGAGATGAGGTCGAGCTGCGTGTCGATGAAATCGATGTGCCCTTCCTCGTCCTTGATGAGCCCTTCGAACAGCTCCATCGTCACGTAATCCTTGGCCGCCCGGCAGATGTCGCGGCCACGGATGTAGGTCTCGTGAGCGATTTTCTCGCCCTTGAGGTCGCATTCGAGAACTTCCTTCAGGTTCTCGCCGATCATCAGCGGCGCCACATACTGAAGGTTGGGATGTCCTTCGAGGAAGATGATGCGCTCGACGAGGCGATCCGCATGCTGCATTTCCTCGATGGATTCGGCGCGCTCCTTCTTTGCGAGCTTGGTGAAGCCCCAGTTTTCCAAGAGCCGGTAGTGCAGCCAGTATTGGTTAACCGCGCCGAGCTCCAGCTTGAGCGCCTCGTTGAGAATTTCGATGACCTCGCTTTTGCCCTGCATGGGATCTCCCTTCACCGCCGGATCGAAATAGAAAGATGTCTGCTCCCGGCCACATACCGAAAGCATTCATTAGAACAATTCTAAAATGGATTAGACCAGCCCCGCAGCGAGGTCAAGCGCGATCCGTGGGGCGGTGGGATGAGACCGCAAGTTTTCCGCGAGGCCGCATCAACATTCAAGCTGCCGTTGTCGGTTCCCATCGGTTTTTCGTGTCCCCGCCGGAACAGCGGCACAGATCCTGCTGACATAGCGTGCCCCGAAATGAATTCGGGACACGATTGGGGTGTGTCATGCAGTCGAGTGAGAGGATTTTCGGAGCGGGCCGTGGCCGAGTAGGCGTGCTGCTCATCCATGGGCTCTGCGGTTCGCCAAGCGAGATCCGCTTTGTCGCGAACGGCCTCGTCAGAGAAGGCTACACGGTTGTCACCCCGATGCTTGCCGGCCATGGCGGAAGCGAGGCCGATCTCCTGGCCGCCACCTGGCGGGACTGGTACGCGAGCGCCGAAAAGGCTCTCGAAGACCTGGCCGCGACCTGTGACACGGTGATCGTGGGCGGCCTTTCCACCGGCGCGGTGCTGAGCCTCATGCTGGCCGCCCGTCATCCTGACAAGGTGCAGGGCGTGGCGCTCTATTCTCCCACCCTGTGGTTGAGCGGCCGGCAGGTCCCCTGGTATGTGCCCCTGTTCCGGCTGGTCGACAGCAAGCCGATTGCGAACCTGTTCCGCTTCCCGGTGCCCGTTCACGTCGGCATCAAGGATCAGCGCGTCCGTGATTTTATCCGCAACGCGATGGCGTCCGGTGGCACCAAGGCAGCCCAGGTCTCGACGCCAGGCGGTGCCGTCCTCGAACGCCGCCGCCTGGCGGACGTGGTCATCCGCGAACTCGATGCCGTCACGCAACCTGTACTCATCATGCACGCTCGCGACGACGACTATGCCGGCCTCGATAACGCCACGTATCTGCAACGCAAGATTGCAGGCCCTGTCGACCTCGTGGTGCTCGACGACAGCTTCCACATGGTGACCATCGACCGGGAGCGCCACACCGTGCTGGCGCGCACGGCTGCCTTCGTCTCCCGCATTGCAGGCGAGGGTGCCGACCGGTTGGTCCAGTCGGCGGCCTAAGCCGCCCTCCAAGATCCAAACCCAAGATTTTTCTGACGGTGTTTCGCCCGGAACAGCGGTCCGGGCCCGGCCGCACCATTGTGAGCTTCAAGAGATCACGGCGGCACCGCTGGCCGCACCCGAAGCACAAGAGTTCATAGGAGAGACGACCATGGCCACGAAGCTCACCATCACCGCAGTCGCCGCCACCGTCATCGCAAGCCTCGCCATCGTCCCCGCTGCCAACGCGGGAAGCCGTGGCATCGGGATCGGCCTCGGCGTCCTCGCTGTCGGCGTAATCGCCCATTCCGCCGCCCAGGCGCACAAGGCCGACCGCGCTCGCGCCAAGGCCCATGCTCGCTCGCAGGCCAAAGCGCAGGCGAAAGCCAAAGCCCGCGCCCAGGCTCAGGCCCAGGCGAAAGCTAAGGCTCGCGCTCAGGCGCAAGCACAGGCCAAGGCGAAAGCCCAGGCCGCTGCCGCCGCCAAGCGCCAGCAGGAAGTTGCCGCCGCCCAGAAGGCCAATGCCGCCGACGAAAGCTGGAACGAGCAGGATGAGGTGGCCACCGAAACGACGACAAACGATAAGCCGAGCACCTACGTCGCGGCCCCGTCGAGTTCCGCAGCCCTCACACAGGTCGACGTTGCCCGCGAAAGCGCAAGCGCCGCTGCCTCCGCCGAGCCGGATGTGGTCGAAACCACCGAGACGGCACCTGCAACCATTGCCGCCGCACCGGAAGACACCGCACCTGAAACGTGCAAGCGCTACCTGCCGACACTCGGCGTCGCAGTCTCCGTCGGTTGCTGAACGCAAAACATAGAACGATGGAGAAAGACGAAGCCGGCCCCGAACAGGGGTCGGCTTCTTCGTGTGGTGCGTGCGAGAAAACAATCGCAGCAGACATCAGCCGCACGCATCATCTCCTTGGCATCGCCGAAGGATTTCATCGTTCGATGTCACGTGTGGAACTGCTCCGCACCGGTCATGCGCGCACTGTGACATCGGATTTCTAGCGATGCCGGCCATACGTGCCGCCTCCGCTTGTCACATGACGCCAGAAGGAGAGTTTCATGCCCACCAAGTTTGTCGCCGTCACCACGGCCATGCTCGCAGCAGCAACGGCGCTTGCCCCCGCTGCCGATGCGGCAGGCGGTGTCCGTCTCGGCTTCGGCGGGCCGCTCGGAACCTTCACGGCAACCCCGTCGAATGGCGCCGCGTCGCGCGGGGTCCACCATCCTCGCGTAAAGCAAGCAATGCCCAAGCCGCGAGCATCCGCACATCTTCGCGAGGCGGCTAAAAAGCCCGAAAAACCTGCAAGAATTGCATCTTCCGAACGCGCACCGCGTGCGGCCCACAACACCGAAGCGCCGCGCGAGATCATCGCCAAGGCCGATATTGCGGGCGACCGTGTCGCACCGCTCACGGGTAGCTCCGCCCTGATCCAGTCGGCATTGCCCGATACGGAGGCACAAGAGATGACGGTGCAAACCGGCACGGAGGCGACGGCCGATGCACCAGTGGAACGCAACGCGACGGCAGACGCGGAAGCGACGGAAGCGCCCCCAGCTCAAGAGGCAGCCCGAGGGACCGCAACGTGCTCGAAATTCATCCCCGCCGTCGGCATGACCGTCACGATGGCATGCGACGAGTAGCGGACGGAAACGGCGCGCGGACGGCAAGCTCCGAACAGGGATGGCTGGTCCGCGGCGTTGACGGCAGGCCTGAATAATCGTCAGAAAATCTCGACGGACGCTGGACGTGGCAACCGGTTCAGCGCACAACTCGTGCGTTGCCTGAGCGGAGAGGAACATGAGCAAGAGGAACGCAGCGGCCGGCAAGGGGAAGGTCATCAAGATGGCCCCCAAGATCGCCTACCGGAACCTCTTTCACGACCGGATGAGCCTGATCGTCACGCTTGTCGGTATCGTTTTTTCTGTCGTTCTGGTGGCCATCGAAGTGGGTCTCTACAAGGGATCCGAGAACAAGATCGCAACCGTCCTCGACAAAGCGCCCGCCGATTTGTGGATCGTTCCCTACGGCACGAAAAGCTTCGACGATCCTTCGCTTCTGATCGGTCACGAGAAGTATGCGGCGCTCTCCACGCCGGGTGTGCAATACGCCGAGGACATGATCGTGAGCTTCTCCTCCTGGCGGAAGCCCGCCGGTGGCAAGAAGTCGTTCATCCTCATCGGCCTGGATTGGCAGAACGGCGGAACGCGCCCCTGGAGCCTTGAAGAAGGTTCCGTCGAGGATCTGCAATTGCCGAATGCGGTTGCCGTCGATCGCTCCTACTTCGAGGATCTCGGCATCGAAGGCCGCGGCGATTACGCCGAGATCAACAACCAGCGCATTCAGGTCACAGGCGTGACCAAGGGCATTCGTTCCTTCACCACGCTGCCCTACATTTTCACGCCCATCACGACAGCCCGAAAGTTCGTCGGCGCAAGCGCCGTGCAGGCCACCTACGTCCTCGTGCGTTTGGAAAAGGGTGCCGACGTGAACGCCGTGCGCCAGGCGCTCGAAACGCGCCTCACCGGCGTCGAGGTGCTGACCCACGACGAGTTCACACGCCGTTCGATCAACTACTGGATGTTCTCGACGGGCGCCGGTCTCGCACTCATCACGGGCATGGTGCTCGGCGCCATCGTTGGCGTCGTCATCGTCGCCCAGACGCTCTACGCAAGCACCAAGGACCATCTGAACGAGTTCGCGACCCTGCGCGCGCTTGGAGCATCCGCGAGCTACATTCACGCCGTCATTCTGATCCAGGCTCTATTGAGCGCGGTGCTCGGCTACGCGGCCGGCATGCTGCTGGCGATGCTTGCGATCTACCGGCTCTCCATAAGGGTGCCGACATTGACCATCGTGATGACGCCGACCATTGCCGCCTACCTGTTCGCGTTGACGGTTGGAATGTGCGTCTTCGCAGCCATCACGGCGATCCGCAAAGTGACACGGATCGATCCGGCAGGCGTCTTCAACAGATGAGGGCAGGAGCTGATCGCGGCGACGCATGTGGAAGCGCTTGCATCGGAGAAGGCGGCTGCGTAGCGTCGGCGCGAACATGATCCGTGGCGGGAGGAATTGAGGGTTCACCCTCAAAAATACGGCCGTTCGTGTGTCGGGTGGAACAGACCGGCTCCGCTCAGGATGCGATGGACGAAAGACTTACAGAGTGTGCCGGATGACGGCCGCGAGTTGGATTCGGGAGATGTCGTGAATGTCGAAGACGAAAGCATCATCGAGCGGGCCGCGCCCTCTCCTTGAGGCGCAGAACATCACAAAGTCCATCGACACCGGCGCCGGCGTTCTGCACATCCTGAAGGGCGTGAGCATGGACCTTCGCCCCGGCGAGCTGACGCTGCTCATGGGCCCCTCCGGCAGCGGTAAAACAACCCTGCTGTCCATCCTCGGCTGCATCCTCACCGCAACCAGCGGAGAGCTGCACCTCGCGGGCCACCAGGCCGTCGGCCTCTCGTCCGAAGATCTGGCCGAGATCCGCCGCCTCCACATCGGTTTCGTGTTCCAGAGCTACAACCTGTTCCCAACGCTCACCGCGCTCGAGAACGTGCTCGTCGCGCTCGACGTGCGCGATGCTCGCTCGCCCGATCCCATGGAAACGGCCGCGGAGGCCCTGAAAGCGGTTGGGCTCGGCCACCGGCTCAACAATTACCCTTCGAAGCTGTCCGGCGGCGAAAAACAGCGCGTCGCGATTGCTCGTTCGCTTGCGGGTCGCCCGTCCGTCGTGCTCGCCGACGAGCCGACAGCGGCCCTTGATAGCGAGAACGGCAAGGCCGTGATGGAGCTGCTCTCGGAGGTCGCGAAGGACCCGACGCGCGCCGTGATGGCCGTGACCCACGATCACCGCACGCTGCATTACGCAGACCGCATCATCACCATCGAGGACGGGCGCATCGTCGGCGACGAACGCCCTCCCAAAAACGGGCCGGGCCAAGGCGCCCCTTCGAAATCTAAAGACGTTGCAGCTTGAGAAAGACGACCGCCATGCTGAAGCCAACCCATCTCGCGATTCTGCTCGTCCTGGCCGGAGCCGGCGGCTATCTGGCCTACGACAAATTCCGCAATGCGAATGCGGATGAAGACGAGGTCGTGGTCGTACCGAAGGATTACGTGGTTGCCGCGCCCGGTCGTGTAGAGCCCCGGTCCGGCGAAATTCGCCTGGGCGCCTCCTACCTCGGCCGCGTGGAAGAGGTCATGGTGAAGGTGGACGATAAGGTGGAGGAAGGCGAGCTTCTGCTCCGCCTCGACGACGCCGAAGCGCGCGCCAAACTTGCCTCCGCAGAGACCGAAGCCGAAGCGCTGCGCGAGGATCGCGAGAAGGCGTTTGCCTCCGGCCGCGAGGACGTCCGCAAGGCGGAAGACGCGATCTACTCCGCGGAGCGCGCTGTGACGGGCGCGCGCATCGAGCTTGACTATGCGATCTCTGCCCGCCGTGTCGGCACGGGGAGCGAAACGGCCGTGAGCGACGCACGCCGCCGCCTCAAGGATGCGCACGACCGGCTGGAGCGCGAGCGCATCGCCTATGTGAAGGCGCAGTCGAAAGCCAACCTGCCGGCACCGAGCCGCGCCGAATCCGCCGTGAGCGCCGCGCGCGCTGAAGTGCGCATGGCCGAAGCGCTGCTCGACAAGACGCGCATCCGCGCGCCCGTCGCCGGCACGATCCTGCAGGTCAACGCCAAGCAGGGAGAGATCGTGGCGCCGTCACCCGAAGTGCCGCTCGTCGTGCTGGGCGACATGAGCGTTCTGCGCGTGAAGGCTGAGGTCGATGAGGGCGACGTGGGCAAGATCTCGGTCAATCAGACCGCCTACGTCACGAGCATCAGCCGTCCCGGCGAGCGGTTCGAAGGCCGTGTCACCAGCATCGCGCCGACCCTGGGTGGGGCGCGCATCGGCCCGCGCGGGCCCCTCCGTCCGAACGACGTGGAGGTGATGGAGGTGATCTTGGAATTGCAGGGGACGGCCGCGGCGTTGAAGCCGGGCATGCGGGTAGACGCCTTTTTTCGTGAAAACTGAGCCTGCGGCGCCATTGCCGCCGCACCGGCGCGTCCGCCTGGGTTCACTCGGGCCGCCGGCCCCGAAAAACGGGGACGTTCCGGGCGCTGAGCATCTACTCTGAACCTGAAAAGGCCGCTCCCCACGGGCGGCCTTTTCTACGGACAAATGTTCGCAGGTCGGTTGACAGCTTTGAAAAGATTGGGAATGTTCCGGCTGTAACAGCGCATGGCGCTCATCTCAGGCATCGTCCGACACATCGCCGCTGACTGCGGTTTCGGCCCCTGAGATGTGGAGCGTGCCATGCAAGGCCATATCACCAAGTTTCACGAGAGTATCGGGTTTGGCATCATTAGCGCGACCGACGGGCGCAAATATCGCTTTTCGGGATCGGATATCCAAAACCCAAACGGCCGTTTGGTCGGTCTCGACGTGGATTTTGTCATCGAATCGCATAGTTCCCATCCTCGGGACATCATCTTGTTGCATGGGTCGCCCTGGGCCGTCTTCGGCGCCAGCCGCCCTGCAGAAAAGCGGAGTTAGCCGCCATGTCTGAACAATTGATCGAAGCAGCACCCGAATCCGCCGTGGACGCGAGCGACGTGCCGCGCGTCGGTGCCCGCGAGCTGGCCCTCGCGCTCAAGATCCTATCCTCGGGGAACGGCCTTCTCCTGCCGTCTGTCACGCTGTCTGACGATGATCTCCGCCGCGTGGAGCAGGATTTCTGGCAGATCTCGCCCCGCGCGCGCGTCCGTAAGGTCGCCGTGTTGCTGCGTTTCCGCAGCTTCCTGGCAGCTTGCCAATCGCGCCACGTGAGCGATCTCATCGCCCGCCACGGTCAGCAGGCTCTGGTGTCGGCGCTCGAAGCGGCCGCGCATATGCGCCTCAACGCCAAGTGGGGCTTCAATCCCCATAAGATGGCCCGCGCCATCAGCGAGGCGCTTGCCGCCGCGGCCGAGGGCTATCGCGCGGAAGGCCAGGCCATTCCCGCCTGATCGGGGCGCACCTGACGAACAGTCTCGATGGTTTCAGCCCCGCACGCGCTTGCCGCTGCGGGGCTTTTCTGCGTTGCCGCTTGGGAACGGCTCAGTACGCGTTTTCGGATTTGAGAAGCGCAATCGGCGTCATCGCCAGAATGTAGAGATCGAAGAACACCGACCAGTTGTCGATGTAGTAGAGATCGTGCTCCACGCGCTGCTCGATCTTCTCCTCGGTATCCGTTTCGCCGCGCCAGCCACGGATCTGCGCCCAGCCCGTGATGCCGGGTTTCACCTTGTGCCGTGCATAGTAGCGCGAGACGACCTCGTTATAGAGCCGGTTCTGCGCCTTTGCCGAGACGGCGTGCGGGCGCGGGCCCACGAGCGAGAGATCGCCCTTGAGCACGTTGAAGAGCTGCGGCAGTTCGTCGAGGCTCGTTTTCCGGATGAAGCGGCCGACACGTGTCACGCGCGGATCGCCTTTGGTGACGAGCCGGCTCGCGTCGTGATCGGTCATGTCGACATGCATGGAGCGGAACTTGAAAACCTCAATCAACTCGTTGTTGAAGCCATAGCGGCGCTGGCGGAAAAATACCGGGCCGCGTGAATCGACTTTGATGGCTGCTGCAACCAGCAGCATCACCGGCGCGAGCAGCATCAAGGCTGCGAGCCCGATCGACTTGTCGAACAGCCATTTGGCCACGTATCCCCAATCCGCGATCGGCCGGTCGTAGAGATCGAGCATCGCGACGGAGCCGACGTGCGAATAGAGGCGGGGAGCAAGCCTGAGCTGCATCGCGCCCGCGGGCAGGCGCCGCGCTACGGTCGTCGAACACACCGACCACGCGGATCTCCGATCCCTGCTCGTTTTCGAGCGTGCGAAGCAAATCGTCGGTCAGTGTACCAGTCCCATAGATGACGGCGCGGCGCACTAAGCGTCCTGACTCACGGAGACGGGCGAGCACGATGCTGAGCATGCCGCGTTCGAGTGCGAACGCCACGCCGCCCGCGACGAGCCAGATGGCAAGCCACACGCGCGACAGTTCGGGACCGGCCTTGATGAAGAAGACGAACACGCCGGCAATGGCGAGCGCCGCGCTCCATCCCAGCATCAAACGCGGCAAGTTGATTGGAAAAGCCGCCAGCGCGCGCGTGGAGTAAAGGCCGAGCAGGTCGAATGCGAACAGCGCGGCGAGCGCCGCAATGACGATAACGGTGCCGTACAGAAAGCCCTCCGTAACGACGTCGGCGCCGACATAGAGGACGGCAAGCGCGAACCCCGAGAGAACGGCGATCGCAAAGTCGGCGAAGCGGACGAGCCCGACCACGACCACGGGCGAGAGAAGATCGATCTTCCCGCTCGATCGCAATTGCGCTGGCTCGTTCGTAAGGATGTTGACGAGCGGGTCGGAGGGCGAAGTCGGGACATTCGGCAGCATGATGTGGCTCATAATGCGACAGGCCCCAGCTATTCGGGGCCGATGCTCACATTGAGTGCAGCGCCCGTGCCACATGAGGCGCGCCCGCTGGCCACGCATGCCCCACGCTGCCGTCCTTAACGAAAAGTAAATGTGGGAAAGGCGCGAAAGTGCGCACCGTCGGACGAGAACCGATTGGCTGGCGGCCTCGCGCTCGCGTCAGGCGCTTCTATAGAAGTCGAGCACGGCGTCCGTCATCGCACGAACGGTGAAACGACGCTGGACCGCTGCGCGCAGTTCGTTGGCCCGCCCGCGTGCGCCCTCGGGATCGTCGAGCAAGGCTTCCATGGCGCGGACGAGGTCGGGGACGGAGCAGGGGGGGATCAGCGGCGTCTGCGTGCCGGCTACGATCTCGGGGATGCCGCCGACGGACGTCGCAATCAGCGGCTTCCCCGCAGCCCCGGCTTCGAGCACGATATAGGGAAAGCTCTCGGCGCGAGACGGAACGACGAGCGCGCGCCCGAGCGGGAAGGCAGCTTCAGCAGGCATGGCACCCGGAAACGTCACGTGTGAGCTGAGGCCGAGCCGCGCGGCTTCCGCCTTGAAGGCGTCGCCATCCGGTCCGGCACCGACGATCACAGCGCGAACGGGCCGATTGCCCATCACTTCGGCGAGCGCCTTAAGAAGTTCGTCCACGCCTTTCAGGACGCGAAGCTCCCCAATGAACAGAAAGTCTGCCGCATCGGGGGCCGGCGGGATCTCAGTGATATCGCGTGGCTGCAAGCCGTTGGGAATGACACGGCGAGGCGCGCCGCCTTCGCCCGCGAGACGGACGTAGGCACGGCGCGCGAAATCGGATTCGAAAATCAGCCCGTCCGTCAGCCGCCCCATGATCCGTTCGAGAACGCTGAAAACGACGCCCGCCGCGGTGCCCGGCTTGTAGTGTAGGCTTCCGCCGTGCGGCGTGTAGAAGACACGCACCCGCGTCCGCGTCCGCGGAAGAAACGGCCGTGCAAGGCGCGCGTAAGCGCCGCCTTTGGCGCCATGTCCATGCAGCACGTCGAGATCGAGTGCGCGCGCGACGGTACGAACCGCGCGTACGGCCGAAATATCGCCGAGGCCCGGCCGCCGGCTCATGGGGATCAGGGACAGCCCGAGCTTGAGGTGCGGCGCGATAGCGGAAAGCTTCTCGGACGTGAGGCTATCGGCTGCGTTCCTATCGGCGACGAGCCCGACATAGTGCCCGCGCTTCGCCTGCTCTCCTGCGAGATCGAGCACATGCCGGAAGAGCCCGCCGACCGGCGCCCGCATGACATGGAGAATTCGAAGCGGTTGCTGCACGTCCGTCAATCGAAGGCGCTCCTCAGAAGAAGCGCTCGTTGACGTAGACAACGTCGCCCGGCTGGAGAGGATAGTCTCCCGGCGCTTCCATCTGGTCCACGATGCCGTTTGCGCGGCGTGTGATGCGGAAGCTGCGCGTGCTCGCGCGGTCGGAATATCCGCCCGCGATGGCGATGGCGGTCTCGACCGTCATGCCCGAGACGAACGGATACTGGCCCGCGGTCTTGACCTCGCCGTAAATGAAGAACGGCCGGTTCTGAAGAACGTCGACCGTAACTTGCGGATCGCGCACGAATTCTGCACCCAGCCTTCGGCGGATCGTCTCCTCGACATTGCGTGTCGTCCGTCCGCGTGCCTTGACGTCGCCAATAAGGGGCACTGTGATGAGCCCGTCATGATCGACGGTATAAGCACGCGACAGATTGGGCTGTCCGTAGACGAAAACCCGAAGCCGGTCGCCAGTGTCGAGCAGATAGGCTCCACTCGGCTCCGGCGTGCCGTAGGCGGCCGGATGAACGGTCGCAGCGCCCCAGGTGACGTCCTCAGCCGCATATTGACCGGAGAATTCGCGGTAGTGCGGGCGACCGCCGCCGGTGCGATGCTCGAAATTCGTCAGCGCTGCAGAGATCACCGTGTCCGGATCGTGCGCGCACGCGCCGAGCGCGAGCATGGCTGCGCACGGGAGAAGACGGATCAGGACTGTAAAGCGGGTGCGCATGATCGACCGCACGGACGGACTAGACATGCCACCAGTGGTAGAGGCCTAGGGTTAAGAAAACCTAAGGATCCGCCCCTTAATGGGAAGCTTAAGGAAATTCTAACGCTGATCCCATTAATTCGGTGTGGGATGAGACCCGATGGCGGAACTGAGAGATATGGCCCACAACCGAGAGCGTAGCGACGATATCGACCTTCGGTCTCTGTGGCAGACGGCGGTCAGAAGCTTGCCGCGGCTGGTCGTGATCGGCCTCGTCCTGGGCGCTTTGACGTATGGCGCCCTGAGCCTGATCGCGCCGCGCTTCACCTCCGAAACGCAGCTCGCCATTGAATCGAAGAGTACCGCCAACCCCTTCACCGATCCCAATCGCGCAAATAACGACAGCGTCGCCGTGCGCATGGACCGTGAGGCGGTGAATACACATGTGCGCGCGCTGATGTCGACGGATCTAGGCGAGCGGATCGTGCGCGAGATGAACCTCGCCGAGCTTCCCGAGTTCAACCCGCTCAAGGGGCCGGCGGATGCGATGAGCGCCATTTTGAGACGGATCGGGATAGGAAATCCACGTCCCGGCATCAGCGATCAGGATTGGGCGCTTGAAGCCTATTTCGAGCGCCTCGACGTCTACGCCGTGCGCGACAGCCGCTTCATCGGCGTTCGCTTCACCTCGATCGACGCCGACCTCGCCGCCGCGGTCGCGAACCGCATCGCGGAGACCTATCGAGAGCACTTGGCGCACCAAAGCCTGACCGAGACCGACGAGGTGCAGCAGGCGCTCGCGCCGAAGATCGCGCGTCTTGCCGAAGAAGCGGCCGCGGCAGAGGCGGAAGTCGAGCGGTTCCGCGGCGAAGCCAACATCTTCAAGGGCGGTCAGCAGGCGACGGGTCTGAACGATCAGCAACTCGCCGAGTTGAATGCCGAGCTTACCAAGATCAAGGCGGCCCGGAGCGAGGCCGAGGCGCGCGCCAATCAAGCCCGCGAGATGCAGAAGACGGACACTGCCGAAACCCTGGCTGACGTGCAGAATTCGCCGCTGATCCAGAACCTCGTGCAGAGCCGCGTGCGCGTTGAGCGCCAGATTTCCGAACTGTCGGCCACTCTGCTGCCCGGTCATCCGCGGATGCGCCAGCTCGCGGCGGATCGCGATGGCCTCAAACGCCAGATCGCGGCCGAAGTCGCGAAGATCGTCGACGGTCTGGGCAAGGAGGCGCGGGTCATGGCTGCGCGCGAAGACGCCGTCAGAAAGAGCATCGACGAGATCAAGGCGCGCATCGTGAGCGCGGGGCCTGAGGAAGCCAAGCTCCGCAGCCTCGAAGCGGATGCCAAGTCGAAGCGTGCCGAGCTGGATCGCCTGCGCGCCCAGTACGAGGCAAACCGCGTGCGCTCAGACGACAGCCGCACCATTCCCGTCGAAGCCCAGATCGTCTCGACCGCGCGCCCGTCGAGCACGCCTGTGTTCCCGAAGAAGGGGGCGAGCGCCGTGCTCGTCACCGTCGCGACCGTGCTGATCGGCCTCGCGCTGGTTGTGACGCGGGGATTGCTGTCGGGCACCGGTGTAGCACAGGCCGGCAAGAGCACACGTATTCGCCGCCGGAGAGATATGGCCGTGCCTCCTCGGCTGCCCGATGCTCCCTCGTGGGGGCCGCCCCGCGCGGCAGGTCGCCAGATGAAACCGCAAGCGCCTTCGGTGCCGCCGCGCGCCGCAGAAAAGCCGACCCCGCGGCCAGCCGCCCCCATGGGGGAAAAACCCGCCGCTGTGGCGCAGGCGCCGGCCGTTGTCGCGCCGCGCGCTGCGCCTACTCAGCCAGCGCGTTCGACGACGGCAACAGCCGCCATGATCGAAACACCGCGCGCGATGGCAGAGCGGCTAGAGGCCATGCGCCAGTCGGGCCTTGGAGGCGCGCGCACGCTGCTCGTCGGTGCAGCCGACAGCTTCACATTGGCCGCGGAAGCCTCCGCGCTTGGTCGCGCGCTGGCCGACAAGGGTCTGACCGTGATGCTGATCGACTGGAGTCTGGATGCCTCCGGCATTTCGGAAGCGCTTGGACAGCCGGCATGGCCCGGCTTCTCGGAGCTGTTGGAGGGGCAGCTCGGTTTCGAGGATGTCGTCCGTGCGCTTGCTGACAGCGATGTGCAACTCATTCCGTCCGGAAAGGCCGTGACGACGCGAGAAGATGGCCTCGACGCCGACAGCCTCAACTTCGCGCTCGACGCGCTCGACGACGTTTACGAGCACATCATCGTCGTCGCGCGTAACGAGCCGGGGCGGGCTCTGTTCGAGGCAATCGAGGGGCGCTTCGACAACGGCATCATGTTGGTCGACGCAGCAACCGGGCAACCGGCGCCGCCGCCTGCCGGATCGTTCCTCGGTTTCGAGGTCGATGGCATCTCGCTCTTCACGCTGAAGACGACGAAGGACGCCCCTCAGCGCCGCCCCCGCGCAGCCCTGACACGTGCCGGATGACCCAAAGCTATCGGCGCAAAGACGGAAGGGCGAACTCTATCCAGGAAAATTGAGGATTTTAACGCCTTCGGAACCAACTTCTTTTTAGCTGGTGGCCCTGGAAAAAGGGAACCTGATCGACCGATGAGCCGCAGAACGATCGGAATGATGCAGGCAGGTTTGACGGCGCTCCATGCGAGCCGTCTCGGTGCGCTGTTCGCGCCGCTGACACGCGGCAAGGGCATCGTGTTCACGTTGCACAGCGTGCATCCGGAACCGCCATCGGAGTTTGATCCCAACGGCATGTTGAGGATCACGCCGCAATTCCTCGAAACGGCCATCGAGATCGTCCGCAAGGCGGGATACGACATCGTATCCCTGGACGAAGCCGCCCGCCGCTTGAAGGCAAAGGATGAGGGTCGTCCCTTTGCTGTCTTCACGCTCGACGACGGTTACCGCGACAACCGCGACCACGCGTATCCTGTTTTCAAGCAGCACGGTGTCCCGTTCGCGATTTACGTGCCGGCCGACTATGCCGACGGCAACGGCGATCTTTGGTGGTACGTGTTGGAGAACGCGCTCCGAGGGGCCGACAGCCTCCGCATTGGATTCGGCGGAGAGCTGCGCGAGTTCGATCTTTCGACACCTGAAGCCAAAACGCGCGCGTTCCGCGAGATCTACTGGCCGTTGCGCGATCTGCCGGAGCGCGAGCTGAGGGCAACTGTCCGCAAGATCGCGGACGCCGTCGGCTACGACAGCTCCTCGCTGTGCCGCGATCTCATCATGGATTGGGACGAGATCCGAGATCTCGCCGCCGATCCGCTGGTCACGATCGCGGCGCACACCTGCACGCATTACGCCGTCGGAAAGCTTTCCGAGGACGAGGCGAGGAAAGAGATTTCAGCAAGCGTCGCCCGCATCGAGAAAGAGCTGGAGCGGCCGTGCCGTCATTTCAGCTTCCCGTACGGCGATCCGGCGAGCTGCGGGCCGCGCGAT
Organism: uncultured Hyphomicrobium sp.; assembly: GCA_934555825.1. Taxonomy (GTDB): domain Bacteria; phylum Pseudomonadota; class Alphaproteobacteria; order Rhizobiales; family Hyphomicrobiaceae; genus Hyphomicrobium_C. Next base: position 36,404 of record CAKTFJ010000003.1, read on the forward strand.
TTCGCGCTCGCGGAGGAACTGGGGCTCGAAACGGCGGTCACGACGCACAAGGACGTGCTACGCGACGGCTATCCCATGACGGGCCTTCCGCGCGTCTCGCTCAACGGGAGCTTCCAGGATGCCCGATACCTCGAAATCATGATGACGGGGCTGCCGTTTCAACTCGCGGACACGGCCGCGTCCGCGTGGCGCGCCGTCAGGAAGCCTTTCCGGGACGGGCGGCGCGAGGATGAGATTCCGGCGGGCTCGCGTCCGGGCGCTGCATCCACTTGACGAGCCACATGGCCGGCGGCAGCCAGGCGAGCCCCGCGATGGGGTAGTACAGGATCTCGGCGAGCTTGCTGCCGTTCACCTGAAGCACCACGGCCATCATCATCGCAGCGAGCGCATAAACCGCCAGAAAGGCCAGGAGCGCGAGCGCCCCCACGAATTTGCGTTGGCGAATGGTCATGAGGCCGTGTCCGCTCCATAAGAGCGCCCGATCATCGCATTGATCGGCGCGCGGCTTCGCCCTATCACATCCCCGCCCGTCGTGCCTGCCGAAAAGAGGATCCTTTGACGTGATCCCAGGGTATCGCGGCGTTCCAACAAAAATAGCGAACCCGAACAGGGCGCCTCAAGGGATATGCGGGACATGGCGGTGAGCGGGACGGCGAAAGAGCGCGGCGGCGCGGTCGGATGGGGCCAGGGCTGGGATCAGGCCGTCGTGGTGTGGCTCTGGGTGATTGCGGGTCTCGTGCTGGCAATGATCACGGTCGGCGGCGCGACCCGCCTCACCGATTCCGGGCTTTCGATCACCGAATGGCAGCCGATCCTCGGCACCATCCCCCCGTTGACGGAAGCGCAATGGCAGGAAGCGCTCGAGAAATATCGGCAGATCCCTCAGTACCAGCTCATCAACAAAGGCATGAGCCTGGAGGACTTCAAGTTCATCTTCTGGTGGGAGTGGGGCCATCGCTTCCTCGGCCGCATCATTGGGCTCGCGTTCGCGCTGCCGCTGCTGGCGTTCTGGTTCGTCGGCGCCTTGAAGCCCGGATATGGCCTGAAGTTCCTGGGTGTGCTCGCGCTGGGCGGCCTGCAGGGCGTCATCGGCTGGTACATGGTGAAGTCGGGCCTCGTGGATCGCGTGGACGTAAGCCAGTACCGCCTCGCGCTTCATCTTACGGTCGCGTTCGTCATCCTCGCGTTGGTCGTCTGGCTGGCGCTCGATCTCGCCAAGTCTTCGCGGTCCGCCTCGCCATCACGTATCGAAGCGCCCTCGCGTCTGCCCGGGCTGATCGTGGCCGTGCTGTTCGTGCAGGTTGTGCTCGGCGCCTTCGTAGCAGGACTAAAGGGCGGGCTTGTCTACAACACGTGGCCGAGCATGAACGGCGCATTCCTTCCGTACGACCTCTGGGCCATCGAGCCGTGGTATCTCAACCCGTTCGAAAACCCGGTGATGGCGCAGTTCAATCACCGCCTCGTCGCCTATGCCATCACGGCGCTCGCCGCGCTGGAGCTGTGGCGCACGCTCCGCAATGCGGCGCGGTCCGGCGCCGAAACGCGCTCGGCGGCGCTGCTGATGGCAGGCGTGTTGGCTCAGGTCGCGCTCGGCATCTGGACGCTGCTCGCGGCCGTGCCGATCGGGCTCGGCATCGTGCACCAAGCCGCCGCCGCCGTTCTGCTCGTCATCGCCGTGCGTCATCTCCACATCGTGAAGCGCAACGCGTGATGGTCGCGAACGTGGCGAGCTTCAAAGCCCCAGCATGAGGCGGATGTTCTGAACCGCGGCACCCGCCGCGCCCTTCCCGAGATTGTCGAGCCGGGCGACGAGCAGCGCCTGCCGGCCATCCGCATCGGGGAACACGAAGATTTCGAGCTTGTCGGTGCCGTTCAGCGCGAGCGCATCGAGGCGTCCGCCAAGCGACGCGCGCTCATCGCTCGGCACCACGCGAACGAGATCCGCACTCCGATAGTGATCCGCGAGTGCCCGCTCGACGTCAGCCGGCGAAGGACTGCCCGGCAGCGCGTCGAGGTGCAAGGGAATGCTGACCAGCATCCCCTGGCGGAAGTTGCCGACGGACGGCACGAACATCGGCCGCCGCGTCAGGCGCCCATACCGCTGCAACTCCGGCACATGCTTGTGGGCGAGCCCGAGCCCGTAAAGCTCGAAGGCCGGAGCGGTCTTTTCGACCTCGTAGGCCTCGATCATCTGCCGCCCGCCGCCGGAGTAGCCGGAGACGGCGTTGACAGTCACGGGATGGGCTTCCGGAAGAAGCCCCGCGTCGACGAGCGGGCGGACGAGCGCGATTGCGCCTGTCGGATAGCATCCGGGATTTGCAACGCGCCGTGCCGTGCGGATCGCCTCGCTCTGCTTCGCGTCGAGCTCCGGAAATCCGTAGATCCAGCCGTCCGCCACGCGATGCGCCGTCGAGGCATCGACGATGCGCGGCGCACGGTTGCCGAGCGCATCCGCCAGCGCCACCGCTTCCACGGCCGCATCGTCCGGCAGGCAAAGCACGACAAGGTCCACGTCGGCCATCAGAGCCTGGCGGGCCTCCGCATCTTTGCGTTTGTCGTGCGCGATGCTCGCAACCGTCACGGCAGGCTCGGCCGCCAGCCGCTCGCGGATTTCGAGGCCGGTCGTGCCGGCCTCGCCATCGATGAAGACCCGCGCCTCGGCGCCGGTGGGAAGTGTGTCCGCCATCGTCAGAACCCAAACGCCTCTTTGAGACCGAGCCGATTGAGGATGCCTTGGAAGAGCGTCTCCGAGCAGCCGAAGTTGTAAGCCGCGCAGCTGATCTTATGGCTATCGGTGTAGATCATGTCGAGCGCCACATACACGATGATGATGAGGCCGAGCCAAGCGATCCAAGGATAATTCGCGAGCAGCTTGGCGATGTAGGTAGAGGCCACAGCCATAAGAATGATCGCAAGGCCGAGGCCGATCACGAGGATCGCGAGCGGCTCGCTCGTACCCTGCGCGACGCCCGCGACAGCGAGTACGTTGTCGAGCGACATCGAGACGTCGGCCAGAATGATGGTCCAGAGCGCGCTCCAGAAGCTCACTTCGCGGCCTTTGACAGGAGCGTTGGAGGCGACATCGGCCTCGATCTCGTGGATGGCCTGCATGTCGCCTTCCACGATCTGGCGATACATTTTCCACGCAACGAAGAGCAGCAGCAGGCCGCCCGCGAGCGTAAGGCCGATGATCTGCAACAGTTGAACGGCGATGCCCGAGAAGAGAATGCGAAGCACCACTGCGCCGGTGATGCCCCAGAAGATCACGCGCGCCCGGTACTCAGGCGCCACCCGCGAGGCGGCCATGCCGACGACGATCGCGTTGTCGCCGGCCAGTGTTAAGTCGATGAGGATGATATTAAAGAGCGCAACGGAGTGTTCGACAAACCAGTCGTAAAGCCAGTCCATATGTTTCCCTGCGCTCCCCAGCCAAAGTCCTATTTCTCCTGAACAGGGAGGCATTAGGGGAGCCGTCGAGCCATAGTCAAGGTGCGCCGAGGGGCGTTGGCCACAAAGTCGCCCTTCTTTACCCCCGGCGTCGGTCGGCAAATACTGAGGGGGAGCGAGAACGGCGTCTGGCAGGCCGCAAACGAAACAGCCCGCCTTTGGGGCGGGCTGTCGCAAACGCGAAATGCGTTCGATATTTAGCGCTTCGAGAACTGGAAGCTGCGGCGAGCCTTGGCCCGGCCGTACTTCTTGCGCTCGACGGTGCGGCTGTCGCGCGTGAGGAAGCCGCCCTTCTTGAGCACGGTGCGAAGCTCCGGCTCGTAGTAGGTCAGCGCCTTCGAGATACCGTGACGGATCGCGCCGGCCTGCCCGGAAAGACCGCCGCCAGCGACCGTCGCGACGATGTCGAACTGCGAGGCGCGGTTGGCGGCTGCGAGCGGCTGCTGAAGCAGCATCTGCAGCACCGGACGGGCGAAGTACGCCGTGTAGTCCTTATTGTTGATCGTGATCTGTCCACGGCCCGGCTTGATCCAGACGCGCGCGACGGCGTCCTTGCGCTTGCCGGTGGCATAAGCGCGGCCATAGGGGTCGAGCTTCTGCACGTGGCGCGGTGCTTCGACCGGTGCGGCGTCCTTGAGGGCGCCGAGATCGTCGAGGGTTTTGGTTTCCTGTGCCATGCGTATCAGGCCCTCGCGTTCTTGCGGTTGAGAGCGGCAACGTCGAGCGGCGTCGGCGTCTGTGCCGCGTGCGGATGCTCGGTGCCCTTGTAGATCTTGAGGTTCCGCATCAGCTTGCGCTGCAGCGGGCCGCGCGCGAGCATACGCTCAACGGCGAGTTCGATGACGCGCTCCGGGAAGCGGCCTTCGAGGATCTGCTTCGGCGTGGTGGCCTTGATGCCGCCTGCGTAGCCGGTGTGACGGTAATAGACCTTGTCGTCAGCCTTGTTGCCGGTGAAGACGGCCTTCTCGGCGTTGATGACGACAACGGTGTCGCCGCAATCGACGTGCGGCGTATAAAGAGCTTTATGCTTGCCCTTGAGGCGAGTGGCGATGAGCGCAGCGAGACGGCCAACCACGAGGCCTTCCGCGTCGATCAAAACCCACTTCTTGTCCACCTCGCCGGGCTTGGCGACGAACGTTTTCATATGGCGCTCCGGCCTGAATGGGGAATTGGGAACGCACCGAATGGCGGCCCCCGGAGAATGTGGTGTGTAAGCGAGTAGGAATGCCCAGTCAATTGAGCAATATGAAAATAAAACCGTGAAATTACAATAAGATATAATATAAGGTATCTAAATACCTCAATAGCGGTATCAATATACCGCACACGCGGCCGCCTGTCCTGCCTCCTGCCGCTCCTATAATCGATATTTGCCCCGCTGCCCCGCGCCTCGTCGCTCTTCGGTCGCGTGCCAGAAAAATCTCCGACGGGTTCGTATTCCTAGATCCGTCTCACTTCTGCCCCAGGAATTCTGCGTCTGGCTGCTACGTCCGGGAAACAGACGAATCGCACTCCCAATAACGAAGGAGGTTTCGCTTCATGAGCACATTGATCTCGCGGCTGCGGCCGCTCGTTTTGGCGCTGGGTACAGGCCTAGCTGTCGCCTTCACGGGGACGGTGAGCGCCAATGCGCAAGAGGATTTCAAGCAGATCGAGCTGACCGATAGCATCGTGGCCTCTTTCATCGCGGCACAGAAGGACTACGAGCCGCTGGCCAAAAAGCTGATCGATGCGGGCGAAAAGCTGGACGACGGTCTGAGCAAAGAGCTCGACGACGTCGCCAAGAAGCATGGCTTTGCGGATTTCGCGAACTTCGAGGATGTTGGTGCCAACATCACGCTTGTGCTGGAAGGCTATGACCGGGAAAGCGGAACGTTCTCCGATCCAAAGGCGCTGATGCAGAAAGAGCTGGAAGACATCAAGGCGGACGACTCGATCCCGGCTAACGAGAAGAAGGAAATCCTGAAGGACCTTGAGCAGGAGATCGCAGCCGTTCCTCCGCTCCAGTATCCGTCTAATGTCGATGTCGTGAAGAAGCATCTCAAGGAAATCGAGGCGTTGCTTCCCGACGAGGCCGATGACGGCGAAGATACCTGAGACCATGCCACCGCTTCGGCGGCCGGGGTGGCCATGATTAAGGACCACGCCCGTGGACGCTGAACTGCCTTCGACCAAGCCGGCTCCGACCCCTGTCGCAAAGGGGGAGGGGCCGGTTCGCGTTTCCCGACCCGAGCCCGGCATTGCCCTCGTCACGCTCGACGCCCCCGCGCGGCGCAACGCACTCTCGCGTGAGATGATGGCCGCGCTCGCCCGCGCGCTTGATAATGTGAGCAGCGATCGCGACATCGCCGCCATCGTCCTCGCCGCCAACGGTCCCGCGTTTTCGGCCGGTCACGACCTTAAGGAGCTCAGCGCCCATCGCGCGGATGCGGACGGCGGCCGCGCTTTCTACGTCGAGACCATGGCGGCCTGTGCGCAGCTCATGCAGGCCATCGTTCGCTCACCGAAGCCAGTGATCGCCGCCGTCGAGGGGGTGGCTACGGCGGCCGGTTGCCAACTCGTGGCCACGTGCGATCTCGCGGTTGCGGCCTCCAGTGCGACCTTTGCCACGCCTGGTGTGGACATAGGCCTTTTCTGCTCGACGCCCATGGTGGCGCTCTCTCGCAACGTACCCCGCAAACGCGCCATGGAAATGCTGCTGCTCGGCGACCGGCTCTCGGCTGAGGATGCGGCGCGATACGGGCTCGTCAATCGCGTGGTTGCGCCCGAGCGGGTGCGCGACGAGGCGCTTGGCATGGCCCGCACCATCGCAGGAAAATCGCGCTTGACGGTAGCAATCGGCAAAGAAGCGTTTTACCGCCAGATCGAGATGCCGTTGGCGGAAGCCTATGACTACGCCGCAGCCGTCATGGTCGAGAACATGATGGCGGCGGATGCAGCCGAGGGTATCTGTGCGTTTCTTGAAAAGCGCCCGCCCGTTTGGAAGGGAGCATGAGATGGAACCGCGCATTTCTCTGTTGACGCTAGGTGTGGACGACGTTGCGCGCGCACGGGCTTTCTATGAGAAGCTGGGTTTTGTCGCCTCGTCTGCGTCTACAAACGAGGTAGCCTTCTTCCCCGCAGGCGGTACGGTGCTGGCCGTCTTCAGCCGCGCGGCCCTTGCGAAGGACTCTGGCGTGGCGGATGCTGGCAAGGCCGCTTTCTCCGGCGTCGCGTTGGCACACAACGTGCGAACGGACGAAGAGGTGGGCGCGGTTCTGGCGGCGGCCGAGGGAGCCGGCGGCATCGTCGTCAAGCCCGCCGAGCGCGCATTCTGGGGCGGCATGTCCGGCTACTTCTCGGACCCGGACGGCCATCTTTGGGAAGTCGCGTGCAATCCGTTTTTCCCGTTGGATGCGGATGGCCGCGTGACGCTGCCGTAAGGAGATCGTCATGACCCACGTCAATCCAAGCGATGACGAAATCCGTAACATCCTGCAAGCGACGCGCACGATCGCGCTCGTCGGTGCCTCCGACAAGCCGAGCCGGCCGAGCAACGGCGTGATGAGATCTCTGCAGGCTGAAGGATACCGCGTGATCCCCGTTAACCCATCCCTCGCTGGCCAAACGCTGCTGGGCGAGCGCGTGGCCGCGGATCTGGCCTCCATCGAGGAGCCGGTCGACATCGTCGACATTTTCCGTAATTCGGAGGCGGCCCTGGAGGTGGTGCGGGCGGCGATCGGAGAGAAGGAGCGGCTTGGAATCGGCGCGGTTTGGCTGCAGATCGGCGTGATCAACGAGACGGCGGCCCGCGAGGCGGCCGAAGCGGGGCTCGCCGTCGTCATGGATCTCTGTCTCAAGGTCGAGCAGAGGCGTCTCATGGGGTGAGGGGGCGCGCGAGGGCAGAGGGGCGCCCGTGTCGTTTCGGATTTTGTCGCACCTTCCGCGCCGCCTCGCATGCTAGAACATATCGGCCGACCGCAGAGGGTCTAGGGAGCCACCTCTCGCGCTCATCCGATGAAGAAAATGAGGACGATCCCGATGCCGACAAGCGGCGTCCAAAAAAAGCTTGAGCTCGATGTCGAGCACGCCGCGCGCACGCAATTGCCTGTGATGCTGAACGGCGCCGAGTTTGTCTTCGAGGCGCGGGCCTACGAGGGCAAAGATCCGCACACGCAGGCCATGGCGCTCATCAACCGCGGCGAGGGCGATCTTGCTGCCGAGATCCCGCTCGTGCGTGTTCATTCAGGGTGCGTCACGGGCGACATTTTTCATTCGCTCCGTTGCGATTGTCGCGCTCAGCTCGACGGCGCCTTGGAGCGCATCGCCGATACGCCGAACGGCGTGCTGATCTATCTGCCCTATCACGAAGGGCGCGGCATCGGGCTCTACAACAAGATTAAGGCCTACGCGCTCCAGGATCACGGCCGCGACACGGTGGATGCAAACATCGAAATCGGGGCGCCTGTCGATGCACGCGAATATGAGCTGGCGGCCGAAATTCTGCGCGATCTCGGCTTTGCGCGCATTCGTCTCATGACGAACAACCCGGCGAAGATCGAGGCGCTCGATGCGGCCGGGATTGAGGTGGTGGATCGCGTGCCGCTCGTCACCCGTCCCGGCGCTCATAACGAGCACTATCTCGAAACCAAGCGCCGCCGCATGGCGCACAAGCTCTAGATCGTCAGCTTAAAGCGTCGCGCACAGCTCTACCAGGCGAGATGCCCCATGGCGGCAATGGCGCGTGGCGCATCCGGCGTAAACAGCCGCGCAAGCCTCTCGCTGTCGATTTCGCCGTTCGTCATCGTGTCGTCGCGGTGAATGCCGCCTGCGATGAACAAAGCATCCAGGCCTGCGCGCGCGCCCCCCGCGATGTCGGTGCGCACCGCATCGCCGATGACGAGGATTTTTTCGCGCGCAACCTCTGCTGACCGGATTCTGGCGGCCGCCGCCGTCGCAGTCTCGTACGCGGTCATATGTGGCTTTCCCGCCCAATAGACATCGCCGCCGAGCCCTTCGTAGACATCCGCGAGAGCACCCGCACAGAGATAAAGACGGCCGGCGACCTCGACGACGAGATCGGGGTTCGCGCAGACGAATGGCAGATCGCGTGCGCGTGCCGCTTCGAGCAGATCTCTGTAATCGTCCACCGTTTCGTTCACGTCGTCCACGAGCCCTGTGCAAACAACCGCTTCGGCTGCGTCGAGCGGCACGTCGCGCGCGGTTGCCTGTGCGAAGAACGCTGCGTCGCGTTCGCGCGGGCCGATGTAGTGCACCGCGCGGAAGCCCTTCTCGGCCATGTGCGTGAGTGCAATGCCGCCCGACGAGACGATGCCGTCGTAGGTTGTGGGTGGAACGTGTCGTGCTTCCAGCATGGCTTCCACGCGTGCCCGCGGCACCGGCGCGTTCGTGAGAAGGATCACCGTACCCCCACGCTCGCGAAAACGGATCAGCGCATCGGTCGCGCCGGCATAAGCGCGAATTCCGTCGTGCACGACGCCCCACACATCGCAGAACAGCACGTCGTAGCGTTCGAGAAGCGGTCCAGCGCCCGAAAGGATCGGTGGTGGGAGCACAGGGGCATTGAGAGAGGAGGAGAGAGACATTGGATATCCGGTACGAGGTGGAGCCGGATCCAAGCGCAACGCCCGCGATATGTCTACCGGCGTGCGGCCGCCCGCCGCGGATGGACAATCATTCGATGACAGTCTGCTATCGATTGTCGCCCTGAATGTAGGTTTCCAGTTGCTCGATGATGAACTCTTTGTTGGCAATGACGGCCTTGACGAGGTCTCCGATCGAGACGAGGCCGATGACGGTGTTCTGGTCCAGCACGGGCAGGTGGCGCACGGTCCGGGCCGTCATGACCGCGAGCGATTCCTCCACCGATTGCTCGGGGCGCGCAAAAATCACGCGGCGCGTCATGATCTCGCTAACCGGCGTTTCGAGCGAGGTGCGCCCCATGAGCACGATCTTACGGGCGTAGTCTCGCTCCGTAATCACGCCGACGACATGCCCATCGTCCATCACCACAAGCGCACCGATATTGTGCTCGGCCATCATCTTGAGGCCGTCGCGCACCGTGGCGTCCGGATGGATGTGATGGAGGTGGTGCGGCTTCTGATTGAGCACATGCCGTATCGTGATCATGCCGCGTCGTCCTCCCGCTCGCGTCCGAAATCCAAGAAATCGAAATCGTGCCCCAACCCCACGCGGCAGGCCGGTTTCACGCGGGAGGGACGAACGCGACGTGGTGAACTTTGCTCTCCACGCCCTGTACGCCGTCCACGCCCTGTAGCAGCCGGATGGCTTCGACGATCATGTGCTCGTCGGTCGAACCGCCAGTGAGAAGCACCTTCCCACCGAAAACGCTGATCTCAAAGCCATTTTGCAGCGAACGGCTGCCGAAACGCTGGTCCATGGCCTGTTGCGCCCGCGCCAGGATCGTCCGGTCCAGCAACGCCGTCCGCGAATGCTCCGTTTCCTGGAACGTAGGCAGCTCCGTCATACGCACGATCTGATCGACGCACGCGGAAATGGGCATGCGGGCGGTGTTGAGGACCAGCGAGTAAAGCGTCGGGTCCGACCAATCGATGCCGAACATCTGCTCCATCGTGCCGTTGTGTGCGAAGTCGTGCCGCTCGATCTCGCGCCGCGCCGCGCTAAAATCGGGGAGGCCCTGCCGCTCCATGACGACCCGTTCGCGATAGGACATCGGTGCGCAAGTACGCACGCACACAACATGAGGAATATCGCGCAAGAGATAAGCCGCACCCCAGCCGCGGATCACGATGTGGCCCCTGAGCGCAAGTTCCAGCACTTCGAGCGCTGTCGTCTGCACGATGCGCCGACTGTCGACCATCCAGCGCTCCCAGAGAGAGGCCTCGCCCTGGAGAAGGCGATGGACGTCGTTGCGGTCGAGGCCGGTGCGCTGGGCAACGTCGTTCTCGACGAGCTCCTGATGAATGACGGTGAGACCGAGCCGCTCGGCAACCCCCTGCGCGACCTCGCTGCCTCGCGTGCCCATTTCCCGTGTCAGTGCGATAACGGCCATGGCGTCCTCCTTTGAGCGTGTCCTCCTCTGGCTTGCCGACATGCAGTTTTATTGTTGAAGGCACATGCCGGGGCCAGTGGCGATGCGATTGCGTCTCCTTTCAATGAACGGGTGCGCTGATGGGAACGTGAGGCAAGTCGACCATGAGCCGGTGAAAACCCCGGCCGGTGACATGCAGCAGCGAGCAGTGATCGCCTGCTTCGAAATAGATGTGATCGAAACCTTCGAGGCTGTCGTCGACAACGCCCGAAAGTCCGTATGCGCCCGCCACCGGCGGGACGGAGCCCGGTTCGCAATCCGCGAACACCTGCGTGACCTCGGCTTCGGTCGCGAGCGCGACAGGTTCGTTGAGCCACGCAGCGAGGTCAGCGAGGCGGACTTTGCGCGACGCAGGCAGCACGGCGAGGAGATACCCGTCCTTGCGGCGGATCAGGATGCCTTTGGCGAGCGTGTCCCGCGAAACGTCACAGGCACGCGCCGTCGCGAGCGCGTGCGAGGTCGGCTGATGCGTGAGCACGTCGTAGCTCACGCCCCGGTTTGCGAGGAACGTCTGGACGCTGCGCGCGATACCCATGGCACCTCTCCGGTCCGGCGCCGCTGAAAAGGACACCGCAACGGGTGAACGGGAACGGAGCGGCGCAAACGGAAGAGCCGGAAATGACGATGCAGACCGCTTCTAAAACGATGTAGGAGTGTGCCCTGCAGCATTCAATGATCAGCACACGCGCTGCAATGCAGCAAGAGGACGGAGCGATACAACAACGCGGTCCCTGAAACGCGAAGGATTATCCAATAGAATCTTTACGTATGCCCCAATTCGGATTGGGCGTTGAATTTATGGACTTCGGGGAAAAATTTTTGGACGGGGAGATAAGCGGGCAAGATCGTATTTCACGATAGTTGCGCCCCGGCGAGCGTAAAGGCATGCAGCGCCACTTGTGTCCTCCGCCACGCCCGCCAATGAAGCTTGAACGCAACGAGGATTTTCCGATGACCGCAGTCGCTATGAACGACTTTATCGCTCGGCTTCGTCACGACACCGATTTAGCAGCACGCCTATCGGCTGCGGTCGGAAACAAGGACGGGGAAGCGGCCATCGCGGTAGTCATCGCCTTTGCCGAGCAGAATGGCTTCGATGTCACCATGGCCGATGCTGAGGTTTTTCAAGCGCGCGTCCAAAAGGCCGCCTCTGGAGAGGGTGAACTTTCGGACGCCGATTTGGAAGCCGTTTCAGGCGGTGGGTTTGGAAACAGCTTTTTACGTGTCTTCGAGAGTGTGGCCAGGGCCGGGAAGCAGCCTCCCGCACCTCGGGTGGCGCACAGAATCGATGTTTGATGGTGGTGCCGCCTGAGAGACTTGAACTCCCGACCCCCTGATTACAAATCAGGTGCTCTACCAACTGAGCTAAGGCGGCGATCCGCGCAGGATCGATATTGCGGGCTACTACCATAAGACGTCCGGCCGGTCATCCGCCTTGACGGGCGACATTTCGACGGCGGCTGTTAGGCCGCCGTTCGTTTGAGCGAGCGCTCCCAGGCGAGCGCGTGGGCGACGATCGTATCGAGGTTCGCAAGCTTGGGCGTCCAGCCCAGGCGCTCCCTGATCTTGGTGGAATCCGCCACGATCGCCTCTGCGTCCCCGGGCCTGCGTGGGCCGAGATTGACGGAGAATGGACCGCCGGCTGCGCCCTTCACCGCTTCGATGACTTCAAGCACCGAATACCCCGACGAGTAGCCGCAGTTGAAGATGTCCGAAGCGCCACCGTTCTCGAGGTAGCCAAGCGCCGCCATATGCGCCGCGACGAGATCGGTCACGTGGATGTAGTCGCGCACGCAGGTCCCGTCGGGCGTCGGGTAGTCGGTCCCGAACACGTCCATGGAGGCGCGTTTGCCGAGGGCCGTTTCGCACGCCACCTTGATGAGATGCGTTGCGCGCGGCGTGGATTGCCCGGCGCGGCCCGCGGGGTCCGCACCCGCCACGTTGAAGTAGCGCAGCGCGACGTAGCGGAAGTCGTGCGCGAAGGCCGTATCCGCGAGCATCAGCTCCGTCATGAGTTTTGACGTGCCGTAAGGCGAAACGGGCTTGAGGTCTGCGGTCTCCTTGACCGGGATCTCCTGCGGGTTGCCGTAGACGGCAGCCGTCGACGAGAAGATGAACGCCTTGACGCCGCTCGCGACGGCGGCCGCGATCAGCGTGCGCGAATTCGATGTGTTGTTGAGGTAGTAGCCGAGCGGATCGGCCACCGAGTCCGGAACCACGATGGAGCCGGCGAAATGGACGATGGCCCGCACGCCATGCTCGGCGATAACGCGCGAGACGAGCGCCTCGTCTCCCACGTTGCCTTCGATGAGGAGGGCAGGCGGCGGCACGGCGGAACGGAATCCGGTCGAGAGATTGTCGATCACCACGACGCGCTCGCCTGCATCGAGCAGCGCAAGCACCATGTGGCTGCCGATGTATCCGGCGCCTCCCGTCACGAGCACGGTCATAAAACGCACCCCTCCACGGGCCATTGCGCGAGTTAATACTCATTTCGCGCACTGCGGTTAAAGGCGCGTTACCGGAGCCGGGCCGCCGCCGGGATAAGCCCATTGTGGTGAGGTCTAGGGCAGGCAGTTAAAGCAATATTATGCGTTTCGCCGTAGAGTGATAAAATGTTCCGATGAGTCCCGCTCCGAGGAGTTTTTTTGTCATGCGTTCCCGGGTCTTCTCCCTGCTTTTGGCCGCCGTTGCCTTGGCCCTCATCCCCGTCGTCGCCGAAGCCGGCTACCGCCACGCGCCGCGCGGCTGGGGCAAGGTGCAGACGGTTCATCACTACCGCTATCAGCCGCGCTACCGTCACGTGTATCACCAGCCCTATCGGTACGACCGTTACGCGTACCGTTCGGCCCCGCGTGGTTATTATCCGTATTACAACTCGGGCCACTGGGCGCCGACCCGCGCTCTGCGCCACCGCCGCGATTGCTGCCGCCCTGTCGCGGCGCTGCCGCCCTACTATCGCGCCTGGGGCCATCCGCATCGCTACTACTCGCACAGGAAGTGGCACCACCGTCATCACGGGCATCACCGCCATCACCACTGGTAGACGCGCGCCTGCGAACATCTTCGAACCGGAGAGGGCCGCTTCGTGCGGCCTTCTTTTTTCCGGCAACAAAGCCCCGCGTTCATGCCGCATTCAGCGGCGATATCGTTGTCTCATGCCATGGCTGCGGCGTGTGCGTTCGGAGGCGCCGCGCTGAAACCTGTGGGTGAGACGTCCCATGATCAGAAAACTCATGCACGCTACGCTGGCGCTCATGTTGGTGACCGGCTCGGTTGCCGCATCGATCCAGCCCGCCGAAGCCGGACGTGGTGGAAGGACGGCGGCGGGGATCGCCGCCGGCATCATCGGCCTCGGCATTCTCGGCGCATATGCGCATTCGCGTGATCGCGACGAATATTACCGCGACGCCGAATGTTATCCCGGCCCAGAAGAGTGCGGCTGGACCAGGCGGCGCTGCTACACGGATAGCTGGGGCGACACCGTCTGCCGTGGCGGCCGCTGGGTCTGCTCGCGCCCGACATATTGCGACTGAGCCACGACGCGGTGTCTTCAGGCATGAGGGAACGGCGCCCCCGGCGCAATGCCGTTGCTTGCCTGTGATTGGGCGAGTGGAGCTCAGCTTTTACGGCGTGCGATCGCTGCCCAATGCAGCGCAACGGCTGCCGCGTTCGAGACGTTGAGGCTCGCGAGCGGCCCGCCTGTCGTGATCGAGACCAACTGATCGCACGTCTCCGCCGTGAGCTGGCGCAAGCCCTTGCCCTCGGCGCCGAGCACAAGTGCGGAAGGCCCTGCAAACGTCTCGTCCTCCAGCCGCGCCGCGCTGGTGCCTTCCAGGCCGATCAGCCGGAAGCCCAGGTCCTTGAGATCCAGCATAGTCCGCGCAAGGTTCTGCACCATCAGCACCGGAACGAGATCGAGCGCGCCTGACGCCGACTTCGCGAGCACGCCGTTGAGCGGCGGGCTATGGCGGCGCGTCATGACGACACCCGACGCACCGAACGCGGCGGCAGAACGAAGAACCGCGCCCGCGTTGTGCGGGTCCGTCACGTGGTCGAGCAGCACGAGTGGCCCCACTTCGGCGGCACGCTCGACGAGTTCGGCAAGATCCGGTTCAGGCAGTGGATCCGCTTCGAGCAGCAGGCCCTGATGAACGGTATCGGTGCCGAGCAGGCGGTCGAGCTCGCCCGGCGTGGTGCGTTCGACAGCGACCCCGCTCGCACGGATCACGTCGGCCAGGCGCCGCTCTGCGTTCTCTGTGGCCAGCAGGCGGTGGGCGGTGCGTCGGGCGTTACCGAGCGCCGCCTCGACTGCATGGCTGCCGAACAGCCGCACGAGGCCGTCATCCGTCTCGGCGAGTGCCCCGGGCGCAGCCGGTTTGCGCGACTTTGGACGCCCGCGCTGCGCGCCTTTATGGCCGCCTGGCCTCCACTTTTTCTGGCCTGTTCCGCGGGCCCGGCCCTCAGTCATCGCTGGTCTTGCTCCGAATGGCGGCGACACCCCGCCTTGGCCCGAAGCCATAAGGGTTTTCCCTCGCTTTTCCAATTGACATCGGAAGGGCGGATTACCATAAGGACGGACGTTGCCCTGCCGCTCGGCGAGCGCAGGGCGATTTTGTTTAAGCGCTGGGTCGGGGCCTGCCCCGATGACGGGCCGCAAGCGGTCCAGGCGCTTAAGGATTGGTCACGGAGGGATGCCCGAGTGGCTAAAGGGGACGGACTGTAAATCCGTTGGCTTCGCCTACGCTGGTTCGAATCCAGCTCCCTCCACCACCAATCCTTCTTGCTTTAATCTTTTGATATTTTTGAAGTAAATATCACCATGCTCGGTGGCGACCCACGGCAGACTGGACGCCGCGACGCTCACGACACCTCCGCCCAATAGCGCGGCGTCTCCCAGACGCGGATCATCGGTGCAAATCCCGGCAGTGCCGCCTTGATGCGCTCTCGCAACCAGAGACCCAGCATTTCGCTTGTCGGGTTTTCGAGCCCAGGCAGATCATTCAGGCACCGGTGGTCCAATTGGTCGATCAGAGGCTGCACTACGGCGTCGAGTTCCGCGTAGTCCATCACGAACCCGCGCGGGTCGAGCGACCCTTCGATCAAAATTTCGACAAGGTAGTTGTGGCCGTGCAGGCGCTTACACTTGTGGCCATCGGGAACGTTCGGCAGCCAATGCGCGGCTTCAAACGTATAAGACGCGCCGATCCTGACACGCTCGCCCATCCAAATATGTCCCTTCCAAAGAGCACCTGATCAACTCAGGCCGTACCGAACACCGGTCGTTGCTTTCCGTGGTTGACCCATATCAATCCAATCTCTTCCAGCAATCTTCCGGATCTCAGGTGATTGAACGGAAGTATCGAGGCCGGGCTTGAAACGGATCTCGTCGAGGATGCATGCCGACGTGAAGCGGGGGAGTTTGCCGGCTCGTTGCGAAGCTGGTTGTCCTTCTGCCCATCTGTGCCTTCAGTCCGCCCACTCGGGATCGGTCGTGAATACGATTGTGAGCCAGCGGTCCGGGCTTTCGTCTCCGAGCGCTGCCCCGATCTCGTCGCGAAGTGCATCCCAATCTTCGAGCTGCTTGGCCGGCCAGTCGGTCGGCACGATGAAATAGAGCTCGATCTGCCGGCCGCGCCCCACGCGGGCGACATACGCTCTGTACGAGAGGAATCCGTAGCGGCTCACAATCCCCTGCGCCACCGTATCGACATGCTGCTTAAGGTCTGCGGGTGTTACGAGCAGCACGTCGGCAAGGGCTTGCTTCACCGTGCCGGCCGGGATTGGAAGGATCGCGAGTGAAACGACCGCAAGGATGGCCGGATCGACGTAAGGCGAGAGCCACTCAAGTTTCGTCCCCTGGATGAAATAGCCGAACACGAATGCGACGAGGAGCGCAGCGGTCAAAGCGGCCGACATCATCCAGGCTTTGGCGTCGAGGCCGAGAAAATCCGATTTGATGGTCCGGTTTGCACGCCGGACGAGGAAAGCCATGGTCATCGCCACCACAAGCGTCACGACCGCGTAGATGATCGCGTGGCTGAACTCGAGCAGGCGCCCGCCGGTCAGGAGACTATCGATGGCGTTGATCAGGGCATAGATCGCGGCGCCGATGAGCAGCGTACCGCTGAGGCCGAGCACCATCGGCTCGAGATGCCAGAAACCCATCGTAAATCGATTGATGAGGCGGCTTTCGGTTGGCTTTCCAGACGTGGAGGCCGCGATCAAATTGGCGACGAGCAGCGCGACGACAGTCATGCTCGCATCCAGAAGCGAATAGACACCGTCGAACACGATTGCGAAGGAGCCGGAAAGCAATCCGAACACGATGCCAAGGCTGGCCAGCAGAACAGTGATGGCTATGGAGATGCGGAGAACGCTCTGTTCGGATTTCAAGGGAGCCTCATTGCATTTGCCTTGGATCGGCGGTTAGCGCGAGTTGAAACGGACCGCCACGTCGAACGCAGGCCGAACGAGCGCGACGCGGATAGCGGCGCTTAAGGCGCTGGCGAGCATATATCGGTGCGCGATTGGCTCATGGTAGCTCCGGATCTGATCTGGAGAACGATAACCCGCTTCAAAGCCGGCTTCACTCGATGCCGGGATATAATCCCCGTCTGTTCTGCCATGACACGGCAGGTGAGGTGCGCCAAGAGCTACCCCAAATAACAACCGTTATAGGGAGAGAGCCTCGTGAAGCGATTGATGCTCGTGGCGGGACTGCTGTTCGGAATGACCGCGACGGCCCACGCCGACTGCTCGGCAGAGGTGGACCAGGCGTTTAGTAAGTTGCGCGGCGGAAAGGGATTTCGCGTCGAGACGAAGATCGTTCATGAGCAGCAGGGCACGCTGGACATGACCGTGGACTATATTCTGCCCGATCGGATGCATCAGCGCGTTCGGATGGGCAACAGTCCGGCTCTGATGGAGACGGTCGCCATCGGCGAGAAGGTTTGGTCCAACCAAGGCCAAGGCTGGACGGAAGTACCTCAGAATTTCGCGGAGGCGATCGTCGGTCAGCTCAAGGAGCAGGTCTCGCCGTCCACGAAGAACATCCTCAAATACGAGTGCCTGGGTGAGACCGAGTTCGAAGGCAAGGCCTACCTCGCTTACAAGGCGGCGCTGCCCGTGCCGGTCGAAGAGCGCCCCAAGAGTGCGCCCGAAGCTCCGCGCCAACCCGACAACGTGCAGACCGTCTACATCGACAAGGAGTCGGGCCTTCCCGTGCGCAACGTTGTGACAAAGCCGGACAAACCTGACGAGCGCGTGTTCGACAGCACGTTTTCGACGCCGGGGAACGTCGTCATCAACGAGCCGGGTTGATTCGTTCGCAAGCGTCATTGCTTGTAAGAAAAAACGCGGAGAGCATATCGCTCCCCGCGTTTTTATTTTGCGGCGTGACGGTCTGCAGTCGCTAGTCGCGATTGCGACGCCCAGACGGTCCGGGCAAATGCTGGATCGCAATCCGCATCAGTTCCGGCAGGCTGCGCGCGCCGAGCTTCATCTTGATCTGCGATGTCGTGTTGGCGACGGTCTTGTAGCTGATGTTGAGCTCTTCCGCGATGACGCCGTAAGACTTGCCTTCCGCGATAAGAGAAAGCGTCTGCAATTCGCGAACGGTAAGCGCCTGCAGCGGGCTCTGATTGAGCCGCGTCTCGCTGAATGCGATTTCCGATGCCACCTCGTGGCTAAGATAGGGCTTTCCGCTGCGCACGGTGTGGAACGCCTTGAGAAATTCGTCGGAAGGCGCGTCTTTCAGCAGATAGCCGGTTGCGCCGGCTTCGAGTGCACGGCGAATGATCATCGGATCGCTGTGCATGCTGAGCACGAGGATCGGCGTCTTCTTGTCGTGCAAGCGAAGCCTGCGCACGAACGAAAGACCGCCGAGTGCGGCCGTCTTGATCGAAAGATCGACGATGATCACGTGCGGGTGATGCGCGCGATACTGTCGGTAGCCGTCGGCCAGCCCGCCTGACTGAAGCACGCGAGCGACCTCGGCTTCCTCCAAAATGCGCGCGCATCCCTGCAACACGAAGGGGTGATCGTCGATGATGAGCACGCGCAGTTGCTCAGCGCTTTGCATGGCTAGTCCCATTGGTCGTCTATCCTCGGCACAGTCACGATCGTTTGCCGCCGTAGCGGGCCTTCAAGTCGGCGAGAGCTGCATCGCGCGTAACTTTTGCCGACCTGAGATTGAAATAATGTTGAGTCACCGCGCCAAAGCCTTCCGTCATTCCGACGTCGTTGGCAATGCCGGTCAAGTCGTCGAGCAGCGACGTGGCGCTTTCTTCGATGCCAAGCGGCACAAGCATATCGGAAAGCTGTGCAGCGCGGTTTGCGATCATGCGCTCGCTTTCCCGATAGAGTCCGTGCGCGGTATCGAGTCGAGCCGCGACCCGCTGAACTTCGGCGTCGTCGACGGGGCGGAGTGACGCCTCACGGCGGCTCACGAGCCACTGCGCCGGCGTGATCTGATGGCCGAGATCCAGCCACTTCACCTGATGCGGCGCAGCGGTCTCGGCCGTCGTTTGCGCCTTGTTGCGCGTGTCGGAGGCTTCGTCGCTGCACGCCGCCACCGCTCCGCTCATGAGGGCGCACAATGCGAGCAACGACAGGCGCCGGCTCATGTGAGCCGCGACCGCAAAAAAAAGACGATCGTTAAGCACGTTTCCACCCGTCTCCACAGCATTACGTCTTGGCTAGAATGACGAACTTTTCTTGAAGATGAACACCACAAGACGAGCGAAAGCGTCGATCACAATAACGTTACATCGTTACGTTTTTGCCTGTTGTCCGTGCACGCCCGGCGCCTTTGCATCTTCTTCCCGCCGATGTCTGCCAGTTGGACTAGAGACCGGATCGAATGTCGCAGTCTAGCTTCGCGGCACGGTGCGACCTGATGGTCTCAAGTGACGACAAACAAGTCCTTAGAGACCGGACAAGATCGGACCGTGAGCGATGTCTCGGGACGTGGGTCACGAGAGCATCGCGAGACTGGAAAGAGGCGGACTTCGGGACGGTCCCCTGGGGCGTGCAAGTGCGTGCGCTCCAAGCGACTTCGCGTGGCAACCGCCTCGGCCTTGGGATGGATAACGCGAGGTTTTGGGAATGATGAAGCACCTGGGTAAGGGGCTGTTGGCTGGCGCGTCGTGCGTCGCGCTTACGGTCGCCATGGGTTCGGCATCCTCCACGTTTGCGAACGACAAGCTCGTTGAGCTGTCGAAGAGCAACGAGGCATGGATTATGCCGGGCAGAAACTATAGCTCGCAGAACTACAGCGAAAATAAGCAGATCAACACCGAGAACGTGAAGGACCTGCGCGCTGCATGGTCGTTCTCGACCGGTCTGCTGCACGGCCATGAGGGCACGCCGCTGGTCGTAGACAACGTGATCTACGTCCACACGTCGTTCCCGAACAACACGTTTGCTCTGGATCTCGACGATCCCGGCCGCATCATCTGGCAGCACAAGCCGAAGCAGGATCCTGCTGCGCGCTCGGTTGCTTGCTGCGACCTCGTCAACCGTGGTCTGGCCTACTGGCCGGGTGACGGCGACACGCCGCCCCTCATCGTCAAGACTCAGCTCGACGGTCACCTCGTGACCCTCAACGCCAAGACCGGCGAAGAGTACTGGAAGGTCGAGAACGGCGACATCGCTGTCGGTCAGACGCTGACCCAGGCTCCTTACGTCATTAAGGATCTGGCGATCGTCGGTTCGTCGGGCGCCGAGCTCGGTGTTCGTGGTCACGTGACCGCCTACAACATCAAGACGGGCGAGCAGGTCTGGCGCGTTTACGCGACCGGTCCCGACTCCGACGTCGGTCTGATGGACAACTTCAACGAAGCCAACCCGCACTTCGGCCAGAAGAACCTTGGCACGGAGACCTGGGAAGGCGACGCTTGGAAGATCGGCGGCGGCACCAACTGGGGTTGGTACGCATACGATCCTGAGACGAACCTCTTCCACTACGGCTCGGGCAACCCGGCTCCGTGGAACGAGACCATGCGTCCGGGCGACAACAAGTGGACGATGACCATCTGGGGTCGCGATGCCGACACCGGTCTGGCCAAGTTCGGCTACCAGAAGACCCCGCACGACGAGTGGGACTACGCTGGCGTGAACGTCATGATCCTTTCGGAGCAGACGGACCGCGAAGGCAAGAAGCGTAAGCTTCTGACCCACCCCGATCGTAACGGCATCGTCTACACGCTCGACCGCGAGAACGGTGACCTCATCTCGGCTGACAAGCTCGACGATACGGTCAACTGGGTGAAGCAGGTCGACCTGAAGACGGGTCTTCCGGTTCGCGATCCTGAGTTCGGCACCCGTATGGACCACCGCGGCAAGGAAATCTGCCCGTCGGCCATGGGTTACCACAACCAGGGCCACGACTCCTACGATCCCACGAAGGAACTCTTCTTCATGGGCATCAACCACATCTGCATGGACTGGGAGCCCTTCATGCTTCCGTACCGTGCGGGTCAGTTCTTCGTCGGCGCCACGCTGTGGATGTATCCGGGTCCGAAGGGCGATCGCCAGAACTACCTGGGTCTTGGTCAGATCAAGGCCTACAACTCGATCTCTGGCGAGTACAAGTGGGAGAAGATGGAGCGCTTCTCGGTTTGGGGTGGCACGATGGCTACCGCAGGCAACCTGGTGTTCTACGGAACGCTTGATGGCTTCATCAAGGCTCGCAACTCCGACAACGGCGACTTGCTCTGGAAGTACAAGCTTCCCTCGGGCGTGATCGGTCACCCGATGACGTATGAGCACAAGGGCACGCAGTACGTCGCTATCATGTACGGTGTTGGTGGTTGGCCGGGCGTTGGCCTCGTGTTCGACCTGCAGGATCCGACCGCCGGTCTTGGTGCCGTCGGCGCCTTCAAGAACCTGCAGAACTACACCCAGATGGGTGGCGGCCTCCAGGTGTTCTCGCTCGACGGCAAGAACCCCTACTCTGAGGACGTCAACGTCGGTGAGTACGAGGGCTAAGTTAGCCTAAAGGTTCCGCCGCAGCGCTGATCGGCGCTGCGGCGGAGCTGACCACCTAAATAATCGAAAACAAGCATGAGGTTCATGCGCAAGCGCGACCCTTGAGAAGGGCGGGCTTGGTAGTGAACCGACATGAGGGGCAAAAGCCGCAACGCAAACCCGGAGAGCATCCGCAGCGCGAAGAGACGGCAACGCCAAACGATCGGACCTTTTTGAAAGATCAGATCGACACACAAGAGGAAAACCTAAGGTGACAGTAATGAAGCGTTATGCATCCTCCCGCTTCTTCGGATTTAAGTCCGCCCTCTGCGCGCCTCTCCTTGCAGTTGGTGTTCTTGCCGTGCCGGCGATGGCTGACGACGGCGAAAATCAAAGCAACAAGCTGCGCATCTGTGCTGCGGCTGACGAGCTTCCCTATTCCAATCGCGACCGTTCCGGCTTTGAGAACAAGATTGCCCAAGTTCTCGCCGAAACCATGGGTCGAGAAGCGCAGTTCGTGTGGTTCTCGAAACCCGCGATCTACATTGTTCGCGACCAGCTCGAAATGAAGATGTGCGATGTGGTCATGGGCCTCGATACGGGTGACGAGCGCGTTCTGACGTCGAAGCCCTACTATCGCGCTCCCTACGTCTTCATCCAGCGCAAGGACAGCAAGCTCGACATCAAGGACTGGAACAGTCCCGATCTTGCCAAGGCCGGAAAGATCGGCTTCACGCCGGGAACGCCCGCGCAGGTGATGCTGGAGAAGATCGGTCTCTTCCGCGAGCACTTCAACTACATGCATTCGCTAACCAACTTCCAGGACCGGCGTAACCGCTTCACGCGCATCCCGCCGCAGAGGATGGTGAACGAGGTCGTCAATGGAACGGCGGATGTAGCCGTCAACTTCGCTCCCGACGTCGCGCGTTACGTGAAGGCGTCCGAGCAAATCGAACTCACCGTCATTCCGGACGACAACGTCCGTAGCGATGGTGAGAAGGTCCCGCATC
This sequence comes from uncultured Hyphomicrobium sp., assembly GCA_934555825.1. Lineage (GTDB taxonomy): Bacteria > Pseudomonadota > Alphaproteobacteria > Rhizobiales > Hyphomicrobiaceae > Hyphomicrobium_C. The sequence goes on from CAKTFJ010000003.1 coordinate 58,904, forward strand.
ACTTCGATCAGTCTGTGGGTGTCCGCAAGGACGACACGGAACTTCTCGCGGCTGTGAATCTCGCGCTCGAGAAGGCGAAGCCGCAGATCGAAGAAATCTTGAAGGACGAGGGCATTCCGCTCGTAACGGGGCTGCCGCGCTCGTAAGGCGAGAGGAGCGGGTCCTCGTGGGTCTCCGCTTCTTCAGTCTGCCGAGTTCAACCGAAAACGACGATAAACGGTGCGACGAGAGAATGAGAACGATAAAGAGCAGTGTTGTGTTTGCCGCCGCGGCAATGGTGCTGGGTGGCGTGTTCGGAAGTGCAATGGCTCAGGGTTTGAGCTTTCGCCATACGGTCACCGGCGAGGATCTGAAGGTTCTTGAGAAGGCACCCGAAGAGGGTCGCGACACCGAGGCGGTGAAGCACTTCCTCGAGACGGGCGAGAACCTCTACACCGAGCAGAAGGCGTGCCTGAAGGCAGGCGAAGAGGCATATCTCGTCGGCTGCTCCGGCTGCCACGGGCATGTTGCCGAAGGCAAGCTCGGCCCGGGCCTCAACGACGACTACTGGACGTACCCGAAGAACAAGACGGACAAGGGTTTGTTCGAGACGATCTTCGGTGGCGCGCAGGGCATGATGGGCCCACACGCCCACACGCCGCTTGACGAGCAGCTTCGTCTGATTGCTTGGATTCGCCATCTCTATGCAGAGGCGGATGCGTCTGAGGCAGGCTGGCTCAACGAAGAGCAGAAGGCGAGCTACAAGCCGTTCGACATTAAAGAACACGAAGCCCTTGGCGAAAAAGCGTTCGAGGGTGAGTGCAAGGTATCCGCAAACTAGTCGGGCAAGCGCCTTTCGAGGTGCTCCGGGAGCGTGCGGTGCAAGGGCGGACAAACCGCCTGAGATTGGAAGACGCTGATTGGAGGAAAACTGACCCATGAAGATCAAAGCTCTTGTTACGCTCGCCGCTAGCGCGGCGATCCTGGCCGCTGGCGCCGGCATGGCCGCTGCTTACGACGGCACCAACTGCAAGGCCCCCGGCAACTGCTGGGAGCCGAAGCCTGGCTATCCGGACAAGGTTGCTGGCTCGAAGTACGACCCGAAGCATGACCCGAAGGAGCTCGCCAAGCAGCAGGACGCTCTTGACGCTCAGGCTGCTCGCAACGCAAAGCGCGCCGAGCACTTCAAGAAGACCGGCAACTGGGTCTACGACGTCTCGAAGCTCTAGAAGCATCGAACGTCTAAGTCTCCTCGGCTGCAGTGCCACGCTTGCAAGGGGTGCCCTGCTTCCTCTCCGAGGGTTCTTGGGGTGCGGCTTCGGCCGCACCTCCTTTTGAACTTGGCAAGCGGTGTTCGGCGCGCCGCGAGGATCCATGAGGATCCAAGAGGATCCAAATGCAATTGAACAAGAACGATACCGGCGAAGAAGCCGGTCGCGTCGACTTGCCGGCATGGCGGGGCCGCGCCGAGAAGTTCGAAACGGAAGTCGCTAAGGCCGTCGTCGGCCAAAGCCGCGTCATCCGCCTCCTAACGATCGCACTCTTCGCCCGCGGTCACGTGCTGCTCGAAGGTGATGTGGGCGTCGGCAAAACGACCCTGCTCCGTGCTGCGGCGCGTTGCGTCGGCGGCTCGTACGAGCGCATCGAGGGCACCATCGACCTGATGCCTGGCGACCTCGTCTACCACACGTATCTGGCCGAGGACGGCCGTCCCCGTGTGGACGAAGGCCCCGTTCTCCGCGCTGGCGAAAACCTCGCTATCTTTTTCTTCAACGAGATCAATCGCGCGCGTCCGCAGGTGCATTCGCTCCTGTTGCGTCTGATGGCGGAGCGCACGGTCACCGCGTTCAACCGCGAATTCCGTTTCCCGCATCTCACCGTCTTCGCCGACCGCAACCGCGTTGAGCGCGAGGAGACGTTCGAGCTTCCGGCTGCTGCGCGCGACCGCTTCCTGATGGAAATTGCCATCGAAACTCCGGCCGACGCTGCAACGCGCCGTGGCCTCGCTTTCGATACCCGCTTTCACGATACGGATCGGCTGATCGACTCGTTGGCGGAAGGCATTCTTCCCTATGACGAGTTGAACGACATCGGGCGCGCCATTCAGACCCGCGTCAAGACGAGCGAGGCGCTGGAGCGCTACGTGCTCGATCTGTGGCAGGCGGTGCGCAAGCCGGGAGAGGCTGGCATCGAAATCCCGGGCGTTGATACGTCTCGCCTGGTGTCTGCCGGCGCAAGCCCGCGCGGCCTTTCCTACCTCGTTCGCGCAGCTCGTGTCGCGGCGTGGCTCGATGGGCGTGAAATCGCGGTTCCCGAGGATGTCCGCGCGGTCTTCTTCGAGACAATGGCGCACCGCATCTTCTTCGAGCCGGTGTACGAGATGCGCCGCGAAACCATCGCTCGCGAGCTGATCGACAGACTGTTCGCGACGGTCCCCGTTCCGTGAGACGCGTGCGATGACCGCAAGCCCCACGAGCGCTGCTGTCCCGGTCGATCTTCCTTATAGGATCGTATGGCGTAGCCGTGCGCTACGCCAGGGAATGCACCGCAGCTCGCAATGGGGCGCCGGTGGCATGTTTCGCGATCTCGTCTCGTTGACCGAATACCCCGATCCGCGCCGCATAGATCTTCGCCAAAGCCTGCGCGATCCCTTCGAAGCGCTTCATGTGCGCCGCTTCGAGGAGAAGAGCCAGATCGGCGTCACGATGCTGCTCGACGTTTCGGGCTCGATGGGCTTCGAGGGGCGTGCGCGCAAAATGGCCATCGCTGCCGAGCTCGCCGAGGTGTTCGCAACCGCAGTGCGCCGCGCGGGCGATACGTTTGCGCTCTACGCAGCCGACGAGGTGGTGAGGGACGAACTCGGTTCCCCGCCCACCCGCTCGCGAGCGGGCGAAGCCGAGATGGTGGCCGCGCTCCGCGCTTTCGTTCCCGAAGCGCGTAGCGCATCGGGGCTTATCGAAGCGGCCCAGAAGGTCGGCCAGAAACGCAATCTCGTCATTGTCGTGTCCGACTTCCTGTTGCCCGAGGCAGAGCTTGAACAGCTTTTCGAGGCGCTTGCGGCTCACGACGTGCTCCCGATCCGCTTGGTGGACTCGCGCGAAAGCGCGGACCTGCCGTCCTGGGGGCTCATGGAAATCTCCGATCTCGAAACTGGCCGGCGACGCCTCGTAGCCATGCGGCCTTCTTTGAAGGCCGAGTGGCAAAGGAGGATCGAGGCCCGCCGGTCTTTTTTCCAGTCCCTGGCTGCGCGCTACGGCCGTCAGCCGTTCGAGATTACGGATCGGATCCGCTGGGATCGCCTCGGCGCCCACTTGGCCACGGGAGCGTGAACGATGTTGCGGGCAACCCTCGCCATTCTTCTCATCGCAAGCGTTTTTGAGAGCGCCGCCGCCGAAGTGCGCGGTGTCTTCATGGATGAGCCGCGCTCCTTGGGATACTTCCTCGGCGATACGATTACACGCACGGCCGAGATCGAAACCGGTCCCGACGACGAGATCTTGTCGGCGGCGCTGCCGCGTCCTGGGCTCCTGAACTACTGGCTTGAGCTGCGTGACGTCGACCTGTCGTCCGAGCGGCGCGGCAACGGGCGCGTTCACAAGCTCACGCTGACCTACCAGACGTTCTACACGCCCCTCGACACGCGCCGCCTCACTATTCCCTCGTCCGAGATCGCCGTGCGCACCGCGGACGGCACCGAAAGTGCCAAGATTCCCGCATTCAGCTTCGTCATGTCGCCCTTGCGCGAGGTCTTGCCGCAGAAGTTCAACGACGAGGACGGGTATCTCCTGCCCGACTCGGAGCCTGAAAAGCGCCGGTCGGGCTCGCTTCGCACCGCGGCGCTCGGAGCGGCTGGCCTTGCCGCACTCTTCCTGATCCTGCTTGCGCGGGACCTTGCATGGTGGCCGTTCAATCGCCGTCCGGCTCGTCCGTTCTCGCGCGCCGCACGCGAGGTGTCGCGCGTGCTCGGAGCCGAGAACGGCGAAGGATACCGCGGTGCGCTTCTTGCCCTGCACCGGGCGTTCGATAGCGCAGCGGGCCGTCGCGTGCTCGCATCCGACCTCGACCGCTTCCTCATCACGCATCCCGAGCACGGGGCCAATCGGGCCGATGTCGAGCGCTTCTTTGCCGCTTCGCGCACGGTCTTCTTCGGAGATGCCGAGCGGGAAGGGAAGATGAGCCTGCCGCCGTCGGAGCTGCGCGCTCTGGCGACCACGCTCGCCCAGCAGGAGAGAGCGGCCCGATGAACATCGCGCTCGCCACGCCCTGGGTGCTCGCCTTGTTGCCGCTGGCGTTGCTGCCGCTCGTGCTGTCGGCAAACCGGCCGGAAAGCTATCCGTCCATCGACACCGTCGAGGCCGATCCGCTTTCGTCGATCTTGAATTGGATTTTGCGTCTTGCGGGCGCCATCGCGATTGCCGCGCTGATCCTCGGGATTGGCGGCATCCATCGTCTGGGGCAAACGGTCGAGAAGACGGGCGAGGGCGCGCATATCGTCCTCCTCATCGACCGCTCGTCGAGCATGGACAACAACTTTGCCGGTCGCCCGCCCGAGGGCGGGGAGGAGAGCAAGTCCGCAGCTGCGCGTCGCCTGCTGCGCGACTTCGTGCTTGAGCGCGATCACGACCTGATCGGCGTCGCGGCGTTCTCGACGTCGCCCATGCACGTGCTTCCCATGACCGACCATAAGGAAGCGATCTTGGCCGCGATCGATGCGATCAACCGGCCGGGGCTTGCCTTCACCAACGTGGGCCGCGGCCTCGCGCTCGCACTCGATATCCAGGAGGCGGACCCTTCGCCTGCCGCGCGCGCGATCGTGCTCGTTTCGGACGGCGCGGCGGTCATCGACCGCGAGGTTCAGGAGCTTTTGCGCAAGGCCTTTGCCCGGCGTCCGATCAATCTCTACTGGCTGTTCATGCGCACGCAGGGCACGCCCGGCATCGATGCCAAGCCCGAGCCAGGCCAGCGCGACACGCCTCAGGCTCTGCCCGAGCGGCATCTCGACATTTTCTTCAAATCGCTGGACGTCAAAGCGTACCGGGCGTTCGAGGCTGAGAGCCCGCAAGCCGTCGAGGAGGCGATCGACGAGATCGCAACGCTCGAACGCAACCCCATCACGTACGTCGAGCGCATTCCGCACGAGGATCTGAAGCCGCGCGCCTTCGGCGTCGCGCTCGCAGCCATGCTCGTGCTGCTCGCGGCGCGCTTGGCTGAAGTGAGGCTCGTGCCGGCAAGAGAGCGGGAGGCCATCTGAGCATGGAACAGCAAGAGAGCGCTCTGAGACGTCTCGCCGGCAGTGCACTGCGCGGCTTCCGGAAAGTGCGCACCATTCTGCTGACGGTAGGTCTCGCAGTCTCTGTCGTGGCGCTCGCCGCACTGACGTGGAACGTCTATCGGATCAACCAGGACAACGCGACGATTGCCGCGCTGGCTGCCGGCGACGATGTCGAAATCGATTTTGCCACGGCCTCTGACGAAGTGATCTTCGCCCGCTCCCGCTATCTCCTCTATCGCGAACGCCGTGAGGAAGCTCAGACGTTGCTGGATCTCGGTGGATCGAGGATGATCGATCCAAGCCTCCGCGCGCGGCTGCTCTACAACCATGCCAACGCACGCGTGCGCGATGCGGTCACCGCCATCGAAAAAGGCGATCCCGCCAAGGCCATCCCGCTGACGCAGCTCGCCAAGGACGAATATCGTCTGGCCCTCCGCCTGGATCCCTCCAACTGGGACATCAAGCACAACCTCGACGTCGCCATGCGCTTGGTGCGCGACTTCCCAGGCTATGAAGGCGAGGCGGAGGAGGTGCCGGAAGATGCGCCGAAGAACCTCTGGACCGATCTGCCGGGCGTCCCGCGAGGGCTGCCGTAATGCGTGAAAGATTAGAGGACGTGCGGTTTTGGGTGTTGTTGGCGGCGTTGGCGCTGACGGCACTTGCGCTGCTCGTCCCGCGCATTCAGTTGACGCGCAACGTCTACGACGTCGTTGCGATCGTCGACCTCACGAAGTCCATGCTCACGCGCGATATGCATGTGAACGGCAAGGAGGCGGACCGCCTCGAAGCCACCAAGCGTTCTTTGACGCGGCTTTTGGCGGACATGCCCTGCCAGTCGCGTCTGGGCCTCGGCATCTTCACCGAGCGCCGCTCCTTCCTGCTCTTCAACCCCGTCGAGGTGTGCGAGAACTTCGCCCCCGTCGAGATCGCCATTCAAAGCCTCGATTGGCGCATGGCTTGGGAAGGCGACAGCATGGTGACGAGCGGCATCTACAGCGCCGTTCATATGGCCGAAGATCTGGGCGCCGATCTTATTTTTCTGACGGATGGACATGAGGCGCCGCCTCTTCCCGGCGGCGCGCTTCCAGAATACGACGGCGAAGTCGGCAAGGTCCGCGGTTTCCTGGCGGGCGTCGGCGGTCGGGACAAAGTGCCGTTGCCCAAGATCGACGACGAAGGCAACGAGACCGGCCAATACGGCCACGACGACGTCCCGCAAGAGAACCGTTCCGGTGCGCCGCCGCCTGATGCGCACCTGCGTCCCGGTTGGCATCCGAAGTGGGCCCCCTTCGGCACCGATCCGCCGAAGGGCGATGAGCATCTCGCCTATGTACGCAGCGAGTTTCTCGAAAAGCTGGCTGCGAAAACCGGCTTGGCTCACGTGGACCTGATTGAGGAGCCCAATCTTCTGCCCGCCGTGCGCGCGCACGCACGCCCGCGGCCGGTGGAAGTGTGGGTGGACATACGCCCGATTCCGGCCGCGCTCGCACTAGCGCTTTTGGTGGCTCTTTACGCCGCGCCGTTCGCGGCGCGAGTGGCATCTCAAGCGTGGGCCGGCGGACCAAACAGACTTCAAACGAAATGAGGAAGAGAATGACGCGTATTTTGAAATCGCTTTGCGCCCTGAGCTTGTCGTTGATCGCAGCCACGGCGGCCTTCGCGCATGGTCCCACGCCTCAGCGGGCCGACGAAACGATCACCATCGCGGCGCCCCCTGCCAAGGTGTGGGAAGCGCTCAAGAACTTCGGCGATGTGAGCTGGCATCCCGGCATTACCAAGGTAGAAGCCACTGGCGGCAACGACACCGGCGCCACGCGCACGATTACGCTCGCGACCGGCGATCTGGTGGAGGGTCTCGACGAGTACAGCGACGAGGAGATGACCTACGGCTATCGCCTCTCGACCGAGAACCTGGAAGCGTTTCCGGTAAGCTTCTACTCGGGCAAGATCACGGTGACCGCCTCCGGCGACGGCAGCGAAGTCACCTGGATCAGCCGCTTCTACCGCGCCGACACCGGCAACTTCCCCCCCGAGCATCTGAACGACGCCGCGGCCGTCAAGGCCATGACCGAGTTCATGCAGCAGGGCCTCAACGGCCTCAAGGCGAAGGTCGAAGGACAAGGCTAATTCGCTTTGCCGAATAGGTGAACCTGCATGGCGCAGCCATGCGGTTCACGTGTTCGCGAGAAGCGGGATGAGCGAAATGCACCGGAGCCCGTTTCGCCTGCAAGGCGGAACGGCTTGAGAGCATCATAGGTCAGAGGCCACGAGCGATGTCGAACGTGTTGCGAGGCGCAGTTGCCGCGATGCTGTGGATCGCCTCGGCGAGCGGTGTCGCCGCCGAGCGGATCTACATCCTGAGCCAGGAAGGCGCTGTGTTGAGCGAGGTCGCATCCGGCGCGGATGCCCCGGCGGACGATGCAAACATCAAGCTGGAAAAAGGCCCGGCGTTACTCGCCCTCGCTCCTGACGCGCCGTTGGCGTACGTCACCCATTCCGACCTCGGCCAAGTTGCCGTCGTGGATCTCGATCAGCGTCGCGTCGTGCGCACGATCGACGTGCCGGGATCACCCTTCGGCATCGCAGCCGGCAAAGACGGGCGGATCTTCGTCGGCGATTGGCATGAGGATCACGTCATCGCCGTGGACACCGCAGGCGAAGGAGAACCCAGGCTGACCAAGGTGCGTGTCGGCCGCGCGCCGGCGCATGTGGTGTTGTCTCCCGACGGCGAGATGGTGTTCGTCGCCAATCGGGAAGACGACAGCGTAAGCGCCGTTCGCACCTCCGATATGACCGTCGTTGCGACGATCCCGGTCGGGCACGCGCCGTTCGCCATGACGCTGTCGCCGGACGGGGCACGCCTGTTTGTCGGCAACATGCAGGGTGGGTCGGTGAGCGTCGTCGATACGGGGAAACTCGCTGTGAGTGACACCTGGAAGACCGGCGCCATGCCGTACGGCGCGGCCGTGACGCCGGACGGCGGGCGCGTGCTGATCACGCATCAGGGCGGCGGAACCGTGGGTATATTCGCTGATACCGATACCGCGCTCGCGACTGTCAAGGTCGGCAGCTACCCGGAAGGTGTCGCGATCGGAGAGAACGGCACACGCGCCTACGTCGCCAACTGGTTTTCCGACAACGTCTCCGTGATCGATCTCGGCACCATGAAAGAGATCCAGCGGATCAAGACGCCTGCAGGACCGCGCGCGGTCGCCGTACGGACCGCACCGTGACGTCGAGCGGCACGACGCCGGGCTCCGGTATGCGGAAAAGTGAAAGGAGACGCGTCATGCCCCGCGCTTCAGGACTGTTGCTTGCGGTGCTCGGCGCCACGATGCTCTGTCTCCCATCGGCCTTGGCTGATGAAGGCAGCTTCTGTGGAGACGCGGTCGAGAGCGGTCGGTCTTCCGGCGACACCCGCGACGAGGCCGAGGTGAAGGCGAAGGGCTGGTGGTCGTCGCGTGCCGGCACGGCTGGCCGCGGCTACGAACATTGGGAGCACGCCCGCGACAAGTCCGTGGAGTGCACCGAAGACAACGTTGGCAAGGTTTACTGCAAAGCCAAGGGACGGCCCTGCTTGCCTCCGGGGACGCTGCCCGACAACGTGCCGAAGATCGAGATGTAGAGCGAGCGGTATCGAGCGTGGCGGATGCCCGCGCGAAGGCGACGAGGACGGCTCCGAGATACTCTCAGTTTAATGCAGCATGGCGCCGCGAACGGGGACCTTCGTCTCGGGACGGCCGAGCGCAGCCGCCGTCATGCCGAACCGCGCGGCCGCCCCCGCAAGGACGGGCGCCTCGGGCCTGCGCGCGAAATGAGCCGCCGCGTCGGCGATGCCCGATCGGTCACCCTGGTAGCCCGCCCGCATCAGCGCGATGAGATCCCACTCGTCCTCGGTGATACGCTTCTGGCAGACCGGACAATGCGGCGAGAGATACCCGAACGTCCCGTAACGCTCCGTGCGCATTGCGCGGACGAGAACCGCGATCCGGGCTGCGATGCCGGGTCCGAGATCCGGGCCGAACCTCTTTTCCGCGTGGCTGATGGCCGAATCCAAGCCCTCGACGCGATTGTGCTCATAGCTCGTGCAGTGCAGCCGCAAGAGGTACAGCCACTCGCGCTCCATCTCGCCGAGACCGGCTGCGTGAATGTCCGGAAGGATTCCGTGGTCCTCATTGCACATGAGCGGGCTCTTTCGTGTCTCTCTTCGCCGGAGAAGCGGCGTATGCCGCGCTGAAACGCACTCTCTTGAGTTGGAGGCGGCCTGCGACCGAAACCAACGCCTCTCCCGAATGCCAACGTCTCTCCGAAAGAAAGAGCGGCGGTGCCCGATCTGGTCTCGGAAGAACGACCGATAGGGTCACCGCCGCCAACTTGGGAGCCCAGGCAGTGCGGGAGGATCTCTGGACCCCAAGCTCGGGGATCACGCGCGAGATGCGGACATCGAAACGCGGACAAGAGCACACTACTAATCTTGAATTATGCAGTCAACAAATATGGGCAGGCAGGTTTGCCGCAGGGGTGTCGCACCCTGGAAAAGCGAATAAACATCGCAGAAATTCGTCATTCCAACCGTGAAATGAAACCCTTACGTCGCGTCCGAACAGCCAGCAGTCCGGCACATGACGAGCCGATCCCGTTGGGCTAGCCTTGCGGCCGATATCAACCGGCGCGAGCCCAATTAGAAACTGCTCGAGGGAGGATGAGGGCAATGACCGATCGTGAAGACGCACCCAAAATTCAGAGACCGGAGACGATCGTGCTCCATGCCGGCTGGCGGGCCGATCCTTCGACAGGTGCGGTGGCTGTGCCGATCTACCAGACCACATCCTATCAATTTCGCGATACCGAGCATGCCGAGAACCTTTTCGCGTTGAAGGAGCTCGGCAACATCTACACGCGCATCATGAACCCAACGACGGATGTTCTGGAAAAGCGTGTGGCCGCGCTCGAAGGTGGCGTTGCGGCGCTCGCCGTCGCGTCCGGCCAGGCCGCGTCGGCGTTTGCGCTTCAGAACCTGGCGCGCGCGGGCGACAACGTTGTGAGTTCGACAGATCTTTACGGCGGAACGTGGAACCTGTTTGCGAATACGCTTAAGGATCAGGGTATCGAGGTACGCTTCGTCGATCCGTCGGACCCTGAAAACTTCCGCCGCGCCACCGATGACCGCACGCGAGCCTATTACGCAGAGACGCTGCCGAATCCCAAGCTCGCCGTGTTCCCCATCGCGGAAGTTGCTGCCATCGGCCGTTCTCTCGGGGTTCCCTTGATCGTCGACAACACCGCAGCCCCCGTGCTCTGCCGTCCGCTCGATCACGGCGCGGCTGTTGTCGTCTATTCGTCCACGAAGTATTTGGGCGGTCATGGAACGTCCATCGGCGGCGTGATCGTCGACGGCGGTAATTTCGATTGGGCCGCACACCCCGGACGGCAGCCCGCACTCAACACACCCGACCCGAGCTACCATGGCGCGGTCTGGACCGAGGCCGTAAAACCGCTCGGCCCCATCGCCTACATCATTCGCGCCCGCGTCATACTTTTGCGCGATCTCGGCGCGGCGCTCTCCCCGTTCAATGCGTTTCTTTTGTTGCAAGGTATTGAGACGCTGCCGCTGCGTATCGCGCGTCATTCCGAGAACACCGCCGCGGTTGCGGATTGGCTCGCGAAACACGCGGCCGTCACGCGGGTTATTCACCCCTCGCAGCAGAGCGGCGAGCAGCGTGCGCGAGCCGACCGCTATCTCAAAGGCGGCCAGGGCGGCCTCGTCGGATTCGAGCTCAAAGGCGGACGCGACGCGGGCCGCCGCTTCATCGATGGGTTGAAGCTATTCTACCATGTCGCCAACATTGGAGACGCACGCAGCCTCGCGATCCATCCTGCATCGACGACCCACTCGCAGCTCTCGGGCGACGAGCTTCGCGCCACGGGGGTGACCGACGGGTACGTGCGGCTCGCTATTGGCCTCGAACACATCGACGACATTCTCGCCGATCTCGAACAGGCGCTTGCCGCTGTCAGTGCGTAATCAATCGTGTCTCTCAAATAGAAAACCCCCGAGCCTGGGATCCAGGCTCGGGGGCTACTGCGCCTTTCGGGAGAAGGAGCGTCAGTTAGTTGTCGAACTTCCAGGTAAAGCCTGCCCAGAGCGTGCGACCCACACCGGGCTTCGCACCATCTGACGTATCGGCGATGTAGAACTCGTCGGTGAGATTCTGGCCCGAGACGAACAGTGTCACACCGGTATTCGGAACCTGATAGTCAGCACGGGCAGAGAGAAGCCACTGGCCATCCACCTTTGTCACGACGCCACCGCCGGCCGGGGCGCAGGGCACCGGGTGACCAAAGTCGCTGTCGACGCAAGTCCAAGCATGGGTGTTGCGCGCATCGGTGAAGAACTCACCGATGTAGGTGCCGGTGATGCTTGCGCTCCACAGGCCCTTTTCCTCCACGCCGAGCGTCAGGTTGGCGAAGTGACGCGGCACTTCCGGAACTTTGTTGCCGCTGACGTCAACCGTGTTGAGCGTGGCGCCGTTTCCAACTGTGTCCGTACCTCTCTTGATCTCGTTGTCGGCGTACGTGAAGGTTGCCTCGCCGAAGACGTTGAAGGAACCGCCCGTGTACGGCTGGCTGTCGAGGCGCGTGTAGATTTCGAAGCCGTTGATCTCCACCTCGTCAACGATGCCGTAAACCGAGTTGTTGAAGACGGGATCGCTCACCGGCGCCTTGACTTGGTAATTGTCGATCTTGCTGTGGAAGTAGGCGAAGTCGAGCGTCAAACCGCGAACGGCCGTGCTCCGGAAGCCGATTTCGAAGTTGTCGCCTTTTTCGTCGGGCAGCGGGAAAGAATTCGGAGCCAAGCTGGGGTTACGTACCACCATGGGCGTGATTCCCTGATGGTAGCCGCCGTAAACCGTACTGCGCGGCATCGTCTCCCAAGCAAATCCGACCGACGGCAACACGTGATTGTGGTCAGAGTCGACCCGCGTCGGTGGGTTGAGGAACCCACCCGCGTTGAAGATCCGCTCACCCGTGATGTCGTAGTTTTCGAACCTCACGCCCGGCGTTACGGTCAGGTTGTTCGTAAGGTGAACGGGAACCTGAAGGAACGCCGCGAAGGCATCCGCCTCGAAGACAGAAAGCTGCGTGTCTTCACGGAGATTGTTGGGGCCTGACGGCAAGCAGTGGCCGGTGAACGAAGAGCCCGGGTATTCACCACGCCGGCCTGACGTGTTGCAGTTCTCGAACTTCTGTTCCTCGTAGCGGATGCCGGTCTGAACGTCGAACGTCACTCCCGCGAAGAGCGGAATGTTCGTCTTTTCGAAGCGGCTTTCAACGCCCCAGAAAGTGTAGTCACGATTGCGGCTGCGGATGGCGCCATCGGCGGGAGCGTTGATCGGCCCGAGCCTGCGGGAATGCGGCCGATCGCGCGAGTGGTCGCTGTAGTAAAGCCGCGTGGTGATCGTCGTTTCCGTGTCGATGTACCAGTTGTGCACGCCTTGGATACGATAAAGGTCTGCGAGATACCGGTTGAGATTGGTCTGGTCGCCACGTGTATCGCGGGCGAGGCCGAAACCCGTTCCCGGACGGTTCGGTTTCTGGCGACCATAACGATAGAAGTCTTCTTCCGTGCCGGTGAAGTTGCTCTCGTCGTAGTGGTCGCGCTGGCGGTGGTAGCCACCGGAGATCGTGAGGTCTTGGTTGAAGCCGCGCCAAGCCAAAGCGCCGTAGAAGTCGTTGTAGTGAGACTCCTCGTTGCTCCAGGCGCCGCCGGCGTCACCACCGGTGTACGACGCGACGACGCCGACATTCCCAAAGTTCTGGCGGGTGTGGACATGACGATAGTTGTTCACGTCGTAATCGGCGCCCTTGGTATGCCCAATCGCGGCCGTAATCACGGTTTCATTCGCGCCGAACGGATTGAGATTACGGAAGTTGACGACGCCATGGTTCGTGAGGGGGCCGTATGCAACGATCGGTCCCCGCATCACTTCGATGCTCTCGACGCGATGCACCGGCGGCGTGTAGTGGGTCGACGGATCGAGGTAGGTCGCAAAGTTGATCGGGAACCCGTCCTCCATCACGAGGACCTTGCGTGCCCGGCGGTTGGGCGAGCCGCGAACGCCGATGTTGATATGCCGACCCATGCCGTCGTCCTGGACGAACGTGACGCCGGGTACACGGGAGAGCAGCTCGGCGTTGTCCTTCGGACGGATCTCGCTGATCTGCTCGCTCGTGACATGGGTCGCGGAGCCGGCGAAGTTCTGTGTATCTTCCGGCAGGATACCGCGCGAGGGATCGACCGGGCTGATCGAGCTTTGATTGTCAACGACACGACCATCGGATCCCCGCTCGCCCGGACGGGCGGCCGGGGGTGCTGCGTCGACGTAATCATAAGCAGGCGGCGGCTGCGGCGCGGGGCTGGCGGCCTTGGGCGCCGGCGCGGCCTTCTTTTTGGCGGCGGCTGGTGCCTTCTTCTGAATGACCTCGACTTCGGGCAGCGCGCCATCGGCGGGTTGAGCAGCCTCCTGCGCAAATACAGGTGAGGTCATGAGACCCACCGCTCCGGCCATCACCGTGAGCATAAGTTGACGACGTACCAACATCCGAACCCTCCCCGTAAACGTTGCCGGACCGACCCGGCAACGCGTCCCCTTCCTCAGTTTCCCGCTGTCCCTTCCACGCCTCGCCGGTCGAAACCTGCGCCCCCGTGATTGGAACAGTTTCGTTATAAAGTTGCCGCATGTTCATGGGGTGGGGGTGGCCCAGCAACTGAGGAAGCGTACGGGCGGATGCATCTCCCAGCGGGATTACCGATGGGAAACTACGTAAAAATCAGCGATTTCAGGATGTTGGCCCGATTATTCAGGATATAATGGCAATGACGTTGCCGAGTGACGCCCGGGAAAATTTGCGCATGCCGTTCGGGTGGTTCGCATGCACCGAGACGACTCGCCGGGTTAAAAACGTAAAATGGTAGTTCGTGAGCCGCCCAGTCCGCGAACCTTCGAGCCAAAGCGAGATAAGGGACTCTAGGGTTCGCGTCCTTGGGAGAAGAGTATTGGGCGGCCCCTGGGGGAGCCGCCCAAAATTGTATCGTTTAGTCGTGATCGAACTTCCACGTGAAGCCGGCCCAGAGGGTGCGACCGACGCCCGGCTTCGCACCGCCCGACATGTCGGCGACGTAGAACTCGTTCGTGAGGTTCTGTCCCGAGACGAAGAGCGTCAGGTTGGTGTTCGGCACGAGGTAGTTGGCGCGCGCAGAAAGTAGCCACTGAGCATCGATCTTGCCGACGACGGTTTCGACGTCCCCACCTGCGCCAGCGCAAGGATCGATCAGGCCCGCATCTTCATCGTAGCAAGTCCATGCACGAGTATTAACGGTGTCAGTGAAGAAATCACCCCGGTATGTACCCGTGACGCTGATGTCGAAGCCCGATTGATGTGCGAAGCCCAGCGTGAGGTTTGCAAACTGACGCGGCACTTCAGGAACTTGATTGCCGACTTCGGCCGCGAAGACACTCTTGGTGATTTCAGAGTCGCTGTACGTGTAAGCAGCCTCCGCGAAGAAGTTCCACGGACCGCCCGTGAAGGGCTGGCTGTCAAGGCGACCGTAGATTTCGAAGCCGTTGATTTCAACTTCCTCGACTGTGCCGTAACGTGAGTTGCCGAGCGCGTCCACGCCGGCTTCCTTCACCTGATAGTTGTCGATGTTGTTGTGGAAGTAGGCGAGATCGAGCGTGACGCCGCGGATCGCGGTAGAGCGCACGCCGATCTCGTAATTGTCGCCCTTTTCTTCCGGCAACGGATAGGTGTTCGCGCTCGGCCCGCGTGCCACCTGCGGTGTGACGCCCTGATGGAACCCGCCGTAGATCGTCGTGCGCGGAGCTGCTTCCCACGCAAACGCGATCATAGGCAGGACATAGTCGTGATTGGACTGCACTGTAAACGGGGTGGCGGGATCTTGGATGTAGGTGTTCACTCCGGGAGCAATGCGCACAGCCGCAAATTCGACTGTCCGGTCAATGTCGTAGTTTTCGAACCGAAGCCCCGGCGTAATCGTCAGATTGCGATTGACGTGAATCGCTGTCTGGATGAAGGCCGAGAACGCATCGGCTTCGAACTTATTAAGCTGCCCAGATTCGCGGTAAATGTTAGGTCTACCGCCGCCGCGATCTTCCAACGCACGGCAGTTGCCGTCGTCGCCTGCTTTAAGGATTTGACGCGGCTCGTTAGCGTTGAAGCCCAGCCCGACGCTGTTGCAGTTGCGGAACTGGTGGTGCTCGTAGCGAATGCCCGCCTGAATATCCTGTGTCATGCCCGCGAATAGCGGCACGTTGGCGAACTCGATCCGGCTTTCTGCGCCAAACACTTCATACGTCCGCTCGCGGCCGCGCATGTACGAATCTCGACGTGCTTGGAACCGGTCACGTTCGTTCTCGCTATAGTATGCACGCGTCGTGAGTGTGGTGTCTGAATTGATGTACCAGTTGTGGGCAGCCTGAATACGGAACAGGTCTGCGTTATACGTATTAAGGTCCGTCTGCCGGTTGACTTCGTGATCGCTATCGAAGAACTGGCTGTTGGACTTTCTACGGCCATTGGCGAAGAAATCAGCCTCCGTGTAGCGGAAGTTCGTCTCGTCGTAATTATCGCGCTGGCGGAAGTAGCCACCCGAGATCGTGAGATCCTGGTTGCTGCCACGGAAACCAATCGCGCCGTAGAAGTCGTTGTAGCGCTGGGTCTCGTTATCCCACGCGCCGCCGGCGTCTTCACCCGAGTATGAAACCACGACGCCGACCGGCCCGAGGTTCTGGCGGGTGTGGACGTGACGGTAGTTGTTGGTGCTGTCCTTTACGCCGTCCGTGTGGCCGATTGCGGCGCTGATGACCGTTTCGTTCGCACCGAATGGGTTGAGATTGCGGAAGTTGATGACGCCGTGGTTGTTGAGCGGTCCGTAGGCGACGATGGGGCCGCGGAACACTTCCACGCTCTCCACGCGGTGAACCGGTGGCGTGTAATGCGTCGACGGATCGAGATACGTCGAGAAGTTGATCGGAACTCCGTCCTCCATGATGAGGACCTTGCGCGAGCGGCGGGTCGGAGAACCGCGGACGCCGATGTTTGCATGGCGCGAGGCGCCGTCGTCAGCGATGACCATGACGCCAGGCACGCGCGTGAGCAGCTCATGGGTGTCCTTAGGACGCTGCTCCGAAATCTCCTCGCTCGTGACGCGTGTCGCAGCGCCGGGGAAGTCCTGCAGATCGGTCGGCAGGATACCTGTCGCAGGATTGTTCGGGCTCAGGCTGTTCGAATTGCTGACCACGCGGCCGTCCGCGCCGCGCTGGCCGGGGCCGGCAATGGCGGGCTCGGCGTCGACGTAGTCATAAGCCGGCGGAGGCTGCGGCGCGGGAGAGGCCTGCTTCGGAGCAGCGGGCGCCTTCTTCTTGGCGGCCGGTGCCGGGGCCTTCTTTTGGATGACCTCGACTTCGGGCAGTGCGCCCTCAGCCGGCTGTGCAGCCTCCTGAGCGAACACCGGCGAAGTCATTAAGCTCGCTGCGCCGGCCATCACCGTGAGCTTTAGATATCTGCGTTCCAACATTCAAACCCCTCCCCGTACGCCCCTGCCAGAATCCCCCGGTCAGGTAAGTCGATTATCCCCAAGCAGACGTCCGCAAATTCCCGCGCATTCTGCCAATGATTCCAGTGTCTTTCCCGGCACTGAAAGGTTAGTTTTGCTATAAAGTTTCAATATTTTCTCGGGGCCATGGTTTAGTTTGCCGAACAATGCGGCAACTGGGGACGCACACCGGCGGTGACATCAGTCGGGAAAAACTCCTCCGGATAACTACGATAAATCATGTAAAATCAGGAAAAAATCCCGATTTAGTCGGGACAATTCCGCAACAATGCCGGGATCCGGTACGGCGATCTGATCTCGATCAGGCCTGGGCTGACACGCATATGAGGGCGGTGAGACGGTTGAGGTCGTAGTCATCGGACGAGCCCGCTCTGTGCCGTCAGATTCGGTGTCTCGATGGACGCGACTGGGCCGAGGCAGCCGAAGGACACCAGCACGATCAGGTCGCCCTTCCCGGCACAGAGCGTGCGGTCGAGGCGCTTCGTGGCGCCCGCACGCCCAGAAATCGTGCCAGAAATCGTGGTTGCACATGTGTGGCGATGGGCGCGCTACGGGAGTCCCCGCTTCTGGACACGATCCGCAGCGACTTTTATTCATGAAAGCAGGGCTGATAGTGTTGCACTCGCCGATGACGGGCGCGGCGATCGCGGCCCACACCCCTGGCAAAGACGACGGCGCCTGTGGGGTCTGATCGAGCACCCAACCGGAGATGGCGATGTACAACTGGACGCAGGAGGCGGTCGCAAGAAACTTGCCCGTCGCTGCTCTGTTTTCACGCGCTCCGATTGTCATCGGGCTCGCGTTCGTTGCGAGCTATGTCCTGGTCGACTGGCTGGGCGACCTCAGTCATGTGGCGGCCATCGGCGTTACGCCCTGGAACCCTGCGACGGGCCTGAGCTTCGCCCTCGTGCTTCTACTCGGTCGCGAATACATCCCTTGGCTTTTCATAGCGCCGTTCGTTTCCGGCATGGTGGTGCCGTCCGAGCCTTTGCCGCTGGACGTCAACCTGTTGGGGGCAACTCTGATGGGGTTCGGATACGGCGGCGCAACGGCCTTGCTGACGCTGCCTAGGCTTAGATTCGACCGTACCCTCAGTACACGCCGCTCGCTGATGCTGCTGATTCCCGTAGCCGCAGTGAGCACCGCGCTCGTCGCGGTGGCGTATGTGGCGTTGTTGGCCGCCTCCGGATTGATTGCTGCGGAGGATGTCGTACCGACGGGCCTGCAGTGGTGGATCGGAAATATGATCGGCGTCACCGTCGTGACGCCGTTCCTTCTGATCCTCTTTACGCGTCGCAAGCTGCTGGTGCCGTCGATTGAGCTCGCGGTTCTTGTCCTGGCGCTGGCGGCAACGGTCGCTGCAGTGTTTGGCCTGTCCGACACATTCCGTTTCAAGCAATTCTACTTGTTCTTCTTGCCCGTCATGTGGACGGCCGTGCGCTTCGGGCTCGAAGGCGTGACCGCTGGCCTCGTCCTCACCCAGATCGGCCTGATGTCGGCGATGCAGTATTCGGGGGTAGAGACGAGCGACATAACATCGTATCAAGCTCTCATGATCGTACTCGCCCTCACAGGACTGACGATCGGCGCGGTGGTGAACGAGCAACTCCGCACTCAGGCGCAGTTGCGTCAGAACCAGGAGGCGCTAGAGCGCGCGGCGCGCCTCGACACGATGGGCGCGTTCGCAGCCGTGCTCGCGCACGAGATCAACCAACCCTTGACCGCGATCGCCAACTACACGCGCCTCGTCAAGATGGCTGTGAACAAGGAGCCGACGGACAATGTGACGGCGCGCGAGGCAGCCGAGCATGCCGTTGCCCAGGTCGATCGCGCCGCGGAAGTCGTACGACGTCTTAGGGACTTCATCCGCATGGGCACCAACGAGATGGTGCCTCAATCCTGCGTCGAGCTGGTCCGCGAAGCCATATCGCACTGCCGCTTCGATTCCGCTACCTCCAACGTGGAGGTAGAAACCCGAATTGCGCGCAATCTTCCGCCCATCGTGTGCGATGGGCTGCAAATTCAACAGGTGCTGATCAATCTGATCCGCAACGCTGCCGAATCCATCACCGCCGGAGGTCGCCCCGACGGGCGTATCGTTGTGTCTGCGAACCTCGTCGAGTCCGGACGAGTGATTGTGAAGGTGGAGGACAACGGCCCAGGTTTCGACCCGGATATTCTAGCGCGCGCCGTCGCGCCGTTCGCGACGACCAAGAGCGAGGGGCTGGGCCTCGGCCTCGCGCTGGCCCATTCGACCGCCGAGTCACACGGCGGACAGCTATCCGTCGAGAACACCGGCAGCGGCGCCGCGGTATCGTTTACCCTTCCAACCACGGTGACCGGTACCTAAATAATGGCAGACATCACATAATAGGAATGGAGACGACGTGACCGTAGCTTTGATCGACGATGATTCCGCTGTCCTGCATTCGATGCGCCTTTTGATCGAAAGCCGGGATATTCCCGTCGCATGTTACGAATCCGCCGAGGCGTTCCTTGAGGAGTTGCCCGACAGTAAACCTTCGTGCGTTGTGGCGGACGTGCGGATGCCCGGCATGACAGGGCTCGAGCTTCAACGGGAATTGAAGTACCGCAATCTGGAAGCACCCCTGATCCTCATCAGCGGGCATGCCGACGTCTCGATGGCGGTGCAGGCATTGAAGAATGGCGCATTCGATTTCTTCGAGAAGCCTTACGACGGCGAGCGTTTTGCCAACAGTGTGACAGACGCGGTTCAGAAAGCGCGTCGCCAGAGCACGGAGCAGAGCGAACGCACGGACATCGCCGAGCGCCTGAAAGCCCTGTCCCCGCGCCAGCGCGAAGTGCTGGAGTTCGTTGCTGCAGGCATGTCCAACAAGCAGATCGCAGCCAAGCTCTCCATTAGCCCGCGTACGGTCGAGACATATCGCGCATGGGTCATGGAGCGCATCGGCGCGCAAAACGTGGCCGATCTCGTGCGGAAGGTGAGCGCCCTGTTGCCGGCGGAGCCGCCGAAATAGCGAGCGCGAGAAAGAGAATCTTCCGGAGACGATGATCGGGAACTTCCGTTTCTGTCGCGTGTTGAACGGACACGCGGGCCATGGGCCCGTTAATCGCGACGACAGGAAATCGGATCTCCCATGCGTTATATCCTTCTGTGGGCTCTTGGAGTGCCGGCATCGGTTTTGATTCTGCTTGCGCTGTTCGGCTGGATCTGAACGAGCGCCAGAATAAGAAACGAAATAAGAAAAGCGTCTCCTACTCCGCGCTTCACAGCGTCTTCACGCCGGCCCCGAGGGCCGGTTTCTTTTTTTTTGGCAATATGCAAAAGCGCTGCGTCAGGCTCGTGCGCGGGGAGGGGACGAAGAAAGTTCAATGCAGCGCTGCGTATTCTGTATGTGAGATCGCAGCATCATTCGGATCCTCGGTATAGGCAAGTTCGGAAAGCGCGCTCGCTTGCACCAGCTCCTCCGCGATGCTGCGGCGGATGTCGGGGATCACTTCATCGAGCTGCAATTGCTCGGACCACCGCAGCAGCGACTCATACAGAGTGATCTCGTAACGCTTAAGAGCGAGCAGCGCGGCGGCGCATCCCTGGGTGCCGCCTTCGAGGCGGTTCGCGTTCGCCTCCCATGCATCTCTGAGAAGCGCGGTCGCGACCCAGGAAGCTTCCGTGCGGGGATCGAGATAGAAGACAGTGAACATGCGTTCGATACGCAAAACCTGCTCTTCAGACTGTCGGAGAATTTGCGACAGCGTAGCGATCAGACGAACATCTGCGACGCTCCCCGAAATGAGCGAACGCGACGCCACGATCTGCCGTTCCGTATCGTAAATCTGCCGCAACGTGCGCATGTAGACGCGCTCGAACTTCCGCATGGCTGCTAAGACCTGTTCCGCATTCGCCGATGAGGATAACGCAGGTGCGAAATGGAGGTTCCAAAGCGGGGAGCGGGCCAGCGCCTACTTGCGCTTCCGCCGCGTGGTAAACCGCGCGTTTCCAAGACCGGTTCCGATGGTGAGGACGGCCCAGCGATCGTAGTCGCTCATGAAGGGCAACGCGCTGAGACCTTGCACGACGGCATCGTTGTGCATGACGACAGCCGTGTCGTGCTTTCCGATCTCGGGGATGGCCGTCCTCAGGCTCTCGGCGAGGTTGAAACTCTTCGTTTCCCAGTTGCCGGGCAGGTTCTGCGCGCCTGTTTCGATAGCGCCGTCGTCGCGAATAAGCCCGGGGCAGCCGACGCCGATGACAGGGGCGAGCTTAAGCTTGTCCTTCCCGGCGATCTTGATGAGATCCTGAAGCATGTCGACGAGACGGTCGACGGCTTCGTCGCGCTTCGTCTTCTCGTCCCCGTGGCGCCAAAGCTCTGATTTCCAAACCTTCGCTTTGTCCAGCGTTTTGGATTTCTTCAGATTGGTCTCCACCACGCCGGCGCGGATGTTCGTGCCGCCGATGTCGACGGCGAGAAGCCCGTCGAATCCTTCGAGCGTCCAGGCCGGCATGAGGTGGGCCGCGCCCACGAGCCCCGCTTCGTCCGGATGATGGCGGATAAGTTCGAGCTCGATGTCTTTGCCGCCTGCCTTGAGCAGGATCTCCGTACGTCCCACGGCGAGTGCGCCGATGCGGCTGTCGGAGAAACCGCCGCCCACAACGATCGCTTCCGTCGCCCGCCAGCTTGCGGACTTGAGAAAACGCCGAATGACGTGATCGAGCTCTTTGGAGAAGGCTTCGATGGCGCTGTGGATCAGGCCGCCCGCCTCCGGATCGCCTTCCGCAAGCAACTCGTCGAGCTTTTTCTTGCTAATCTCTTCGGTCGCTTCGTCGCCGAGCGGATCGGCGCCAAGCTTGCGCAGGGGCTCGCGCCATTCGTCCATGATGGCAGTGAACGCGCTTCGGCTCGCGCGATCCCCGACGAACCCCTCTTCGTCGCGGATCTCGAGATTATAGCTGTCCACTTCCACGCTGGGCAGGACTTTGGCGCCGTGTTGGGTGATGACGGGCAATCGCGGTATCCATGGGAATGTGAAAGGGAGGAGGCCCGCGGCGTGACGGCCGCAGATCCTAGAGCTTCCGTGAAACGCGGATCCCCCGTCCAAAGATCGGGGCAGTACGAAATATTTTTTTCGCTAAGCCGACGGCGCGCGACGCCGCCAGGCCAGCTAAGTAGAGATACGTGCGGTGCCGCGCCGCAGCATGAGTCATGCTTTCGTCGATATTGCAAGGCATGGAGCCCTTTGATCGAAAAAGGAATTCCCGCAGAAGAAGACGAGGTTCCGATGCGGACGACGGCGTGCGCGTTTCTATTCAACCGGGCGGTGGCAATAGTCCTGATGGGGGGCGCGCTGAATTCGGGCGCGGCAATCGCGGGAGGCACGGGCGGCTGTGAGGCCGTCAATAGCGGCGCTCTCGATCTTTCCGTCGCGGCCGGGCGAAGCGGCGCGCGCGATGCAAGCCTCGATCAAGGCGACATGCTTGCGATCACAATCTCGACCGAAGCGACGGCAGCGCTGTCGGTCGATAGCGTGTCGGACGGCGCTGAGACGCTGCATTCAGGCCCCGCATCGTCGGTATTGTTCGTCGCGCCGCGCACAGACGCCTACGGCTTCCAGATTTCCGCCGACAGCGGATCCGGCGCGCGGCTGCGCGTGACGTGCACATCGGCGGCTCATGCGAGAGCCGAACGTAGGCTTAAGGATCGCCGCAAGGCCTTCCTTGCCGCGCGTGATCCCGATCGCATGCGCATCGATCGCCCGCGCGGCGAGTTCAATCCCTTCGGCGAAACGGGCCTCTCCGGCGCGCCGGAAGACGGGCCGCCGCGCGACATCACCGGCTCCTTCAGCCTGTCGGAGCTGACAGCCGCGATGAACCCCGATCAGAAGAGCGAACAAGGAATTCTCGATTTCTGGTTTGAGGGGCGGCATCTCCAGTACGACACCGTCGATCTGAATGCGCGCGCGACCGACGGCAATTTGATGGTCATGTATTTCGGCACCAAATACATGCTGGGACCTGACATCATGCTAGGCACCGTCGCGCAGTTCGATCAGGCGGTCGAAGGGGCGGGCGTATCGGCGCGTGGCTGGATGGCGGGACCATATGTCAGCATCCGCTTCGGCCACGGCATCGTGTTCGATGGGCGAGCGGCCTGGGGCACGGCCGACGGCCTCCCGCGCGGCATCATGCTCGATACCGCATCGGCCGATCGGCGCCTGATGCGTGGCACGCTTCGCGGTACGCGTCCCGTCGCAGGCTGGACGTTCTCGCCCAGCGTTGGACTGTCGTATGCCGACGATACCCCGGAATTTCAGGGCACGGCCACGTCTCGCGCAGTTGCGTCGGGAGGGAGTGGCCGGCTCGATTTCCTGCCGGAGGTGAAGCGCCGTTTCACGCTCGACAGCGAGACGTACCTAGAGCCGCGTTTCGCTGCCGGCGGGTTTCTCGCTTTCGAGGATTTCTCGGAGATCACGCCCGGCAGCGTGACGGCGCATCCCGATTTGCACTGGAAGGCCGAGGCGGGCGTCGCGCTGGGCAAGAAAGACAGCATGAGCCTCGAGGCAAAGGGCGGCGTTGAAACCGGCGGCCAAACGGGCACCGATACGTGGTCCGGCCGGCTACAACTCAACATGCCGCTCGGCAAATAAGGGGCTTAAAAGCCCGGCTGTTCTCGTTTCCCACGAAAGCTGGCCCGCGAAAAAGTGCGGAACCTTTGTCCCGTCCGTGCATTACCCCCGGTCTGGGTAGCGTGTGGAGGGAAGCGTGCTTAGTCGAGAGGGCGCGAGCGAAGGAGAAGTCCTGCGCTCGGTTCTTGCTGCTTTGAAGGCCCTGGGAGACGGGGACAAATCCATCAGGCTTCCGCAAAGTTGGACGGGACTTGCAGGCGAAGTTGCCGAGGCATTCAATGCTATCGCCATTGCCGAAGCGTCGCCCCTGCCATCGGACGCGTCACTCGGCGTGCGGAATGGAATACGTGTGCGCCCTCTCAGAGCCGCCCACAGTGGCAATGGCTCGTCCGGCCGCGCACGCATCCTTTCGACCGATCAGGCAACCGCGCTTCTCGCGGGCCTGCGCGCCGTAAAACAGGGCGACGAGACCGCACGTCTTCCAATCGATTGGCCGGATCTCGCCGGCCGTATCGCCGAGACGTTCAATGACGTTGTCCAATTAAACGGCGAACTGCAAAAAGAACTCAAACGTCTCAGCAGGGTCGCGGGCAAAGAGGGTCGACTGAGAGAGCGCGCACGTCCCGTCGCCATGTCCGGGTTTTGGATGTCGTCGATTGAATCCGTGAATGCGCTTGTTGAGGATCTCGTGCGCCCGACGCGAGAAGTCGCGCGCGTGATCGGCGCGGTTGCGCAGGGCGATCTGACGAAATCCATGGCGCTCGAAGTGGACGGCCGCGCGCTCGAAGGCGAATCTCTTCGCACTGCGCGCACGATCAACACCATGGTCGATCAGCTCCGCTCGTTTGCAGCCGAGGTGACGCGCGTGGCCCGCGAGGTGGGCACGGAAGGCAAGCTCGGCGGCCAGGCCGACGTGCAGGGCGTCTCGGGCACATGGCGCGACCTCACGGACAGCGTGAACTCGATGGCCGGCAACCTGACGGCCCAGGTGCGCAACATCGCCGAGGTGACGACGGCTGTTGCACGCGGTGATCTTTCGAAAAAGATCACGGTCGACGTGAAGGGCGAACTGTTGGAACTGAAGAGCACCATCAACACGATGGTGGACCAGCTCTCGTCGTTCGCGTCGGAGGTGACGCGCGTCGCGCGCGAGGTGGGCACGGAAGGAAAGCTCGGCGGCGAGGCCGACGTGCAGGGCGTCTCCGGCACATGGCGCGACCTTACCGAGAACGTGAACTCGATGGCCGGCAACCTGACGGCACAGGTCCGCAATATCGCCGAGGTGACGACGGCGGTCGCACGCGGCGATCTCTCGAAGAAGATCACGGTCGACGTGAAGGGCGAGCTTCTGGAGCTGAAGAGCACCATCAACACGATGGTGGATCAGCTCTCGTCGTTCGCGTCGGAGGTGACGCGCGTCGCGCGCGAGGTGGGCACCGAAGGCAAGCTCGGCGGTCAGGCAGACGTGCAGGGCGTCGCGGGCACCTGGAAGGATCTCACCGACAGCGTGAACTCGATGGCCGGCAACCTCACCGGCCAGGTTCGCAACATCGCAGACGTGACGACGGCGGTGGCGCGCGGCGATCTCTCGAAGAAGATCACGGTCGACGTGAAGGGCGAGATCCTGGAGCTGAAGAACACCATCAACACGATGGTGGATCAGCTTTCGTCGTTCGCGTCCGAAGTGACGCGTGTCGCGCGCGAAGTGGGTACGGACGGAAAACTTGGCGGCCAGGCCGCCGTGCCAGGCGTGGCCGGCACCTGGAAAACGCTGACGGACAGCGTGAACTCGATGGCCGGCAATCTGACCGACCAGGTGCGCAACATCGCAGACGTGACCACCGCCGTGGCGCGCGGCGATCTCTCGAAAAAGATCACGGTCGACGTGAAAGGCGAGATCCTGGAGCTGAAGGCGACCATCAACACGATGGTGGATCAGCTCCGGTCGTTCGCGGCTGAGGTGACGCGCGTTGCACGCGAGGTGGGCACGGAAGGAAAGCTCGGCGGACAGGCCGACGTGCCGGGCGTCGCAGGAACGTGGAAGACACTGACCGACTCTGTGAACTCGATGGCCGGCAATCTGACGGACCAGGTGCGCAACATCGCGGACGTGACGACGGCGGTCGCCATGGGCGATCTCTCCAAAAAGATCACGGTCGACGTGAAGGGCGAGATCCTCGAGCTGAAAGGCACCATCAACACGATGGTGGATCAGCTTCGCTCGTTCGCGGCTGAGGTGACGCGCGTCGCGCGCGAGGTGGGCACCGAGGGCAAGCTCGGCGGTCAGGCTGACGTGCAGGGTGTTGCCGGAACCTGGCGCGATCTCACCGAGAACGTGAACTCGATGGCCGGAAATCTGACGGACCAGGTGCGCAACATCGCCGAGGTGACGAAGGCCGTCGCCGCGGGCGACCTGTCGCGCAAAATTACGGTCGACGTGAAGGGCGAGATCCTGGAGCTGAAGGCGACCATCAACACGATGGTGGACCAGCTCCGCTCGTTCGCGGCTGAGGTGACGCGCGTCGCGCGCGAGGTGGGCACCGAGGGCAAGCTCGGCGGCCAGGCCGACGTGCCGGGCGTCGCCGGAACGTGGAAGGACCTCACCGACAGCGTGAACTCCATGGCCGGCAACCTGACGGCCCAGGTGCGCGGTATTGCGCGCGTCGTGACCGCGGTGGCGAACGGCGACCTGAAACACAAGCTGACCGTGGAGGCCAAGGGCGAGATCGCATCTCTCGCCGACACGATCAACGGTATGACCGAGACGCTGGCGATCTTCGCCGATCAGGTGACGACGGTTGCCCGTGAAGTGGGCGTAGAAGGCCAGCTTGGCGGACAGGCGAAGGTGCCGGGCGCCGCGGGCACGTGGAAGGCGCTGACCGAGAACGTGAACCAGCTCGCGGCGAACCTCACGACGCAGGTGCGCGCCATTGCCGAAGTCGCGACGGCCGTGACCAAAGGCGACCTGACGCGCTCGATCGCCGTCGGCGCCGAGGGCGAGGTCGCCGCCCTGAAAGACACCATCAACGAGATGATCCGCAATCTGCGCGACACGACGCAGAAGAACAACGAGCAGAACTGGCTGAAAACGAACCTCGCCAAATTCTCGCGGATGCTGCAGGGTCAGGAGGACCTCAACGCTGTCGGGCAGATGATCCTGTCGGATCTTGCGCCTGTTGTCGGCGCTCATCAGGCCGAGATCTACGTTTACGGCGGCGCGGCGTCACGCCCCTATTTGACGCTGCTCGCGAGCTATGCGGCGGATGGCGAGCGGACCCACGGCAAAGTCGTGGAGCTGGGTGCAGGCCTCGTCGGCCAGTGCGCACAGGATAAGCGGCGCATCATGCTGGAGGATGTCTGCGCAGGCCCGATCCGCATTGCGACCGGCCTTGTCGAAGCTCCGCCCGTTAACGTGCTCGTGCTTCCCATCGTGTTCGAAGGCGCCGTGAAGGGCGTACTCGAGCTTGCCTCTCTCGAACGCTTCAACTCTGTGCACCACGACTTTCTCGATCAGCTCACCGAAAGCATCGGCCTCGTCATCAATACGATCGAGGCCAACATGCGCACCGAGGATCTGCTCGCCCAGTCCCAGTCGCTCGCCAAGGAGCTGCAGCAGACCAACGCCGAGTTGCAGGAAAAGGCGCGTCTGCTCGCCTACCAGAACCAGGAAGTGGAGCGCAAGAACACGGAAGTGGAGCAGGCCCGCCAGGATCTGGAGGAAAAAGCCGATCAGCTCGCGCGCACGTCGAAATACAAGTCCGAATTTCTGGCCAACATGTCCCATGAGCTTCGGACGCCGCTCAACAGTCTCCTGATCCTCTCCGACCAGCTCTGCCAGAACCGTGACGGAAATCTGACCGAGCGTCAGGTGGAATTCTCAAAGACGATCCACGCGTCGGGCAACGACCTGCTCACGCTGATCAACGACATCCTCGACCTCGCCAAGATCGAGTCCGGAACAGTAGCCGTGGATGTGGTCGAGCTGCGCTTCGACGACCTCTACCATTACGTAAACCGCACCTTCCGCCACATTGCCGAACAGAAAAATCTGGATTTCGAGGTGACGATCGATCCGCGCTTGCCGGCGACCATCGTGACAGACGCAAAACGCTTGCAGCAGATCCTGCAGAACCTGCTCTCGAATGCGTTTAAGTTCACCAAGCAGGGCGAGGTCGCGCTCACCGTGGAGTTGGCGGAAGAGGGATGGCATCCCGATACGGTCGAGCTTTCTCAGGCGCCCGCCGTCGTCGCCTTTGTCGTCAGCGATACGGGCATCGGCATTTCCGAGGACAAGCAGGGCATCATCTTCGAAGCGTTTCAGCAGGCGGACGGCTCCACCAGCCGCAAGTACGGTGGAACGGGCCTCGGCCTCGCCATCAGCCGCGAGCTGTCGCGCCTGCTCGGGGGCGAAATCAGGCTCGTCTCGTCGCTCGGGCAAGGATCGAGCTTCGCGCTTTACCTGCCGCTCAACTACGCACCGCCCCGCGCAACGCGCCGCCCGTCAGGCGGAACCGCTGCGTTGGATCGCGATCAGCCGGAGAGCGACGGCGGAAGTGTGGACGAGAGTGCAGGCGTCGGCAGCTCCGAGCCGGCTGCGCGGCCTCGCGGAGAGAAGACCGAACTCACGTCGGTTGCGCGCTACCTCACGCCGCCGCGGGAGATCTCCGCAGCTCTGACGACGGCACTCACGGGCAAGAAAGTTCTGATCGTAGACGACGACGCACGGAATATTTTCGCGCTTGCCGCCGTTCTGGAAGATCATGGTATGGACGTGCTGTCGGCGGGAAGCGGGCGTGACGCATTGAAAATCATGTCGGAGAGCCCCGGATTGGACATCGTCCTGATGGACATCATGATGCCCGATATGGATGGCATGGCCACGATCCGCGCGGCCCGGGAGATTCCAGCGTGTCAGGATCTCCCGATCATCGCCGTCACGGCCAAGGCGCTGAAGGGGGATCGGGAGCGCTGCATAGAGGCCGGAGCGTGGGATTATCTCGCCAAACCTGTCGATTCCAGCCACCTGCTGACTGTCATGCAGTCGTGGCTCTATCGCTGACCGGAGACTGACGAAGGTCGCCATCATGAGCAATCCCGTGCCAGCCGATATTCTGATCGTTGACGATCTTCCGGAAAAGCATCTCGCCTATCGCGCGAGCCTGGAGGAGCTGAACCAGAACGTCGTGACCGTCACGTCAGGCGAAGAGGCGCTGAGGCTGCTGCTCGAACGGGACTTTGCCGTCATTCTGCTCGACGTGAACATGCCAGGCATGGGCGGACATGAGACGGCAGCGCTGATCCGCCAGCGCCGCAAGTCGCGTCACACGCCGATCATCTTCATCACGGCCTTCGCCGACGACGTGCAGGCCGCCGAAGGCTATGCGCTAGGCGCCGTCGACTACATCCTCTCGCCCGTCGTGCCGGAGATCCTGCGCGCCAAGGTCAAGGTTTTCGTTGATCTCCACACCATGCGCAGCGAACTCGCCCGCTCTCACGCGCTGCTCGAAGAGCGCGTCGAGGAGCGCACGGCCGAGCTTGAACGCACAGCGGAGGTGCTGAAGGTCGAGGTAAAGGAGCGCAAGCGCGCCGAAGAGCGCCTGTCGATCCTGGTCAGCGAGCTGACGCACCGCGTGAAGAACCTGCTCGCGGTGCTGCAATCGATCACGAGCCGCACACTGAGCGATAGCCGCGACGTTGCTGAAGCCCGCGGAATTTTGCTCGGACGCCTGCACGCGCTCGCGCACGCGCATGAGCTTCTGACGGAAGCCTGTTGGAAGGGCGCAGGACTCGCCGACATCGTCGATGCAGAGGTGGCAGGCTTCTCGGATCGTGTGCAGGCAGCAGGTCCCGACGTGTTCCTCACCGCATCTGCCGTGCAGACGTTCGCGCTCGTCGTGCACGAGCTGGCGACCAACGCCGCAAAGTATGGTGCGCTCGTCACGACCGATGGCAGCATCAAAATTTGGTGGGACATCATGGACGACGCGGATGGCGAGCGTCATCTCGTGTTTCGATGGAAGGAGACGGGCGGACCGCCCGTCGTGCCTGCAACACGCAAGGGCTTCGGCCTGACGCTGATCGACACGCTGGCCAGCACGCTGACGTCGGAGCCGAAAGTCGATTTCGCGCACGATGGTTTAGCGTGCGCTCTGAAAGTGCCGCTCAATATCATTGCCGTCGAGGAAGCATCGGATTTCGTATTGCCGATGAGGAAGGTCGCCGCGAGCTGACGCGCGGGCGGCGTCAGGGAAGGCGTTGATCGGGCGGCAGTGGGCTCGCGTGCGGATCGTGCATGGTGGCTTGGGCAATCGCTTCACGGGACAGCGACGTCTGCACCGTCATCTGATCCCCGTCACCGGCCGTGATTACCAGATGACGCAATGCGATGGGCACCGGCCGTTCGCCGATGCCGAGAAAGCCGCCAATTCCGACAATCACGGCGGCAACTTTGCCGTCCGGCTCGATAACGATGTCGTTGACCGTGCCGACCGACTGGTTGAGAGCCGTCGTCACCGTCTGCCCGATGAGTTGGCTGGCGCGCCACGCGCCCTGCACCGGCGTCCCGGGCTGCGCAGATTGTGCTTCGGGCGGCGGAGCGTCCGCCGGACCGGGCGGCACCTGCGCCAACGCGGGCGAAAACGCCAGGGAGGCCATAAGCGGCAATGATGCCAGGCCGAGTGGTTTGATGAGGGTCATGGGCGACCTCTACGGATGATCGGATGGGGCCGTGACCGATGACGGCGGCTGACGAGGGTTCATAGAGAAAACGGGGTTGACCGCACGATGGTTCCGGCCAGATCAGCGGAGGCCGGCACGCGCCTCGCGTTCGCCGAGACCGAACGTCCGCTCGCGCGCGGCACGATCACCGTCCGCAGGCACTGAAAGCGCAGCGGAACTCGCGGCGTCCGTCGGTAGAATAGGCGTAGGCTGCCGCGTCCCCTTGCGTCCGTAGAGCGCGTGCACTCCCGCAACGTCGCCAGCGGTGAGGGTGCGCCCGTCTTCGACGTAACGGAAGCTCATGAGCTGGCCTTGCGGGCTTGGATGGTCGAGCCCGATGGCGTGCCCGATCTCGTGCGCCATCGTGAAGCGCAAATCGTAGACGTCGAGATTGCCGTCGAAACCGATCTTCCAGGGCTGGTTGGGGTTGAGGCAGATCAGCGACTGGCGGATGGACCCCACGCCGCGCTGAGAACCGGCCTTGAGCGCGACGTTCGTGAAGGCCCGGCCGCGGTCCTTCGCATCGGCCCCGATGAGGATGCCGGCGTCCGCGACCGGCACTTCCTTGAACACGACGTTTGCGGCCTCTTCCCAAAGTGCGAACGCAGCCCGCGTCTCTGCACGAAACGCTTCCGATGAGATACGTGACGCGTCGAGCGCGGCTTCCGGCGGCAGCATGGAATCGCAATTGCGCGCGCCGGGAAAATCCTTGGGCCCGGTAAGGAAGGCGTAGGTAATCGTTGCAGGGAGGCCTTCCGCCGGAGCGGTCCAGCGCACGGTGCGCCCTTCAAGTTCGAGCAGCCGGAACTCCTGGCCGGAGGCACGGTCCCGCGCCTCTGCCGAGAGCGCGCCGAGCCCGACCGCCAGCCCGAGGCCAGCCGCCAGCGTTGCGCACGCTGCGAAAACGTTTCTCCTCAAACGAGCTCCCTCGAGCGCTTTAGAGACCCCGGCAAGAACGCCGATTCGGCGCTTGCCCATGCAAGCTGTCTAGGCGCCCGGGCCGCAGGGGTCAACGTGGCCGGGCGCACACCAGCGCCGCACCTGTTGAACGGTGCCCAACTGTCACAGGGAAAAGGTGGTTCGCGCTCGGGACTTGGCGATTATTCGCGGCCCTTTGGCGGAGAATAGCGTCACGCGTGGAGCGTGCAGAAAACGCGTTCGCTCTAGGGGAGAGAGCGGAGCTTCCCAGGAGCTGAGAACCGATGGGACAACTGGTCGAGCCACGTCATGACGGCGCTCGGCCCGGAAAAATCGGCAATGTCCGGGTGATACTGCTCGCCCGCCACGCGCAGGCCGAAACCGTTGAGATCTTCCGCCACCGCGAACGCGGCTTCGTCGCCCACGTCGTCGCCGATCATGATCGGAATGCGATTGCGAAACGCGGGCAGCGAGGCGAGCTTCGCAAGCGCCGTACCCTTGGAGAGTCCCGACGGGATGACCTCGAAGATTTTTTTGCCCGGCACCAGTTCGAGCGCGCCCGCGTGCCGCTCGATAGCAGCGGTGAGGGCGGCCAGAATTTCGCTCTCGGCTTCTGGTGCGAGCCGGTAGTGCAGAGCGAGGCCACCACCCTTTGGTTCGGCGATCACGCCCGGAATATCGAGCGAGAGTTTGCGCATCGTCTGAACGATTTCGTCGGGAAGGCTCGCCGTAACGCGCTCGATTTCCAGGTCCGGCTCAAGACGCATCTCTGCGCCATGCACGCCGGCCGCGGCTAGCCGGAGAGGGGAAAGCAGGTGGTCGATGTCCGAGATGAGCCGCCCGGTGACGATAGCCATCGCGCCGTCGAGGCCGAGTGCGAGCCGCTGCAAAAGCGCAATGAGACCTTCCGGCACGATGACGGCTTCAGGTGTGTCGGCGAGTTCGATCAGCGTGCCGTCAACGTCGAGAAAGAGGGCGTACCGTCGGGGGTTCGAGAGCACGAAATCGGTGCACGTGGCGAGCCGCGACGTCATGTCGGGAATTCTGTCGGCGGCGGTCGATCTCTGCTTCAAAGTGTGCTCCGTGCCCGTTTTGAAGGCCATTTCAGGATAATATTCGGTTGAGCCGGACGAGAACCGCAGCAGTCACAGCGCGTTCGAAAGCCGCGGATCCTGGGTTGCCCATCGCGAAGCCTCATGGCCCTCATAGGGCAGATGCGCGAACAGCGTGAGCTTTCATAGCCTCCAGCTTATCACATTTGGTGTCTCAATCTTTCCGTCGAGGGCTGCGTCGATTTCGCGGCGCTGCATGAGGCCGGTCGTCGTGTCGACATGACCGAGCACCGCCGCCGCGTTCAGCGTCGCTGCCTGGAGGGCGCGGTCGGGCGTGCTCCCGATGGCGGTTTCCGCTGCGAAGGTGGATGCGAAGGCATCGCCCGCGCCCGCCGTTCCCAGCACCGTCACCGCGCGCGCCGGACAGTGATAAAGCCCTCCGCGGGAAGCTGCGAACGCGCCGTTCTGCCCGTCGGTCACCAGAACCGTACCGACGCCGCGCCCGAGAAGGGCTCGCATGAAGGCGGTGAGCGGAACCTTGCGCCCTTCGTGCCGGAACCCACGGATTGCGAGCGCAGGCGGCGACATCCCTTCGGGAAACGCCAGCGGCGCTCCATCTTTGGTTTCGTCCTTTTCCAGCATGGACACGACTTCGTCGGCTTCGCGCCGGTTGAGGGAGAGAATGTCGAGTGCCGGCAGCGTGCCCTGAAAGGCACCGGCGTGGGCATGCAGTTGGCGGATGCCTGGATTGGCCGCAATCAGCGCGCGCGCCTTCTGCGCCTTCTCGACAATCTCAGGGAAGCACTGCGCCGCCTGGTCGGAAAGGTTGGCGATGTAGACGAGATCGACGGCGAAGGCCTCGTCCGTCAGGTCGCCCGGCACGAGCAGCGTATTGGCGCCTCGGAACGTGAACACAGCTGCGTTACGGTCATGCGACGAGACGTGGACCGATGCGCCTGTCGGCGCGCCGGGATCTCGAAGCGCCCATCGGTGCGAGATGTGATCTCTGTCGAGGGCGGCGAGGATCTGTTCCGCGCGGCCATCGGCGCCGAGCTTGATCAGAACGGAGGTGTCGAGCCCGAGGCGGGCGAACGCGACCGCCGCATTGATGCCTCCGCCGCCCGCGTGCGTCGAAACTTCGAGTGCTTCTGTCTTTCCGCCCTCTTCGAGCAGCAGGAACGACGTTCCCGCGTTCAGCATGCTCATGCGCTCGATGCCGGAGTTCTCGATGATCGCGATGGTATCGACCATCGCGCCGCCGATCGTGAGCGCTTTCATGACCGCCCGCCCGGGCGTTTTCGCGAGGCGGCCTTGAGTTCGGCTGCGGACTTTGCATCGGCATCGTTCGCGGGCAGGCCCGACGAGCGGCGCGCGGCCTCGGCAAGCTTGGCAAGCGCCGCATGAATGGGCGTGCTGGCCGAGATGCGCGCGGTCGAACGTTCTTCTGCAGACGCTTCCAGCGTCGCGAGAAACGAAGCCGACCACACCGCAGAATCGTAGGTGCGAATGACGCTCATTAGCCGCTCGTAGCGGGTGATGCGCTCCGCCTTATCCATTTCGAGAGCCTGCTTGATGGCGTCGGCCATCTCTTCGACGTTGTAGGGATTGACGATGATCGCATCGACGAGCTGTTCGGCCGCGCCTGCGAAGCGCGAAAGGATCGGCACGCCCGGATCGTCGGGCGCCTGCGCCGCAACATACTCCTTGGCGACAAGATTCATGCCGTCGCGCAGCGGCGTAAAGAAGCCGATGCGCGAAGCACGATAGATGTCGCGCAGACGGTCGCGCGGCGCGGAGCGGTGGATGTAGTGGATGGGCACCCAGTCGAGTTCGCCGAACATGCCGTTGATTTTTCCGGACAGCGCTTCGAGCTGCTGGCGGATGTCCGTATACGCTTCCACGCTTTCG
This sequence comes from uncultured Hyphomicrobium sp., assembly GCA_934555825.1. Taxonomy (GTDB): domain Bacteria; phylum Pseudomonadota; class Alphaproteobacteria; order Rhizobiales; family Hyphomicrobiaceae; genus Hyphomicrobium_C. The sequence continues at coordinate 92,991 of CAKTFJ010000003.1, forward strand.
CGCGTCGGCGGTGCAATCTGGGTGAGCACGACTTTACGAAGATACTCGGGATACTTTTCGAGAAAGCGGCCGAATGCCCTTAGTTTCTGAGGAAGGCCCTTGGTGTAATCGAGCCGATCGACGCCGATGAGCCTTTGGGCGTCCGACGGCGACTGCACGAGATTCCGGACGGGCGTAGCCCCCATGAAATCGCGTGCGTCGATTCCCACGGGAAAGCGGTGGATGGAAAGCCGCTGGTCGAATGCAAGCACGCGCCCGTCCTGCAGGATGCGCCCTTGCCCGCTGTCTTTGAAAACCTGGATCAGGTTCGAGACATCCGCTTCCGTCTGCAGTCCGACGAGATCGTAGGCGGCAAGCGCTTGCGCTAGATCCGCGTACTCCGGAATTGCGAGGAACGTTTGCGGAGGCGGCACCGGAATATGCAGATAGAATCCGATCGGGTTTTGGATGCCGAGCCGGCGCAGCTCCACCGCGAGCGGGATCAGATGATAATCGTGCACCCACACGATGTCGTCCGGCTGGATGAGAGACGCGAGCGCGGCTGCGAACCGCTTGTTGACGCCCATGTAGCGCGGATAGAATCCGGCATCGAAATGGGCGAGGTCGAGCCGGTTGTGAAACACCGGCCACAGCACCGAGTTGGAATAGCCGAGATAGTAGTCGCGGTGTTCCTCGGCTGTGAGCGGGAGCGTGGCGAGCGCGCTTTGCCCCGCCGCCTTGCGGACCTTGATATCGGAGAGACCCGCGTCGTCTTCCTCGACGACCTTGCCGTTCCAGCCAAACCACAAACCAGGTTTCGCCTTGAGGAGGTCGGCGATGGCGACTGCGACCCCGCCCGCCTGGGTGGCGCGTCTCAGCTCCATCACACGATTGGACACGACGACGATGCGACTCAAGGTTTGCCTCCGCGCAGCCCACAAGCACGCGTCAGCGGCGGCTCAAATTGCCATCGCAGGGTGCAGAAACGAAATGCTGTCATGGATCAAACGCTTGAGGTCGCCCCCGGTTCCGGCGCGGTATCGCGGGGCCAGGCATCTGCCCAGTTTCGCGAGAGGTTCATGCAGGAATTGACGATGCCGGCCATGGAATAGGTCTGCGGCAGGTTGCCCCAGAGTTGCCCCGTCTCGGGATGAATGTCCTCCGACAGAATACCGAACGCGTTGCGCCGCGAGAGAAGCTCGTCGAGGAGAACGCGTGCTTCATCCACGCGTCCCGCGGCCGTGAGCGCATCGATGTACCAGAACTGGCACGCGAGAAACGACGTCTCCGGCGCACCGAAGTCGTCGTTGGTATAGCGGAGCATGAAACCGTTGCGGCCGAGTTCTCGCCCGATGACGTCAAGCGTCTTCGTGAAGCGCGGATCCTTCGGCGAGATCAGCCCGAGCTCTGGAAGCAGCAGGACGCTGGCATCGAGTTCGTCGAGATCGAGAGCGCCCGCAAACGCGCCGAGTTTCTCGCTCCAACCCCGCGTCAGGATCTCGCGCCGCACCCGATCCGCCTGCGTTCTCCATTGATCGGCATCGCCTTGCAGCCCCAGCAGTGCCGCGATGCGCGCGAGCCGGTCGAGCGCGACCCAGCACATGGTTGCTGAGTGCGTGTGAATTCGCGAGCGTCCGCGATATTCCCAGATGCCCGCATCGGGCTCTAGAAAAACACGTAACGCATGGTGTCCGAGAATTTCGAGCCGTCTGTAAAGCGCTTCGTCGCCCATGCGCGGCAGACGCTGGTCGATGAACATCTGCGAAACGCCGAGAATGATGCTGCCGCAGGAATCGTGCTGGATCTGCTCGGCGGCCTGATTGCCGACGCGCACCGGACCCATGCCGAGGAATCCGTCGAGGTTCTCGGCCACGCTCTCCGTCAGCGGCTGGTCGTGCACGATGCCGTAAACCGGGCGCAGCGCACCTTTGGAGTCGATGGCCAGCGTCGTGATGTAATCGAGATACGATTCCATCGTCTGCGTCGCGCCGAGCCGGTTGAGCGCCATGATGACGAAATACGCGTCGCGCAGCCAGCAGTAGCGGTAGTCCCAGTTGCGCTGCGTGAAGGGCGCCTCGGGAACGGAGGTCGTGTGCGCCGCGACGATGGCGCCTGTCTCGTCGAAATTGCAGAGCTGAAGCGTAATCGCGGCGCGGATGACGTCGCTCTGCCAATCGAGCGGGACAGCAAGCCCGCGCACCCAGCCGAGCCAGTATTCCCGCGTGCGCTCCAGGGCCTCGCGCGAGACGGTATCGGCCGCGGCTTCGAGCGACTCGTCGGGTCCGAACACCAGCGTTACCGGCCGCCCAAGTGCAAACGAGGTCTCGTGTACGATGTAGGAGAGGGGCGCGTCGGTCGTGAGCCGCAGCGTAATCTCGCCGCCGCTGTAGCGGATATGGTTGGAGCCCACCACCTGCGCGGCGCGCGGTTCGCCGTAGTTGAAGGTTGGGCGCACGCGAATTTTCACGCGCGGCAGCCCGATGGGCTCGATGCGTCGGATCACCTGCGCGGGGTGCAGCATCCGCTCGAAGCGGGGGTAGCGGGGCGCGAAGTCGATAATGCGCACGCCGTTTCCTGCATCGTCCTCGATGACGGTTTCGACGATGGCGGTGTTGCGCAAGTATGCTGAGCGCGTACGCACCGCACCTTCGACGATGACATCCGTGAAGCCTTTTTCCTCGTCGCCCGCGAGCATGCGCGAGAAGACCGGATCGCCGTCGAAGCGCGGGAAGCACCACCAGACGATGCGGGCCGAACGATCGAGCAGGGCGGCGATACGACCGTTGCCGATGATCGCGTAGTCGAGCGGTTGCGGGGCATGGGTGTTGCTGATCATCGAGACCTGATGATGAGATTGAGACGGCATATCCACGTGGTGAAACGCTCCCCAAGCGAGTTTGCCTCGGCAGCAGGAGCGCGCCTTGCCTGGCCGAAAAGCGGTTGAGGTCTTTGCGGTGGTTCTTTGCCCTTGCACCTGATGGTGGGCAGCACCGCCGCGTGTGGCCGACGGTCACGTTCGTCGTGGACGAACCCTGAAGGGACGCCGAAAAACATAATGACCATCATCGTCGATATGACAACCGGATTATGGCGACCGTTCGAAGGCCGGGCCGGATAGATGCAATGCGGATAGGGGCAGGGAGAAGTGAAGGAGAAAAGTCGCCGCAGGCCCGGAGGCCCACGGCGAACGGTCGAAACAAAGCTTAGTATTGGCTGGGTGAGCCTTCAGGGGCAGGCAGGGTGTCGCTACCCTGAACACCGTCGCCAGCGCCGGTCGCGGAGCTGTCGTGCACGAGTCCCTGGTCGCATGCGGCCATGAACTCCATGCTGGTGAGAGCGCCGTCGCCGTCCGTATCCGCCGCAGCGAAATTGGACACGTAGCGGTCCGCGTCGGCGGCCGACAGTTTACCCGAGCCAGCGGCATCGGCGCGGTTCCAGATCGTCTGACACTCAGCCTGAGACAATTGCATTTCCGCTTCCGCAGGCGCATCGGCCTGCGCGAAGGCGGTGCCTCCAGTGGCGATAAGGAGTGCCGCTATGCTCGCAGTGCACAGCTTTTTCATGATGTCCTCCTTGTTCGTTTTCTGGATCGCCGAGGCGGGAGCGAGAACGCCCTTATCACCCCGACGGTGACACAACCGATATGCCGCGTCGGGGTTCCGAACGCGATCGGCAGATCTCATTTGGCACACGCGTTAATCACGGGCGACGCGGGCGGCGCTGCCCGCTTGCGCAAACGACGACATCACGCAGAAACGGAAGAAGGCGAGGAACTTAAGGTCAGGGACGACGTTTGCGGAACAGGCAGATTATCGCCCGCCGCATGCACGAAAATCGTGATGCGCCGCACTAAAAGTGCGCCACGCGGTTGACCGTGCGGCATCTCCCAAAAGCAATATTCAACAAGGAGAGTATTCCATGAAATCCAAGCTGCTGATGTCCGCCATTGCCATGCCTGCGGCTCTTGCGCTCGGCACATCTGCGTTCGCGCAGGATACGACACCGCCTCCCGCAGCCGAGCCGCCGGCAGCCGAGCGGATGGAAACGACCCCTGCGCCGACGACAGTAACGCCTGCGCCGGGTGCTGCTGCCGAAACGACAGCTACGGGCGCGTTCGCAACCGCCCAATCTGCTGACGAATGGCGTTCGTCGCGTCTTGTCGGAACGGCCGTCTACAATGAAGCCAATGAGCGCGTCGGCGACATCAGCGAACTCGTTCTCGATGCGAACGGTCAGATCGAGCACGTCGTGATCGGTGTTGGCGGGTTCCTCGGCATCGGCGAAAAGCTCGTCGCGGTGTCCTTCAAGGACCTCAACATTGCGCGTGAGGAAAACGGCAACGCCCGCGTGACGATGAACACGACGAAGGAAGCGCTCCAGAACGCCCCCGATTACAAGTATCACACCACGGGCGGTATGGGCACGAGCGACTAAACTAACAAGCGGTGCATCCGCGAGTTAGTCGAGAGGGAGCGAGAGATCGCTCCCTCTTTTCGTTGCGTTTGTCTCGAACGTCAGGAGCGCTTCCGGGGCGGCGGAAGGTCGGTGCAGGCGCCTTCGAACACTTCGGCGGCCATCCCGATCGATTCCGAAAGTGTCGGATGGGGGTGGATGGTCTTGCCGATGTCGACTGCATCCGCACCCATCTCGATCGCAAGCGCGATCTCGCTGATGAGATCGCCGGCGTGCACGCCCACGATACCGCCACCGATCACGCGTTTGGTCTCGGGATCGAACAGAAGCTTGGTGAAGCCTTCATCGCGCCCCATGGCGATGGCGCGGCCTGAGGCCGCCCACGGAAACACGGCCTTCTCGACAGGTATGCCCTGTGCCTTGAGTGCATCCTCCGTTTCGCCCGCCCAGGCGATCTCGGGATCGGTGTAGGCGACGGCCGGGATCTGCCGCGCGTCGAAGTACGCGGATTTTCCAGCCGCAGCCTCCGCAGCAACATGCCCCTCGTGCACCGCCTTGTGCGCGAGCATGGGCTCCTTCGCGATGTCGCCGATAGCGAAGATATGGGAAATGTTGGTGCGCATCTGGCGATCCACCGGCACGAACCCGCGATCATCGAGTGCGAGCCCTGCGCGCTCCGCGCCGATCCGCCGCCCGTTCGGTGTTCGCCCCACGGCCACGAGGACAAGATCGTAGATTTCCGCACGGTCCGGCGCGTTCTCGCCCTCGAAGCGCACGTGAATGCCGTCGCGCTTGGCGTTTGCGCCTGCGACTTTTGTCTTGAGCATGATGCGCCCGAGGCGTGGCTCGTTGTGTTTCTCCCAGGCGCGCACGAGATCGCGGTCGGCCCCCGCCATGAGCCCGTCCAGCATTTCCACGACATCGACGGACGCGCCGAGCGCCGCGTAAACGGTCGCCATTTCGAGCCCGATGATGCCGCCGCCGATGACGAGCATCCGCTTCGGAACGAGCGGAAGAGCGAGCGCACCCGTAGAGTCCACGATCCGCGGATCGTCGGGCAGGAAGGGAAGCGAGACGGCTTCAGACCCCGCCGCGACGATGGCGTTCTTGAAGTGCACGATGGCACTGCCGCCTTCGGCGCGCGTCACCTCGAAATGCGTCGCGTCGCGAAAGACGCCGCTTCCCCGGATCACGTCCACGTGGCGCGCTTTTGCGAGGCCCGCGAGCCCGCTCGTCAGCTTTCCGATCACGGCGTCCTTATGGGCGCGAAGCTTTTCGAGGTCGATCCTCGGCGTGCCGAAGCCGATCCCATGCTCGCGAAACGCGTCCGCCTCCGAGATCAGCGACGCGACATGTAAAAGCGCCTTCGACGGAATGCAGCCGACATTGAGGCATACGCCCCCAAGCGTTCTGTCCCGTTCGATCAGCACGGTCTTGAGGCCGAGATCGGCAGCGCGGAAGGCAGCCGAATAGCCGCCAGGTCCGGCACCCAGCACGGCTACGTCGCAGGTGATGGAGTCGCTTTCACTCATGCCGCTCTCCCTCACAGCACCAACTGGCGTACGTCTTCCAGAATGATAGCAAGCCGACGCGTGAATCGGGCCGCCTCGGCTCCGTCGATCACGCGATGATCGTAGCTGAGCACCAGCGGCAGCATGAGGCGCGGGCGGAACTGCTCACCATCCCATTTCGGAGAAATCTCCGCGCGGACCACGCCGAGGATCGCCACCTCCGGCGCATTGATGATCGGCGTGAACGCGGTGCCGCCGATGCCGCCCAGGCTCGAAATGGAGAACGTTCCGCCCTGGATGTCTTGAGGCGCGATCTTGCCCTCGCGCATCCGCTCGGAGACGGTGCCGATCTCTTGCGAAAGCTCGACGATGCCTTTGCGGTCCACGTCCCGAATGACGGGAACGACGAGCCCGTCGGGCGTGTCGACGGCAATGCCGAGATGATAGTAGTGCTTCAGGATCAGGTTCTCTTTGTCGGGCGCGAGCGAAGCGTTGAACGCGGGAAATTCTTTGAGCGCCACGACGCAGGCCTTCATGATGAAGGCGAGCAGCGTCACCCGATAGCCTTTCTCCTTCGCTGCCGTATCGAGAGACTTCCGATAGTCTTCGAGATCGGTGATATCGGCGTGGTCGGCGTGCGTAACGTGGGGAATGTTGAGCCAGGCGCGGTGGAGATGCGGACCTCCGAGGCGCTTGAGGCGCGACAGAGGCCGGTTCTCGACCGGGCCATATTTCGAAAAATCCTGGGGCGGGATTTCAGGGATTGCCGCGCCACCGCCGGCACTCCCGCCGAGCGCGCGCTTGACGTCCTCCTTGGTGATGCGCCCTTTCTCGCCTGTGCCCTTGAGCTTGGTAAGATCGATATCGAGTTCGCGTGCAAGGCGCCGGACTGAGGGGCTTGCGTGCACGCCGCCGAAGTCGGAGGCGAGCGGCAGAGGCACGCGCGTCCCACTTTCGCCGTCACCCCGCGGCTCGTGAGGCGGCGGAGCGGGCGCTTCACCTTCGGAATCGACGGAAGATGGGGACGATTTAGCTTCCGCCGTGTTCTTCTTTTTGTCTGTATCCGACACCGCATCCGCGTCGGCCTCGTCCGTCTTTGCCTTTGCGTTGTCCCCGGACGCTTTTCCCGACGCGAGCCGCACGATCGGCGAGCCCTCGCTCACTTTGTCGCCGACCTTCACGAGAACTTCCGCGATTTCGCCCTCCTCGGGCGCCGGAACCTCCATTGCCGCTTTGTCGCTTTCGAGCGTAATCAACGGATCGTCGCGGCGCACGGCATCGCCAGTCTTCACGTGTACCTCGATGATCGGCACGTCCTTGTAATCGCCGATGTCGGGAACTTTGACTTCGATAGCGGACATACGGGCTTCCTGCTGTTCAAGCGTGCGCGGGATCGGGCTTATCGGCGTCGATGCCGTAGCGGGCGAGCGCCTCGACCACTTTCGATGAGGGCAGCTTGTTATCGTCGGCCAGCGCCTTCAACGCCGCGACGACGACGAAATGGCGATCCACTTCGAAATGGTGGCGAAGCCGCTCGCGGGTATCGGAGCGCCCGAACCCGTCCGTGCCGAGCACCTGATACGGCCCCCGCACGAAGGGGCGGATCTGGTCGGCGAAAAGCTTCATGTAATCTGTCGAGGCAACGGTGGGAGCGTCGCCCCGCGACGCGAGGCATTGCGTGACATAGGGCACGCGCGGTGTCTCGGCCGGATGCAGCATGTTCCAGCGCTCCACTTCGAGCGCTTCCCGGCGAAGCTCGGTGAAGCTCGTTACGCTCCACACATCCGCCGCGATTCCGAAATCCTCTTCAAGAAGCTCCGCGCCCGCGATCACCTCGTTCAGGATCGATCCACTGCCCATAAGCTGCACGCGCGGGCGTGCGTTCGTTGCGGGCTCTTCCGAGGCGCGGAGCAAATACATGCCGCGCACGATGCCGTCTTCCGCGCCTACCGGCATCGCAGGTTGCGCGTAGTTCTCGTTCAGCGCGGTGATGTAGTAGAAAACGTCTTCCTGGTTCCCGAGCATCCGTCCGAGCCCCTTGTGCACGATCACCGCGAGCTCGTAGCCGAACGCGGGATCGTACGAGACACAGTTCGGGATCGTGGATGAGAGGATGTGGCTATGCCCATCCTGGTGCTGCAACCCTTCTCCGTTGAGGGTTGTGCGCCCGCTCGTCCCGCCGATCAGAAAGCCGCGCGCACGGCAGTCGCCTGCGGCCCACGCAAGATCGCCGATGCGCTGGAAGCCGAACATCGAATAGTAGATGAAGAACGGCACCATCGGCACGTTGGACGACGAATAAGACGTGGCGGCCGCGATCCACGACGCCATGCCGCCCGCTTCGCTGATGCCTTCCTGCAGGATCTGCCCGTCCTTGTCCTCCTTGTAGAACATGAGCTGATCGGCATCTTCCGGCCGGTAGAGCTGCCCCACCTGGCTGTAGATGCCGAACGTGCGGAACATGCCCTCCATGCCGAAGGTGCGGCTCTCGTCGGGCACGATGGGTACGATGTGACGCCCAAGCGCCTTGTCGCGCAGAAGCTTGGTGAGAAGCTGCACGAACACCATCGTCGTCGAGATCTCGCGCTCGCCGGAACCTGCGAGCTGCGCGTCGAACAGCGAAAGCGGGGGCGGTGCAATATTGAACGAGGTCTTGGTGCGGCGCTGGGGCAGCGGCCCGCCGAGCGCAGTGCGCCGTTCCTTGAGATAAGCAAGCTCCGGACTGCCCTCTGCGAACTTGAGAAACGGCAGCCCCTCCACCTCGTCGTCTGCAACCGTCACCTTGAAGCGGTCGCGGAACGCCCGCAACGCGTCGAGCCCCATCTTCTTCTGCTGGTGCGCGATCATCTGCCCTTCGCCGGCAGCACCCATGCCGTAGCCCTTCACCGTCTTGGCGAGGATCACGGTCGGCTGGCCCGTATGCGCGACGGCGTCCGCATAAGCCGCATAGACCTTGTTCGGATCGTGCCCGCCGCGCGTCAGCGACCAAATCTGCTCATCCGTCCAATCGGCAACGAGAGCAGCCGTCTCGGGATAGCGGCCGAAGAAGTTCTTGCGGATGTACGCGCCGTCCTTGGACTTGAAGTCCTGATATGCGCCGTCGGTGCACTCTTCCATGAGCTGGCGCAGGCGCCCCGATGTATCGCGCGCCAGCAGCGGGTCCCAGTTCGATCCCCACACCACCTTGATCACGTTCCAGCCCGCGCCGCGGAACACGCCTTCGAGTTCTTGGATGATCTTGCCGTTGCCCCGCACGGGCCCGTCGAGCCGCTGCAGGTTGCAGTTGATGACGAAGATCAGGTTGTCGAGCTTCTCGCGCCCGCCGAGTGAAATCGCGCCGAGGCTCTCCGGCTCGTCCATCTCGCCGTCGCCGCAGAACACCCACACGTGCCTGTTGGACGTATCCGCGAGGCCGCGGTCGTGAAGGTATTTCAGGAAGCGCGCCTGATAGATCGCCATGATCGGCCCGAGGCCCATCGAGACGGTGGGGAACTGCCAGAACTCCGGCATCAGCCACGGATGCGGATAGGAAGGAAGGCCATGCCCGCCTGTCTCTCGGCGGAAGTTGGCAAGCTGGTCTTCTGTCAGGCGGCCTTCGAGGTAGGCGCGCGCATAAATGCCGGGCGAGGAATGTCCCTGCACGAATACGAGATCGCCGCCGTGCTCGGCGGAGGGTGCGTGCCAGAAGTGGGTAAAGCCTGTGTCGTAAAGCGTCGCGGCCGATTGGAAGCTCGCGATGTGTCCGCCGAGCCCGGCATGGTCTTTGTTCGCCCGCACGACCATCGCGAGCGCGTTCCAGCGGATCGCCGAACGGATACGTCCTTCGATCTCGCGATCTCCGGGATGCTGGGTCTGCTTATGCGGCGGAATGGTGTTGATGTAGGCAGTGTTGGCCGCGAACGGCACGGCCGCGCCCTGCCGCCTTGCCATGTCGACGGCGCGCCCGAGCAGATGATCGGCGCGCGCGCTGCCTTCGAACGCCATGACAGACGAAACCGCGTCCATCCATTCGCGGGCTTCCGCGTCGTCCGGCTCGCTGCCATCGTGGATCTCGAGAACGGTCCTGGTCATGAGGGCTCCGCTGTCTCAGATTCGCGCGTAGGCGGATCATACACTGCCCGCCGCGGATAAGGGTCTGAGATTCGACATGGGAGCTGTGTCGCGCGTGTGAAAGGGCACGAGGCGTGAACGCAGATCGGCGGCTGCCGGTTGCGCCCCTCTACGGCCGTTCCATCTGAAATGCGCCCCGCGTGTCGAGATACCAGTCACGCCCGTGCATGCGCCCGATCAGGTCGAGCTTCTCGGTCGCGATGTAATGGCGCGAGGCATCGAGGATGAAGGCGTCGTCCACGTGCGCATGCACGATTTCGCCGATCGCGATAAGCTGGTTCGGCGTTGGCTCCAGCGGCGTATGCAACCTGCACTCGAACGCGACCGGGCTTGCCGCGATCCTGGGCGGTGCAATCTTCATGGACGGCTGTGTGTCGAGCCCGGCGACGGCCAGCTCGTCCACGTCGGGAGCGACGCCTTGAGACGTCGCGTTCATCGCCTCCTGCGCCGCGCGCGGCACGAGGTTCACCACGAACGCGCGCGTATCCAGGATATTGCGCGCCGTGTCTTTCATCGTGCCGTCCTTGTCGGCCTGAATGCCGACGGCAAGCAGCGGCGGATCTTTGCTCAGCGCGTTGAAGAAGCTGAATGGGGCCGCATTGCGCACGCCGCCGAGCGAGAGGGTCGTGACCCACGCGATGGGACGCGGCGCGATCGTAGAAGCGAGAAGCTTGTAACGGTCATCCGGCGCCAATGTTTGAAAGTCGAAGTCCATCGCGTGGGCCTTGTCGGTTGTCGGCGTCTCGTGCGCCGTTAAGTGCGGTCGGGAATCTCCGCCAGGATGCGCTGAACATGCGCGATCTCGTCGTCGACGATGGTATGCGCCATGCCCGGATAGATGCGTGTCGTCACGTCGCCGCCGAGCGCGGTGAGCGCATCGGCGGATTCGTGCACCCGCGTTTCCGGAATATGCGCATCCACGTCGCTGCAGCCGAGAAACACCGGCGTGCCTGCGAGCGAGCCTACATAATCACGCGGTGTTCCCGGCGGACCGATCAGGCCGCCGCTGAGGCCGGCCACGCCGCCGTAGCGGCGTGGCGTACGGGCCGCATATTCGAGCGCAAGACAGGCCCCCTGCGAAAAACCGATCAGCACCACCCGCTCGGCTCCAAGGCCTTCACCGGCGAGACCATCGACGGTTTCGCCGACGATGGCCAGCGCCTGGCTCAGATGCGGCTCGTTCTCCTCGAAGGGCGCCAGGAACGAGTACGGATACCAGCTCCTGGCGGGAGCTTGCGGCGCGATGAGCGCGACGTCCTTGGCGCCGAGCGCTCCGCCGAGGGCGAGCATGCCCTCGGCGGTCGCGCCGCGACCGTGGATCAGAACCGCCGCAGCACGGGCCGCCCGAAGCGGCACGCCCGCACGCACGACGTCGAACGTTGCAGTCGTCATGATGCAGTCTCCTTCTCCGTTGGCCCGGCCGAAACCGGCACGAGCGTGGCCTCGATCTGGGCCCGGCGCCGCTCAAGGAACGCGGGCAACACCAGGCTCTCGCCGAGCGTTGCCTTGGGCTCGTCCACGGCGAAGCCCGGCTCGTCGGTCGCGATTTCGAACAGCACGCCGCCCGGCTCACGGAAGTAGAGCGAGCGGAAATAGGTCCGGTCGATCTGCTCCGTGACGTGCAGGCGATGCTGCTCGACCAGCTTCCGGCGCATCTCCGCCTGCTCCGCGTCGTCGCGGGCACGGAAGGCGATGTGATGCACCGATCCCGTCCCCTGCCGCTCGGGGAGGAACCCGCCTGCTGCGTGGATGTCGACCACGCCGCCGACGTTGGCGTCCGCGACGTAGCGCGTCACCGTTCCTTCGGTCGCAGTTTTCCTGAAGCCGAGAACGTCAGTCAGGATCGCACCCGTCCGCGTTCCGTCTTCGAGAAGCAGCGTCACGCCGTGGAAGCCACGGATGGCGTGCTCCGCGCCGATGCCGTTGCCTGTCCAGGCACGCTCAGCCTCTGCATCCCTCACGCCGACCAGGGCGAGACGTGTCCCGTCCGGGTCGGTGAAGCTCAGCACCGGCTGGCCGAAGCGCCGCGCGATGGGCTCATGCGTCACGCCTTTCTCGATGAAGCGATGCGCCCAGAAGCCGATCGCTCCCTCCGGAACGCGGAAGGCGGTTTCATGCGTCCCGCCGATGCCACCGCGCCCGCGCGGCACGTGGGCCCACGGAAAGAAGGTCAGGATCGTACCGGGGCTGCCGGCTTCGTCGCCGAAGTAGAAGTGATAGGTGCCGGGATCGTCGTAATTGACGGTCTTCTTCACCATCCGGAGCCCGAGAACGCGGGTGTAGAAATCCACGTTGCGGGCCGGGTCGCCGGCGATGGCGGTCACGTGATGGATGCCAGACATTGGTTGGCCCTTTCCCGATTGAAATGCGTGTTGCCCCAATGGCAACGCTCTGCCTCCTAAATTGGTTGTTGACGATCGGATGGCAATTGAGAGAACCATAAACATATTGGTTCCAAATAGGACGCAGTATGGACAAGCTCGCAGCCATGAACGCTTTCACGAAGGTCGTCGCGTCCGCGAGCTATGCCGAAGCGGCCCGAAGGCTCGGCATTACGCGCTCCGCTGTGTCCAAGGCGGTATCGGAGTTGGAAGCCGACCTCGGCGCCCGCCTGCTCGATCGCACCACGCGCCGTGTGGCGCCGACGGAAGCCGGTCTTGCCTACTATCAGCGCTGTCTCGCCATTCTGGCCGAGGTTGACGAGGCCGAGGCCCAGATCGCCCGCCTGCACGACGAGCCCAAGGGGTGCCTCCGGGTCAACGCACCCATGTCTTTCGGCACGCGGTGCCTGAGCGGCGTGCTGGCTGATTTTATGGCGCGCTATCCGGACCTCAAGATCGAGCTGGCATTGTCGGATCGCACCATCGATCCGCTGGAGGAGGGCTTCGACGTCACAATCCGCATCGGCAGGCTGGGAGATTCGAGCTTGATCGCGCGCCGCCTCGGCACGACCCGCATGGTGCTGGTGGCGTCTCCGGACTACCTCTCGTCCCATGGCCGCCCGGAGGCACCGGTCGATCTCGCGCGCCACCGCTGCCTGCATTATGGGCACGCGACGGCCATGCAGAAATGGCAGTTGAGCGAGAACGGCAAGGACATCTCCGTGCCCATCGATGCCGTCATGAGCTCGAACAACGGTGATACGCTGCGCGACGCGGCGCTCAGAGGGAATGGCATTTCCCGCCTGCCGACATTCATCGTAGGCGAGGACATCGATGCCGGACGGCTCGATGTGGTGTTGGAGGCTTGGAGCCCGGCCGACCTCGACATCCACGCCCTCTACGCGCCGAACCGGTATCTTGCCGCGAAGACACGGCTTTTCATCGATGTCCTGGTGGAGCGTTTCGCCGGAATGAGGCTCTGAAGGATGCGGCAGGTGAGGGAATGCGTCCGTTTGCCCAGGGGGAAGGCCTGGGCTTCACACCCGGTCGCAAAGCGTCTATCACTCCTCTCCCTCGGCGGCCGCGCGGCGGTCCGCAATCGGGACGCGGGTGTAGCTCAATGGTAGAGCAGCAGCCTTCCAAGCTGAATACGTGGGTTCGATTCCCATCACCCGCTCCAAATCCTCTCTCCTGCAATCTCAGTCAGCAGATGGAGCGCGTTTGGCACGCTGCGTTCGAAGTGCAGTAGCCTTGCAAGCTGCCTCTCACGCCCGTGCGCAACCTCCACGGCACAGCGTGCGTTCTCTCGCGGACGCTTGATTGCGCGCAAAAGTCTATCTCGCGCGCAATGCTAGCTGTCTCGCGACGAACGTAACGGAGGTCACCCGATGTCGAACACACCGCACACCTTGGCCGAAGAGTTTCCGGGACAGATGGACAGAATTCACGACCTCAAGGTGTCGGACCCGGATTTCGCGCGGCTGCTTGAGAAATACGACGAGGTGAACGATCAGATCCATCTGGCCGAAACCCGCGTCAAGCCGATGGACGAGGTCGCGGAAGAAAACCTGCGGAAGGTGCGCCTCCAGTTGAAGGACAGCATTGCGGACGCGCTCCGCAAAGTTTCGCAGTAGCCAAGCCGCCCCACGCGGCCACGCGGACGTGCGATATTCTAGAATGCAAAGCGGGCGACGGTTCAGGCCGTCGCCCGCTTCATTTTAGGCGCTGGCGCCGATCGCGCCGAACCGCCCGTTCTGGAAATCGAGCATTGCCTGCTTGATTTCGCCGACCGTGTTCATGACGAACGGTCCGTGCGCAACGACCGGCTCGTCGATCGGCTCGCCCGAAAGCACCAGCAGCTTGGCATCGCGCTGGGCTTCGACGCTGAACGCGCCGCCATCACGGCCAAGAAGCACGGTCTGTGCGTCTTCTGCGGGCTCCTGGCCGTTGATCGTGACGGACCCTGAGAGCACGAGCACCGAGAGCGTGTGCCCCTCCGGCACGTCGAGCGTGACGGACTTGCCCGCGCCGACCCGCACGTCCCAGATGTTGATGGGCGTGAAGGTGCGAGCCGGACCCGTGGTGCCGCCGTAGCTGCCCGCAATGACGCGCAATGTGCCCGCACCCGCAGGAAGCGCAACGGCGGGGATGTCCGCGTTGAGGAGTGTCTGGTAGCCCGGATCGGCCGACTTGTCCTTGGCCGGCAGGTTGACCCAGAGCTGAGCCATCTCGAACGCGCCGCCGGTCTTGGCGAACGCTTCGGAGTGGAACTCCTCGTGCACGATGCCGCGAGCGGCCGTCATCCACTGCACGTCGCCCGGACCGATCACGCCGCCCGCGCCCGTCGAGTCCCGATGCTCCACCTCGCCGTCGTAGACGATGGTGACGGTCTCGAACCCCTTGTGGGGATGCTGGCCAACGCCGCGTCGCGCCGTGGTCGGAGGGAAAGAGGTCGGCCCAGCATAATCGAGCATGATGAACGGGCTGACGTGCGCGCCCTGGTCGTGGTGCGAGAGCATGGTGCGCACTGGAAAGCCGTCACCCACCCAATGGGGACGGGGTGCGCTGTAAATCCCGAGAATCTGTCTCATGGCGGTCTCTCCTGTCTGGACCGGCACAGCCGGCCCTTCTGGAGAAGGATTTAATGCAAGGACGATAATGCCAAAATAGGCTGCCAATTGACCAAATCGTCCTAAATATGGGACGATAGCTTATGCAGGATCTCAACGATCTCTATTTCTTCGTGCAGGTCGTGGATCACGCCGGATACGCGGCTGCTGGCCGGGCGCTAGGTATTCCCAAGTCGAAGCTCAGTCGCCGTGTGCTCGCGCTTGAGGAGCGGCTTGGTGTGCGTCTGCTCCAGCGATCGACGCGCAAGTTTGCTGTCACCGAGATCGGCCAGGAATACTACCGCCACTGTGTGGCGATGCTCGTGGAAGCGGGCGCCGCCCAGGAGTTGATCGAGCGCTCCCGCTCCGCGCCTCAGGGCCTCATCCGGGTCAGCGCGCCGCCTGCTCTGATTTGCTTTGAGGTGGGCCCGATGATCGCGCGCTACATGGCGGCGAACCCGCGCGTCGAGATCGAGCTGAACTCTACATCCCGCAGGGTCGACGTGATCGGGGAGGGAGTTGACGTCGCCCTGCGCGTCCGCTTTCCGCCCATCGAGCAGACGGATCTCGTCATGCGGACGCTCGGCGAGAGCGCACAGATCATGGTCGCAAGTCCGGATCTCGTGCTCGACCGGCCTTTGCCGCTGGTTCCGGCGGATCTGAGTGCGCTTCCTAGCCTTGATCTTGCCCCTGCGCTGCCCAGGCACGTCTGGGAACTGGAGGGCGCCGACGGCGCGTCCGTCCGGGTGACGCACAAGCCGCGCCTCGTAACTGACGACATGGCGCAGCTCCTTCATGCCGCGATTGCCGGCGTCGGTGTCGTCCGCCTGCCCACAATGGTCGCTGGCGACCATGTCGAGAGCGGCCGCCTCGTGAACGTCATGCCGGGCTGGACGCCGAAAGGCGGTATCGTGCATGCGGTTTTCCCCTCGCGGCGAGGGCTGTTGCCGTCCGTGAGGAGCTTCATCGACTTTCTAGTGGCCGAGTACGCCGCCGCCGCAAAACGCCGAACCGGATAGAGTGTCTGGGTGCAGCAGCTCGGGCATGTCGCCCGGCGGGCTTGTTTCTGCCGTGTTCGCGGTGGATGAAGACAGGCATCTCGTCTCCCCCGCAATCCCGCCACAACACCTCTTTCGCGATACCTGCCGATGATCGTCACCACCACCAACGAGCTCGAGGGTTACCGGGTCGTGCGCCACCTTGGCATCGTGCGCGGGCTGTCGGTCCGTTCCCGCAGCGTCGTGGGGAACATCGGCGCGGCGATCCAGATCCTTTTCGGCGGCAACATCGCGATTTACACCCGTCTTGCCGAGGATGCGCGCAACGAGGCCTATGAGCTTCTGATCCGCCACGCGGAGGAGGCGGGTGCCAACGCGATTCTGGCCATGCGCTACGACGCCAACGAGATGGCGTCGGCCGTAACCGAGGTTTTGGCCTACGGAACGGCGGTCGTGGTGGAGAAATCGGACGGTCCTGCCCGATAAAATGCCTGAGGGGCGGTGACAAAGGTAAAAAGTTCAGCTAAGGATGCCGCCCCCGCATAAGGCATTGGGCGCCTTTTCGCGTCGATAAGGCGCGCTCAAGCCATGCGTAGAGGGGTGTAGCTCAATTGGTAGAGCGTCGGTCTCCAAAACCGAAGGCTGGGGGTTCGAGACCCTCCACCCCTGCCAGCAGTTCTGGAAGCGGACCAGGAACGAGGGCGCCAGGTCCGGCTCGATAGGTGGATCCCTTACGGACAGGGGTGCGCCGATTTGTCGCATGGCGCTTAGGAAGCGGTTCTGATGTCGAAGTTCAATCCATTTCAATTCGTTCAAGAGGTACGGCAGGAGGTCTCCAAAGTCACCTGGCCCACACGGAAGGAAGTGTGGATCACCACGATCATGGTGCTCATCATGGTGACGTTGGCCGCGATCTTTTTCCTTCTCACGGATTTGGTCATCGGACAGCTGGTCAACACGGCGCTCGGGCTGCGCGGCTGATCGGGTGTCGGAACTCCCGGGCTCGTTGTGGTCCGGTGAAAACTAAAGAGACGATCTAAGAATGGCCAAGCGCTGGTACATCGTTCACGCCTACACCAACTTCGAACGCAAGGTGGCGGATGCCATCCGCGAGCGCGCGCGTTCGGCTGGCCTTGAGGATGTGTTCGAGGAAGTCGTGGTGCCGACCGAAGAGGTCGTGGAAGTGAAGCGCGGCCGCAAGGTGCAGGCCGAGCGCAAATTCCTTCCTGGCTATGTGCTGGTGAAGATGGAGATGACGGACCCTGCGTTCGTCCTCATCAAGAACACGCCGAAGGTGACGGGCTTCCTGGGCTCGGACAACAAGCCGATTCCGATCTCCGACGACGAGGCCGCACGCATTCTGAACCAGGTGCGCGAGGGCGTGGAGCGTCCGAAGCCGTCGATCATCTACGAGATCGGCGAGCAGGTGAAAGTGGTGGATGGGCCGTTCGCCTCCTTCCAGGGCGAAGTCGAGGAAGTGGACGGCGAGCGCGCACGCCTCAAGGTCGGCGTGTCGATTTTCGGCCGCAAGACTCCGGTCGAGCTCGAATTTGGGCAGGTGGAGAAGGTGCCGGCCTAGCGAAAACGGATTACCGGCCGCAAAGCCGGTTGCGGACGAGATGGACGGTTTTCAGGTCTGTCTGGTCCGAGTGTGCGGGAGGGTTCGAGCAAGTCTTGGAACCCGCTGACCGCTAACCCTGGAGAGGCTTGAAGCTTCTCCGCAAACTTAGGGGATACGATGGCAAAGAAGATCGACGGCTACATCAATCTGCAGGTCCCGGCGGGAGCGGCCAATCCGTCTCCGCCGATCGGCCCCGCGCTTGGCCAGCGCGGCGTGAACATCATGGAGTTCTGCAAGTCCTTCAATGCGAAGACGAAGGACATGGAGCAGGGTACTCCGATTCCCGTGAAGATCACCGTGTTTTCGGATCGCTCCTTCACCTTCGAGATGAAGACGCCGCCGGCGTCGTTCTTCCTGAAAAAGGCAGCGGGCATCACGTCCGGGTCCAAGGCGACCGGCCGTGACGTTGCGGGCAGCGTGACCATGGATCAGGTCCGCGAGATCGCGAAGACGAAGATGAAGGACCTCAACACGGACGATCTGGAACAGGCCGCGCGCACGATTGCCGGCTCCGCCCGTTCGATGGGCATCACGGTGACGGAGTAAGACTCATGGCAAAAGCAGAAGTGAGCGCAGAGACCGTCGCCGCCACCCGCCTCGCAGGCGGCAAGCGCAATGCCGAAGTCCGCAAGGGCATCGACGCCAACAAGGCCTACGCGATCGACGAGGCCGTGCGTCTCGTGAAAGAACGCGCGAAGGCGAAGTTCGATGAGACCGTCGAGGTTGCGATGAACCTCGGCGTCGATCCGAAGCACGCTGACCAGATGGTGCGCGGCGTTTGCAACCTTCCGAACGGCTCGGGCCGTACGGCGCGCGTGGCCGTGTTCGCTCGCGGCCCCAAGGCTGAGGAAGCCAAGGCCGCAGGCGCCGACGTCGTCGGTGCGGAGGATCTCGTCGAGATCGTCTCGAAGGGCACCATCAACTTCGACCGCTGCATCGCGACGCCCGACATGATGGGCCTCGTGGGCCGCCTCGGTAAGGTGCTGGGCCCCCGCGGCCTGATGCCGAACCCGCGTGTCGGCACGGTGACGATGGACGTCGCCAACGCCGTGAAGGGTGCGAAGGGCGGCTCGGTGGAATTCCGCGTCGAGAAGGCGGGCATCGTGCACGCCGGCATCGGCAAGGCGAGCTTCACCGAAGATGCGCTCGTCGAGAACATCAAGGCGTTCGTGGACGCTGTCGCCAAGGCGAAGCCCGCGGGCTCCAAAGGCACCTACATCAAAAAGGTGTCGGTCAGCTCCACCATGGGTCCGGGCGTCCGCGTCGACACCGGGACCGTCGTGTCGGCCACGCCGACGGCGTAAGCCGGACCATGATTGTTTCGGGCCCTATCAGCCCGAAGCGTGAATCATCGGTTCGAACAAAGAATTCCGCACCGCTCGAATGGGAGCGGTGGGGAGACCCGGTCTTGAAGCTTTCGGGCTGATAGACCGGAGACCTGTCCGAGATTGAAGGGTACGGAGCCGGTTCGCCGGCGAAGATTAAACCTCGAAAGAGGGCCCGCATGAGACGGGAGACCACCCGGATTTGAGCGCCGATAGGCGCGAGTTTCCGGTTTGAGCCTTCTGGGTCAGCACCGGCCGCACATGCATGCGGACGGTCGGGACAGGACGAGCGTCGCAGTCGAGCACTCCCTTGGTAAGGGAGAGGCCGAGAGCTGCGGCTAGGTGCAACCCGCGACCGGGCCTGAGGCCCTGTCGCAACCAGGAGTGAAGAGGTGGATAGAGCCGCAAAGGAAGCGCTCGTGACGAGCCTCCACGACGTGTTGAAGGACACGGGCGTGGTCGTCGTCGCCCACAACACCGGCCTGGTGGCTTCTCAATCGGCGGACCTCCGTAAGCGCGTCAAAGACGCTGGCGGTTCCGTCAAGGTTGCGAAGAACAAGCTGGTGAAGCTCGCACTCAAGGACACGCCTGCCGAGGGTATCGCTGATCTCTTCACGGGGCCGACCGTTTTGGCCTACTCGAAGGATCCGATTGCCGCCGCCAGGATCGCCGTCAAGTACGCCAAGGAGAACGACAAGCTCGTGATCCTGGGCGGCGCGATGGGCGCCAATGTCCTCGATGCGAACGGCGTCAAGGCACTTGCCGAACTGCCGTCTCTGGATGAACTCCGCGCGACCCTGATCGGTCTCCTGAACGCGCCGGCGACGAAGATCGCCCGCACGATCAAGGAGCCGGGAGCTCAGCTCGCGCGCGTCGTTCACGCCAAGGCGTCTGCAGCAGAGGGCGAGGCCGCTTAACGCCCGTGGGCACTACTCAACCGAGGCGTCGGCCGGCACCGGATGTGCTGGGACAACTCGCCTCTCTACAAGGCTAAAACCGGAAGGATTATTTAGATGTCGGATCTCGCAAAGATCGTTGAAGACCTGTCGAACCTGACCGTTCTCGAAGCTGCTGAGCTTGCGAAGCTTCTCGAAGAGAAGTGGGGCGTTTCGGCGGCCGCTGCTGTGGCCGTTGCTGCGGCTCCCGCTGCTGGCGGTGGCGCTGCCGCTGCTGAAGAGCAGACCGAGTTCACCGTCATCCTGAAGTCGGGTGGCGACAAGAAGATCAACGTCATCAAGGAAGTGCGCGCCATCACGGGCCTCGGCCTGAAGGAAGCCAAGGACCTCGTCGAGGCCGGCGGCAAGACCGTCAAGGAGGGTGTCTCCAAGGACGAAGCGCAGAAGCTCAAGAAGCAGCTTGAAGACCAGGGCGCGGTCGTCGAGCTCAAGTAAGGCATTGCCTTCTCCCCGTGCCGTAGCCCGGCGCGGGGAGGGGGCGTTGTCGTGCGGACGGTTCTCCGGAGGGTCTCGAGTGGGTCATTGACCTGCAAAGAGGCCTTCCGGCGAGCCGTTTAAGAAGGTTCTGAGACGCAATGCCGGGGCGGCGACCCGGCGCGGGCAAAAGCGAGCGGCCGCGTACCCTGAGACGCGAGCCTGAGCGAGATGAGGAGCGGACATGGCTGAGACGACGACGTTCAACGGCCGCAAGCGTATTCGTAAGCAGTTCGGACACATCCGCGAAGTTGCGGAAATGCCGAACCTCATCGAGGTTCAGAAGAGCTCCTACGACGACTTCCTGATGGTCAAGGAGCCGCCGGGCGGCCGTCCTGACGACCACGGGCTGCAGGCCGTGTTCAAGTCCGTCTTCCCGATCTCCGACTTCTCCGGCCGCGCGACGCTGGAATTCGTTCGCTACGAGTTCGAGCCGCCGAAGTACGACGTCGACGAGTGTATGCAGCGCGACATGACCTACTCGGCGCCGCTGAAGGTCAAGCTTCGCCTCATCGTGTTCGATGTCAACGAGGAAACGGGCTCGAAGTCGATCAAGGACGTGAAGGAGCAGGACGTCTACATGGGCGACATGCCGCTCATGACGTTGAACGGCACCTTCGTGATCAACGGCACCGAGCGCGTGATCGTCTCGCAGATGCACCGTTCGCCGGGCGTGTTCTTCGATCACGACCGCGGCCGCACGCATGCCTCCGGCAAGCTGCTGTTCGCAGCCCGCATCATTCCCTATCGCGGCTCCTGGCTCGACTTTGAGTTCGACGCCAAGGACAACGTCTATGTGCGCATCGACCGCCGTCGCAAGCTGCCGGTGACGACGCTTCTCTACGCGCTCGGCCTCGACGACGAAGAGATCCTGTCGACGTTCTACAACATGATCTCGGTCAAGGAATCCAAGCGCGGCTGGAAGATGCCGTTCATGGCCGAGAAGATGCGCGGCATGACCCCGCTCGCCGATCTTATGGATGCCAAGTCCGGCGATGTCGTGGCCAGAGCCGGCGAAAAGATCACGGCGCGCAAGGCGCGTGAACTGGCCGAGAACGGCCTCAAGGAAGTGCTCGTTTCGTCGGAAGACCTTGCAGGCCGCTACATCGCCGAGGACGTCGTCGATCTCGAGACCGGACAGATCTACGCCGAAGCCGGCGCGGAGCTGGACGCGAAGCTGCTTGCGGAGCTCAAGGATCAGAAGATCAAGGAGTTCCACGTCCTCGACATCGACCACGTCAATATCGGGCCGTTCATCCGCAACACGCTCAACATCGACAAGAACTCGAACGGCGAAGAAGCGCTGATGGACATCTACCGGGTGATGCGCCCGGGCGAGCCGCCGACCATTGAGGCGGCGACCAACCTGTTCCACAGCCTGTTCTTCGATCCCGAGCGCTACGATCTCTCGGCCGTCGGCCGGGTGAAGATGAACATGCGCCTCGAACTCGACGCGCCCGACACCGTGCGCGTGCTCCGTCGCGAGGACATCCTCGCCGTCATCAAGACGCTCGTGGATCTGCGCGACGGCCGCGGCGAGATCGACGACATCGACCACCTCGGCAACCGGCGCGTGCGCTCGGTCGGCGAGCTGATGGAGAACCAGTATCGCGTCGGCCTGCTCCGCATGGAGCGCGCCATCAAGGAGCGCATGAGCTCGGTCGAGATCGACACGGTCATGCCGCAGGACCTCATCAACGCGAAGCCCGCGGCTGCCGCCGTGCGCGAGTTCTTCGGCTCGTCTCAGCTTTCGCAGTTCATGGACCAGACCAACCCGCTCTCCGAGATCACGCACAAGCGTCGTCTCTCGGCGCTTGGTCCGGGCGGTCTGACGCGCGAGCGCGCGGGCTTCGAAGTCCGCGACGTGCATCCGACGCACTACGGGCGCATCTGCCCGATTGAGACGCCTGAAGGCCCGAACATCGGCCTCATCAACTCGCTCGCGACCTTCGCGCGCGTGAACAAGTACGGCTTCATCGAGAGCCCCTACCGCAAGGTCAAGGACGGCAAGGTAACGGACACGGTTGCTTATCTCTCCGCCATGGAAGAGATGCGCCACCACGTTGCCCAGGCCAACGCCGAGATCGACTCGAAGGGCAACCTCGTCGACGAGCAGGTCATCTGCCGCTTCAACGGCGACGTGCTGCCGGTTTCGAAGGACAAGGTCGATTACATCGACGTGTCGCCGAAACAGCTCGTGTCGGTTGCCGCCGCGCTGATCCCGTTCCTTGAGAACGACGACGCCAACCGCGCGCTGATGGGCTCGAACATGCAGCGTCAGGCAGTGCCGCTCGTGAAGGCGGAGGCACCGCTTGTCGGAACGGGCATGGAAGAGGTGGTCGCCCGTGACTCGGGCGCGGCCATCGCTGCGCGCCGCGCCGGTATCGTCGATCAGGTGGATGCGACCCGTATCGTGATCCGCGCAACCGACGAGACCGATCCCTCGAAGCCGGGCGTCGACATCTATCGTCTGCGCAAGTTCCAGCGCTCGAACCAGAACACCTGTATCAACCAGCGTCCGCTGATCAACGTCGGCGACCGCGTGGAGGAAGGTGAGATCATTGCCGACGGTCCTTCGACCGATCTCGGCGATCTGGCGCTCGGCAAGAACGTGCTCGTCGCGTTCATGCCGTGGATGGGGTACAACTTCGAGGACTCCATCCTCCTCTCCGAGCGCGTCGTGTACGACGACGTCTTCACCTCGATCCACATCGAGGAATTCGAGGTCATGGCCCGCGACACCAAGCTGGGCCCTGAGGAAATCACGCGCGACATCCCGAACGTTTCGGAAGAAGCGCTGAAGAACCTCGACGAAGCCGGCATCGTCTATATCGGTGCCGAGGTGAACCCGGGCGACATCCTGGTCGGCAAGATCACGCCGAAGGGCGAGAGCCCGATGACGCCGGAAGAAAAACTCCTCCGCGCCATCTTCGGCGAGAAGGCCTCCGACGTGCGCGACACCTCGCTGCGGCTGCCCCCGGGCGTCACCGGCACGGTCGTCGAAGTGCGCGTGTTCAACCGTCACGGCGTCGACAAGGACGAGCGCGCGATGGCGATCGAGCGTGAGGAGATCGAGCGTCTCGCAAAGGACCGCGACGACGAGCTGCAGATCCTCGACCGCAACGTCTACGCACGCTTGAAGGACACGCTGCTCGGCAAGGAAGTGGCGAAGGGTCCGAAGGGCGCCCGCAAGGGCACCACGCTCGACGATGCGATCCTCGACGATATCCCCCGCAGCCAGTGGTGGGAGATCGGTCTCGCCAACGAGAAGGCGCAGGCTGAGGTCGAGGCCATCAACAAGCAGTACGAAGACGCCAAGAAGAGCCTTGAGCGCCGCTTCGTCGACAAGGTGGACAAGCTTCAGCGCGGCGACGAACTGCCGCCGGGCGTCATGAAGATGGTCAAGGTCTTCGTCGCCGTGAAGCGCAAGATCCAGCCGGGCGACAAGATGGCCGGCCGTCATGGCAACAAGGGCGTCGTCTCGCTCATCGTGCCGTGCGAGGACATGCCGTTCCTCGATGACGGCACGCACGTCGACGTCGTGCTGAACCCGCTTGGCGTGCCGTCGCGCATGAACGTGGGGCAGATCCTCGAAACGCACATGGGTTGGGCGTGCCGTGGTCTGGGCCGCATCATCGACGAGGCACTTCAGGAGTTCCATGCCTCGGGCAAGGCCGACGAACTGCGCGCCGAGATGGAGAAGATCTACGGCAAGGACGTGGTGAAGGGCTCCGTCAAGGACGAAGATCTCGCCTCCGTCGCCGAGAAGCTGACCAAGGGCGTGCCGATTGCGACGCCTGTGTTCGACGGCGCAAAGGAAGCCGACATCGTCGACATGCTCGACGCGGCCGGCTTCGACAGCTCCGGTCAGGTCCGTCTCTACGATGGCCGCACCGGCGAGCCGTTCGATCGCAAGGTGACGGTGGGCTACAAGTACATCCTGAAGCTCCACCATCTCGTCGACGACAAGATCCACGCGCGCTCGATCGGTCCGTACTCGCTCGTCACCCAGCAGCCGCTGGGCGGTAAGGCGCAGTTCGGTGGCCAGCGCTTCGGCGAAATGGAGGTCTGGGCGCTCGAAGCCTACGGTGCCGCCTACACGCTGCAGGAAATGCTGACCGTGAAGTCGGACGACGTTGCGGGCCGCACCAAGGTCTACGAGGCTATCGTGCGCGGCGACGACGCGTTCGAAGCTGGCGTGCCGGAAAGCTTCAACGTGCTCGTGAAGGAGATGCGGGCGCTCGGCCTCAACGTCGAGTTGCTCAACTCCGAGCTGCCGCCGCCTGAGGAAGCAGCAACAGAAGAGCCGACCGAGCGTCCGCAGCTTCCGCCCGCTGCCGCCGAGTAACGACGACGCCTCTTCCCCTCCTCCCGTTCGCGGGGGGAGGGATCACGCGATTGTTTTCCGGACGCCCCCTGAGCGTCCTCTGGAGAGAGCCGATGAACGAGATCACCAACCTGTTCAAGACCCAAGCGTCGGTCCCGACATTCGACGAGATCAAGATCTCGATCGCCTCGCCCGACGACATCCTCTCGTGGTCGTTCGGTGAGATCAAGAAGCCCGAGACGATCAACTACCGCACGTTCAAGCCGGAGCGTGACGGCCTCTTCTGCGCGCGCATCTTCGGACCGATCAAGGACTACGAGTGCCTGTGCGGCAAGTACAAGCGCATGAAGTACAAGGGCCTGATCTGCGAGAAGTGCGGCGTCGAGGTGACGCTGGCTAAGGTGCGCCGCGAGCGCATGGGCCACATCGAGCTCGCAGCGCCCGTCGCGCACATCTGGTTCCTGAAGTCGCTGCCGAGCCGCATCGGCCTGCTTCTCGACATGACGCTGAAGGATCTCGAGCGCGTCCTCTACTTCGAGAACTACATCGTCATCGAGCCTGGCATCTCGCCTTTCAAGGAGAAGCAGCTTCTCACTGAGGAGCAGTACAACCAGGCCATCGACGAGCACGGTCCGGACAGCTTCACTGCCGGCATCGGCGCCGAGGCGATCCGCGAGCTTATGACCGGCATGGATCTCGCCAAGATCCGTGACGACCTGCGCCAGGAAATCGCCGAGGCGACGACGGAGCTGAAGCCGAAGAAGCTCGGCAAGCGCCTCAAGGTTATCGAAAGCTTTATTGAGAGCGGCAACAAGCCCGAGTGGATGATCCTGACTGTCGTGCCCGTCATCCCGCCCGAGCTGCGCCCGCTCGTGCCGCTCGATGGTGGCCGCTTTGCGACCTCGGACCTCAACGACCTCTACCGCCGCGTCATCAACCGCAACAATCGTCTGAAGCGGCTGATGGAGCTGCGCGCTCCCGACATTATCATCCGCAACGAGAAGCGGATGCTGCAGGAATCGGTCGACGCCCTGTTCGACAACGGTCGCCGTGGCCGCGTCATCACGGGCGCCAACAAGCGTCCGCTGAAGTCACTCGCCGATATGCTCAAGGGCAAGCAGGGCCGCTTCCGTCAGAACCTGCTCGGCAAACGCGTCGACTACTCGGGTCGCTCGGTCATCGTGGTTGGCCCCGAGCTGAAGCTGCACCAGTGCGGCCTGCCGAAGAAGATGGCGCTTGAGCTGTTCAAGCCGTTCATCTATGCGCGCCTCCAGACGCTCGGCCAGGCGGCCACCGTCAAGCAGGCGAAGAAGCTGGTCGAGAAGGAGAAGCCCGAAGTTTGGGACGTGCTCGACGAGGTTATTCGCGAGCATCCGGTTCTCTTGAACCGCGCGCCTACGCTGCACCGCCTCGGCATCCAGGCGTTCGAGCCGCAACTGATCGAAGGCAAGGCGATCCAGCTTCATCCGCTGGTCTGCGCAGCCTTCAACGCCGACTTCGACGGTGACCAGATGGCCGTTCACGTGCCGCTATCGCTCGAAGCCCAGCTCGAAGCGCGCGTGCTGATGATGTCGACGAACAACATTCTGCACCCCGCGAACGGCTCGCCGATCATCGTGCCGTCGCAGGACATCGTGCTTGGTCTCTACTACCTCTCGCTGATGCGCGAGAAGGAGCCGGGCGAGGGCATGGCCTTCGGATCGGTGGGTGAGGTGCGTCACGCGCTCGAAGCCGGCGCCGTAAGCCTGCACGCCAAGGTCAAGGGCCGTTTCACCAGCCGCGATATCGACGGCAACGAGAAGGTCGAGCTGGTCGAGACGACGCCGGGCCGCATGATCCTGGGCGAGGTGCTGCCGAAGATGTCGAGCGTGAATTTCTCGCTCGTCAACCAGCTCCTGACCAAGAAAGCCATCTCGGGCATGATCGACGCCGTCTACCGCAACTGCGGTCAGAAGGAGACGGTGATCTTCTGCGACCGCATTATGGCGCTCGGGTTCCATCACGCGTTCAAGGCCGGCATCTCGTTCGGCAAGGACGACATGCTCATCCCCGACACCAAGTCGAAGATCGTGACCGACACGGCCGAGATGGTGCGCGAGTTCGAGCAGCAGTACAACGACGGCCTCATCACCCAGCTTGAGAAGTACAACAAGGTGGTGGACGCCTGGTCGAAGTGTACCGATCAGATCGCCAAGGAAATGATGGACCGCATTTCCGCGACCGAGAAGGACGAGGGCGGCCGCGAGAAACAGATCAACTCGGTCTATATGATGAGCCACTCCGGTGCGCGTGGTTCGCCCGCGCAGATGAAGCAGCTTGCGGGTATGCGCGGCCTCATGACCAAGCCTTCGGGCGAGATCATCGAGACGCCGATCATCTCGAACTTCAAGGAAGGCCTCTCCGTTCTCGAGTACTTCAACTCGACGCACGGCGCTCGTAAGGGCCTCGCCGACACCGCCTTGAAGACCGCGAACTCGGGCTACCTGACGCGCCGTCTCGTCGACGTTGCGCAGGACAGCATCATCACCGAGGAAGATTGCGGTACGGATCGCGGCATCAAGGTGCAGGCGGTTGTCGACGCCGGCCAGGTGATCGTCTCGCTCGGCGCGCGCGTTCTTGGCCGCACGGCGTCCGAGGACATCGTGGCGCCGGCCGTGAAGGGTGAGGAGCCTCAGGTCATCGTTGCGACCGGCGAGCTCATCGAAGAGCGTCACGCGGAAGCGATCGAGAAGGCCGAGATCCAGGAAGTGCGCATCCGCTCGGTTCTGACGTGCGAAACCGTGACCGGCGTGTGCGGCAAGTGCTACGGCCGCGACCTCGCGCGCGGCACGCCCGTCAACATCGGCGAAGCGGTGGGTGTCATCGCTGCCCAGTCGATCGGCGAGCCGGGCACGCAGCTTACGATGCGTACGTTCCACATCGGCGGTACGGCAAACGTTGTCGACTCTTCGTTCATCGAGAGCAACTTCAACGGCACCGTGAAGATCAAGAACCGCGCGCTGGTGAAAGACAGCCAGGGCCGCATGATCGCCATGACGCGCACGATGTCGATCGTGATCGTCGATCAGTCGGGCAAGGAGCTGTCGTCGCACAAGGTGCAGTACGGCGCCCGCGTCCACGTGGAAGATGGCGACGAGGTGAAGCGCGGCACGCGTCTCGCCCAGTGGGATCCTTACACCCGTCCGATCCTCACCGAGGCCTCGGGTAAGGTGGAGTTCGAGGATCTGATCGAAGGCGCGTCCGTGCGCGAGCAGACGGACGAGGTGAAGGGCACCACCAACCGCGTCATCGTCGACTGGCGCGCAACCCCGCGCGGCGCGGAGCTTAAGCCCGCGATGGTGATCAAGGATGCCAAGGGCAAGCCCATCAAGGTGGCCCGTGGCGGCGATGCGCGCTACCTGCTGACGGTGGATGCCATTCTCTCGGTCGATCCTGGCCAGGAAGTGAAGGCGGGCGACGTGATCGCGCGTATTCCGCTGGCTTCCGCCAAGCAGAGCGACATCACGGGCGGTCTGCCGCGCGTGGCCGAACTCTTCGAGGCGCGTCGTCCGAAGGATCACGCCATTATCGCGGAAGTGTCCGGCACCGTCGAGTTCGGCAAGGACTACAAGAACAAGCAGCGTATCTCCATCAAGCCGGATGACGAGAGCGCCGAGCCCGTCGAGTATCTGATCCCGCGTGGCAAGAGCCTGGCCGTTCAGCCTGGCGACCGTCTCGAGCGCGGCGATTACATCTATGACGGCAACCCGGCGCCGCACGACATCCTGGCCATTAAGGGCGTTGAGGAACTCGCGAACTACCTCATCAACGAGATCCAGGACGTCTACCGTCTGCAGGGCGTGACCATCAACGACAAGCATATCGAGGTCATCGTTCGGCAGATGCTGCAGAAGGTGGAGATCACCGACACCGGCGAGACGGACTTCATCAAGGGCGAGCAAATCGACCGGATCGAGTTCGACGAGGTGAACGCGAAGGTCGAGAAGGCGGGCAAGCGCCCGGCGTCTGCGACCCCGGTTCTGCTCGGCATCACCAAGGCGTCGCTGCAGACACGTTCGTTCATCTCGGCGGCGTCGTTCCAGGAGACGACACGCGTACTGACGGATGCGGCGGTGATCGGCAAGTCGGACACGCTGGAAGGCCTGAAGGAGAACGTCATCGTCGGCCGTCTGATCCCGGCCGGCACGGGTGGAATGCTGCGCGGTCTGCGCCGCATCGCCGCCAAGCGCGACGAGCTGATCAGCAAGGAGCGCGCACGCTCCGACGCCGAGCGGGCCCTGGCGGGTCCGGGCGAGGCGGGATCGCCCGCACGCCGCCGCCGCCGCGTGGCCGAGTAGGCCAGGCGCAGTCGGACACAATGAAACTGGGAGAAGGCGGTCGTTTCGGCCGCCTTCTTCCGTTCGTGCCCCCTTGAGCGGGCGGTGCCGAGAACCCAGATTCCAGGAGCGGGGAGGGCACAGCTTCAATCGAGGCGTTTCGGGGCGCTCGCACTGGCACTCGCTTGGGTCTTGCCCTATAAGCCGCTGAAGTCATACCGCTTGGGGTCGAGAGGTGCCGGCTGGTCCGGTGCCGCAATCGCGAACACGGAAATCCGATTGTTGTGACCCTCGCGGCCGTGTCCGCGGGGGAGGAGAAGGTTGATCATGCCTACCTGGTCCACAGAGAGCTGGCGCTCGTTCCCGATCGTCCAGGTCCCCGATTACCCTGACGCCTCCGTGCTCAAGGATGTCGAGGGCCGTCTTGCGACGTTCCCGCCGCTCGTGTTTGCGGGCGAAGCGCGCGAGCTGAAGAAAGCGCTGGGCGAAGTGGCGAACGGTGAAGGCTTCCTCCTGCAGGGGGGCGACTGCGCCGAGAGCTTCCTTGAGCATGGCGCGGACAACATCCGCGACTTCTTCCGCGTCTTCCTGCAGATGGCGGTGGTGCTGACGTACGCTGGCGGCAGCCCGGTGGTGAAGGTTGGCCGCATCGCCGGTCAGTTCGCCAAGCCCCGCTCGTCACCGGTGGAGAAGAAGGACGGCGTGGAGCTGCCCTCCTACCGCGGCGACATCATCAATGGGCCGGAGTTCACCCCCGAAGCGCGCATCCCCGATCCGCAGCGCCAGATCGAGGCGTACCGCCAGTCGGCCGCGACCTTGAACCTGATCCGCGCCTTCGCGAGCGGCGGCTACGCCGATCTCGAGCGCGTGCATCAATGGAATATGGGCTTCGTCAAGGACAGCCCGCAGGGTCATCGTTATCAGGTCCTCGCCGATCGCATCGCCGAGACGCTGGGCTTCATGCGCGCGTGCGGCATCACGAGCGAGAACACACCGCAGCTTCGCGCCACGCGTTTCTACACCAGCCACGAAGCGCTGCTGCTCGGTTTCGAGCAGGCGTTGACGCGTCTCGATTCCACGAGCGGCGATTGGTACGCCACGAGCGGCCACATGCTCTGGATCGGTGACCGCACGCGTCAGCTCGATCATGCGCATGTCGAATTCTGCCGCGGCGTCAGGAACCCTATCGGCATCAAGTGTGGACCGTCGTTGGAGCCGGACGATCTGTTGCGCCTCATCGACATCCTCAATCCGAAGGACGATGCGGGCCGCCTGACGCTCATCTGCCGTTTCGGCCATGAGAAGGTCGGCCAGCATCTGCCGAAGCTCATCCGCGCCGTGGAGAAGGCCGGGCGCAAGGTCGTGTGGTCGTGCGATCCGATGCACGGCAACACGATCAGTGCGGCCGGCGGTTACAAGACGCGGCCTTTCGAACGCATCCTGAAGGAGGTCGAGGCGTTCTTCGACGTGCATCGCGCCGAGGGCACGCACGCGGGCGGCATCCATGTCGAGATGACGGGCCAGAACGTGACGGAATGCACGGGCGGCGCGGCGGCGATCTCGGAAACCGATCTCTCGGATCGCTACCACACGCACTGCGACCCGCGTCTCAACGCCGATCAGGCGCTGGAGCTCGCGTTCCTCGTGGCCGAGCGGATGAAGCTCGAACGCGAAACACGCGGCGCGCCGCCGGCACCCCTTGCCGCACTCGCTTAACGAACGAGCAAGCGGGAACCGCGCTTTCCCTCAGGCGTTTCTCCTCTGAGTTCGCGGCCGTGCGCCCGTTTGCGCCGGCCGCCTGCGATGAGAGGAGGACCCAATGGGAAACCTGAGCAGACAGGGAAGCGCTATGCTCTCGAATTTTCTCGCGATGGTCGTGCCTGCGGGAGAGAGCCTAGCCGAGAGCGAATTTACCGGCACATGGCGGGTGGAAGATTCCGATGGCCAGGTGTTCGATATCGCGCTTCTGCCATCCGGCACGGCTGAGGCGACGCGCGCGGGTGAGGGTATGAGCGGCACGTGGGCTGAGGAAGATCAGTCCGCCGTCATCACCTGGGATACTGGTTGGACGACCAAGATCACGCGCACCGGCGACGCCTACATCAAGACGGCATACGACGAGACGGCGACCACGCCGACCAATACGTCTGTCGCAGAAAAGATCGACTGACATCGCCAAGCGATAAGTTCACCGACGCGGGGCGCGAGAAAAAGGGGCTGGAGACTGTGTCTCTCAGCCCCTTTTTTGCATTCGTTGCGACGTTCAGCCTTTGGCGCGGGCGATGGCTTCCGCGATGAGGCGCTGGGCCTCCTCTGCGTCGCCCCAATGGTGGATCTTCGCCCACTTGCCAGGCTCCAGGTCCTTGTAGTGCGAGAAGAAGTGATCGACCTGCTGGATCGTGATCTCCGGAAGGTCGGAATAGTTGCGCACCTTTTCGTAGCGTTTCGTCAGGCGGGCAGAAGGCACGGCGATGATCTTCTCGTCTCCGCCGCCTTCGTCCTCCATGACGAGCACGCCGACGGGGCGGCAGTTGAGCACCGCACCCGGCACGATCGCACGCGTATTGCACACGAGTACGTCGATCGGATCGCCATCCTCGGAGAGCGTGTGCGGCACAAACCCGTAATTTCCCGGATAGCGCATTGGCGTATAGAGGAAGCGGTCGACGAACAGTGTTCCGGACGCTTTGTCCATCTCGTACTTGATGGGCTCGCCGCCCACGGGCACCTCGACGACGACGTTGATGTCGTGAGGCGGGTTGTCTCCGATTGCAATGGCATCGAGGCGCATGAGGCGTGGCTTTCCAGTCAGGGTTTGGCTCACCAGTGCCCCATGGCGCCGGATGGCACAAGGGGCCGCGGTGCCGCGCTTGGCTGTGCTTTAGGATAATCCGCAATGCGCGGAATGCACGCTCCGGGATGTTAAGGTTGTGGCCCCACGCCTAACGCCAGCATCAGCAGCGGCAGCGTGACGAGCGCACCGAGCGTGGAAACGAGGATGACGGCCGACGTCACGACGGCGGGCAGCTTGTAGAACTCGGCCAGCATGAAGGGCCCCGTGCCGGTCGGCATTGCAGCAAGAAGAACCGCCATTGCGGCAAGCTGCGGCGGAACGCCCATCAGGGTCGCGAGCCCCCACGTGAGCGCCGGTTGCACCGCAAGCTTGGTGAGCGCGAGACCGGCGGAGGCGCGGACCTCGCGGACGCCCACCGGACGTGGCTCCGCGAGGAAAAGGCCGATCACCACCAGCGCTAGCGGGCTCGCGGCGCCGCCCAGAAGCTTGAGGAAGCTCTCGACCGCGCCAGGCAGCCCCATGCCGGTTTGACCGTAAAGAAGGCCCGCGACCGGCGCGATCAGCAGCGGATTGCGGATCAGCGAGCGTGTGACTTTGCCCGCCAGCCTCAAAGGATGACGCTCGCTGTTGATGCCGATCTCGATCAGCACGATCGCGGACGCGAAGAGCACGCACACCGTGAGGATGGACGCGATCGTCACCGGCACGAGACTGTCGGCGCCAAACAGCATCAGCAACACGGGAAAGCCCATGTAGGCGGTGTTGGCGTACGAACCGATCAGTCCGTCGAGGCTCGCTTCTGCGAGGGGCCGTTTGCCGAGCAGGCTAAGCCCCAGTGTGCCGTAGAAGACGATGCCGCAGGCAAGCCCGAACGCGGCGATGAAGCCGGGCTGCGCCAGTTCCGCAGGCTTAGCGTGCGCCATGACGTCGAACAGCAGCGCCGGCAGCGCCAGATAAACCACCACGCGGTTGAGTTCCGACACCGCTGGGCGCCCGATGACGCCGATCCGCCGGGCGAGGAAGCCGCTCGCGATCAAGGCGAAGACCGGCAAGACGAGAGACAGGATCGCGAGCATGAGGGGCTGGGTTCGATGCGGGAAGAGACGGTAGGAGAGATCCTACAGCGTTCGTACGCCGCCCGATACGTCGCCAGCGGATGACGGCCATGCAGAACGGCCACGCGCCGCCGCCTGCGCCGCCGTTGTCGCTGGACCCGCGCCCGTGCGCGCCCTAAATCTGCTGCATGAGCAGCACCGCATCCGAGGCTCAAGCCGAGCCGACCTCACTGAAAATCGCGCTGGCCCAGTTGAACCCCACCGTGGGCGACCTGGACGGGAATGAAAAGAAGCTCCTCGACGCGCGTGCTATCGCCGCCGCGGAGGGCGCAGATCTCGTCGTCTTTCCGGAATTGTTTTTGACGGGCTATCCGCCTGAAGACCTGGTGCTGAAGCCCGCGTTTCACGCCGCCGCCCGTGCGCGGGCCGAAGCGCTGGCCGCCCGCCTCGGCCCCGGCCCTGCCGTGCTGGTCGGCACGGTCTGGCCCGAGGGCGACGCCATCTACAACGCGGTTCTGCTGCTCGATGGTGGCACGGTCGCGGCTGTGCGCCACAAAGTGGACCTGCCGAACTACGGCGTCTTCGACGAAAAAAGGGTGTTCCGGGCCGGCAGTCTGCCGAGTCCCATAGGTTTCCGCGGCGTGCGTCTTGGCGTGCCGATTTGCGAGGACATCTGGAACGACGAAGTAACCGAGTGCCTGACCGAGTGCGGCGCCGAGATCCTGCTGGTGCCCAACGGCTCGCCCTTCGATTGGAAGAAACCGGATGTGCGCATGAACATCGCGGTCGCGCGCGTCACCGAAAGCGGGCTGCCGCTCGCATATGTCAATCAGATCGGCGGACAGGACGAGCTTGTGTTCGATGGGGCCTCGTTCGTCTTGAACAGCGACTGCAGCCTGGCCTGCGAACTGCCCGCATGGGAAGAGCACGTCGCCGTGACGGAGTGGACGCGCGGTCCCGACGGTTGGACGTGCGCAAAGGGGCCCGTTCACAAATCTTCCGAAGGCGATGGCGCCGCCTATCAGGCCTGCGTGCTGGGTCTGCGCGATTACGTCAACAAGAACGGCTTTCCCGGTGTCGTGCTGGGCCTGTCCGGCGGTATCGACAGCGCGCTCGTGGCCGCCATGTCCGTCGATGCGCTGGGGCGGGATCGTGTCCACGCGATCATGATGCCGTATCGCTACACATCGGATCAGAGCATCGCTGACGCGAAAGCCTGCGCGGAGGCGCTGGGCATCCGTCTCGACACGGTGCCGATCGCGCCGGCCGTCGAAGGGTTCACGAACGCTCTCGAAGGCATATTCAGAAATCATCCCGCAGACCTCACCGAGGAGAACATCCAGAGCCGCGCGCGGGGCGTCATCGTGATGGCGATCTCCAACAAGTTCGGCTCGATGGTCGTCACGACCGGCAACAAGAGCGAGATGAGCGTCGGCTATGCCACGCTCTACGGCGACATGAACGGCGGGTTCAATCCCGTAAAGGACCTGTACAAGCTCGAGGTCTACCGCCTGTCGCGCTGGCGCAATGCGCACGTGCCGAAAGGCGGCTTTGGCCCCGCGGGCGAGGTGATTCCGGAAAGCATCATCACGCGCGTTCCTACCGCCGAGCTGCGCGAAAACCAGACCGACCAGGACAGCCTGCCGCCGTATGACGTCCTGGACGATATTCTCGTGTCGTTGGTCGAGCACGAGCTGCCGGTTGCCGATGTCATCGCGCGCGGCCACGATCCGGATGTGGTGCGGAAAGTGGAGCGTTTGCTCTATCTCGCGGAATACAAGCGCCGCCAGGCCGCACCGGGCGTGAAGATCTCGTCGCGCAATTTCGGCCGCGACCGGCGTTATCCGATCACAAACCGTTTCCGCGAGGATCGATAGAAGGAAGCCGCTGCGCCGTCAGTGCCCGCGCGTTCCGTCGGCGCAGAACGTGAGCGCAACGTGGCACACGCCGAAAGCGCGCTCACACGCCCAGCGAGCATCCGTTTCCGCCCGCTCGATGGACGGCCCCGTCGCCGCCTTCCAGCGTGCCGGATCGGTCGAGACTTCCGCGAGCGACCAGCATTGGTCCTTCGTGATCCGCGCAATCA
Organism: uncultured Hyphomicrobium sp.; assembly: GCA_934555825.1. GTDB lineage: Bacteria > Pseudomonadota > Alphaproteobacteria > Rhizobiales > Hyphomicrobiaceae > Hyphomicrobium_C. The sequence continues at coordinate 127,946 of CAKTFJ010000003.1, forward strand.
CATGGCATTCCGCGCGCCCGAGCTTTTCATTGCAGGATTTGAGGGCGGCCGCTTCCGCAGCTTCCCTGCCGCGCTCCTGCACGCGCGCAAAGATGTTGCCACCGCTGTCGACGACGGCGCCCCAGCAGTCCGCGCCGGAGAAGAGCCCTCCACACCGCGCAAAGGGACCGGATTGGCCATTGAAGACCAAAAGTCCGAGCGCCAGCAGCAGTGCGGCGACACCGGCGCCGGATGCAGCCAGGACACGCGGGGGCAACGCGCGCACTTTCTCGATATGCGGAATTCGCGAAATCCACGTCCCCCACGGCAGGCCTCTGACCTTGGCCACCCACGGGTGCTGGGGAAGCTCGGCGAGGCGCGTGCGCGCGAGGCGCATGTAGACGGAAAGGCGGGGCTCCGCTGGCTCCGTGCCATCCTTCTCATGTGACGCCGCGGCGTTGGCCTCGTCCGGCAGCAAGTCACCGTCGTCCACCAGTGCGCTGCCGGCGAGCAGTCTGGATCGCCACTCGGCAACCGATTGCGGACGGCTCTCGGGGGAAAGGCGCAGCGCCTCGTCAATGGCTTCGAGGAAACGTGCGCGATACCGTCCCGCGCCAACCTCAACGGCAGGCACCAGATCGTCCGCGAGTTGACGCGCCGTCGCTTCCGAGGGTCTCGCACCCGCAACTGCGCGGTAGAGCGTCGCGCCGAACGCGTAGATGTCGGTCCAGGGCCCGTAACGGTCAGCGGTGGAGACGTATTGCTCCGGCGCGGAATAGCCGCTCTTGAACACGAGCGCGGAGACGAGCTGAGAATGCTGCTTGATCTCGAAGCGCGATGCACCGAAGTCGAGCAGGATCGGCATGCCGTCGGCGCCGCGCACCATGATGTTCTCGGGCGAGATGTCGAGATGCCAAGTGCGGTTCTCGTGCACGAGTTCGAGCGCGGAGAGGAGCGGCGCGGCCACGAGATCCAGCTCGTCTTGTGTGGGCGGACTGTCCAGCCCGCGCAGCCACGTCTCAAGGGTGCGCCCCTGAATCAGATCGAGCACCATGTAGGCGGTGTCGTTCTGCTGAAACACGCGCCGCACGCCGATGATGTTCGGGTGGTTGAATTGTGCGAGCAGGCGCGCTTCGTCGAAGAATTTTTTGAGCGCCCACCGATAGTCTTCTTCGGCGTTGGCGCGGCTGGTGAACTTGAGTCCGCCGTTCTCGCGCCGCACGAGATCCTCGGGGAAGAACTCCTTGAGAGCGAATTCCTTGTGGAGCATCTCGTCGTTGATGCGGTAGGTGATGCCGAACCCGCCGCGGCCGAGAACCCCCGTGATCGTGTATTGGTCGATCCGGGTGCCGGCTTTCAGCACCGCGTCGTTCTCGCCCTCCATGGATTGGCGTCTCCCCTCGCGCGACGTCCTGGCTGTCGCGCCGTCACAATGCCCCATTCGAATGATGTCGGAAAGGGTTGCCCGAGCCCCGTGCATCCGGCACATGAAGGTGGCGCGGATGAGGAGATCGCATGTCGGCCAGGAGCGGGCGGGGGCTGATGTTGAACGCACCGGACCGGCAGCGTAAGATGGCGACCCAATCCCTATGACGATACCTGGAGACGCGAGCATGTGGCGCCCGGCGAGGCAGCGCAAAGCTGTTGTAGCGGTCGGCCTCGCGCTCATCGTGGCCTGCTTCGGTGCGGCGGGAGTGCACGCGTCCGAGACGAAGCTTCTGGCTGAATGCGGACCGCCGACCCAGCCTAACGAGACAAGCACGTTCGCGTGCGAACTCCGTGCAACGGGGCCTGCCGAATTCCAGGACATCAAAGCCCGGCTCGAGGGCGCCGACATCGAATCGCGCTTCGAGCCGTTCGATGCGGAGCGCGAAGGCTCCACCACGGCCTATCTCATACAGACATTGCCGGCGGCGAGGCGCGCCACGCTCAGCCAGATGGCCGATGCGGTGGTGAGTATCGCGGACCGGCGCGACGGCCAGCGACGCTTTACCGCTTACACATTCGCCGACGCGCTAACGGCGGTTGCCGATTCGGGCGTCTCGCGCGATGCGTTCGTGCGTCAGCTCATTGCCGTCGGTGCGGCCACGGGTCCCACCCATCTCTATGCGGCAGCGCGTGAAGCGGTGGCCGCTCTCGCCAAAGAGACGGGCGCACGCAAATCGCTTGTGATCCTGGCGGACGGCACGTCCGACGATACGGACACGACCCACGATCACGTCGTCGAGGCTGCACGCGAAGCGGGCGTGACCATCCACGTGCTCGGCTACTACGACGACGCGCGCCAGCGTTCGAAGTTCGAAGCGCTCTCCCGCTTGGCGGAGGAGACTGGCGGCTACGCGGCAGAAGTCAAACGCGGCTCAGGTGCGAAGAACGATTTTACGAAAGAGATCGTCACCAGCCGCTTTCTGACGGACATCGTCGAGAACGGAGGCATGGTGACGGCCGTTCTGGATGGACCAGCGGGCACGCGCAAAGTCGCATTCACCGCCACGCTGGCGGATGGAAAGAGCCTGTCTGCCGAAGCCGACGTGACAATCCCGGAGCCTCCTCGACCGCCACCGCGTGCGGAGCCAACCGCGTCCATCGCGCCTCCAGCGCCGGAGCCGGACGTCGTTGCACCTTCCGAAAGCGAAGGACGTGGCTGGTTGCTCGTGCTCGCGCTGGGTGCGTTCGCCGGCCTCGGCATTGCAGGCTATGTGTTCTTCGGAAAAGACCTGTTCCAGTTCGTGCGCTGGTGGATCGAAGCCGAGCCCCGCGCGGGCGCAAACGCCGAAACCGATACGGCGGCAGACGCATCCACGCGGCAAACGCCTGCGCTTGCGGCGCCCCAGCCTGCCGCCGCGGCTCGCCCCGCGCATGCTGGCGCGCAGCCTCGCCAGCGTTCTAGGGACGGAGAGCGGCGGTCCGTTGTCTATGGCTGGCTTGAAACGCTTGACGGAGACGCGGCGCGTCATCCTCTCCGCTCAGTGGATGTTCGCGTCGGACGCCACCGCGACAACGACATTTGCCTTGCGAACGACTCGATCTCTCGCCGCCACGCCGCCGTGCGTTACGACGCGAAGACGCGGCGCTTCACGATCACTGATCTCGGCGCGGGCAACGGCGTGATCGTCAACAAGACGCGCTACAAATCGCGCGAGCTGAATGACGGCGACACGGTGGAATTAGGCGAGGTTCGCCTCCGCTTCCGTACCGAGCCGAACTTCCAATCTTGATTGCTTGCCGATGGCAACGACAGACTGCTATGGCGAGCGTCAGCCGGAGCGCGCGAGCAGCTTCCGCGCCGCGGCGTCGGGGCTCGTGCGTCCCGAAAGAACTTCATCCGCAAGCCCGTCCATTTCGCGCCCGCTGTCTTCCTTGACGCGCCGCGCGACGACATCCGCCGCCGCACGTGCGATCAGATAGCGTGCCCGCCGGCGTCGCCGCGCCATGGGGCCTGCTTCCGCGCCCTGCTGGCCGATTTCGCGAACTTTCTCCACGAGATCCGGCACGCCTTCGCCCGTCGTTGCGGTGGTCTTGAGCACCGGCACCGCCGAGCGAAGCGAACGGATCGACAGTGCGCCGAGAAGCTGTTGCAGTGTCAGCTCCGCGCCTTCCCGGTCGCCCTTATTGACGACCATGATGTCCGCGATTTCGAGCAGGCCCGACTTCATCGCCTGGATGTCGTCGCCGAGGCCCGGCGCGGAGATGACGACGCGCACGTCCGCCACTTCCGCGACGTCCATCTCGTTCTGCCCCGTGCCGACGGTCTCCAGCAGGACGAGATCGAAGCCAGCGGCGTCAAGCGCATCGATCACGCGCACAGCCGCCGGCGAAAGGCCACCGAGATAACCGCGGCTCGCAAGCGAACGCACGAACACGCCGTCGTCGTCGAGGGCAGCCGTCATACGGATACGGTCGCCGAGGATCGCGCCGCCCGACACCGGGCTCGACGGATCGACCGCGATGACGCCGACCGTGCCGCCCTGTGAGCGCACGTGTGCGATGACCGCATTGACGAGCGTGGATTTGCCCGCACCCGGAGGCCCAGTGAAGCCGACAACCAGCGCATTGCCGAGGTGAGGCTGCAACGCTTCGAGCAGCGGCGGCGCGCTCGTCGAGAGTTTTTCGAGCTCTGTGACCGCGGCGGCAATAGCGCGTCGCTCACCTGCGCGCAGGCGAGCGACGAGATCGGGGATCGCCTCGAGCTTGAGCGTCGAGCGCGGCATCGGCGGGGCGGTGTCGGTCACGGTATCCATATCCGCGCTGATACGCGGGAGGCGCGCAAGTGGCAAGCCTCCGCGCCGTCACGGCCCCATCGTTTGGGGGGCCGCGGACAACCGTGACGCCGGCCTTAGAACCAAAGACCTGGCCAGCGATAGCGGGGCCGCATGTCGCCTGGCCCATAGCCTACCAGGCTCACCATCGGCTGCTCCACGATGACGAGGGGGGCGTGCCGGTCTTGGTTGGGCGAATCCTGGCCAGCCGAAGCCGTTTTGAGGGCCAGGAGGCGCGCGATGCGATCTTCCGTCTCAGGGTGAGAGCGAAGCAGCGAGGGGTGCGGCACCCGCCGGCCCGGCACGGGAAACATCAGGTCTTCCCAGAAGTGCCCCGTGTAAGTTTCGAGCCGCCGAAGCGCGGACGCGAGCGCTTCGGGGTCGCCCGTGAGGGCTGCAGCGTCCGCGTCGGCCTGGAATTCCCGCGCCCGTGAAAGGCCGAGCTGGAGCAGGCTGGAAAGCGCCGGTGCAAGGTAGAGGGCGAGTACGACCCACCAGGAAATTGGGTCCTCGCCGGTCAAGAACGCGAGGCCGTTATAAAGCGCGAGGCCGAGCGCGGCATAGCTCATGAGCTGCAGGACGCGGGTGATGACATCCGCGAGCCCCATCACCAGAAGATCGTTGTTGCGGATATGGGCCACTTCGTGAGCCAGCACGCCCGCCGTCTCGGCAAGTGAGAGGCGCCTCAGCAACCCTTCCGTAACGGCAATGGCGGAATGATCGCGGGAGCCGGCCGCGAATGCGTTCAGGGTCAGGCTCGGGATCACGAAGAGATCGGGCCGCCGCGCGAGCTCCGCCCGGTAGGCGAGCACGTCCACAAGGCTCGAAAGCTGGCTGTCGTCCTGCTGCGGAACGAGCGTTGCCCGGTAGAGGCGCATCACGGCATCCGGCGGCATCTGCACGGCCAGCGCGCAGACGATTGCCAGCACCACCGGCACCGCGAGCAGCCCCGCAACACCCCATACCAGCACGGCCGGTAGGGCGACGAGGCCGACAAATCCGAGAAGCAGCAAAGCCGCGTGGCGCAGGTTCGGCCCCCGTATCGCGTCGGCGTATGCGGTCGTGTCCAGGAACGGTGGCATTTGACCTTCCGCGTCTTGGAGGCTCGACGGTACGGGAAAGGCGGGATAACCGAGTCGGATCGGCGAGATTTGCTCTCGAAAAGCGTCATTCGTATGTTTAATGACGGGGCCCGGCAGGATGCGGCGACGGCACGGCGCGGACTTTTTGCGGTATCACCGCAATCTCTCGCGACTTCTTGCTTTTCGATGCCCGCAAGGTGTTGACCGGGAATCCACAAGTGTATATAGGTGCGCCCACTCTCACGGTAGGTGGTAGGCAATCTCCGCGCGTTTTCGCGCTCTAGCCTAGACGCTGCCGTCCAAAAGCAGAGGACATTTTCGGACCAAGATCGCTGGCAAGCCGAAAGGCAAGCCGGAGGATCCTCTGGTTTTTTCCGTGCCAGGCTCCCGGGGATCCGGGGCTCGGCGGGCTTTGTTTGGTGCACGCATTCCTTTGGAACAGCGGTGCGCGGACAAACCGAAACGGCAACCAACCGGTGTGGAGCCGGTCGAGAAGGCGGAACGTCGAATGCCGACGATACAACAGCTGATCCGGAAACCCCGGAGCCCGAAGGTCTACCGCGAGAAGTCGCGCCACATGGAGGCGTGCCCTCAGAAACGCGGCGTCTGCACGCGCGTCTATACGACGACGCCGAAGAAGCCGAACTCGGCCCTTCGTAAGGTCGCGAAGATCCGGCTCACCAACGGGCACGAGGTCATCGGCTACATCCCCGGCGAAGGCCACAACCTTCAGGAGCACTCTGTCGTGCTCATCCGTGGCGGCCGCGTGAAGGACCTTCCCGGCGTCCGTTACCACATTCTGCGCGGCGTGCTCGACACCCAGGGTGTCGCCAACCGCAAGCAGCGTCGTTCGAAGTACGGAGCGAAGCGGCCGAAGTAGGCCGCTCTCGCGGAGGTATCCCGGACGAGCCGCCTGAGACGCGGTGAGGTCTGGGAGATCTCTTAAAAGGTTTCAGGTGGCTCGCCCGGGAGTGAGCCGAGCGAATTAAGCGAAGGACTAGGACCCATGTCCCGTCGTCACAGTGCAGAGAAGCGTGAGGTCAATCCTGATCCTAAGTATTCTGACTTGGTTCTGACCAAGTTCATGAATGCGGTGATGGAAGACGGCAAGAAGTCCGTCGCCGAGCGCATCGTGTATGGCGCTCTCGAGCGCATGGAGAGCAAGGCGAAGTCGGATCCGGTGGCGATGTTCCATCAGGCGCTCGACAACGTCATGCCGTCGGTTGAGGTTCGCTCTCGCCGCGTCGGCGGTGCGACCTACCAGGTCCCCGTCGAAGTTCGCTCCGAGCGCCGTCAGGCTCTCGCCATCCGTTGGATCATCGCTGCCGCCCGCGCGCGCAACGAGAACACCATGGTGGAGCGTCTGTCGGGTGAGCTGCTCGACGCTTCTGCCAACCGCGGCACGGCCGTGAAGAAGCGCGAAGACACCCACAAGATGGCGGACGCCAACCGGGCGTTCTCGCACTACCGCTGGTAGACGGACAACAAGGGAACAGAGCGCTGTTGCGTCCAACAGATAATGGGCAGCTGAAGCGCGAAGGAAGAGACTGATGGCCCGCCAATACCCGATTCAGGACTATCGTAACTTCGGCATCATGGCTCACATCGATGCCGGTAAGACGACGACGACCGAACGGATTCTCTACTTCACCGGTAAGTCCTACAAGATCGGCGAGACGCACGACGGCGCCTCGACGATGGACTTTATGGATCAGGAAGCTGAGCGCGGCATCACGATCACGTCGGCCGCGACGACCTGTTTCTGGGTGGACCGTAACGACAAGCGTCATCGCCTAAACATCATCGACACGCCAGGTCACGTCGACTTCACGATCGAGGTCGAGCGTTCGCTGCGCGTGCTCGACGGCGCGGTGTGCGTTCTCGACTCCAACCAGGGCGTCGAGCCTCAGACGGAAACCGTCTGGCGTCAGGGCGACAAGTACAACGTTCCGCGCATCATCTTCTCCAACAAGATGGACAAGACCGGCGCCGACTTCTTCATGTGCGTCGCCGACATCAAGGACAAGCTCGGCGCGCGCGCCGTCCCGCTGCAGATCCCGATCGGTGCCGAAAGCGATTTCCGCGGTGTTGTCGACCTCATCAAGATGAAGGCCTACACGTGGGAAGGCGACGCCAAGGACGCCCCCATGACCGAGGGCGAGATCCCGGCTGAGCTCGTCGACAAGGCGAACGAATTCCGCGGCGCCATGATCGAGGCGGCCGTCGAAATGGACGACGCGGCGATGGAAGCCTACCTCGAGGGCAACGAGCCCGACGAGGCGACGCTCCGCAAGCTCATCCGTAAGGCGACCGTTACGCGCGCGTTCTACCCGATGCTGTGCGGCTCGGCCTTCAAGAACAAGGGTGTCCAGCCTTTGCTGGACGCGGTCGTCGACTTCCTGCCGAGCCCCATCGATCGTGAGGCCTACAAGGGCACGGACCCGAAGACGGGTGAGGATCTTCTTCGCAAGCCGTCCGATGACGAGCCGCTGTCCATGATCGCCTTCAAGATCATGAGCTTCGAGCACGTCGGTTCGATCACCTTCTGCCGCATCTACTCGGGCAAGCTCGAGCAGGGCATGGCGCTGGCGAACACGTCGCGCGGCAAGAAAGAGCGCGCTGGCCGCATGTATCTCATGCACGCCGCCGACCGCGAAGAAATCAAGGAAGCCTTCGCTGGCGACATCGTGGCTCTGCAGGGCATGAAGGACATCCGCACGGGCGAAACCCTGTGCGATCCGAACAAGCCCGTCATCCTTGAGAAGATGGAATTCCCGGAGCCCGTCATCAACCTCAAGATCGAGCCGAAGACCAAGGCCGACCAGGAGAAGATGGCGATCGCGCTCAACACGATGGCGGTCGAGGATCCGTCTTTCCGCGTCACCATCGACCAGGAGAGCGGCGAGACGATTCTGAAGGGTATGGGCGAGCTTCATCTCGACATTAAGGTCGACATCCTGAAGCGGACCTACAACGTCGAGGCCAACGTCGGTCAGCCGCAAGTCGCTTACCGCGAGACGCTCGCGCGCCCGGCGGACATCGACTACACGCACAAGAAGCAGACCGGCGGTACGGGCCAGTTTGCGCGCGTGAAGATCAAGCTCGAGCCGAACGAGACGGGCAAGGGCAACGTCTTCGAGAGCACCATCGTGGGCGGCGCCGTGCCGCGCGAATACATCCCCGGCGTCGAGAAGGGCGTTCAGGGTGTGTGGGACTCGGGCGTGCTCATCGGCTTCCCGATCGTCGATATGAAGGTCACGCTCCACGACGGTGGCTTCCACGAAGTCGACTCGTCCGCGATCGCGTTCGAGATCGCCACCCGCGCGGCTATGAAAGAAGGCTGCGAGAAAGGTGGCATCAAGATCCTCGAGCCGGTCATGGACGTCGAGGTGGTGACGCCTGGCGATTTCGTGGGCTCCATCATTGGCGACATCAACTCCCGGCGCGGCCAGATCCGCACCCAGGAGATGCGCGGCAACGCGACCGTGATCCGCGCATACGTGCCGCTTGCGAACATGTTCGGCTACGTGAGCCAGCTCCGGTCGATGTCGACGGGGCGCGCATCCTACACGATGCAGTTTGCACACTACGCCGACGTGCCGCGCAACGTGGCCGACGAGGTGAAGGCGAAATACGCCTGATGCGGTAGCCCTGAAGGGCACTGCGGCAGGTAGCAAGAGATCCGGTCATGCCGGGCAAGAACTGAAAGAACGAGCTTAAGGAGAGCCAACTATGGCCAAGGCGAAATTCGAGCGCAACAAGCCGCACGTCAACGTCGGCACCATCGGTCACGTCGACCACGGCAAGACCACGCTCACCGCAGCACTGACGAAGGTTTCGACCGACAAGGGTTGGTCCAACTCGTTCGTCTCGTACGACGACGTTGCGAAGGCATCCGCCGCTCAGGGCCGCCGCGACGCATCTAAGATCATCACGATCGCCACCTCGCACGTCGAGTACGCGACCGAGAACCGCCACTACGCCCACGTCGACTGCCCGGGCCACGCCGACTACGTGAAGAACATGATCACGGGCGCCGCTCAGATGGACGGCGCGATCCTCGTCGTGTCGGCTGTTGACGGCCCGATGCCCCAGACCCGTGAGCACATCCTGCTCGCCCGTCAGGTCGGCGTTCCCTACATCGTCGTCTTCCTCAACAAGTGCGACATCGTCGACGACGCGGAGCTCCTCGACCTCGTCGAGATGGAAGTCCGCGAGCTTCTCTCGAAGTACCAGTTCCCGGGCGACGACGTCCCCGTGATCCGCGGCGCCGCGATCCAGGCCCTCACGGGTGAAAAGGGTCCGCTCGCCGACGAAGCGATCATGAACCTCTTCAACGCCCTCGACACCTACATCCCGCTCCCCGAGCGTCCGAAGGATCAGCCGTTCCTTATGCCGATCGAAGACGTGTTCTCGATCTCGGGCCGCGGCACGGTCGTCACCGGTCGTATCGAGCGCGGCCTCGTGAAGGTCGGCGAGGAAATCGAGATCATCGGTCTCCGCGACACGCAGAAGGCCGTTGTGACCGGCGTCGAAATGTTCCGTAAGCTGCTCGATCAGGGCGAGGCTGGCGACAACGTCGGTTGCCTCCTGCGCGGCATCGACAAGAACGCCGTCGAGCGCGGCCAGGTTCTCGCGAAGCCCGGCTCCGTGAAGCCGCACAAGAAGTTCAAGGCTGAGGCGTACATCCTCACCAAGGAAGAGGGTGGCCGTCACACGCCGTTCTTCACCAACTACCGTCCTCAGTTCTACTTCCGCACGACCGACGTCACCGGCGTCGTGACGCTGCCGGAAGGCACCGAGATGGTCATGCCGGGTGACAACATCGCGGTGGATGTTGAGCTCGTCTCGCCGATCGCCATGGAAGAGAAGGTCCGCTTCGCCATCCGTGAAGGTGGCAGGACCGTCGGCGCCGGCGTCGTCACGAAGATCATCGAGTAGCAGACGAAGAGAGGCGCTCGTGAGGGCGGCGGCAACGCCGGGTCCGAGCGCTTCTCCTCATTTAGCGGGTTCAAGAAAATGAACGGCCAGAATATCCGAATCCGATTGAAAGCGTTCGATCATCGAATTCTCGATGCGTCGACGCGGGAGATCGTGAACACGGCGAAGCGCACCGGCGCTGAGGTGCGGGGGCCGATCCCGTTGCCGACCCGCATCGAGCGTTTCACGGTCAACCGCTCGCCGCACGTCGATAAGAAGAGCCGCGAGCAGTTCGAGATGCGCACCCATAAGCGGATGCTCGACATCGTGGACCCCACGCCGCAGACGGTCGACGCGCTTATGAAGCTCGACCTCGCCGCTGGCGTGGACGTGGAAATCAAGCTCTAGAGGATGTCGCAGCCTTCGGGTTCCACCTGAATGGCAGCGAGAATAAGGGAAGGAATGCGAAGAATGCGTTCCGGAGTGATTGCACAGAAGGTCGGCATGACCCGCATCTTTACAGATGCTGGCGAGCACGTGCCTGTGACGGTCTTGAAGCTCGAAAATCTTCAGGTCCTCTCGCAGCGCACCGCCGACAAGCACGGCTACACGGCCATCCAGGTTGGCGCAGGCACGCGTAAGCCCTCGCGGCTTATCAAGTCCGAGCGTGGCACCTTCGCGGTCGCCAACGTCGAGCCCAAGCGCAAACTGGCAGAGTTTCGTGTCAGTCCTGAGAACCTGATCGACGTTGGCGCCGAGATCACGGCCGACCATTTCGTTGCGGGCCAGTTCGTGGACGTCACCGGCACCAGCCAGGGCAAGGGCTTCGCCGGCGCCATGAAGCGCTGGAACTTCGGCGGTCTGCGCGCGAGCCACGGCGTGTCCGCCGTGCACCGTTCGCACGGCTCGACCGGTCAGCGCCAGGACCCCGGCAAGGTGTTCAAGGGCAAGAAGATGGCCGGTCACCTCGGTGACGAGCGCGTTACGACCCAGAACCTCGTAGTTGCGAAGATCGACGTCGAGCGCGGCCTCCTGATGATCCGTGGCGCTGTCCCGGGTTCGAAGGGCGGCTGGGTGATCGTCCGCGACGCCGTGAAGAAGAAGCCCCATGCCGATGCGCCGCTTCCCGGCGCCATTCGGACGGCGGAGAAGGAGAAGGCGTGATGAAAACCAACGTCACCACGCTTGAAGCGAAGGCGGCTGGCGAGATCGAACTCGCGGATGCCATCTACGGTCTCGAGCCGCGCTCGGACATCCTGCACCGCATGGTGCGCTGGCAGCAGCTGAAGCGCATGGCCGGCACGCATCACGCGCAGGATCGCTCGGAAGTGTCCGTCACGGGCAAGAAGCACCAGAAGCAAAAGGGCAGCGGCAACGCTCGCCATGGCGATAAGTCGGTGCCTCAGTGGCGCGGCGGCGGCAAGGCCTTCGGACCGAAGCCGCGCAGCCACGCGATCGACCTGACGAAGAAGTTCCGTGCGCTCGCGCTGCGTCACGCTCTCTCTGCGAAGGCCAAGGCCGGCGACATCATCGTGCTCGACACGGCCTCGTCCGGTGAAGGCAAGACGGGTGCGCTGAAGAAGCAGTTCGCAACGCTCGGTTGGAAGAGCGCGCTCATCATCGATGGCGCGGCGCTCGACGACGGCTTCGCACGTGCAGCTCGGAACATCCCGCACATCGACGTGCTGCCGATCGCCGGCATCAACGTCTACGACATTCTCCGCCGCGAGAAGCTCGTGCTCACGAAGGCCGCTGTGGAAGCGCTCGACGTGCGCTTCGCCGACGTGACGGCCAAAGCCGCGGAGGCGAAGTGATGAACAAGCTCAAGGCCTACGACGTCATCCTCTCTCCGGTCATCACCGAGAAGGCGACGGCTGTTTCCGAGGCGAACCAGGTGATCTTCAAGGTCGCCGGGACCGCCAACAAGACCGAGATCAAGAGCGCTGTCGAAAGCCTCTTCGATGTCAAGGTCAAGGCCGTGAATACCCTGGTGCGCAAGGGCAAGCGGAAAGTGTTCCGCGGCATTCGCGGCCAGCAGAGCGATTTCAAGAGGGCCATCGTGACGCTCGAGGAAGGCCACTCGATCGACGTTACGACGGGCCTGTAGAGGAGCCATACCGATGGCATTGAAGACTTTTCGTCCGACGTCTCCGGGTCTTCGCCACCTGGTTCAGGTCGACCGTCGTCACCTCTGGAAAGGTGGCCCGGTCAAGATGCTGACCGAGGGCAAGCAGAAGTCCGGCGGACGCAACAGCGACGGCCGTATCACCACGCGCCACATCGGCGGCGGGCACAAGCAGTCCTACCGGCTGATCGACTTCCGTCGTCGTAAGCACGACGTCGTGGCGACGGTCGAGCGGCTGGAGTACGACCCCAACCGCACCGCGTTCATCGCGCTCATCAAGTATGCGGACGGCCACCTGTCCTACATCCTGGCTCCGCAGCGTCTCGCCGTGGGCGACCAGGTTGTCTCGGGCGCCAAGGTGGACGTGAAGCCGGGCAATGCCATGCCGCTGTCGGGCATGCCGATCGGCACCATTGTCCATAACGTCGAGCTGAAGCCGGGTGCCGGCGGTCAGATCGCACGTTCCGCTGGTGCGTTCGTGCAGCTCGTCGGCCGTGACGCCGGCTGGGCCGTGCTGAAGCTGAACTCGGGCGAAACCCGCAAGGTGCGTTCGGATTGCATGGCGTCTGTCGGCGCCGTGTCGAACCCCGACCACACCAACGAAGTGACCGGCAAGGCTGGCCGCACGCGCTGGAAGGGCACGCGCCCGACCGTCCGTTCGATCGCCATGAACCCGATCGACCACCCCAACGGTGGCCGCACGAAGGGTGGTAAGCACTGGGCGACGCCGTGGGGCAAGCCGACCAAGGGCTTCAAGACCCGCAAGAACAAGCAGACCGACAAGTTCATCGTCAGAAGCCGCGCCAAGGCCAAGGGCAAGTAAGAGCCTGAGCGGCTGAGACCGAGGAGACACGAGAGTGACACGCGCAGTTTGGAAGGGCCCGTTCGTCGACGGCTACATTCTCAAGAAGGCTGAGAAGGTGCGGTCGTCTGGCCGCAACGAGGTCATCAAGACCTGGAGCCGTCGCTCGACGATCCTGCCCCAGTTCGTTGGCCTGACGTTTGGCGTCTACAACGGCCAGAAGCACGTTCCGGTGAACGTCACCGAAGACATGATCGGGCACAAGTTCGGTGAATTCTCGCCGACGCGCACGTTCCATGGTCATAGCGGCGACAAGAAAGCGGTGAGGAAGTAATGGGCAAGCCGAGCCGGGAAAGAAGCCTCTCGGACAAGGAGGCACGCGCGATTGCGAAGAACCTTCGCGTCTCGCCGCAGAAGCTGAACCTCGTCGCGGGTCTGATCCGCGGCAAGAAGGTCGATGAAGCTCTCGCTGACCTCGAGTTTTCGAGGAAGCGGATCGCCCAGGACGTGCGCAAGTGCGTCATGAGCGCGGTCGCTAATGCCGAGAACAATCACGATCTCGACGTGAACGCGCTCGTCGTGGCCGAGGCCTACGTCGGCAAGAACATGGTCCTGAAGCGCTTCGCGGCCCGCGGCCGCGGTCGTGGCTTCCAGATCCTGAAGCCGTTCTCGCAGATCACCGTCGTGGTGCGCGAGACGGAAGAGGAAGAGGCTCCCAAGGCGAAGAAGGCCAAGGGCAAGGCCGCAAAGCCGAAGGCTGGCGCCAAGAAGGCCGCCGAGGCCAAAGCAGCCGAGAAGGAGGCCGAGTAATGGGTCACAAAGTCAATCCCGTCGGGCTACGCGTCGGCATCAACCGCACCTGGGATAGCCGCTGGTTCGCCCATCGCGGCGAGTACGGCAAGCTTCTTCATGAGGACCGCGCCATCCGCGCCCACATCATGAAGCAGCAGCGTACGGCCGGCATCTCGAAGGTCGTGATCGAGCGTCCGCACAAGAAGTGCCGCGTGACCGTTCACACGGCCCGCCCCGGCGTGCTCATCGGCAAGAAGGGCGCCGACATCGAGAAGCTGCGCTCCGAGCTCGCGCGCTTCACGACCTCGGAAGTCCACCTCAACCTTCTTGAGGTTCGCAAGCCCGACATCGACGCGACGCTCGTTGCCGAGAACATTGCCCAGCAGCTCGAGCGCCGCGTTGCGTTCCGCCGCGCCATGAAGCGCGCCGTGCAGACTGCGATCCGCGCTGGTGCCGTCGGCATTCGTATCAACGTCGCCGGCCGTCTCGGCGGCGCGGAGATCGCACGCACGGAATGGTATCGCGAAGGCCGCGTGCCGCTGCACACGCTGCGCGCGGACATCGACTTTGGCTATGGTCTTGCTCAGACCGCCTACGGCGTGATCGGCATCAAGGTGTGGATCTTCAAGGGCGAGCTCATGGAGCACGACCCGATGGCTTCCGAGCGCCGCGCGACAGAAGGCGCCGGTGACGGCACCGGCCGTCCGCGCCGCGACGACGGTGAGCGCCGTGACCGTGGCCCCCGCCGTGGCGGACGGGCCGAGGCCGCTAAGGAGGGCGAGGCGCAGGCCTGAGAAGGCCGCTCCCTGAAGGATTGAACCGATGTTGCAACCGAAGAAAACCAAGTTCCGCAAGCAGTTCAAGGGCCGTATCCACGGCGCTGCGAAGGGCGGCACGGAACTGAACTTTGGCTCCCACGGCCTCAAGGCTGTGGAGCCGGAGCGTGTCACCGCCCGTCAGATCGAAGCGGCCCGCCGCGCCATCACGCGCCACATGAAGCGCGCCGGCCGCGTCTGGATCCGCATCTTCCCGGACGTTCCGGTGACCAAGAAGCCGGCCGAAGTCCGCATGGGCTCGGGCAAGGGCGGTATTGAGCTCTGGGTGTCGCGCGTGAAGCCCGGCCGCATCATGTTCGAGCTGGACGGCGTGCCGGATCAGATCGCTCGTGAAGCGCTGAAGCTCGGCGCCGCCAAGCTCCCGATCAAGACGCGCATCGTGACGCGGATCGGCTGAGGAGTGAGAGAATGAAGACCGAAGAGTTGAAGTTCCTGACGCTCGACCAGCTCGATGAGCAGCTCGTGAAGCTCAAGAAAGAGCAGTTCAACCTGCGCTTTCAGAAGGCTTCAGGTCAGCTTGAGAACACGTCGCGTGTGCGCCAGGTGCGTCGCGACATCGCGCGCGTCCTGACCGTGGCTGGCCAGAAGCGGGCGGGCTCTGCCCCCCAGTCGAAAACCCAGTCGAAGACCGACGCGTAAGGAGATAGAGAGATGCCGAAGCGCGTCCTGCAGGGTGTGGTCGTCTCGAACAAGAACGACAAGACCATCGTCGTTGAAGTCGAGCGCCGCTATACCCATCCGCTCTTCAAAAAGACGGTGCGCCGCACGAAGAAGTACCACGCTCACGACGAGAACAACGTCTTCAAGGAAGGCGATCGCGTCGAGATCCAGGAATCGGCGCCGTTTTCTAAGCTGAAGCGGTGGGTTGCACTGGAAAAGGTTTGAGGAATTTGGGTTCCGCGCGCAGTGCGCGGCGGGATCCGGATCGAGAATTCAAGGTTTGACGCCGCGATCGACGCGGCAGGAAGAGAGCAAGTGCGATGATCCAGATGGAGACGAATCTCGACGTCGCTGACAATTCGGGCGCGCGTCGCGTTCAGTGCATCAAGGTGCTGGGCGGTTCGAAGCGCAAGTACGCCACCATCGGCGACACCATTGTCGTGTCGGTCAAGGAGGCGATTCCGAAGGGGCGCGTGAAGAAGGGCCAGGTGATGAAGGCCGTGATCGTGCGCGTCGCCAAGGGCGTGCGCCGTCCCGACGGCTCGCTGATCCGCTTCGACCGCAACGCGGCCGTCCTCATCAACGCCAACGGTGAGCCCGTCGGCACGCGTATCTTCGGACCGGTGACGCGCGAGCTTCGCGCCAAGAACCACATGAAGATCGTCTCGCTCGCTCCGGAGGTGCTGTAATGGCCTCGCTCAAGATTAAAAAGGGCGACAAGGTGATCGTCCTCACTGGCCGCGACAAAGGCAAGCGCGGTGAAGTGATTCAGGTTCGCCCGAAGGAGAACCGCGCGCTCGTTCGCGGTGTCAACATCGTGCGCCGCCATCAGCGTCAGACGGCATCCCAGGAAGGCGGCATCGTCTCCAAGGAAGCGCCGATCCAGATTTCGAACCTCGCCATCGAGGATCCCGTGGACGGCAAGCCGACCCGCGTCGGTTTCCGCATCCTGGAAGATGGCACCAAAGCCCGCGTCGCCAAGCGCTCGGGCGAGCTTATTCCGGAGAAGAACTAAGCCATGGCCGACAACAAGAAATCCGCAAAGGCGGGCAAGCCGGCCGGCGCCCCGCAGGGCAAGCCCGGCAAGGAAGCCAAGGCCGAGAAGCGCGCCAAGGGCGAGGTCGAGCTGCGCGAGTGGAAGCCGCGGCCCGAGGGTTACCGTCCGCGCCTCAAGACGCATTATGAGAAGGTCGTTCGCGACGCGCTGAAGGAAAAGTTCGGCTACGCGAACCCGATGCAGATTCCGAAGATCGAGAAGGTCGTGCTCAACATGGGCGTGGGCGAGGCGACGGCCGACCGCAAGAAGGTCGACAACGCCGCCGGCGATCTCGCGCTCATTGCCGGTCAGAAGCCGCTGCTCACCAAGTCGACCAAGTCGATCGCGACCTTCAAGGTCCGCGAAGGCATGACGCTTGGCGCAAAGGTGACGCTGCGCGGCGACCGGATGTACGAGTTCCTGGACCGCTTCGTCACGATCGCGCTGCCGCGCGTGAAGGACTTCCGCGGCCTGAACGCGAAGAGCTTCGACGGCCGTGGCAACTTTGCCTGCGGCCTCAAGGAGCACATCGTGTTCCCGGAGATCGATTACGACAAGGTTGATCAGGTGTGGGGCCTCGACGTGATCGTCGTGACCTCCGCTCAGACCGATGACGAAGCCCGCGAGCTGCTGCGCGGCTTCAACTTCCCTTTCCGTAGCTAGAGGACCTCGGGCAACACCCCGAAAGGCCTTTGGAGGACCATGAATGGCTAAGACGAGCTCAGTACAGAAGAACAACCGGCGCCGGAAGCTGGCCGCACAGTATGCGGCCAAGCGTCAGCGTCTCAAGGAAATCGCCGACGACCTGAAGCTGCCGGCCGAGGAGCGCTTTGCCGCCCGCCTCAAGCTCGCCGAGCTGCCGCGCAACAGCTCCGCCGTGCGTATCCGCAACCGTTGCGAAGTGACGGGCCGCGCCCGTGGCTACTATCGCAAGCTCAAAATGTGCCGCAACCAGCTCCGCGAGCAGGCCTCTCAAGGTCTGATCCCCGGCATGGTCAAGTCGAGCTGGTAAGGAGCCGAAGCACATGGCAGTGAACGATCCCCTGGGCGATATGCTCACACGCATCCGCAACGCGCAGCTCCGTCGCCGCCCGAAGGTGACGACGCCCGCGTCGAACATCCGCGCACGCGTTCTCGACGTGCTCGCCGAAGAAGGCTACATCCGCGGCTACACGCGCATCGAGCAGAAGGGCAGCTTCCCCGAGTTCGAGATCGAGCTGAAGTATTTCAACGGGCAGCCGGCGATCAAAGAGATCCGTCGTGTGTCCACGCCCGGCCGGCGCGTTTACTCGCCGGTTCGCGATCTGAAGAGCGTTGCCAATGGTCTCGGCGTCGCAATCCTCTCCACGCCGAAGGGTGTGATGTCGGATTCGCGCGCCAAGGAAGAGAACGTCGGCGGCGAGATCATCTGCAACGTGTTCTGAGGGAGGCCCCGGCCTGGCCGGGGCTTGAGGAAGTCAGCATGTCACGCATCGGAAAAAAACCGGTTCCCGTTCCTGCCGCCGTTACGGCGACGGTGAGCGGCCAGACCGTGACCATGAAGGGTTCGAAGGGCGAGCTGTCCTTCACGCTGCCCGAAGAGCTCAAGGTCGAGAAGACGGACGACGGCATCACGCTCTCCATGGTCGAGGACACCAAGAAGGCGCGCTCCATGTGGGGTATGTCGCGTTCGATGGTGCAGAACCTGATCACGGGCGTTACCGAGGGCTACACCCACACGCTTGAGATCCACGGCGTCGGCTTTAAGGCGGCGATGAAGGGCAAGGATCAGCTTACGCTCTCCGTCGGTTTCAGCCATGACGTGGTTCACACCATTCCCGATGGCGTCGACGTCAAGGTCGGCGGCGCCAAGCAGGAGGTCGTGACCGTCTCTGGCATCGACAAGCAGCTTGTCGGCCAGGTTGCTGCCGTCATTCGCGCCTCGCGCAAGCCGGAGCCCTATCAGGGCAAGGGCGTGCGCTTCAAGGGCGAGCACGTCTTCCGCAAGGAAGGCAAGAAGAAGTAGGACCGAGGCTATGGCCAATAAAGACTCACAGTTCGAGAGGCGCCGCGCGCGCGTCCGCCGGTCGCTGAAGGCCCGGGCCGCGAACCGCCCGCGTCTGAGCATCCACCGCTCTTCGAAGCACATCTACGCTCAGGTCATCGACGACGCTGCGGGCCGCACGCTCGCATCCGCTTCGAGCCTCGAGAAGGACCTCAAGGGCTCGCTTAAGACGGGCGCCGACAAGGCTGCTGCTGCCGCGATCGGCAAGCTGGTGGCCGAGCGGGCTGTCAAGGCGGGCGTCACCGAGGTCGTGTTCGACCGCGGCGGCTACCTCTTCCACGGGCGCGTCAAGGCGCTCGCTGACGCTGCCCGCGAGGGCGGTCTCAGCTTCTGATGAAAGGAATTTGACAGTGGCACGTGGACCTGAAAGAGGGCGCGGACGCGAGCGGGAGCGGGAAGAGCGCGACAGCGAATTTTCCGACAAGCTCGTCCATATCAATCGTGTTGCGAAGGTGGTGAAGGGCGGTAAGCGCTTCGGCTTCGCGGCGCTCGTCGTCGTCGGCGACTTGAAGGGCCGCGTCGGCTTCGGTCACGGCAAGGCGCGTGAGGTGCCGGAGGCGATCCGCAAGGCCACCGAGCAGGCGCGTCGCAGCCTGATCCGCGTGCCGCTGCGCGACTCGCGCACGCTGCATCATGATAGCGCCGGCCGTCACGGCTCGGGCAAGGTCGTGCTGCGCGCGGCTCCCGCCGGTACGGGCATCATCGCAGGCGGCGCCATGCGCGCTGTGTTCGAGATGCTGGGCGTGCATGACGTGGTGGCGAAGTCGCTCGGTTCGACCAACCCCTACAACGTCGTGCGTGCCACGTTCGACGCGCTCAAGGAGCAGGAGAACCCCCGCTCCGTCGCCGCGCGCCGTAATAAGAAGGTTTCCGAGATTGTCTCCCGCCGCCGCGATGGCGTCGATGCTGAGGCTGGCGCCGAGGCCTGATCGGATGGCCGCAAGGCCTCCGTCGGGAGCACGACAAGAAGGTATGTGAGACATGGCCAAGAAGACGATCACGGTCGAGCAGTACAGAAGCGCGATCCGCCGGCCTGAGATCCAGACCAAGACCCTGATCGGTCTCGGTCTCAACAAGCTCAACCGCCGCCGCATCCTTGAGGACACGCCGGCCGTGCGCGGCATGATCGCAAGAGTTCCCCATCTCGTTCGCATCGTCGACGAGACGGGTAAGGCTTAAGGCATCGATTGGCGCCGGGTCGCGATCCGGCACAGAGATGAATGTCTCCGTATGAGAGAGACGAACTGAGGAGCTTCGGGTCCATGCGGCTCAACGAGATTAAGGACAACCCGGGCGCGCGTAAGACGCGCGTGCGTATCGGCCGGGGCATCGGCTCGGGCGTCGGCAAGACGGGCGGCCGCGGCGGCAAGGGCCAGACGGCGCGCTCGGGCGTGGCGATCGGCGGCTTCGAAGGCGGCCAGATGCCCCTCCACCGCCGCCTGCCCAAGCGCGGCTTCAACAAGTGGAACCGCAAGGACTGGAACGAGATCAACATCGGCGCGCTCCAGCGTGCGGTCGATGAGGGCAAGCTGAAGGCTGGCCAGGACGTGGACGTGACGGCGCTTGTCGACGCGGGCATCCTGCGCCGCGCCAAGGACGGCCTGCGCCTCCTCGGCACCGGCGAGATCACGGCGAAGCTGGCGCTCACGGTGAACCACGCCTCCGCGAAAGCGAAAGAGGCCATCGAGAAGGCCGGCGGCTCGGTCAGCATCATCGAGAAGAAGGTGCTTGCCGACGACGTGGCGAAGCGCGAAAAGTCGGCTGCCAAGAAGGCCGCCGCCAAGACGGGCAAGTAA
This sequence comes from uncultured Hyphomicrobium sp., assembly GCA_934555825.1. GTDB lineage: Bacteria > Pseudomonadota > Alphaproteobacteria > Rhizobiales > Hyphomicrobiaceae > Hyphomicrobium_C. Next base: position 148,277 of record CAKTFJ010000003.1, read on the forward strand.
CGGAAAGTCGGGCCTTACTGCCGGATCCGTCTCGAGCGGTCCGGCGGATAGGCCTGCGCGGCATTTTTGCCGTGTGTGGCCTCGACTGAGGCCCGCCCCGTTACCAAGTAAGGTCCGCCACGGAATAAAGGGCCGCCGTGGGGTAGGGCGGCCCGGATCATGATCGGATGTGGCTACCCGGGCCGCAGCGTATCAAGGTCCGAGAAGATGATTGGGCGCACGGTTGCCATGGGAGGCGGCCAGGCGTCTTGCCCTCAGGGCTTACGGGAAGCCGGGAGAGAACGACATGGTATCCGCTGCCGAGCAGCTTGCCGCAAACCTCAACCTCGGCGCCTTCGCCAAGGCCGAGGATTTGAAGAAGCGCATCTGGTTCACACTGGCTGCGCTCGTCGTCTACCGCTTCGGCACGTTCATTCCGATTCCCGGCATCGATGCACAGGCTTTCGCCGCCGCGTTCCAATCGCAGGCGGGCGGCATTCTCGGCATGTTCAACGTGTTCGCCGGCGGCGCCGTCGAGCGTATGGCGATCTTCGCCTTGAACATCATGCCCTACATCTCTGCCTCCATCATCATGCAGCTGATGAGCTCGATGAACCCGAAGCTCGCCGCGCTGAAGAAGGAAGGCGAGTCGGGCCGCAAGCAGATCAACCAATACACCCGCTATCTCACGCTGGTGCTCGCAGCCTTCCAGGCTTACGGCATCGCGATCGGCCTTGAAGGATCGCGCTCGGAAGCCGGCTCCGTCGTCATGGATCCCGGCTGGTTCTTCCGCGTCACCACCGTCATCACGCTGGTCGGCGGCACGATGTTCCTGATGTGGCTCGGCGAGCAGATCACGCAGCGCGGCGTCGGCAACGGTATCTCGCTTATCATCTTCGCCGGTATCGTGGCGGGTATGCCGTCCGCGATCGTCGGCCTCTTCGAGATGGCCCGCACGGGCGCCCTCTCGACGTTCTTCCTGCTCGCGCTGATTATTCTGATGCTGATCGTGACGGCGGTCATCGTCTTCGTCGAGCGAGCGCAACGCCGATTGCTCATTCAGTATCCGAAGCGCCAGGTTGGCAACCGCATGTTCCAGGGCGATGCCTCGCATCTTCCCCTGAAGCTGAACTCCGCGGGTGTCATTCCGCCGATCTTCGCGTCGTCCCTGCTTCTGCTTCCCATCACGGGCGCCTCGTTCCAGGCAGCCGGTGGCGGCGGGCCTGAGTGGCTGCAGTGGCTCGTTGCGGCCCTCGGCCGCGGCACGGCGCTGCACATTCTCGTCTATGTGTCGTTCATCGTCTTCTTCGCGTTCTTCTACACCGCGGTCGTCTTCAACCCGAAGGACACGGCCGACAACCTGAGGAAGCACGGCGGCTTCATTCCCGGCATCCGCCCCGGCGAGAAGACGGCAGAATACATCGACTACGTCCTGACCCGCATCACGGTGGTCGGCGCGATTTACCTGGCAGCCGTCTGCGTCATGCCTGAGCTGCTGACCTCCTACGCGGCCGTGCCGTTCTACTTCGGTGGTACGTCGCTGCTCATCGCGGTCAGCGTCACCATGGATACGGTCGCTCAGATCCAGAGCCATCTTCTGGCCCATCAGTACGAGGGCTTGATCAAAAAGGCGAAGCTCAGAGGCGCGACGACGCCACGGGGACGTCGATGAAGCTCATTCTTCTCGGGCCTCCGGGCGCCGGCAAAGGCACGCAGGCCGAAGCGCTGGCACGCCGTAAGGGCCTGGTACAACTCTCCACCGGCGACATGCTGCGCGCCGCGGTCAAGGCCGGCACGGAAATCGGGCGCCAGGCCGAGGCGGTGATGAAAAGCGGCGGCCTCGTCTCGGACGAGATCGTGATCGGCATCATCGCCGAGCGCATCGGCCAGCCCGACTGTGCCAACGGTTTCATCCTCGACGGCTTCCCGCGCACGCTCAAGCAGGCCGAGGCGCTGGATCAACTTCTCATCTCTCGCCACACGGGTCTCGATCAGGTGATCGAGCTCAAGGTGGACGACACGGCCCTCCTGTCGCGCATCGAGAATCGTGCGCGCGAGACCGTGGCGGCAGGCGGCACCGTTCGTGCCGACGACAATGCTGAGGCGCTGAAAACGCGCCTCTGGGCTTACTACCGGGAGACGGCTCCCCTGATCGGGTACTACTTCGCCCAGGGGAAGCTGCGCCAGGTGGACGGCATGGCCTCGATTTCCGAGGTGGCCCAGCAAATCGACGCTCTCCTTGAGGGCGGAGAAAAGATGTCTCAGAGCTAAGGCGCAGGTTGACGAAGGTTTATGACCAAGCTACAACACCGCGCTTTCAGGACGATGAAGCGGAAGGACTGTTCCGTGCGGCGATCTTCGCCCGGATCAGGTCTTTTCGCATTTTTTCGTTTAATAACAACTATATGTCGCCGCGCCTCTGCGGCCGATGAGCTAGCCTCCAGGAGAGAGATGTGGCGCGCATAGCAGGTGTGAACATCCCCACGGGGAAGCGCGTGGTGATCGCGCTCCAGTATATTCACGGCATTGGCCCGAAGTTCGCAGGCGAGATCTGCAACCGCGTCGGCATTCCGGCCGAGCGTCGCGTGAACCAGCTGACTGACGCCGAAGTGCTCCAGATTCGTGAGACGATCGACCGCGATTACGTGGTCGAGGGCGACCTTCGTCGCGAAGTTTCCATGAATATCAAGCGGTTGATGGACCTCGGCTGCTACCGTGGCCTGCGTCACCGCAAGGGCCTGCCGGTGCATGGCCAGCGGACTCACACCAACGCACGGACCCGCAAGGGCCCGGCGAAGCCGATTGCCGGCAAGAAGAAGGCGTAACCAGCATAGGGGCGTTTGCGGCCACTTTGCCGGTTCGCCCCGCTTCGGCCGTCCCGAGACGGCGAACAGGAATTGGCCCCGCGGGGCCTGGGAGTTGAGATTACCATGGCGAAAGAGCAGGCACGGACCAAGATTCGGCGCCGGGAAAAGAAGAACATCACGTCCGGCGTGGCTCACGTGAACGCTTCGTTCAACAACACGATGATCACCATCACGGACGCGCAGGGCAATACGCTGTCCTGGTCGTCGGCCGGCACGATGGGCTTCAAGGGCTCGCGCAAGTCGACGCCGTTCGCGGCGCAGATGGCTGCCGAGGACGCGGGCAAGAAGGCCATGGAGCACGGCATGAAGGTGCTCGAAGTCGAGGTGTGCGGCCCGGGCTCCGGCCGCGAGTCGGCCCTGCGCGCGCTGCAGGCCGTCGGCTTCCAGATCACCTCCATTCGCGACGTGACGCCGATCCCCCACAACGGCTGCCGTCCGCGCAAGCGCCGCCGCGTTTAAGGCGAAGCGGGCTCCAGGCCTTTCCGGACGGGTAGAACAGCGGCCGCCACGCTCCCGTCCTGGGCCCGGGCCCATCCTCTGTTGGAAGAAGCGTGCCGCGCTTGGGCGAGGCGGCACCCAGAACCGCTACGAGGAACCCCCGTGTCGAACGTACTTCAGAAGAACTGGCAAGATCTGATCAAGCCGTCGAAGCTCGAGATCACCTCGGGCCGCGACCGCACCCGCACCGCGACCCTTGTCGCCGAGCCGCTCGAGCGTGGCTTTGGGATGACTCTGGGCAACGCGCTCCGTCGTGTACTCCTCTCCTCCCTTCAGGGCGCGGCTATCAAGTCCGTGCAGATTGACGGCGTGCTCCATGAGTTCTCCTCGATCCCGGGCGTGCGCGAGGACGTGACGAGCATCGTCTTGAACATCAAGGAAATCGCACTCCGCGTCCATTCGGACGGCGTGAAGCGCATGGTCCTCAAGAAGGACGGGCCGGGTCCGGTTCGTGCCGGCGACATCGAGACCGGCTCCGAGGTCGAGATCCTGAACCCCGACCACGTCATCTGCCACCTCGACCAGGGCGCGCAGATCCGCATGGAGTTCACCGCCGACATGGGCAAGGGCTACGTCCCTGCCGAGCGCAACCGCCCGGACGACGCGCCGATCGGCCTGATCCCGGTCGACAGCCTTTACACGCCGGTCACCAAGGTCTCTTACAAGGTCGAGAACACGCGCGAAGGCCAGATCCTCGACTATGACAAGCTGACCATGACGGTCGAGACCGACGGCTCGGTGAAGGCCGAGGATGCCGTGGCACTCGCCGCGCGCATCCTGCAGGATCAGCTTGCCGTCTTCATCAACTTCGAAGAGCCGAAGAAGGCCGTCGAGGAGCGTAGCCATCCGGAACTCGCCTTCAACGCCGCGCTCTTGAAGAAGGTGGACGAGCTCGAACTCTCGGTCCGCTCGGCGAACTGCTTGAAGAACGACAACATCGTCTACATCGGCGACCTGATCCAGAAGACGGAAGCCGAGATGCTGCGCACGCCGAACTTCGGCCGCAAGTCGCTCAACGAGATCAAGGAAGTGCTCGCGGGCATGGGCCTCCACCTCGGCATGGAAGTGCCGAATTGGCCGCCGGACAACATCGAAGAGCTGGCCAAGCGCTTCGAGGATCAGTACTAGACCACGATCGCCTCAGGCCCTATCAGCCTGAGGCGTGAATCGTCGGTCTGACGAAAGAGGCCACGATCGCCTCAGGCCCTATCAGCCTGAGGCGTGAATCGTCGGTCTGAATGAAATAAGCTTTGGTGATGGGCAGTAGGTCGAAAACCTGCTGCCCTTCGCCCACGAACGAGGTGAGGCCGAAGAACCTCCCCGTAACAACCTAAGAGAAAGAGATAGAGATATGCGACACAAGAAGTTGGGGCGGAAGTTTAACCGCGACAGCTCCCACCGCCAGGCCATGTTCTCCAACATGGCGGCTGCCCTCATCAAGCACGAGCAGATCGTGACCACGCTGCCGAAGGCCAAAGACCTGAAGCGCGTGATCGACAAGTACATCACGCTTGCCAAGCGCGGTGACCTGAACTCGCGCCGTCTCGCCGCCGCGCGTCTGCGCGACGAAGAGCAGGCGAAGAAGCTCTTCGACGTGCTCGGCCCCCGTTACAAAGATCGCGCTGGCGGTTACTCGCGCGTGCTGAAGGCCGGCTTCCGTCATGGCGACAGCGCACCGCGCGCGGTTATCGAACTCGTCGACCGCGATGAGTCGGTGAAGGGCGCCGAGGATCGCGCGCGCCACGAAGCGCAGAAGGCAGCCGAAGAGAACGCATAAAGTCTCGCGTTCGGCTCGATACGGATCACGAAAACGGCCCCGCATGTTTGCGGGGCCGTTTTTCTTTGAGCGAACGCGAGTGTCAGGAAGCGACGAGCGTGGATTCCTGCGGCTGCTGTGCCTCGAACAGCGCCTTGAACTCCGCCATGCCGAAAGTCGCCACTGTGTTAAGCCCGTCATCCAGGATCTCGTACACGAGGCTCTCGACGTTCCGGTTTGAGAAGAACGCGATCACGTCCTGGTCGCCGCCGCCCTCCGTATGCGGCTCGCCGTCTGCGCGTCCGATGACGTAGCTGCCGACGGGCCGGATCTCCTTGAGCGTGCCGTCCGCCCGGTAGATGCGCAGCTCTCCCTGCAGCACGAGCGTGATGTAATCCGCCTTGTGCCGGTGCAGCGCGATCTTGGAGTTCGCGTCGAACTTGAAAAGGATGTCGACGATCCGCTTCGTCTCGTCCACGGCACAGATGTGATAGGCGACGTGATCGAGGCCATCGATTGTGTTCCAGCGGACGTTGCGGACGTCGAAAGGAAGCGTGCTCATGCGTGCGGTTCTCCCGTGGTGTCGGCGTCTCGGTGCGGCTCCCCGCATCCGGTTTTTTTCATAACGCCAACGTGACTTGTTCGCGCCGAGCCCGCTTGCCATTTTGCGCCAGTTCCGGACGATACCGCCGGAGGATCCCATGGCGCCCCGTCTCTCGGGTTTCACACGCGCAGCGTCGCTCGGCCCCATCGCCGATTTTATGGATCGGCAGGGCGGAAACATTACGCGCGTGCTTTCGGACGTCGATCTTCCGTTCGCCCTGCTCGATCAGCCCGCGATCGTCGTTCCTTTGCGCGAGCAGTTTCGCTTTCTCGAACGCGCCGCGAGAGAGACCGGAGACTGTCATTTCGGCGCGCGCCTCGGGCAAGCCGTTACGAGTCCAAATCTCAGTGCATATGGTGCGTGGGTCTGCCGGGGCGAGACGCTGCGAGAGGCCATGACGCGCGCCCACGCCGGTCTCGCAGTGATGCTTCAGACGTCGACCAATCTCTACGTGGCGCGTGAGGGGACGCGCGTGCGTTGGTCCATCGAGTTTGTAGAGCCGGAGACGGAAGGCCGCCATCACAACGAGCTTCTCGGCATCGGCTACATGATGGATGTCGTTCGCGTCTATGCGGGGCCGAAATGGCGCCCGCACGCAGTGATGACGGCACAGCCGCGCGGAGACTCACGTGCGGAACTCGAGTTCATCTTCGGCACGAACGTGTCCCACGGCGATTCCACGCCGTCGTTCACGTTCGATGCATCGCTGCTGGATTGTGGGCTCAAGCCCGCAGGCAGGAAACAGAACGAGGCAAGCGCCGACGAGGAGCCGAAGCTTCCACACGAGAACGATGACGTCGCCACGATTGCGGCTGTTATCGATCTGGCTGGGCACGAGGACTATCCCCGCATCGAATGGGTGGCCGGAAAGCTCGGGATGACGCGCCGCTCTCTGCAGCGCCGCCTCGCGTCGCATGGGACGAGCTTCGTCGAGTTGACGGAAGCGACATTGCAGCGCCGCGCGAAAGCGTTGCTACGGGAGGACGAGCGCGCGATCACCGACATCGCTTTTGAGCTTGGCTATCGCGATCCCGCCCATTTTACGCGGGCCTTCCGGCGCTGGACTGGCATGGCGCCGACGGCCTTTCGCGCTGCCAACGGCCTTTAGCCCGCACTAAAGCTCGCCGCTGAGCACGAATGGGCGATGCTGATAGACGACGTCGGAGACCTTCCAGCTATCGCCCGTCTTCGTCATCTTCAGATCGATGATCCGGCTCTCGCCCATGTTCTTGAAGGTTGCGCGGCCCGTCGCGGCGTCTCCGCTCGTGTCTACGACATCGAGGTCGATATCGCGGATTTCGCAGTCCTGCCCGTCGACCAGGATGTCGAAACCGAGGTCGCCCGATTCCATCGCCGCCGTGAAATCTTGTGCGAGCTTGGGCGTAAAGTAGGTCTCGGCAATGGCGTAGATGTCGTACGGCGGACCTTGAGCGTCACCGCCGCACGTGGCCTCGACCTGCCCGAAGATTTCGTCGAGGACAACCTGGGGGTCGCTCCCGCCTGCAGCGGCGGGAAACGGGAAGGGCGCCATCAGAACGGCGAAGGCGGTCGACCGAGCGAGAGGGCCAAAACGACGGATCATCACGTGCAAGCCTCCCAGTTGAACGGATAGGCCGTGTGTCAATCGAAGATTAGCGCATCTGAGAGGATCTGCCGCAACGGGATTATTGAACGCGATAGAACTGCGTGCCGGCTAAAGCTCAAGCGAGCGGCGCACTTCGAACACTTCCATGATCCGCGCGCCGCGATGCGGGCCGTCGCAGACGAATGTCCACTGGCCCTCCGTGAAGGTATCGCACATCTTCACGCCCTTGATCAGGATCCAGTGCCCTTCCTTGCCCTTATGAATGGCCAGGATGTAATGGGCCCACGCGCTGCGCGGCTTCTGCATCCACGTCCATACGGAAGGCCGCTTCTTGCGCTCGAGGTGCATGAAGGTTTCCTTCAGCGTCATCTCGTAGCCGTAGACGGCGAGGGCTGCTTCCACTTCGTCGGCATAAGTGCCCTTCACGCGATATTTGAGATCGGGAGGCAGCTTCCGGTAGGCGTTGACGGCCGCTTCGACCTTGCTGATCGGGTAGCCCGTGATTGCGGAAAGCACATAGGGCCCGCAGAACGCCACGCGCCCGGTATCGTTCTGGGCGTCGTTGAGCGACGAGGTCATGCGTTCGGCAATGAAGGTGGGGTCGGCCATCGGACGGATCAGGAAAATCGACGCGTTAATGAAATCTTACCCGAAAGGGTTACCGAAACGTTAACGGCCCAGGGATGCGCCAAGCTGAAGCGCGCCTGAGATAAGCCCGCGCGCGGCCAAACATGCGGTGGGCAAATGGCGCGACGCGTCGGTTATCATATTTGGCGGAGCCAAGCTCCGCTTGGACTGCCGCCACCGCGGAGGGCGCCGGATCGCCTTCGGCGATCCGAACAGCGCACGTGAGCGAAAAAAACTAACTCCAACGCCGGTTCGACCACATCCACTGTTCGGGCGCATCGCGCACCCACAGCTCGAACTGCTTTTGCATCTCGGTCATGATCCAGCGCACGTCTTCGCTGATGTTTTTCGTGCGCGGGACGCGCAGCTCCATGATCTCGATCTCGAACCGGCTCGACGTGCCGACCCGCTTGCAGCGCGACAGCCAAATGCGGCTGCCCACGCGCCGCGCAATCATTGCGCCGATGGCTTGTGTCTTGGCATCCTTGCCGAAGAAGGGCACCGGGATACCGTTGTTGTCGTAGAGATCGCACACGAGGCCAAGCCGCCCGCCGCGGCGGACGAAGTCGGTGAGGACGCGCGCCGTCTTCTGGTCGTCGCCATGGTCGCCTTCGACCCTGCCGCGCCCAAACAGGCCGCCCGGATAGAGATCGCGCCGCTGATAGCGCAGATAGCGGTCGACGTAGGGATTGTTCACAGAGCGATAGACGGCGGCCGGGTTGGTCTTCGCTTCGACGAACGGCCAGACGGAGAGTTCCCAGTTCCCCATGTGGAGCGAGATCCCGATCGCCGGACCGAGCTTGTTCTTGTAGCGGCCGAACAGCCGGTCGGAGACGATGGTGATACGGCCCGGATCTGTGATCAGCCGGTCGATCTGCATCGTCTCGGCCATCACCCGGCCAAGGTTCTCCCAGTGCGCCATGCAGAGCGCGTGGCGCTCCGCTTCCGTCTTCTCGGGAAAGGCGATGGCGAGGTTCGCCAGCGCGCGTTTGTGGCGCTTCGGATTGATCAGCGGCGCCAGCACCCGCCATGCCCTGGCCGAGACGCCGGCGGCCATCTCCAACGGAAAAAGCCGGACAAGCCCGACGATGGCGCGAAGCGCGCCATATTCGAAACGGAACTGGAGATCGCGCAGGGGGCTGACGTTGGGTGTGCTCATCAGGATCCGGGACAGTGGCTCGGAGGCGAGCCGGGGTTAGGAAAAGCGGCGTGCGCGGTATGCGCCGCGCAAACCTACTCCGGCACATGCCAAGGCGGAGGGAGGCACGTCAAGCGGCGGAATGGCGGGCTCCACCACTGGCACGCTCCGAGAGACGCCGGGCGCCATCCGGGTGAAGCAGGTCGGCGTCCGCGCTTGCCGGAGCGAGCCCCTCGCGCACTGCAATCCGCCGAAGTGGCCCGAGCGTCTTGAGGGCAATGAGCCCGAGCCCCCGCGCCAGATGAACGGGTCCGAGAGTAGAGATGAGCGAGCGGTTGAGGACATCGACCGTCGCAATGCGCGACGTGACATCGACGCGCCGGCGCGCGCTGTAAGCGTCGAGCATTGCGCGGCCGCCGACGTCCTGGCCCGCAGCGCGGGCATCCGCCACGCAATCCGCGAGCGTTGCGGCATCTCGCAGGCCGAGATTAAGCCCTTGCGCCCCGATCGGCGGGATGACGTGCCCGGCTTCGCCGACGAGCGCGACGCGGTTCCTGCCGAACGCCTCGGCGGTCAACCCGGAGAGCGGAAAGACGGCCCGCGACGTGATCTCGCCCACAGGGCCGAGAAGGCCCGTCAGGCGCTCTTCCAGCACGGCGCGAAAGGCCGGTTCGTCGAGCGCGGCGAGGCGCTGGGCCTCGTCCGGCCGTTCGACCCAGACGAGGCTCGAAGCGAGCCCCTTGAGAGGAACGGTCGTGAAGGGGCCTGCAGGCCTGTGAAATTCGGTCGAGAGGCCGTGATGGGGGCGGCCGTGCTGGAAGGATGTGGCAATGGCGGATTGCGCGTAGGTCCAGCTTCGCGTGCCGATCCCGGCCGCCTGGCGGCAAAGGGAGCCGCGGCCGTCGGCGCCCACGACGAGGCCGGCCGTGAAGGTCTCACCTTCGTGCGTGGTGAGATTTACGGCGGTCGCCCCGATCTCGACGTTGACGATCCCAGCCGTGGAATGAAGCCGAATGCGGCTGCCTGCCCGTTCGGCGACCTCGACAAGGCCGGCCGTGAGTACGCTGTTGGGCACATTCCAACCGAACGCATCGAGGCCGATTTCAGCCGCGGTGAAGACGAGTTCTGGAGCGCGGAGTAGCCCGCCCGTGTCGTCGATGATCCGGATGCCCTTAATCGGCGCGCTGTGAGAGGCGATCTTCTCCCAAGCGTCGAGGTTCTGAAGCAGCGCGATGGATCCGGCAAAAAGCGCGGCGGTCCGGTTGTCCGGGGCGCCGCCATGGGCCCGATGCGGTGGAGCGGCCAGCAGAACATCGCACCCTGCTGCGCCGAGTGAGAGCGCGGTGGCCAATCCGGCGGGGCCTGCGCCGACAACGGCGGCTGTGAAGTGGGTATTCAAGGATCGCCTCGATTTTTTCGCGAGGCTCGCACACCGGCCGCAGCCCTGCAACGGGCGCAAATCGGCGGACAGCTTCAAATACAGAAGTAAAATTAGAATAGAAACAGAAAGTCATAATGTCATAAATCTGTCATTTCTCTTGCGAGGCGCGGCGTCTGGAAGCAATGCTCGTGGCCGACACATCACGAATAACAGTATCAAATCTGTCATAATAGCTTTTGCCGTTTACGCCCTGAGTATTGATGGGTTTATGTCCCCTCGACCACGGTGGTCGGAGCAGTCGGTGTGTCTTGCGTCTGTTCGGCTCTGCTGAGTGGTGAAGGGGTCAATGCACTGTGGACGCGCCGAGGCGCGGCAGGGCGAAAACGACGAGAGGAATTTTTCATGACCGGGGGTTTCATGACGTCGGCCGGACGGCTGTCGCTCTTCGCAGCGGCAAGCCTTCTGATGCTGGGGGGCACGTCTGCCGGCGCCGCCGACCTGGGTGGCAACTGCTGCGCCGATCTCGAGGAGCGGATTGCCGAGCTTGAGGCCACGACGGCACGCAAGGGCAATCGCAAAGTCTCGCTCGAGGTTGGAGGCCAGGTCAACCAGGCCGTGCTGTTCTGGGACGACGGCTTCGAATCGAACGCGGGTGTCTACACGAACGACGCATCGCGCTCGCGCTTCCGCTTCCGCGGCGACGCAAAGATCAACAGCGACTTGAAGGCAGGCTACCTGCTCGAGATCGGCGTTCGCAGCGCCAACTCGAAGCGCTTCAATCAGGACGACCACTCGGGCACGGGCCTGGGCATGGATCTGCGTCACTCGACTTGGTACATCGACAGCAAGTCCTACGGCCGCGTGTGGATGGGTCTGACGGGCGGTGCCTCTGAAAGCATCACCGAAATCAACCTTGCCGGCACCGGCGACGTGGCCAAGTTCTCGGACGCTGAGGACATGGGCGGCGATCTTGCTCTTCGCCGCGCTGACGGCCGTTACTCGAACGGCGCGCTGACCGCTGCGGGCGCTCTCTCCATCCGTCGCCTGATCCGCGGCGGCAGCGGCAACCAGCCCGGTGAAGGCCGTCGTTACGATATGGTTCGCTACGACACGCCCGAGATCTTCGGTTTCACCGGCACCGTCAACTGGGGTGCGGATGACACCTGGGAAATGGGCCTGCGCTACAAGGGCGAATTCGGCGGCTTCAAATTGGCAGCCGGCATCGCTTACGGCGAGTCCTCTGAAAGCGCCGGCACTGTCGGCTTCGAGTGTACCTCGAACGTGCCGCTCGCAGCGACCGGACATGACGCCCGTTGTAATCAGCTCGGCGGTTCTGCCAGCGTGATGCACGTCGCGTCGGGCCTCTACGCGAACTTCGCTGCCGGCTACATGGAAGACGAGCAGATCCGCTTCAACCCGCGCTTCGCTGGCCAGAACATCGACGATCGTCAGGAGTTCTGGGCGCTCGAAGCCGGTATCCAGCAGAAGTGGTTCCCGCTCGGCAAGACGACGCTGTTCGGCCAGTATTACGACCACACTGGCGGTGCATCCGATCAGGCCTTCGGCGATGGCGGCCGTCTTCTCCGCTCGAACCTGGACATCTACTCGCTTGGCATCATGCAGGACATCGACGCGGCGGCTATGAAGCTCTACGCCATCTACCGTCACGTCGAAGCCGATGCCACGAGCACGACGGGCACGCAGCTCAGCTTCGAAGACGTCGACATGTTCATGACCGGCGCTGTGATCAAATTCTAAGCCGGTTCGAGACGTCGTCTCAAACGGAAGGGGTCGCCTTTGGGTGACCCCTTTTCGCTTCGTGCCTTTTCCGTCGAAGCTGTGGACGGCAGACCGCGTGCCTTGTGCGCCGCAAAACGCGGGCAGCGTCAGTCGAGAGCCGAAAAAAAATGGCGATTTCAAGCCTCTAAAGAGGAGAGGATGCGGCCAGGTCGCGGTATTGAAAGGCTGTGACTGGCTGGCCACATTGCAGAGCAACCACACATCGAGCGGGAAACGTTCACCGCTGCTTAACGATGCGCGAACATTGTTGTAACGAGCACCGGGAAGCTTCATCTTCGCGAGTCAGCGGGAGCACTTCGGGTAGGAAAATGAACCGGATTGGGTATATCGGAATGGGATTGGCGCTGGCGATTGTCAGCACCTCTGCATTCGCCTTCCAGGAGGAAGGTGGAGCGGCCTCCGTCGCGCCCGCGCCGGATGCCAAAGCTCTGCAAAGCGAGCCAGGCCTGGACTTTTCCACCCCGTCCGCCTCGGTCGATGGCACGAGCAGCGCGGGAACAGAGGTGCGCATCCCGGGGCTCGGCCGGCTTGGCGTGCTTCCCAAGATGGATTTCGGCCTTGAGCTGCTGTACGGCGCCAACGAGGTCAAGAAGCGCGAGCAGGAAATCCCTGGCGAAGATCTGACAATCCGCGGCACCGTTAAGCACAACTTCTAAAGCCTGCCGAGGAGCGGGCTGAAAGAGCGCTCGATGCGATTCTTTCCTGCTTTTCTCGCCCAGCTATGCGCTGGGCCGATGTGTCGCGCGCGACCGTCACAGCGCCATCACCCCAAAGCGCTCTAGACCATGATCGCTTCAGGCCCTATCAGCCTGAAGCGTGAATCATCGGTCTCGCTAAAAGGCCCATGATCGCTTCAGGCCCTATCAGCCTGAAGCGTGGTCTCATCAAAGACCTAGGGCGAAAGAGGCCCTAGGCTCCTGCAGAAACGAACACACACACCGCTCGAAAGGCTCGGTCATGCGCATTGCCGTCGTTGGCTCAGGATACGTTGGTCTTGTCTCCGGCGCTTGTCTTGCCGATTTCGGCCACGAGGTTGTCTGTATCGACAGCGATGTGAGCAAGATCGAGGCCCTGAAAGAGGGCGTGATCCCAATCTACGAGCCGGGCCTCGACGAGATCGTTCTCAAGAACGTCAAGGCAGGGCGTCTGCAATTCAGCACCAGCCTGGAAGAGCCGGTGAGCCAGGCGGAGGCCGTTTTCATCGCCGTCGGCACGCCCTCGCGTCGCGGCGACGGCCACGCCGACCTCAGCTATGTCTACGATGTGGCGCGCCAGCTGGCGCGCGTCGTGCGCGGTTTCACCGTAGTCATCACCAAGTCGACGGTACCTGTAGGCACGGGCGACGAAGTGGAGCGTATCATTCGCGAGGCGAACCCGAACGCCGACGTTGCCGTGGTTTCTAATCCGGAATTCCTGCGCGAGGGTGCGGCGATCGAGGACTTCAAGCGTCCCGACCGTATCGTGATCGGCGTCGAGGATGATCGCGCGCGTCCCGTCATGACGGAGGTTTATCGGCCGCTTTACCTGAACAAGGCGCCGCTGGTGTTCACGACGCGCCGCACGTCCGAGTTGATCAAGTACGCGGCCAACGCCTTCCTCGCCATGAAGATCACCTTCATCAACGAGATGGCGGATCTTTGCGAGGCAGTGGGCGGCAACGTCCAAGACGTGGCCCATGGTATCGGCCTCGACGGGCGGATCGGCGGCAAATTCCTCCATGCCGGCCCTGGTTACGGCGGCTCGTGCTTCCCCAAAGACACCCTTGCGCTCGTCAAGACGGCACAGGATTACGCAAGCCCGCTACGCCTGGTAGAGACGACGGTGGCAGTCAACGATCAGAGAAAGCGCGCCATGGCCCGCAAGGTCGCCCGCGCCATCGGGGCCGACGTCCGCGGGAAGACGGTGGCCCTTCTGGGGCTGACCTTCAAGCCGAATACGGACGATATGCGCGATGCGCCCTCGATTGCCATCGTGCAGGGGCTGCAGGACGCCGGAGCGAAGATCCGGGCCTTCGATCCGGAAGGCATGAACGCCGCGCGGGACTATATGTCGGATGTCACGTTCACGACCGATCCTTACGCGGCCGCCGAAGGTGCCGATGCTCTCGTCATCGTCACCGAGTGGGATGCCTTCCGTGCACTGGATTTCCGGCGGCTGAGAGGCACCATGAAGAGCCCGCTTCTGGTCGATCTGCGCAACGTCTACCGGCGCGATCTTATTGCAGTGCACGGTTTCCGCTATGTCAGTATCGGTCGACCGACGGAAGATATCGCAGCCGAACTCGGCGCGGTCGCCGAATAGGGGGCGAATGCCCCGAATTATGCGTGAGATGCGCAAATTTGCGACGTATTCGAACGATTACATGGTAAATATAGGAATTTATTAGAAATTAGAAAGCTAGTGTCCCTTGGCTATCGACTGGGGGACGGTATTGATGCTTCTCGTGCGGCTCATGGCACGGCCTGCTGACGTTATACGGCGGACATTTGTGCATCGCGAAACGCGGCTCATCGTTGCGACGGCGCTTGCCTATGCGATCGCGGTCTACTTGGCCGTAAGCCTGACGCGGAACGCAGCGAACGTGGCGGTGATCTGGCCGGCAAATGGCATTCTGCTCGCGGGGCTCTTGTGCCTGAAAGCGCGCATGAGCCGAAGAGTCTTGATCGCGACCGCGCTGCCGGCCGGCATGACGGCGTTTCTGTTGAACGGCGACTCCTTATCTCTCGCATTGGCTTTCCCGGTGATCAACATCACGGAAAGCCTGCTCGCTTTCGGTCTCCTGCGCTATGCCTGCGGACGGCGGATCGTTTTCACCCGCATCTGGACGGTCGCGGCCTTCGTCGCCATTTGCGTCGTCGCGCCAATCCTTCCGGCCGCAGCCGGTGCGATGCTTTCGGCCAACACGTTCGGTGTAGATTGGACGGCAGCGCTCACGACCTGGTACCTCTCGGATAGCCTCGGACTTCTCGTTCTCACTCCGGCTATCCTTCTCACGCGCAACACGAATGGCCGGTCGGAACGCGGCCCCTCCACGGAAGCCGTTGTGCGCCACACGGTGCTTCTCGTTGCGACAACCCTTATCGTCTTTTCTCAATCGTCCGTTCCGCTTCTTTTCCTTCTCATACCGGTTTCCGTTCTGATCGCCTTCCGTCTGGGATCGCGATGCGCCGCCATCGCGACGCTGGGGCTCACGGCTGTCTCCCTGATCGCGACGTATCAAGGTTGGGGCCCTGTCGCGCTGATGGAGGACCTGGACACGCGCATCTGGGTGGTCCAGCTCTTCTGTCTCGTCAATTTGCTGACCTCGCTTGCGGTTGCCGCCGAGCTTGCCGAGCGCGAGCAGCTCCGTCGTGAGCTGGAGCGGATGTCCGCGTTGGCCTCTGCGCGGCGGCGGCAGCTCGACACGGCGCTCGACGCCATGTCGCAAGGCGTATGCCTGTTCGACAGCGCGGGGCGGATCAGCGTTCGCAACAGCCGCTTCCTTGAGATCTATGGCCTCGCCGAAGACGCCGTGCCACCAGGAACCCCTCTTTCGGAATTGAAGGAGGCCTGCATCGGGTCCGGCGCCGTCCCCGAGCGCGACATCGCGGCGGCGGACCTCATCGCAGACAACGATGTGGAGCAGGAGCTTCTGAACGGCCGCTACATTCGCATCGGCCAGCGTGTTCTGTCGGACGGCGGGGTAATCTGCACGTATACTGATTTCACGACCGAAAAGCGGGCGGAAGATGAACTTCTCCATCGCACGCTGCACGATCTCCTGACCGGCCTGCCGAACAGATCGCTACTCGTGAATCGGATCGATCAGGCGATCGAAGCGACCCGTGAAGGCAACGCAGCGGCGGTCATGCTGCTCGATATCGACTACTTCAAGTCCGTCAACGATAACCACGGCCATGCGGCGGGTGATGCGCTGCTGAAGGTTGTTGCCGACCGATTGCAGGCGGCTGTGCGCGCAACCGATACCGTCGCGCGCCTTGGTGGTGACGAGTTCGCACTTCTTTTGGTGGACGACGAGCACGATTGTGATGCGGTTGCCGTCGCGCGGCGCATCCTCGAGACCGTCGCACGCCCGATCGTGATCGAAGGCCGGCCGATGCGTGTCGGTGTCAGCATCGGGATTGCGAAGCCGCCCGCGGACGGCGCTACGACGGACGAGATCTTGAAAGCGGCTGACATCGCGCTCTACAAGGCGAAGCGTAACGGCCGCGGCAAGTTTGCCTTTTTCGATGCCGCAGAAGACGCAGGTGCATGTTCCGCCAGGCGTCTGGAAAGCGAGCTGCGTCGCGCTCTTGACGAGAAGGAATTCCGCGTCGTCTATCAGCCTATCGTGTCCGGCGCATCGGGAGAGGTTGCAGCCTGCGAGGCCCTCGTTCGCTGGCAGCACCCCGAACTCGGGGTTATTTCACCGGCCGAATTCATTCCTCTCGCAGAGCGTAATGGCCTGATTGTTGGGATCGGCGATTGGGTGCTGGATCAGGCCTGCAGGGATGCGGTGCGGATGCCTCCCAGCGTCAAGGTATCTGTCAACCTGTCGCGCGTGCAGATCTCGGATCGAAACTTCGTGGGCCGCGTTGCCGAAACGCTCGCCCGGACAGGCCTTGCGCCCGAGCGGCTCGAACTTGAGATTACCGAGACCGCAATCATCGACAACGAGCGCAATGCGCTCCGCGTTCTCGAAGAGCTGACTCAGCTTGGCGTCTCGGTTGCACTCGACGATTTTGGCGTCGGCCAGTCTGCGTTCAGTTGCCTGAGGGAGCTGCCCATCAGCCGCATCAAGATAGACCGATCTTTCATCGACGATCTGGCAACCGACCCGAAGGCGCGCTCGATCTTCGTCGCCATGGCCACCATGGCGCGCTCGCTCGGAATGAAGACGACCGCCGAAGGCATCGAGACCGAGCAACAGAGGATCATCGCGGCCCTCGCAGGTTGCGATCATCTGCAGGGTTATCTTCTCGGCCGTCCGGAGGAACTCGACAGCCTTTCGTTCAATACGCCCGCGACGGCTGCAAGCGGCAAAATGGCCGGATGAGAGACCTCGGCCTGCGCGGGAAAAGGTCTCAGCCCGGCGGCCGGAACGCCGGACAAAGGCTTGGATCGGTTTCGAGGCGCGCGCCGCCGATAAGATCGACGCAGTAAGGGATCGCCGGAAACACGGCGAGCATGCAAAGCCGGATCGATTGGGGTTTGCCAGGCAGGTTAACGATCAGCGCCTTGCCGCGGATGCCGGCAGTTTGCCGCGACAGGATCGCGGTGGGAACCTGCGCAAGGCTCTTTTCCCGCATCAGTTCGCCGAAGCCGGGGAGCATCTTCTCGCATACCGCTTCTGTGGCCTCCGGCGTGACGTCGCGCGGTGAGGGGCCTGTGCCGCCGGTGGTGAAAATGAGGCTACACCCCTCCTGGTCAGCAAGATCCTGTAGCGTGCGCGACACGAGCGCGGCATCGTCGGGCACCAGGCGCCGGATCGCGTCCCACGGCGAGGTCAGGATTTCGGCGAGCACGTCGGCGATGGCAGGGCCGCCCTTGTCTTCATAGGTCCCGGCGCTTGCCCGGTCGGAAACCGTTACCACGCCAATCTTCGCGGTCATGCCTCGATGGTCCTCGTTGTTGTCGGGCTTGTCGTTGCAAGCCTGTGGAATTGTCCATCGCATTTTTGGCTCCGACAATCTACACGAAGAGGCAACCCCTTCGTCCAATTCGATCCGAATGCCGCCATAGATGAACCAGGATCTCTTCGTCGTACTCGCGCTGCTGTTTACGGCCGTAGTGCTGTTCGTGCGCAACAAGCCGCGCATGGACGTTGTGGCGCTCGTTATGATGACGGCGCTGCCGCTGACCGGCGTGATCGATGTTAAGGACGCGCTGGCAGGGTTCGCCGATCCCAACATCATCCTCATCGCAGCGCTGTTCGTGATCGGCGACAGTCTCGTCCGCACGGGGGTCGCGCAGCGATTAGGTGATTGGCTCGCAGCCCACGCGGGAGCGAGCGAAACGCGGCTCATTCCTCCGCTGATGGTCGTCGTTGCCGCTATCGGCTCCATCATGAGTTCGACGGCCGTGGTTGCCCTCTTCATTCCGGTGGTGCTGCGCATCGCTCAGCGATCCGGCATCAGCGTGCGGCGGCTCATGATGCCGCTTTCGGTTGCCGCGCTGATCAGCGGCATGATCACACTCGTCGCCACGGCACCCAATCTCATCGTCAACAGCGAGCTTGTCCGCCGCGGCTACGACGGCTTCCAGTTCTTTAGTTTCGCGCCGTTCGGCGTACCGCTCTTGGCGTGCGCCGTCGTCTACATGCTGCTCGCGCGCCGATGGCTGTCGCCAACCATGCCGGCCGCGGTCGCTGCATCCGCAGCGCGGCCGCGCCTCTCGCAATGGATCGAGGAGTACGGGCTCGCGGAGCGAGAGCATCGTTTGCGCGTCGCGGAGGGTTCGCCGCTTATCGGGAAGACATTGGAGGAGCTCGATCTGAGAAGCTCGGCCGGGGCGAACATCATCGCGCTCGAGCGAAACGGACGCTTTTCCCGTCGCGTGATTCAGCCCGTGGCGACCACGGAGCTACGGGCCGGCGACGTGCTCTTCCTCGATCTCTTCACATCTCTGGTCGACATCGAGGAGGTGAGGCACCGCTTCGATCTGGAGCGGCTGCCGATGACGGGCTCGTACTTCCTCGACAGGTCGCAAGAGCTGGGCATGATCGAGGTCATGATCCCGGCTGCTTCGAAGTTGGTCGGTCAGTCGGTCGTGTCGGCACGGTTCCGTTCCGAGTTCGACTTGACGGTGATCGGCCTGAGGCGAGGCGGCGCCCCGCGCGCAGGCAGTATCCGCAACGAGATGCTGAAAGTCGGCGACACTCTGCTCCTCATCGGTCCGTGGCGCGCCATCCGCCGCCTTGGATCCCATTGGAACACCGTGATCGCTTTGAGCCTGCCGGCCGATCTCGACGACGTCGTGCCCGCGCCGACACGCGCGCCGCACGCGCTTGCCGTTTTGGGGCTTGTGGTCGCGCTGATGGTAAGCGGCATCGTCCCCAATGTCATCGCGGCCCTCATCGGATGTCTCCTGCTTGGCCTTTTGCGCTGTATCGATACCGACACTGCTTATCGGTCGATCCACTGGCAAACGCTGGTTCTGATCGTCGGCATGATGCCGTTCGCCATAGCCCTTCAGAAAACGGGGGGCATCGACATTGCGGCAACCGCCTTGATCGACACGCTAGGGAGCGTCGGCATTCACGCGATGCTCGCCGGACTGTTCGCGCTGACGGCCGTGCTCGGTCTTTTCATATCCAACACGGCGACAGCCGTCCTGATGGCGCCGGTCGCCTTGGCGGTGGCGGAGGAGCTGGGAAGCTCGCCCTATCCGTTTGCAATGATCGTGGCGCTCGCCGCGTCCGCCGCGTTCATGACGCCGGTGTCTTCGCCGGTAAACACGCTGGTCGTAGGCCCAGGCGCCTACACCTTCTGGGATTTCGTGCGGATAGGCGTGCCGTTCGCGATCGTTGCGATGGCGGTCAGCGTCGTGCTGGTTCCGTGGATATTGCCGCCCTAGCGCCTCAGCGCCGCTCCGCGCCGGCCGCGAAAATAATCAGACGGCATCCTGGTTATTAACGTGCGGTTAACGCAACTGAGAGTGGCGCCCCGATTATTGTATGAATGTTAAAGGACGCCACCCACGGTGAGGCTGAAATTCGTGCCGCTCGTGGAGCCTTGTCATGCGTTCGTCGCGTTCCCTTCTCAAGGATGAGCAGGGAAGTATTGCCATTGTCTTTGCACTCATGCTGGTCGTCTTGTTGGTGTCGGCCGGTGTCGGAGTCGACTATGGCCGACAATTGGCAGCGCGTACGGCGATGCAGCAAGCGCTCGATGCGGCTGTGCTGGCAGCGGTCAAGCTCTCACCCGATCGGCAGAATGCCGTGGCGGAAAAAATGTTTGAGGCGGAGCTCGGAGGCGAGAACGTCGAGAACACAACGGTTAGCTTTTCGCGCGATGGCGAGCACAGGCTGGCGGGGCGCGCTGAAGGTGAAATCAAGACGACGTTGACAGCCCTCCTTGGCATAAAGACCTTGGGAGTGGCCACGACGTCTATCGCCGAGACCAGCGGCGAAAGCGCGGCGGTGTGCATCCTCGCTCTCTCCAGGACGGCGTCGCAGCAGTTCCTTCTGAACAGCGGTGCAAAGGTCGATGCCCCCAACTGCGAAGTGCACGGAAAATCCACCGGCTCGCCGGCAGCGATATTCAACTCCGGCACGGAGTTGAAAGCTGCCCGGATTTGTCTGACCGGGAAAAACATCATCGACAATGGCGGGCGCTATACGAATTTAGAGAAATCTTGCGAGGCGGAGAACGATCCGTTTGCAGGAAAGCTGCCGGTGCCGGCGTCGAACACCTGCACGCAAAGCCACGGAAACTACAACGGTGGAAACGTCACTCTCAATCCTGGCGTCTATTGCGGCTGGTTCAATTTCAACAATTCTCCCAACGTCACGTTCCAGCCCGGCGTTTACGTCATCAAGGGTGGCGGATGGAACGTCAACGGCGGCACGTGGCGCGGCGATGGCGTAACGTTCTACTATGCCGATACGTCGAAAATTCAATTCAACAGCGCGGTGGACGTGAAATTCACGCCGCCGACGTCGGGCCCTTACGCAAACATCATGATGTTCGAGGCGCCGAACTTGTCTCTCTCGCAGTTCGTGTTCAACGACGCCAAGGATATGCAGATGGATGGGCTCATCTATCTGCCGAGCAGAGATGTGACGTTCAATTCCGGCTCCAAGCTCTCGGCTAAATCGTTCACGCTCGTGCTCAACACGCTGATCCTCAACCAGACGAACTGGAGCTTAAAGCCCTCGAAGTCGAGCATATCGAGCGGCGATGGAAACAAGTCGGCCCGTCTCGTTCGCTAGGCAGCGATAGCTCGTCGTTTGCGGCGCGAGAATCGTACGTCGTAAGTCAAGATTTCTCGGCTGATCGAGAGCCTGTTACACACTTGATCTAGAGCAAGCGCAACGTGCGCAGCATGTTGCATCAATGGGAAGCGAGATTTAGCATTTGCGTCGTTCGGAAGCGGGTTCTCTTCGCCACCAGCAAATCGATTGAATCGGACAACATGAATTAAAAGGCGTTCAGTCATGGAAAGCGAGCGCGGCCAGACAACAAGCGGAGGGGACCAAAGCCCTCTGGTCGAACGCCGCTCGGAGCTTTCTGTTTTTTTTCTTCTCGCTGTCATCATCTGGCCCATCATCTCCGTCGCGTTGATCGGCGGCTACGGTTTCCTTGTCTGGATGTGGCAGATCGTTTTCGGCCCGCCGGGCCCACCGGGATAGGAGCCGAACGATGGATCCCGGCAGGCGGAGATTTTTTCTAGGACGGCGGGCGGCCGCATCGGTACGCCCACCGTGGAGCACGGAAGCGGCCGTCCTCTCGGCTTGCACGAGTTGCGGCGACTGCGCCGCGTCTTGCCCAAACGGCATCATCGAGATGGGTGCGGGCAACTATCCGGAAATCCGCCTGGACAAGGCGGAATGCACGTTCTGCGGACGTTGCGCCGAGGTCTGCCGAGCAGACGTATTCGATCTGGCGCGTAAGCCGTTCCCGCACACGATTGCGATAGGCGATGAGTGTCTGTCGAAGACGGGGATCGAATGCCGGAGCTGCCAGGATGCGTGCCCCGAGGCGGCCATCCGGTTCCAGCCGCGTCTCGGCCGTCCTGCCGAGCCCGTTCTTAAAGCAGATTTATGCACCGGCTGCGGAGCATGTCTCGCGCCGTGCCCCGTGGGTGCGATCCAAATTGTTGCCGAACGGGAGATCGCCCATGCGTGAGCCTGATCGCAGTGCCGTTATTCATATTTCGAGTGCCGTGATCCGTTGCCTTCCCGCAGCGGTCGAATCCGTGCGCGTGAGTATCGACGCGCTGGACTTGGCCGAGGTTGTCCATGTCGAAGAGAACAAGCTCGTCGTCATCATCGAGGGGGCGAGCAGCGGAATGGTCGGAGACTGTCTGACGCAGATTTCTGCGTACGAAGGCGTGGTCTCGGCGGCAATGGTCTACGAGCAGATTGAGCCGGCCGAAAGTGCGGGAGAGCAAGCATGACGCTGACACGTCGCGATATGATCAAGGCCCATGCGGCTGGTGTGGCGGCTGCCGCGGCGGGTATCACCTTGCCGGCATCGGCACAGCAGGTAACGGGCGGCGCGGAAGCGCTGCGGATCAAGTGGTCCAAAGCGCCGTGCCGCTTTTGCGGAACGGGCTGCGGCGTCATGGTTGGCGTGCGCGACGGTCACGTCGTCGCCACCCACGGCGACACGCAGGCCGAGGTCAACCGTGGCCTTAACTGCATCAAGGGCTACTTCCTATCCAAGATCATGTACGGCAAGGATCGGCTGACGCAGCCGCTCCTTCGTAAAAGAAACGGCAAGTACGCCAAGGACGGCGAGTTCGAGCCCGTCTCCTGGGATGAGGCGTTCGACGTGATGGCCGCTGAGGCCAAGCGCGTCCTGCGCGAAAAAGGGCCCGAAGCTGTCGGCATGTTCGGCTCCGGCCAGTGGACCATCTGGGAGGGGTATGCGGCGTCGAAGCTGATGCGCGCCGGGTTCCGCTCGAACAATCTCGATCCCAACGCGCGTCATTGCATGGCCTCTGCCGCGTACGGTTTCATGCGGACCTTCGGCATGGACGAGCCGATGGGCTGCTACGACGACTTCGAGCACGCCGACGCTTTCGTGCTGTGGGGCTCGAACATGGCGGAGATGCATCCCATTCTGTGGACGCGCGTGTCGGATCGCAGGCTCTCCCACGACCACGTGCGGATCGCCTCGCTTCAAACCTTCACGAACCGCAGCTCGGATCTGGCCGACATTCCGATCGTCTTCCGGCCAGGAACGGATCTGGCGATCCTCAACTACATCGCCAACCACATCATCTCGACGGGTCGCGTCAACGAAGCGTTCGTCAACGACCACACGGCCTTCTTCAAAGGCCGGACGGACATCGGCTACGGGCTGAGGCCCGAGCATCCGCTGCAGGTTGCGGCCACGGGCGCAGCCAACGCGACCGACATGGAGCCGTCGACGTTCGAAGCGTTCGCCGAGTTGGTCTCGGAATACACGCTCGACAAGGTCGCCAAGCTGTCGGGCGTAGAGCCGGACCTTTTGGAGGAACTGGCCGAAATCTACGCCGATCCCAAGCGGAAGGTCATGTCGCTCTGGACGATGGGCGTGAACCAGCACGTGCGTGGCGTGTGGGTCAATCAGATGATCTACAACGTCCACCTGCTGACCGGAAAAATCTCGGAACCAGGCAACAGCCCCTTCTCGCTGACGGGCCAGCCGTCCGCGTGCGGCACAGCGCGCGAAGTCGGAACTTTTGCTCATCGGTTGCCGGCCGACATGGTCGTCACCAACCCGAAGCATCGGGAGAAGGCCGAGCATATCTGGAAACTGCCGGAAGGCTTGCTGCCGGACTGGGTAGGCGCCCATGCCGTGGAGCAGGATCGCCGGCTGAAGGACGGCCTGATCAATTTCTACTGGGTGCAGGTCAACAACAACATGCAGGCCGCGCCCAATACCACCAACGAGACCTATCCGGGCTATCGCAATCCCGAGAACTTCATCGTCGTCTCAGACGCCTATCCGACCGTGACGGCGATGGCTGCCGACCTCATCCTGCCGGCGGCCATGTGGGTGGAGAAGGAAGGCGCCTACGGAAATGCCGAGCGGCGCACGCACTTCTGGCACCAGCTCGTGGACGCTCCAGGCGAGGCGCGGTCCGACCTGTGGCAGCTCATGGAGTTTTCGAAGCGGTTCACGACTGACGAGGTCTGGCCAGCGGAAATCCTGGAACGCAATGCGGAGTATCGCGGCAAGACCTTATTCGATGTCCTCTACGCGAACGGTCACCTCAACCGCTTCCCGACGAGCGACATCGAGGAGGGCTATGCGAACCACGAGTCAGAACGTTTCGGCTTCTACGTCCAGAAGGGCCTCTTCGAGGAATATGCCGAGTTCGGACGCGGCAAGGCGCACGACCTCGACAACTTCGACGTCTATCACCGCGTCCGCGGGCTTCGCTGGCCTGTGGTGGAGGGGAAAGAGACGCTCTGGCGTTACCGCGAAGGCTACGATCCCTACGTCAAGCCGGGTCGCGGCGTGGAGTTCTACGGCAAGCCGGACGGCCGTGCGGTGATCTTGGGCGTGCCCTACGAGCCGCCGGCCGAATCTCCCGACGACGAGTTTGACATGTGGCTGGTGACGGGCCGCGTGCTGGAGCATTGGCACTCGGGCTCGATGACGATGCGTGTGCCGGAGCTCTACAAAGCTTTCCCTGGTGCGCTTTGCTACATGCATCCGCAAGACGCGCGCGAGCGAGGTTTCAACCGCGGCATGGAGATCAGGGTCGTTTCCCGCCGCGGAGATATGCGCACGCGCCTTGAGACACGGGGCCGGAACAGGCCGCCGCGCGGCGTCATCTTCGTTCCCTGGTTCGACGCGAGCCAGCTGATCAACAAGGTCACGCTGGACGCCAATGATCCCATCTCCCGGCAGACGGACTTCAAAAAATGCGCAGTCAGAATAGAACGCGTGTAACCCTGGCCCGCTGGTCTTCGCTCGGCATCGCAGCCCTTGCGGCGGGTGCCGTGGCATTCGCGGCGGCCTATGCCCAAGAGATCGTGCCGAGGCTCACTGGCGCGGCGCATCCCATGGAGGACGTTGCCGCGTCCCCGTTGCCTTCGCCCGTGGTCGACGATCAGCGGCGGATGCGCAACTACCCGGAGCAGCCGCCGATCATCCCGCATTCGATCGACGGTTATCAGATCTCGCTCAACGCCAATCGGTGCCTGGAGTGCCATCGCCGCCAATACACAGACCACGTTCGGGCGCCGATGATCAGCATCACTCACTTTCAGGATAGGGACGGCCAGATGCTCGCGGACGTCGCGCCGCGTCGCCATAACTGCACCGCGTGCCACGTCCAGCAGACAGACGCCAAACCGCTTGTCGAAAACGACTTCCGCGACATGCTCAACCTTCTGCCGGTCGGGGAGAAATAAGCGATGCAGAGGATCAAGGCGCTTCTGCTTCGGTTCTGGGGGATTGCCAGCAGACCGAGCGCCTACCTCAGCGTAGGCTTCTTGACGCTCGGCGGGTTTCTCGGCGGTGTGATGTTCTGGGGCGCCTTCAACACGGCGCTCGAGGCCACCAATACCGAGACGTTTTGCATCACGTGCCACGAAATGAAGGCGAACGTCTTCGAGGAGATGACACGGACCGTGCACTACACGAACCGCTCCGGCGTGCGGGCGACGTGTCCGGACTGCCACGTGCCTCACGAGTGGACCAACAAGCTCGCTCGCAAGATCCAGGCGTCTAAGGAGGTCTGGGGGCACATTTTCGGCACCATCGACACGCGGCGGAAATTTCTGGACGAGCGGTTGCGGCTCGCCAAGCACGAGTGGGCGCGCCTCAAGGCCAACGACTCTCTGGAATGCCGCAATTGCCATTCCGAAGTGGCCATGGATTTCACGCGCCAGACACAGCGTGCGGCCCAAATTCATACCCGCTATCTGATCGAGAAGGACGGCTACACCTGCATCGATTGCCACAAGGGTATCGCGCACGAGCTGCCCGACATGAGAGGTATCGATCCCGGCTGGCTACCGCCCGCGGAAGTGCGTGACGAATTGGGCATTCCGTCGTCCGCCCACTACGACCCTGAAGCCGATGCGCTGCGCCGCTATGCACAGGAAGAAACCCAAGAGAACTAGTTCTCGCGAGAGGTAAGCGGGGAGGGAGCGGTGCCGATGCCGGGCATCGCCCCGTTATGCGTGGACGCCGCCCTTCGGAAAACGCCGATTGACCGGACTTGAAGTCGCGGCATACAACCCAACTCGCGCCGATCCTTCACTAGGTCGAAAAAATCGAAGGCGTGCGCCGCCACACGAAAGGGCCACGGGCCAGATCGAAGGGAGCCGCTCGCGCCGTGATCTGTCGCCATTGCCGCTCCCGGCTGACGAATGTGTTCCTCGATCTCGGCCGCGCACCGCCTTCGAACGCCTATCTGAGCGAGGCTGCCCTATCCGAGCCGGAGACCGCCTATCCGTTGCGCGTCTTTGTCTGCAATGATTGCCGATTGGTGCAGACTGAGGACTACGCGGATGCGGGCGAGCTTTTCAGTCCGCACTACGCTTATTTCTCATCGACCACGAAAAGCTGGCTCGATCACGCCGCGCGCTTCGCCGGCATGATCTCCGAGAGGCTTGCCTTGTCGAACGAGAGCTTCGTGATCGAGGTCGCCTCGAACGACGGCTATCTGCTGCGCAATTTTCTGACCGCCGGAATTCCCTGTCTCGGCATCGAGCCGACGGACAGCACAGCGGCAGCCGCCGAAGCCCTCGGAATACCTGTGCTGCGAAAATTTTTCGGCGAGGCGCTGGGCCGGGAGCTGGCGGAGGGCGGACGACACGCGGATCTCGTTTGCGGCAACAATGTCTTCGCCCACGTGCCGGACATCAACGATTTTACGCGTGGGCTTGCGGCGGTGCTCAAGCCGGATGGTGTCGTTACGCTCGAATTTCCGCATCTCTTGCGCCTGATCGATGAGTGCCAGTTCGACACCGTCTATCACGAGCATTTCTCTTATCTGTCTCTCGCCGTGGTCGAGCGGATTTTCACGGGCGCAGGGCTGAGGCTGTTCGATGTCGAAGAGTTGCCGACCCACGGCGGCAGTCTTCGAGTCTACGGATGCGTCACGGCGGCGCGGCATCCGACTGCACCCGCTGTGGCCGAGGTACTGGCGATGGAGCGGCGTCACGGCCTCGACACCGACGCGCCGTACGCCGCCTTCCAGAGCCGTGCGGATGAGGTGCGAGACGGTCTATTGTCGTTTCTCCACGAAGCGAAGCGCACGGGCAAAATCGTTGCGGGCTATGGTGCCGCGGCGAAAGGCAACACGCTTCTGAACTACGCTGGGGTGACGCAGGACTTGTTGCCGTTCGTCTGCGATGCAGCGCCGTCGAAGCAGGGGCTTTTCATGCCCGGCAGCCACATTCCCATTCTGCCTCCATCGGTGCTTTTCGAGCGCCGTCCGGATTTCGTGCTCATTCTGCCGTGGAACATCGCGGCCGAGGCGAGAAGCCAGCTCGAACCGCTCGCGAAGACGGGAACCCGCTTTGTCACGGCCGTGCCTTCGCTGAGGATATTCTAACCGCGCGACGCCCCGCGTAACGGCAATTCTTGCCGTACCAAAGGAGGCTCGACTCAGCCAGGATCACCGCCGGAACATGGCCCAGCGGGAAGCCGCATCGGGGAGCGCGGCCAGGTCGTTCGGGGGCTCGGATGGACGCAATCAAACTCAGTATCTGTATCCCGACCTACAATAGAGCGCCGTTCCTGCGGAAGCTGCTCACGCACCTCAAAAGCGATGCCCGCTTCGATTTCCGGTTCGAGATTGTCGTCTCGGACAACGCGTCTACGGACAACACAGAGGAGGTCGCGCAGGAGTTCATCGCACAGGGGTTGCCGCTTCGCTATTTTCGCCGTCCCGAGAACGGTGGCGGCTGGCCCAATATGACGTGCGCGTTCCTGCGCTCGGAGGGCGAATTCGCGATTTATGTTGCCGACGACGACCTTCCGATCTGTGACGGCATTGCGGCCGCCATAGCGTATCTCGACCGGAACCCCGATGTGGTGGCCTGCTACGCACCGTGGCTGCTGCACGACGAGATCGACAAAAAGGATACCGGACAATTCTACCGCGTGAAGCAGGATACCAAGTTCGCAAATCGGAGTTTTCCGGAACTCTTTCAGTTCATTTTCGAAGGCCACGTCTTTCCCGAAATTGGGATCTATAGAACGTCGGAGCTGCGATCGGCCTACGTACCGCGCGAGTTCTGTTTCTGGGCTTTCGCTTATCTCGCACATTTCCTCGACAAGGGCGCGGTCGCGTTTCTAGAGCGGCCGTTCTATCGCTCCGTCACGCGCTCCAGCGTTCGGCGCGACCGGCAGCAGGCCGGTCACGAGGAGGTCATGACGGCTTGGGATCGCTATCGCGGGGGGCTTGAATATTTCCTCTATGTCGGCACCAAGAGGGGGCGCATCGGAACGGCGGCGGATCAACGTCAGCGTGTCGACGAAATGTGCAAGATCTTCACGCTGAACAGAATGGCCGTGGCGCTACGCTTTTGGGTCGCCCGCAAGGACTACATCAAAGCCTACGAGCTTTATGTCCGCCTCGTGTTCGGCGGCCTCTCGCATCACGACGAAGTAAAGAAGGTCAGAGATATGCTTCCCCTGATGGCCGGGGTGCAGACATTCGCGCGGCAGGTCAACGCAACCACGGGCATCAATCGGCTCATCCTGAGTAACGTCGCCGACGTCCCCTCGCTTTCCGGTCTGCTCTACGAAGTCGGATTGGACCGGTCCGTGGAGGTAACTGGCGAACTCGCCGATGACGCGTCCGTCCGCCGGGAGCAGACGATGGTGTTCACGACCACCGCCGCCGAACGCGACAAGTTTATCGCGCGTGGCTATGCTCCCAACCTCGTATTTTACGAGAACGACCTCACCGCGCATCTTATCGTATGAGCGGTCGGTGGTTTTGTTCGATGTCTGCTACTGGCCCACTCAGATTAGAGTCGCCGGAGAAAGCCATCAGGCGCAGCCGTTATAGTTAGCTTGTGTTCGATGGATCTGTCGTATTCAAATTCAAGCGGTGCGCCGTCCGCGCCCATTCGCGCTTCTCCAGCAAGACGACGCATGTATTCCCACACGGCCGTTTTGGGATTGTCGCCTGGACCCCAAGGCCGATCGGCGCACATATCGTTCGGTAGATCCTCGACACCCGTATCCCACACGATGCAATAGCACTGCTTGGACACGAGAGGAGCATAGAACTCCAGCTCGGCCAGGACATGATCGTGAGTGTGGTTTGAATCGAGCATGACCATGATGCGCTCGTGCCCATCGGCAAGAGCCACAACCTGATCGAAGGTTGCTCGCGATGTCGAAGAGCCTTCCACGGTCGCAATCTTGTGAGAGAGCGGATGCGCATCGATAGCGCTGCGGTTATGCGCGCGGATGTCTATGTCGATTCCGATGACCTTGCGTCGGCTCTCGTTGGGATGAAGAGGAGTCCCCGCAGTGGCCGCATCGCAGTAGTCGAGCAAAGCCAGCATAGACGCGCTCGTCACCAGAGAACCGCCATGCGCAATGCCGGTTTCGATGATGAGGTCGGGACGCGACGCCCACACAAGCTCCTGGATGGCATAGACGTCCTGTGGGATTTGGATAACCGGGCGGCCGAGCCATGAGAAGTTATGCGCGTAGTCATGCCGGATTGCCTCGCGAGCCCAGATGCGAGAAAGACCGATAAAATCACGATCTTTTCCGAGCGATTCAATGCTGCGGGCGACACGCGCTCTAAATTCCTCTGCGAAATCCATACACTTCCCTCGAATCAATCGATCCAACAATAGAGTACCGTTTCCAGGAGTTGGGGCGAATGATGCCTCAAAGCGAAACGGTACTCAGGAACGAGACCACGGATAAAAGCCGTAATGTCCGGGATGTCCGATGGGTAGTGATAGACGCAGATGGCGAGCTTGGGCCGGCATCGTTTGATGGTTTGAGCAGCCCCTTCCAAGAGAGACAACTCGGCGCCCTCTACATCCGCTTTGAGGAACGTGATGTGCTCATCGCCGAGGATCGCATCCAGGCTATCCATGGTAACGTCGCCGGTCGCATCATCAATGCAGGCGATCGAAAGCGACTGAAGGTCTTGGCTTGGCGTCGCCATACTCACCCGTGCGCGCGAATCTGACAACGCAACGCGATGAAGCGAGATTGCGTCAGGCGCCAATGCCCACTCGTCGTTCAGGCGCAAAACGCGCCTCTTAAGTGCCGAGAATTGTCGCTCCCCGGGTTCGAAGGCGTAGATTTTTTTGAACGCACCTGATGTGGCCCAAATGAAGCGTTCGACGCTGTCTCCAACATACGCCCCCGCATCGACATAGGTCTCTCTCATGCACCCGGAAAATGGGGGCAGGCAAAAATACTGGTCCCGTTCTAAGACGGCTCCGAGGTGCGAGCAGGCCCCGGTCAGCATGGCGGAGAGCACAGCGCGCAGTGTGTCCGTGGATTTCCTATCGGAGAGAGCGTTGTTGTGAACATCGAGGAAGGCGTCGAAATGCGTTGCGACGAAATAGGCATCGAGCGAGCAGCTTCTAAGATCATGTGAACTTAATGTGTTAGCGATCTCTCGCACCGCATGGCGTGCTGTGATCAACACGAGATCGGGCTCGAGCTTTACCAAGCTCTCAGGGGCGATCACGTTGAGCCCGCAATAGATCGCGCCAACCCTGTCGGGGCTTCCGTCAGCAATTGCGATCGGTTCTACGCCGTTACGCCGCAACCAGCGTATGGTCCACGCTCCGAGAAATCCGGCACCGTAAAGTGCAATTTTGTAACCTGATCGAAGTGTTGCTATCGGCAGCGCGTTGGTCACGCCGCCGCATTCGCGAGTTATATCCTCGATAGAAGGGATCATCGGAGACGTTCCAAGGGTATAGCATAGATGACCGCGCCCGTTCCGCACCAGCTGTGCAGCCTCATTAGAAATCGGTATCGAGCCAGGTTGCGCATGAGAAAAGCAGGCGTACGGAAGATGCCGTCGTCGTTGTGATAGGTCGTGAGCACGATGATCGGGCGATGGGTTCGAATGGTAGCCAGGGCACCCTTCAGCGCGTTCAACTCTCCACCTTCGAGATGCAGCTTTATCATCGTCGGCGAGAGGCCTAGCCCGTCGATGGTTCGTGTCGTTACGATACGCGATCCACTATCGGCCAGTTGCGATGCGTATCCCAGCTCATCATGAAAAGGCCTATCGTGCTCTGTGGAATCGAGCGCATCGGGAAGAAGTGTAATGCGCGCCGCAACTGCAGGATCCAGCGTGCGACACATCTCACGAAAAGTCGCGCGGTTGTCTGCGTCTGGCTCGATAGCAACAATGCTTGAAAAGCGGTTCGCCAACCGTTCCGAGAAGGCTTTCGTGACATATCCATGATGCGCACCAGCGTCGATGAAAACTTCTTCGGTGCCAAGAGCGGTCGCGATATCCGGAATAAAAAAGCGATCATGAAGCGTAATCGGTGCCCCTTCGAAGGCCCATTCTTCGCGAAGGAGGCGCCAAGCTAGGAATTGAAGGTGATGCGCGCGTGAGATGTCGTCCGCCCAACCGGCGAGCACGTCTCCTGTCCGCGCGCAGGATTCGGGGGTGAAGGGCAACGCGAACCAACCGTTGGAGAGTGGGTGTTGGTCCCGGAATGCCTCCGTGAAGTCGTAAAAAGGAAACACCGACTGCCAGCCCGACGCCCGCAGCTCTGCATACAGCGGCGCAAAAGCGCAGTTCACGGTACTAATGGCGAGCAATGCGTTGCGCTTGAGATCGGTAGGAACCTCGTCGGGCGTAAGCAGCGGCGTGGCAGCCCACGCCGGATCGTCGCGCAGACGAGCCGCTTCGCGATCAATAACAGCGAGAACCCCGACTTTAATGGTAGAAAGATACTGCTGAGCCAAGCGACCGAGGTTTCCGCCGCCGTAGAGAACCAAACGCCCCGCACCGACCGTGCCAAAATCCCCGGTAGTGAAACCTAGTTGGCCGTTCGCATTTTTAGATTCGCTCAAGTCTTGCAGGAGTCGCAGTGACCTGTCCACGTCAGGAGGCGCAGGCAGCCAACGCGAAGCATAGCGGAAGCCAACGTCCATCTTGTCCATCGTATCTTCGGGCGAAAGATCGTCCTGGATCACCCCGCTTCAATCCTGCCGTCGTGACTCTGTGCTAAATTAATTTCCCGAATCGGGACCAGCATCGACTGTCCCTATTGCGTATCGAATTTAGCAGACGCTGGCTTTTTCGGAGCTTATCATACGCTTCCATCAATGGCCGTGGTGGAACGGAGATTTGGTCAGTCCGGAGCAATCATAAGGCGCTCAAATGCCTTGTTGCGATTCTGCGTTGCGCCAGCTGGACTGCCGTCGTCCGGCCGTGTGCAACGAGGTTAGCGACGGCCAACGTATTAGAACTTGAACGCCATCAAACAGTGAGCATCGGAATGAAGGCCCAGATCAGGCCGCGGATCAACCTCGATGATCGCACTCCGCTCGAGACAGTGATTCCGCTCGAAACGCCTTTCATCGTGTTCGTCGATCCCGCGAGCTCATGCAATTTCAAATGCACGTTTTGTCCCACTGGGCATAGGGATATGATCGCGGAAACCGGCCGCTATCAAGGTGCGATGAAGTTCGAGGTATTCCAGAAGGTCATCGATGACCTGGGCGAGTTCGATTCACCGATTAAGGTGCTCCGCCTTTATAAGGATGGTGAGCCGCTGCTGAACAAGAGATTTGCGGACATGGTCGCGTACGCAAAGAAGAGTGGTGCGTGCGATTATATCGATACGACGACGAACGGCACATTCCTCACGCCCGAGCGCATGGGACCTGTGATCAAGGCTGGCCTCGACAAGATCAACATCTCTGTCGATGGTATGACGCAAGAGCAGTATCTGCGCTTCACGGGCTTCAAGTTCAACTTTGAGAGCTTTGTCCAAAATGTCCGGTGGCTCTATGCCAACAAGGGGAATATGGAGATTTCGATCAAGATCCCCGGCGAGTTGATTACCGAGGCTCAGCGCCAGGAGTTCTTCGATACCTTTGGCGATTATTGCGACAGGATTTTCATAGAGAACTTCGCACCGTGCTGGCCCGAGTTCGATGTCGAGAAGTTCACCGGCGTTCAGATCGAGAAGGGCATTTATCAGCAGGATATCGGAACGACGGATACCTGCCCGTACATTTTCTACGGCTACTCGGTGAACGCAGATGGTCTGGTTAGTTCGTGTTTTCTCGATTGGGGCCGCAAGCTGATCATCGGCGACGTTCGCCGTGAAAGCATGAAGGAAATCTGGAACTCGGATCGAATGAACGCCTTGAGGCTTCAGCACTTGGAGGGCCGGAGATGCGAGAACGGAACGTGTAGCAATTGTGGGCAACTCACGCACTGCTTGCCAGACAACATCGATCAGCACCGCTCGATGCTGCTTGAGAAGTTTCGCGATAAGGTGACGCTCAATCGAAGTGTGCAGGCGCCTGGCGGCATCAGGATCGAAGCTCCTGAAGCCGCTGAATGAAGGGTACACCTCGCGCGTTTGGCCTCACAGCATTGCATCTGTGGTTCTTGGCTCGCCTGTTCTTGTAAGGCGATGAGGCGGTGGTTTGAACGGCTTGAGATCATCGGAGACCACACATGAAGACTGGGATCGCTGTTGTCGGCTTTCTGATCGTTATGGCCGGTGCGGCGAGTGCGGGCGATCATCCCTTTGCCGGCGTGTGGAGCGAGGCGGGCTTGGATGAGATCCAGACGGATCCCGCGTTCTTCGGAAAAAACGCCTGCTACAACAAATTCTCCGAGCAGCTCCCGGACGGTAAGTTTCGTTTTTATTTGGTCGACCATGCCAAATGGCTCGGCGAGGGGAAGATCGAATACGTGCTGGCTCAGGAGGGAACTTGCACCGTCGATGATACGGGAAAGAACGAGACGTGCGTGGGGCAGGTCATCGGCGAGCGGCAGAATGAATGGTTCATCGCGTATCAGGGCCGCGAGGACATCGGTTTGCGCGCCACCTATTATGAGAACGTGTTCTACTTCCAGAAGCGCTTCAACGGCGTTCCGATCGTGCGCCGGGAGTGCCCGTTCGATATGGAGGCGATAAAACCCTTCATCACCGGGAAAACGGTATCCGATTGCACGACGCGGTGCAGGGCCTTCGGAAGAAGCGAGGCTGCGGAGCTTGATAAAATGGTCGATGAGCTGAAGGCGAAGAAATAGAACTGCATCGCGCGCAATGGCGCTCAACCGGAAACGATCGCACTCACACTTAGCGAACGACAAACCTGAAGGACTGCGTAAACGTCATCGGGTCTCCGCTCACGTCGGGCGGAATCGGCGGAAATGGTGACGCGCGCTCCAGTGCGGCAATGGCCGCGCGATCGAGCACATCAACGCCCGACGACGAAATCACATCTTTCGACAGAAGCGCGCCATCGGTTCCGATCTTGAATTTCACGACCACCGTTCCGGTCCTGCGTGAGCGCGGATTAACTTTGGATCGCTGAACCTGCTCGTTGATCTTGCCGAGATAGCGTCCGACGATCGTTGCGTCTCCACCCTTCTTCTCCTCGCCGGAGCTGTGCTCGGTGACGATGACCACCTGATCGGGCTGCGCCACGACCTCGACGACATCGGGCTGATGCTCGTCCATCGGCAATGCCGGTGAAGGGGGCTCGTCTGAGCGCTCAGGGGCGGGTTCCTCGATCCGATCCGGAGGTGGAGGCTGGGTGGGCTGCGCATGCTCGATGAGGGCCGCTTGTGCGATCTCTTCGGGCGGAGTCGGTTCCTCGGCAGGAGCAGCCTGCGCTGGCGTGAGGGCGTTCGGTGGCGGCGCGTCGGACCTCACTGCCGTGTTTGGCTCATTGATGGTGTCGAGCAGGGATTGGTTTGCGGCAATGAGATCGTGATCGTCGATGAGGTCGGGCAGCGCCTCGCGCGCATCGACGAGCTCTTGTTCGACCGTGCTTTGCTCTGAGCCGATCACGTCGCGAACCTGCTCGGGCGCTGTGCGAGCCGAATCCTGCGGAGGCGGCTCCTGCGGATCGATTGGGAAGACGTCTCGGATCGCCCCCTTGCTGATGTCGTCCACCATGTGTTCCGGCTGACGGAGCGCAGCAATCGCGGGCGGCGGTGGAACGTGCTGCTCGATAGGGATTGCCGCCTGCGTTTCGATGCTCTGTAGGTCATCGCCGATGTTGGTCACCTCGCTCAGATCGAGGCCCTGCGGTTCGAGGATGATGTCCTGCCCCTCTCCGAGATCGAAAACCTGCGACCGGTCGTGCTGAAACCGCTGCCACAGCGCGTTGCCGACCAGTCCATGCAGCACCAGCGAGAGAATGACGGCGATCGCTTGCAGCGGCATGGATCGATCTCTACCTTTCCCGAGCGTGAATACAGAACGCATGGCAGTCGTGCAGCGCAAATCGCCTTATCTGAGTAACGATAGGCGATTTTCATTCCGGGCGTTCCATCGTGCAACCGTCGGAATGCTGAAGGATCGGCGGTTGCGATCCGGCGCGGGCCGGAACTTGGAAGGTTGGAATGAGCGTCGATCGCAGCGCAACATCGAGGGACGGCGAACTTAGCGCGTCGGTCCGGGCACTTTTGGCAAGTGCGCTGCTTCTTTTGGCTGGCGGGACAGGGGCGGTCCTGGCCGCGGGGCCGATGTGCATGTCGGATGCAATGATTGTGTTCGATGCATCGGGCTCGATGGCGGCCGCAGACTTTCCGGGCGGAGCGCCGTCGCGTTTCGACAGGGCGAAGGTGTCTCTGGGTACTTTTCTTCCGACGGTTTCCCCGCAGCGCCGGCTGGGATTGGTGACCTACGGGCCCGGCGCCAGCCGGGACGCATGCGCGAATGCCACTTTGCGTATCCGGCCTCAGCCGAATTTTGTCGAACCCATCCTTGCGGAGGTTGAGGCTTTGAAGCCGGCAGGCCGCACCCCGCTGACGCTGGGCGTTCGCACGGCGCTCGATGCGTTGCCGGAAGCCGGCGCTACCGTCGTGCTCTTGACCGACGGTCAGGAGACCTGCCACGGCGATCCCTGCGCGTTGGCCCGCCAGATTCAGAACACGCGGCCGGCCGTAACGGTCCACGTGATCGGCTATAAGCTTCAGATGCGAGATGGCCGGGCGGAATCGGGTGCAGAGTGCCTTGCGTCCGAAACCGGCGGACTGAACGTCACCGCGGATACGGTCGACGAACTTATCCGGGCGTTCGAGCAAACGCTCGGCTGCACGAACGTTGCGCAACTCGTGCGTCGACCAGAACGCCTCACACGTCCCTAGGCGCTATATCGTCGGGACGTAATAAGCTGTCGATGTGCTCGGGACGGTCGGCCGTTTACTTTGGCATTTTCGTCTTATGATCGAGCTCCGCCACGAGGCGACTGCCTTGCCAAATCGATTGGTCGAAATCGCCCATCGAAAGCGTGATGTGCGCGACGGAAGCCGCATCGCTTTCCGCTTGGAAGTCTCGGCCAGGTGAAGTGACAGATCCGCTGGGGCAGAGATCGAAGACACGATACGTACGCATGGCTGCTCCTTATGCAAACGGGGGAGCACACGCTGTCTCTCTGCTGTCGGCTTCCGAAGGCTCTTATGCCGACAATATGATGACCTTACGCCTTTTGTGACCGCCTGCCAAGGTCAGGGGAAAATCCCGTGTCTACGAAGGGGTTACTACGGCATCCCACTTCAAGACGATTTTCGGCCCTGCATGCACCATCGAAGACAATCAGCATAACGATCGAGGAACTTCCTCGGAACAACCGTGTTGCTAGGTGTTGTTGCACGTCATGTTGAGCCAGCGCGCTATCGATGATCGCTTTCGTCAAGTTGATCCACATCGCAGCCGTTGCGATATGGGTCGGAGGCCTTATCGCGCTCCCCGCGTGTTACCGTCGCCTGGGCCAATTGCAGGCGAGAGCGCAGTCATACGGAAGCGACGCGACTGCGGCCGCACAGGCCGCACAGCGGATTCATGACGCGGCGAAGTTTTCTTACGTTGCGATTGTGTCTCCAGCCGCCTTCATCGCTGTGACAAGCGGCATCGTGCTGATCTTCCAGGGCGTCGTGGTCGATCCGTGGTTCGGGGTGAAGCTCGCGTTCATCGTGGTGCTCGTCGTCGCGCATTCCCTTGCCGGTCAAACCGCAGCACGGATGTCCGAGAAAAGCGCAGTTTATCCCGCTTGGCGATACGCGGGCGCAACGGGACTGGCCAGCGCCGTGACGCTCGCGACCATCGCGGTGACCCTTTCGAAGCCCTCGTTCGATGGCGTGTCCATCCCCCCCACGCTTCGTGAGCCCGGCGCTCTCAAGACGATCGTCGAAAGCGTCACTCCTTGGCGCTGACCATGAGGCCGATCCCGTGATGGAAAATAAGCTTTCCGCCGTGCCATCCCGCGAGAGCCGTAGCCATGGTTGCCAGCGCGGAAAGCAGAAGCCCGTGCGGAAGGATGGCTTCGGGATGGTTGATGCGAAGAAGCCAGTTTGCGCCCGCGACGGCGAGCAGCACCATCGCAGCGACGCCGTGCGCCCAGCTCGCAGCGCGTTTTCGAATGCCAGGGACGAACAAAAGCTCCAGCGTTCCGACCACACCGGCGAAAACGCCGGTGGCAAACGCGAATCCCGCCGACCAAAGGCCAACCCGCACCCAGAACGGATCGGCCGTCCACCAATAGAAGAGGTCCACACCGAACGTGGCGATCACCAGCGCAATGGGAAAATGAACGCTCATGGCGTGAATGGGATGACCGGCGACCGCGACGGCAGAACTGATGTCCAGCTGGGCGTCGTCCGTCACCACCTCTTCTTCGGTGTTCGAAGCCGGTTCGTCAGCTGTTTTCGTCATGGCTCTGCGCACGTCCTTTTCGCTTTAAGGTCGCGAAGGCGGGCAATGTTCCCACTGATTGTCGTCGCAGTCGGTCTGGCGAGCTGCTCAGGGGAGCTTTCGACGCTGTCGCCTGCAGGGCCGGTCGCCGGTTCCGTTGCGATGCTCTGGTGGGTCATGGCGTCAGGAGCGGCACTTCTTTTTGCTCTGGTGATGGGACTTTTTCTTTTCACGATGTTTCGGCCCGGTTTCGGACGATCCCTGAGCCCGCGCGCGTGGATCGTCGGTGGCGGGCTGGTACTTCCGCTCCCCGTTCTCGTTCCGCTGCTTGCGTATTCATTCGAGCAAGGCGAGCGGCTGCTTCTGCTTGGCGGCCCGAAAGGCGATACGGTTCGCATCGAGGCGCGCGCAAGCATGTGGCAATGGGAGTTCTTTTATCTCGACGAGCCCGATCAGCCCTCGACGATCGCAAGTCTCGACATCCCCGCTGGCGCCGTCGTCGAAGTGACGGCCACGAGCGAAGACGTCATTCACAGCTTTTGGGTCCCTCGATTGGGCGGAAAGATCGACGCGATACCAGGCCACCGCGCACGCGTGCGGTTGCTCGCGGATGCACCCGGCACCTACAGCGGGTTATGTGCCGAATACTGTGGGGTAGGTCATATGCGAATGAGTTTCTCCGTACGTGCGCACGAGCCGGACGAATACAAGCGCGCCATAGAGGCCGCTCGCGCCGCTTCGGTCCACGCCGGAAACCTGGCGAGTCAACCATGACGGACGCGCACCTCACCACCTCGCCGATCAAGCTGCACAAGGATCTCACGGCGATATGGGGATCGGGCACCGGAATCGAGCGTCTCGCTGCGGTCAATCACAGCGTGCTGGGCAAGCGCTTTATCATAACGGCGTTCGTGTTTTTCGCGATCGGCGGCGGTCTCGGCATGCTGATCCGCACGCAGCTTGCAACGTCTGGAAGCGTGTTCATGGACGAGGGTTTGTACGCGCAGATCTTCACCATGCACGGCACGATCATGATGTTTCTCTTTGCAATCCCGCTGTTCGAGGGGTTCGCGATCTACCTTTTGCCGAAGCTGGTCGGCGCGCGAGACTTCGCGTTTCCACGCCTCACTGCGTATAGCTACTGGTGCTACCTTTTCGGCGGAACGATGCTGATTGTCGGACTTCTTGCGGGGGTGGCGCCGGATTCCGGCTGGTTCATGTATACGCCGCTCTCCTCGCGGACCTATACGCCGGGCATCAATGCGGATCTCTGGCTACTGGGCATCACTTTTGTCGAGATCTCGGCGATTTGCACGGCCGTCGAGATCGCCGCCAGTGTGTTGAAGGTGCGCGCCCCCGGCATGTCGCTCGACAGGATGCCGATTTTCGCTTGGTACATGCTTGTCGTCGCAGTGATGATGCTGATCGGCTTTCCGCCGCTGATCCTCGGCTCGATCCTGCTGGAAGTCGAGCGCGCTTTCGATCTTCCGTTCTTCGATCCGGCGCGGGGCGGAGATCCGCTGCTGTGGCAACATCTGTTCTGGCTGTTCGGTCACCCTGAGGTCTATATCATTTTCCTGCCCGCGGCCGGGCTCGTCTCGACGTTTCTTCCCGTCTTCGCTGGGCGCCCTCTCGTTGGCTACACCGCCATCGTCGTTGCTGTAATTGCCATGGCGTTTCTGTCGTTCGGGCTGTGGGTGCATCACATGTATGCGACAGGCATCCCGCATCTCGGCCTGAGCTTCTTCGCCGCTGCGAGCGTGCTGGTAACAATTCCAACCGCCGTCCAAATTTTTTCATGGTTGGCGACGCTTGCGCACGGCACGCCGCGGTTCTCGCTGCCGATGCTCTACGTCTTTGGCATGCTCTTCGTCTTCGTCATCGGCGGTCTCACGGGCGTTATGCTCGCGATCGTGCCGTTCAATCTTCAGGCGCACGACACGCACTTCGTCGTCGCGCATTTGCATTATGTACTGATGGGCGGCTTCGTCCTGCCGATGATCGGCGCCGCGTACCACTGGCTGCCGCACGTGACGGGCCGGCTCCCCTCGCGTTACATGTCCGCAATCGGCTTCTGGACGATCTTTGCGGGCTTTAACGTCACGTTCCTCGTCATGCACCTGACAGGTCTTCGCGGCATGCCACGCCGCATTCACACATATATCCCCGAACTCGGCTGGGAGACCTTAAACCTCATTTCGTCCCTCGGAAGCTTCGTTATGACCATTGGCTTCGCCATCGTCGTCATCGACCTCTTGTTGCTCATGCGTTTCACCCCTCGCAGCCGACGCAATCCATGGAGTGCCGCGACGCTCGAATGGGCCATGCCCATTCCGCCTCCGTCTTACAACTTCGCGTCGTTGCCAAGGGTCGACCGTCGCGCCGATACGTTGGAGCCTGGCCCGCTCGCGGCCGAGTTGGCGGGGGGGCGTGGCTATCTCGCTTTTACACGTCACGGCCAGATGGAGACGCTCGGCGTTGAGATGATCCGCGGAGATGTAGAGCAGGTGATCGTTTTGCCGCGGCAGACCTATCGTCCGCTCATCACCGCGATGGCAACCGGCGCGTTCTTCGTTCTGGTGCTTTTCAAGTTCTACTGGTGGGCGCTCGCGACGCTCCCCGTCGTCGTCGCTTGTTTTCTCTTTTGGACACGAGATACGGGCCTTTCTGCCGATACGGGGCCGGTACGCATCGGACGCGGCGAGACGGCGAAATATCATTCCGAATGCGAAGATGCACCGTCCTGGTGGGCAATGGCGTTCACGCTTGCTGCAAACGCCACGCTCTACATCTCGTTGCTTTTTGGCAGCTTGTTTCTCTGGGTCTCGGCGCCGAACTGGCCACCGCCGGATCTGCCCAATCTCGGCGTCCTTTGGCCGGCCGCCGTTGCGGTTGCGGCGCTGGTGGCTGCGGCCTCCGGAGCACGCGCTGTGCATATGGCCGGACGGCACCCCTACCTGCCTCTCGGGGCGTGCGCGGCAAGCCACGCCGTGGCAGCGATCCTCCTGGTCGGGATCGCTATCTCAGGCGTGCCGGCCATGAAAGCGCACGCTCTGGCGGCTGTGGTCTTCGTGATCCTGATCTATCTCGCGAGCCATCACGCGCTCGGCGCAGTATTTGCGCTCTTCGGCGCAGCACGCGTTCACAGCGGCAAGATCTCGGCCATCCGAACGCTCGATCTGCGGATCGGTCGCCAGTGGCATGACTACTGCGCGATCGCGACGCTCGTCGGACTTGGCTTCATTGCGGTGCTGATCGGGCTTGCCGGATCGGAACCCGCGTGATGAATGTCCGCTCCAAAAGCGCCGACGGATTGTTGCCCGTTGCCGCAGGATTCGCTGCCTGGGCCGCGGTGTTTGTTGTGATCTACGGCATGCAGGCTGTCGGATGCCGCCTCGAATGGCATGAGGTCGAACTTTTGGATTCGATCAGCCTGCAGCGTCTCCTGCAGATCTCGATTTACGCTCTTGGCCTCGCCTTAAGCTTCGTTCTCTACCGCCATCTCAGCAGCTTAAGACGTCGCATGCCGCACGATGCGACCTCAGGGTTTCTCGCGAGGGTATCGATCTACGGCGCACTCGCCGCGTTCGCGGCCGTCGCTCTCTCGTTTGCGGGCGTCTTATGGCTGTCCGCGTGTTGAGGAGATATTCACTGGCGAACACCGTGCGATTGTAGGCCTTCTCTCCATTTGAGGCCGCCTGTATACAAATGTGGACCAATGCCATGTCCCGCATGCCGCGACCGGCGCTTCTTCGATCCTCACGGTGAAGCTGAATGACGTATGACGTGATCGTTGTCGGCGTTGGCGGCATGGGATCTGCAACATGCTGGCAATTGGCGCGACGGGGCAAGCGCGTCCTCGGCATAGAACGATACGACATTCCAAACGCCATGGGCTCCTCGCATGGCGTAAACCGGATCATCCGGCTCGCATACTTCGAGCATCCGAGCTATGTGCCCATCCTTCGGCGTGCGTATGAGCTGTGGCGCGAGACGGAAACATTGGCAGGCGAGCAACTCCTTCACATCACCGGCTCCATGGACATTGGCCCGGAAGGCAGCGAGATCGTTCAAAAGTCGCTTGAAAGTTGCCGCCTGCATGGGCTTCCCCATGAGCTGTTGACGGCGTCAGAGGTGGCATCGCGCTATCCTGGATACGCACTCCCGGCCAACTATAGGGCTCTCTACCAAGAGGAGGGCGGCTTCGTTGCATCGGAGCGTGCGATCGTCGCCGCCGCCAAACTCGCATTAAACGCTGGCGCATCCCTGCGTGCGCGAGAATCCTTCGTGGACTTCGAGCCGATAGCGGGGGGTGGAGTTCGCGTCCGGACCGATCGCGCGACGTATGAGACCGGCCAACTCGTCGTCGCCGCGGGAGCGTGGGTCGGCGAATTAGTGCCGATGCTGAAATCGCTCGCAGTGCCGGAGCGGCAAGTGCTCGGCTGGTTTCGACCGAAGAACCCGAATTTGTTCCAACCGGAGTCCTTTCCCGTCTCCAATTTAAAAAGCGACTTTGGTCACTTCTATCAGTTTCCCGAATGGAATGTGCCGGGGTTCAAGATCGGACTATACCATCACTTCAAGGAGCAGGGGGCTGCAGACGGGCTCTCTCGCGAGCCGACATCCGCCGACGAAGATGCTCTCAGACGGGGGCTGGCTGCGTTTTTCCCGGAAGCCGATGGCGACATTCTTGCGCTTAGAACATGCATGTTCACGAACACGCCCGACGAGCATTTCATTATCGACCGGTTGCCGGAGCTTCCTGAGGTGATCGTCGCGTCTCCGTGTTCGGGCCATGGCTTTAAGTTCGCAAGCGCAATCGGTGAGATCCTTGCGGACCTGGCGACCGAAGGAGCGAGCAGGTTTGATCTCTCCCTCTTCGCGCTAGACCGGTTGAACTTGGCGAAATAGAGGGATCGCTCAGAGGGCCTGGATCGGTTCGCGGGCGCAGGCCAAGATCGTATCAGGCGCGCCCGCGAAGCCTTTGGAGCACGATCCCATACGGTCGAAATTTTTAAATGACGACTTCAAAAGTTAAAGTATTTCCATATCGGCAATTATATTAATACGTTGAATGGGCATTCTTTGTTGGGTTAATTTGTTTGCGTTTTATTTAGCACCTTGAGGGCAATGTGGGGTCTTTGGAGGAGGCCTCGATGGCTGGTGCAATAGCCCCAACAGGTGTCGAAAGACATTTCGATCCTGCTGACATTATCGTCTCGAAAACGGATCTCAAGGGTCGGATTACTTATGCCAACCAGGTATTCCTGAAAATCGCGGGCTATAGCGAGGCTGAGGTCATCGGCCAGCCTCATCGGATCATCCGACATCCAGATACGCCGCGCGCAGTTTTTAAGTTCCTGTGGGATGTCGTGTTCGATGGCCAGGAGGTATTTGCGTACGTCAAGAACATGACCAAGCGCGGGGACCACTACTGGGTGTTCGCGCACGTCACGCCGTCGTTCGATCCAAGCGGCGGGGTGGTTGGGTTCCATTCCAACAGACGGGTACCGAAACGATCCGCAATTAAGGCGGTGGAGCCTCTTTACGCAGATCTCCTGCGAATTGAAGGGCAATATAAAAGCGGGAAAGACGGGCTTTCGGCCAGCTTTCAGCATCTTCAGGATGTTGTGAAATCAAGAGGGAGCTCCTATGAGGAATTTGTCCTCGCTCTTTAATTTATCCTCGCTATCCAAGGCGTTCGCTTCGGTATTCGCCGCGGCTGTTGCCATTTCTGTGTCGGCTGTAGCGTCCGCGTTAGATCTGTCGGTGGTCGGAACGGTCGCCGGAGGGGTCGCGCTCGTGGCGAGCCTGATTGGCGCACTCCTTCTCTGGCGTGTCAGCCGATTTGTGGATGAAATGCTCAAGGTTTCGCGATCCATCTCACGCGGAAATTTCGAGGCGCGGTTGGTTGGTATCCGAGAGGGTGGCGACCTTGGTCGATTGACACACGCGACCAATGACATGATCGACCGCTGCGATGCTTACGTCCGGGAATCGGCTGCTGCGATGCAGGCGGTGTGCGCCAACATATACTTCCGGCAGATCCGTGAGGAAGGGCTGCAAGGTGCGCTTTTGGCCGGCGCGAAGACCATCAATCAAGCGATGGCAGCGATCGAGACGCGCATGGAAACTTTGGCCAGCGAAACAGGCAAGTTCGAAAACAACGTCGGTGCCATCGTTGAGCGCGTGTCCAGCGCGTCGGAGAGCCTGGGCGCGACTGCCACCAGCCTGAGCACCGGAGCCAATGCTACTGCGGAACGCGCGATGTCGGTCGCGGCCGCGACGGAGCAGGCGACAGCCAACATGCAGACGATCGCGGCCGCATGCACCGAGCTGACGAGTTCGGCAAAGGAAATCAGTATTCAGGCTGAGCGTTCGGCAAAAATGACCAACGAGGCAGTTGAGCGTGCCGCGGCGGCGGAACGCACAATTATTATGTTGAACGCCGCGGGCGAGCGGATCGGGCAGGTGGCCGAGCTGATCAGCGGTATCGCTGGCCAAACAAACCTGCTTGCGTTGAACGCGACAATCGAAGCTGCGCGCGCCGGAGAAGCTGGCAAGGGGTTCGCCGTTGTCGCAGCCGAGGTGAAAACCTTGGCGAACCAGACGACAAAGGCAACGGCGGAAATCGGTGCGCATATTTCGGAAGTACAGAACGCGACGCGCGATGCCGTCGAGGCAATTTCCGATGTGGGCCGCATTATAGGCGAGGTTGACGAGACGACGGCGCAGGTGGCGGTGACGGTTGAGGCCCAGACACAGGCGACAAATGAAATTGCCTGCAATGTCGAGCAGGCGTTTGCGGGCTTTCGGGAGGTTGCCGAAAACATACATGGCGTCACAGCAAACGCCGAAAAGACCGGTGTTCTCGCGGCAACGACCAAGGATGCGTCCGGCACGTTGTCCAACCAAGCGCAGCTATTGGCGTCTGAGGTGCGCGATTTTCTGTTGTCGCTTTACCGGGGACCGCTCGGC
Organism: uncultured Hyphomicrobium sp.; assembly: GCA_934555825.1. Lineage (GTDB taxonomy): Bacteria > Pseudomonadota > Alphaproteobacteria > Rhizobiales > Hyphomicrobiaceae > Hyphomicrobium_C. Next base: position 192,988 of record CAKTFJ010000003.1, read on the forward strand.
CGAAGTCAGGTCGACACAGGGTCTTGCGGCCGGCCGAAACGACGGGGTGCCGACAATCGTATAGAACCCACCTCTAAAGAGGCTCCGTTGGAGCCATTGGCTCAGGCCGCGTGATGGTTGGCGAGAATGCGCTCTCTTATTTCGTCGATGGTCTGAGATACATCCGTTGTCCTGAAGCGCAGATCGTCCTCCCCGTCGCGTCTGCTGTCGCAACCCAGTCCAGAGCAACCGTCCGTCGACGAACGTGTTCGATGCGAACATTTCTGCTTGTGACGCGCGCGCAACATATTTCTATACTTTGACAGTAGACATTTTATTTTGCCTCGGTTTTAGTGCCCGCGGTTCAGGTGACACAAGGGGCGCTAGGGGTATGTCTGTTGCTAGGTTGAGCTTATCGGCGCTTGTCGTGTCCGCTATCGTGGGGGGGCCAAATCGCGGACATGCCCAAGATGCGGCCTCCTCATCCGATGACGAGATTATCGAGCTTCCGGGGGTCATCGTCGAAGCGCCCGCTCGGCGTAACGTAAAAAAGATTTCGCTACGCAAGGGTAAACAGCGCTCCGGCGTGGCCGCTGATGCCTCCTCGGATGCGGCGCTCGATCAGCAGGTCGTCGAAGGCGAGAAAATCGTCCGTACGATCCGTGACACAACGACCAGCATTGGCGTCGTGACCGGGCGGGACATCAACGAGCGTCAAATCCGCGACCTGGACGAGGCGATCGAGCAGACCGCAAACGTCATAACCTCGAAGGATCCCAACGCAGGCTTCGTCGTCCGTGGCCTGAACTCCGAAGGCCAAACAGGACTTCAGCATATCTCAGCCGTCCCGCTGGTGGGCGTAGCCATCGACGGCGTGACGCAGAATCCGGACGCTGTGCGACGGGGCGCGCGAGCACTGTGGGATGTGGAGCAGGTGGAAGTGATGCGCGGTCCACAATCGACCCTCCAGGGCCGCAACTCGATCGGTGGCCACGTCAACGTCAAGACGAACGATCCGACCTATAAGCTCGGAGCGATCGTCGAGGGCACCGTCGGCACCAACGACCTCAAGGCAGGCGGCTTCGTTCTGAACTCACCCATCGTGGCCGGACAATCGGCATTTCGTATCTCGGGCTACAAGACCGAACGCGAAAGGGATATCCGCTACGCCGATCCCCAGAATGCCGCGATGGGCGTGGACGGCTATGAAACATTGCGCGCTAAGCTTCTGATCGAGCCTGACAGCTTGCCGGGATTTAGCGCGCTGTTCACCGTGGCGCATACCGAAGACACGCCAGGAAGCGCATTCGTCTCGGGGCCCAATTTTCTCAAGCGCGAGCTCAACAATTCAGCCGCCTTCACCGACTTCCGCGAAGGCTCCGTCAACAACTACGCGTCCGATCTCTCATACGAGTTTATGCCGGGACTTACGGTGCGCAGCGTAACGGCTTACGCCGACACGGAGAGCCTCATCAAGACGGCGTCCGGCGCACAGTTGATCCGCAATGGCGACACCACCTCCGGCAAAGACTTCACTCAGGATGTGCGCTTGGAAATCGACAACCGAGGCAACGGGCTATCCGGTGTTCTGGGGCTGTTTTACGGCTATTTCGAGCGCGACGTGTTCACGAACACGACGCTGCACGTTCCGTTCCTCGCAGGTGTGCCGGGATTGGGGCAGTTTGCTCCAATCCTCCCAGACACGATTATTCCGTATTTGAGCGGAACGACAGTGTCCGAAACAGTAAGCATGGCGGCCTATGCAGACCTGCGCTATCGCTGGGATCGGTGGGTCTTCATCGGCGGTGGCCGCATTCTTCGCGACGAGGTGGATACGCGCGAGAACACCACGACGCTCGACCCGGAGAGATACATCCGCACGCTCTTGGGTGATCCACGCTCTCCCTACACGAACATCGTGCAAGGCACGGAGGCATCCTTCAACGAGTTTCTACCGAAGATCGGTGTCACCTACGACCTGACCGATAACCAGACCGTCGGCCTCACATACAATAAGGGCTATCGCGCCGGATTCCAGCAGGTGTCGCGGTTGCCGATCGGAGACAACGTGTCGACCGTCGATCCGGAATACATCGATGCCTACGAGCTGTCTTATCGATCCAATTGGCTGAACAAGACACTCGATTTCAACGCCAATGCCTTCTACTACGAGTACAAGGATCAGCAGGTCGTCGTGCTTGACGACACCTACAGCGTCGCTGAGATCTTCAATGCCGGCAGCTCTCATGCCTACGGCGCGGAGCTTGAGGCACGCTGGCGGCCGATCCCGCCGCTGCAGATCTTCGCTTCTGTCGGCCTCTTGAAGACCGAGTACGACGATATCGAAGTCCGCAACATCGATCACTCAGGAAACAAATATCCTGAAGCCCCGGCTTACACATTGGCGGCCGGCGCGATGTACCGATCTCCGATGGGCTGGTTCCTCGGTGCCAACGTACGTCATACCGACGGCTATTATAGCTACGGCGATATTGCCAATATCCCGGAGCGGTATGTCGATAGCTACACCGTGGTTGAGGCCCGCGCTGGCTGGGAGTGGGAGCACTACACGCTAACGGTCTTTGCAAAGAACCTTTTCGACGAGAAGTATCTGACCTCCGTGGATACACGCGACAGTCCGCCGCTCGCTCCCGCCTATGGCTTCATCGGCGACGAGCGCACGGTTGGTATGACGCTGACGGGACGGTTCTAGAGCCGCGTCGAGACACAAAAGATCGGCGGCATGGCGATCATCACCACCGGGCTCGTTGCGCTAACTTTCATCGTCGGCTGTTGGGCCATGCGAAAAGCATGGCTCGGCAGCCGGCGACAGATGTATGTGGGGGTATCGTTTGCGAGCCTGCTCCTCGGAGTGGGTATTGCCGTTTCGGACTTCGGTGCAGAGCTCGGCATCCCAATTGCGATCTCGGCTTTCGCTCCTGTTGCACTTCTCATCGTGGCTCTTGGCCGGACGGTTCGGGCACCCATAAGGCGGATCGTTCGTGAAGCGCCGGCCCAAAGCCGGAACATCCCATTTTCTGACGCTGCGAGAATCCTGGCAGCCGTCATGCTGACGGTTCCGATAACGCTTGCGATTGGCGGAGCGCTGGTTGGTCTGTTGCCGTTCGAGGCACAAACGCGCGTGGTGGTGACGCTCTATCTCTTGCCGTTGTTGTGGGCTTGCGCCATCGCCTGGGCTATCTCGGCGACCAGAGTACGTTCTGTCGTTATAGCAGGCGCCGGCATCCTGTCGGTTTGTATGGCCGTGCTTCTTCCCAAACTGGCATAGACTTATTGCTCGCACGGAGGCCTGCTGGCGTATGCGTTGGAACCCCGCATTGGTGCGTGCTGCGCTGGCCGGTCACTCCCTGCTTGGGCTCGCCTTTGGCGCGCTGATCTACCAGATCTGCCTGACAGGAACACTGTCGGTCTTTGCCGCGGAGTTCAGACGCTGGGAGCAGCCAGCCGCTCCGTACGTGACGTCGGTTTCCCCGGAAGGATACGCGCACGCGGCCGCTCACGCGCTCGGCACGCCTGGTGTGGCAGAACAACGTGTCCTTCTCGTCGGCCCCAAACCACACTTTCCGCGGTTCGAGGTCAGGTTGCCGCAATCGAACGGCGGTGGGTATGCCGATGAAAATGGGCATGTGATCGAGGCGGTGCAGACACCATGGACCGATTTCGTCGTGCACCTTCATGACGACCTGCATATCCCTTATCCCTGGGGTAGCCTAATTGTCGGCTTGAGTGGTGCTATTCTGCTCGCTCTCATCGTGACGGGAGTCTGTGCTCATTCTCGTATCTTTCGCGACGCGTTTTACTTGCGCCGTGGAGGATCGGAGCAGCTATCCGAAGCGGACCTCCACAATAGGATGAGTGTCTGGGCGCTTCCATTCCATGCCACGGTGGCGCTCACCGGGACGATTTTGGCCCTTGTTTGGATCGTGGCTCCGCTCTTGTTGCCTCTCGGATATGATGGCGATGTGCGCCGTGCCATGACCGAGCTGATTGGACCACAACCCCTTGCACAAGAGAGAGACCCGTCCGCGCTGCCTGATATTACATCCCTGATCCGAAAAATTGAGACGGACCATGCGCCGGCGAAGGTGAATATGGTCGACATCAACCAAGCCGGAACGATGGGTCAACTCCTCAGGATCAGCGCGACCGCACCGGCGGATCTGACAAGGGGAGAGGATTACTATTTCGCAGCAGACGCGCGCTTCATCGCGTCCGGAGGTTATGCCGCCGGCCCCGTGGCGAAACAGATGATCGGAGCGCTGACACCGTTACACTTCGGGAAATTCGGCGGTTTCCCCATCAGATTGATCTATGGCGTGTTGGGCATGGCGTTATGCGCCATCTGTGCGACCGGCATAAACATATGGCTCATACGCCAAAGAAACCGTGGTCGCAGCTCTGAGGTTTGGGCGCGTGTTTGGACAGCGGTGGTGTGGGGACAGCCGCTTGCCCTTGTCCTTTCCGCGACCGGTGCCGGCTTTGGTTCATCGTCTCTTCCGCTGCTGTACGTCGTGTTCACTCTCTTGACGATCTTCATATCCACGATCGTTCCGCTACAACGATTGAGGAGCTTGCTCATCGGCGTAACAGCCGCAGGTGTCGCCAGCGTCATCATCGCGCATATCTTCGTACACGGCCTCCTCCCAACTGATCCCATCGCTCCAGTCGTTAATGCCTTTCTTGCGATGACGGTGCTTGCCTTGACGTGGATGGCACGCCGCACCTAGAGCGAATGATCGCAGCCTATAAACGCAGCGCCGAGGATAGCCTGTGACAGCCTATGGGCACACGGCTGGTACGCCGCCGCTCGAACTTATCTTTTGAAATCTTCGCAGACGTGGTCGCGCGCGGTCATGAGCAGTTACCCGCGAGGCACGGTTTCGCTTCGGCGCCACGACCCGTTCAGCCCTCGCTGGCAAGCCAAAAAATCCGCTCTCACGCGATGCCGCCAGTCATGACGCGAATGAGACGTCGCAATTATCAAAAATTGTTTGGAACCACTCTCACCGACGAGCGTTGCGACAAGGTTTGGGGTTCCACCAGCTTTCTCCTGTTCGCTTAGGCGGCAATCCGTGCAGGGCCGATTTGTCGACAGCGCGAGGCTTTTGCGTCCTCGTTGCTGGCCGAGAAGCTGTCGAGAAACTGGGTGGAAAGCTCTGCGAGCCAGAAGCTGCGGTGGATCTGAGGTGTTGATCGTGAACGGAAAAATGGTCTTCGACGCGGGTCCTTTCCTGTTTCGTTCCCAAATCGACGCTCTCTGGTGAGAACAATGCAGACGCCCCGCTCGGATACGATCGCGCGCAAACTCGGGCTCGATCCGCTCGTCGCCTCCGGCTTGGCTGGGGCCGTGCTCTTTTTCATCGTCAGCGGGGTCATTGCCTATAACAACCTTCAGGGGTTGCGGACCGGCAACCAAAATATCGTTCACACTCACGATGTGATCACGGGTCTTCAGGAGATACTTTCCAACGTCAAGGATGCCGAGACTGGCCAACGAGGCTTTCTGTTGACCGGCGACCGTGGCTATCTGGAACCCTACGAACGCGCGTTGGTCGCCATCCCAAGAACGCTTGAGAAGCTCGCTGACCTTACCGCCGATAACCCCGCGCAGAAGTCGCAGCTGCCGATCCTCAAGCAGCATATCGACACCAAACTCGACGAACTCAAACAAACGATCGAGGTCAGGCGGCAGCAGGGGCTCGACGCCGCGCTCGCCGCTGTCGCGTCGGACCAGGGCAAGGCGGAGATGGACGCGATACGCGCGCACATCGACACGATGATCGGCGAGGAGCGAGCCTTAAGACTGCGCCGTTTCGCGGAGATGGACGTCTCGTACCAAACCGCATTGAGCAGTGCCTTCCTCTCGGCGCTCGTGGGCTTTCTCCTCACGGCCATCATCGGCTTCATCGTCCGCAAGGGCACGATGGCGCGGCAGCGCGAAGCATGGCTGCAGACGGGCTACGCCGATCTCGCCACAGCCATGATCGGTGATCAGAAAACCGACGAACTGGGAGGAAACGTTCTCGGGTTTCTTGCCCGCTATGTCGGCGCGGTCGCGGGTGCCATCTACGTCGGCGAAGAGCGATCCTATAAGCTGGTATCGACATATGGCATACCCGAGAATGCGGCCGTACCGAGCACCTTCAAACCGGGCGAAAGTCTCTTGGGCCAGGCGGCCATCGAAAACCGCACCATCGTCGTCGAAGATGTCCCCGACGGGTATCTGGCGTTCGGATCGGCTTTGGGGCACGACAAGCCGCGGCACATCGTCATCTCGCCGGGCGACATCGATGGAATGGTCAACGCTGTTATCGAACTCGGTTTCCTGCGTCCTGCAGACGAAAAAGTCAGGGCGCTGCTCGATCAGGCCACTTCGTCCATCGCGGTCGCAGTGCGATCCGCAAAATATCGGGACGAGCTACGCAGGCTACTTGATGAGACGCAGCGGCAATCGGATGAGCTGCAAACGCAGAGCGAAGAGCTGCGTGTTTCGAATGAGGAGCTGGAGGAACAAGGTCGTGCACTGAGAGAGTCGCAGGCACGTCTGGAGCAGCAGCAAGTCGAACTCGAGCAGACGAACTCGCAACTCGAAGAACAGACGCAGATGCTCGAAAGCCAGCGGGACGACCTCGAGAGAGCTAACGCGTCGGTACAATTGAAGGCTCGGGAGCTGGAGCAGGCGAGCCGCTACAAGTCGGACTTCCTCGCGAACATGTCGCACGAGCTCAGGACGCCGCTCAATTCGTCGCTGATCCTCGCAAAGCTGCTCGCCGACAACGGCGACGAAAACCTGACCGAAGAGCAGGTCAACTATGCGCGTACGATCCAGTCGTCCGGCAACGATCTTCTGAACCTGATCAACGACATTCTCGACCTGTCCAAGATCGAAGCCGGTCACGTTCAAATCACTCCTGAGGACGTGAATGTCGAGCGATTGACAAAGGCCCTCAGCCAACTTTTCCGTCCCGTCGCGGAGGACAGGAACCTCGAATTTAAGATCGAGGTTCATCCGGATACCCCGGCGTCCATCGAAACAGACGGTCAGCGCTTGGAGCAGGTTCTGAAAAACCTGCTGTCCAACTCTTTCAAGTTCACGCAGGACGGCACGGTGACTCTGGCGGTGCGGCGCTCGGGTCGTGACGAGATTGCGCTCGCTGTTTCGGATACCGGAATCGGAATCTCCGACGAGCAGCAACGCAGCGTGTTCGAAGCCTTTCACCAGGCCGACAGCACGATCAGCCGCAAATATGGAGGCACTGGGCTCGGTCTCTCGATTTCACGCGAGCTGGTCCGTCTCCTCGGAGGCAGAATTCATCTTGAAAGCAAGCAAGGGCAAGGCAGTGTCTTTACCCTCACCATCCCCCTCTCTTATGATCCGGCGAAGGTGGCTCCGCGCGACGGCCGGAGCCAGGTCCAGACAATCGCGCCGGCTGCTCCTCCGATTCAACCTGAGGCATCCATGCCCCAGCCGGCGCGTTTCGGAAAATTGACGGATGATCGCGAGTACCCTTCGGACAGCAAACGGTCCCTGCTCGTCATTGAGGATGATCAGAGCTTCGCTGCCATCGTGCGCGACCTCTCGCGAGAGCTGGGCTTCCGGGTGCTGGTCGCAGACACAGCCGAAGAGGCTCTCGCGCTAGCCAAGGAGCAATTGCCGAACGCAATCGTGCTGGATGTCGGTTTGCCCGATGAGTCCGGTCTCTCGGTGCTCGACAGGTTAAAGCGCGACGTCAAAACGCGGCATATTCCAATCCACATCGTATCGGCAAACGATCACTCCGAAACAGCACTTTCGTTGGGCGCTGTGGGGTACATGCTGAAGCCCGTCAGGCGCGACCAGCTTATTGAGGTGCTGAAAAAGCTGGAAGTCAAACTGGCCCAACGCATGCATCGCGTTCTGATCGTGGAGGACGATCGGGTTCAACGCGAAGCCGTCGCAAAGCTCCTCTCCTCGCAAGAAGTGGAAACGGTAACGGCCGGGACGGCGTCGGAATGTCTCGAGCTTCTTCAGGCCCAGACGTTCGACTGCATGGTTCTCGACCTCACGCTCCCGGACGCGTCGGGCTACTCGCTTCTGGAGACTCTCAGCAAGGAGGAGGCTTATGCATTTCCTCCGGTGATCGTTTATACGGGCCGCGAGCTGTCACCGGACGAGGAGCAGCGTCTCCGCAAATACTCGAAGTCCATCATCATCAAGGGAGCCAAGTCTCCCGAGCGTCTGCTCGACGAAGTCGCATTGTTCCTGCATCAGGTTGTTTCCGACCTGCCCGCCGAGCAGCAGAAAATGATCCGCAAGGCCCGCAATCGCGACGCGCTGTTGGAAGGGCGCCGCGTGCTTATCGTGGAGGACGACGTTCGCAACGTTTACGCTCTGACGAATGTTCTAGAGCCTCGGGGCGTCGTGATCGACATCGCCCGAAACGGGAAAGAAGCTCTGCTGGCTCTTGAAAGGTCAGTCAGTCCGGGCGGATCGCCCATCGATCTGGTGCTGATGGATGTCATGATGCCGATCATGGACGGCCTCACGGCGACGCGGGAAATTCGCAAGAACGCGGCATGGAAGAAGCTTCCAATCATTGCCTTGACCGCGAAGGCCATGCCGGACGACCAGCAACGGTGTATCGATGCCGGCGCCAACGACTACATGGCTAAGCCGCTGGACGTTGAAAAGCTTTTGTCCCTTGTGCGCGTCTGGATGCCCCGGTGAAAGACACATCGTCATCCGACAAGACCGAAGACATCGAAATCCGGCTGCTGCTGGAAGCTTTGTACTCCCGGTATCACTACGATTTTCGCGCGTACGCAATGGCCTCGGTTAAACGAAGGCTGAGGCAGGCGCGCGATAAGTTGGGCTTCGCCACTTTTTCGGCGATGCAGGAACGTCTTCTGCACGATCCTTCGATGCTCTCCGACTTGCTCGGCTATTTGACGGTGCAGGTGAGCGAGATGTTCCGCGACCCCACCTACTTCAAAGCCATTCGCGAGAGAGTGATCCCGCACTTGCGGACATACCCCTCGCTCAAAATCTGGATTGCAGGGTGCAGCGGAGGGGAGGAACTCTATTCGTTCGTGATTCTTTTCCGCGAAGAGGGGCTCGAGCAGCGGACGTTGTTCTACGCGACCGATATCTCCCCTGAGGCGCTTGCCGCTGCCGAGGCGGGGATCTTCGGCCTGGATCGCATCCAGCTGTTTACGGAGAACCATCGAAATTCCGGAGGCAAGACGTCTCTTTCAGACTATTACACGGCCGCGTATGGGAAAGCCTCGTTCGATAAGAGTTTGCGCCAAAACGTCGTCTTCTCTGACCACAGCCTTGTCACCGATGCGGCCTTCGCCGAAATGCACTTCATATCCTGTAGAAACGTGCTGATCTATTTCGATCGCCCGTTGCAGGATCGTGCGATCGGCTTGTTCAGCGAGTCGCTCACGCGGCATGGGTTCCTGGGGCTCGGCGCCAAGGAGAACTTGCGGTTCTCCGTCCATGCGCCGGCATTCAAGGACTTTGTTCCCAACGAGAGGATTTATCAAAGGCGCCTCGGATGACCGAAGATGCAGTAAAAGCAGTCGTCATCGGTGCATCGGCGGGAGCGTTGGAGGCGTTATCCAGCATCCTTCCTGCGCTTCCGGTCACGTTCGATAAGCCGGTGATGGTGGTCGTGCATGTTCCGGCCGACAAGCAGAGCATGCTTGCGGAGCTTTTTCGGGCGAAATGCAGCCTCACTGTGAAGGAAGCTGAAGACAAAGAGCCCATTACACCCCGTACCGTTTATTTCGCGCCCCCCAACTACCATCTATTGGTGGAGGCGGACGAGATCCTGTCCCTATCGAGCGATGAACCCGTGCTGTTTTCGCGGCCCTCGATCGATGTCCTGTTCGAAAGCGCCGCCGACGCGTATGGGCCCGGCTTGATCGCGATTGTGTTGACAGGCGCCAATCAGGATGCAGCCAACGGAGCAAAAGCCGTCATCGATGCAGGAGGCATGGTTATTGTACAGAGTCCGGATGACGCGTTTTCGCCTGCCATGCCCCAAGCCGCCATTGCATTGAATCCTGGCGCGACGGTCATGTCCCTTACCGAAATCGCCGCCTACTTGCGCAAGGTTTAGCCTCGCATGACGCTCGCATCCATCCTGCTCGTGGACGATCTCGAGGAGAACCTCATCTCCCTCGAAGCCTTGCTGCGCCGGGACAACCTCGTTCTTCTCAAGGCGCGCTCGGGTGACGAGGCGCTCGAGTTGTTATTGAAAAACGATGTGGCTCTCGCGCTGGTGGACGTACAGATGCCGGGGCTTAACGGGTTCGAACTCGCGGAACTGATGCGGGGAAATGAGCGCTCCAAGCGCGTGCCCATCATCTTTGTGACAGCGGGAAGCGCAGACTATCAGCGACGCTTCCAAGGCTACGAAGCAGGGGCCGTCGATTTTATCCAGAAGCCCATCGAACCCGGCATCCTGCGCAGCAAGGCCGACGTTTTTCTGGAGCTTTACAGGCAGCGCCAGCAGATCGCCGCGCAACGTGACGAGCTGATCGTCAACGCAGAAGCACTCAGCGAGGCGGATCGGCGCAAAGATCAGTTTCTTGCGACACTCGCCCATGAGCTCCGCAACCCTCTCGCTCCACTGCGGGCGGGCCTCGATGTCCTGAAGCGCGAGCCGGATACTGAAAGCTTGGCGGAAATTCGCAACACGATGGATCGGCAACTTAACCATCTGGTTCGCCTCATTGACGATCTCATGGATGTGTCGCGTGTCAGGCAGGGCAAAATTGAGCTGCGGAAAGAGCGAATCCAGGTGGGTGAGGCCGTGCGGGCAGCGGTTGAGGCTGTGCTTCCCTACATCGAGGCAGACAAGCATTCGCTCTCGGTCGTTCTGCCGGAGGAGGAGCTATGGATTGATGCTGATCTGACGCGCCTTTCGCAGGTGGTCGCGAACCTTTTGAACAACGCCGCAAAATATACGCCGCCCGAGGGACGCATCTCTCTGTCGGTCAGAAAGGAAGCGGGCGATCTCATTATCGAGGTGAGCGATAGCGGGATCGGCATTCCCGCCGAAATGCAGTCGAAGGTTTTTCAACTTTTCATGCAGCTCGACGATCCGCGCGGCCGCACAAAGGGCGGCCTCGGTATCGGCTTGGCGCTTGTCGAGCAACTCGTGGGGCTTCACGGGGGAAGCATATCCGCCTACAGCGCCGGCGAGGGTCAAGGCAGCAAATTCAGCATACGCTTGCCTCTTGCGGAAACGCTCCATCATGCGGTGCCGAAAGATGGAGCTGGAGAAGAAATTTTGTCGCGTACGCGCAGCCGTAAGGTCTTGGTCGTCGACGATGACAAGGATGTCGCACGGGCTGTTGGATGGATGCTCGAAGAGATCGGACACGATTATCTGATTTTGAACGACGAACGTTTGGCTCTCGATGAAGCGAGAAGCTACGAGCCGGATATCATCCTTCTCGACATTGGGCTGCCGCACATGGACGGCTACGAAGTTTGTCGCCTATTCAGGAGAGATCCTCAGTTCAAAATGCTGCCGATCATTGCGCAAACCGGATGGGGGCAGAGTAAAGACAAAGAACGCGCCTCCGAAGCCGGCTTCAGCGATCATCTGACGAAGCCCGTAAGCATCGATGACCTGGAACGCTTGATCAGCACGGTCACCTCCGCGTGATGCAGCACGTTATCAGCTCAGCTTCAGGATCCACCTGCCTTTTCATCCTGCGGCAAAAGCAAAGCAGAAATTCTTCTTGGACGTTCCGAGAGCTGGCCCCGACGATTGGCATCGTGCCGTCATCCGGGAGACCTTCATGCAAGCCGCCAGTACACTGGCAACCTCATCATCGACCCCGAGCCCCAATGGGCACGCCCTGTTTCTGATCGATGAGCACGAATCCCCGCCGGATAGCCTGCAGCTCATGGATACGCTGCCGCATTCGGTGCGCGAGGTTCTGCGCAAACATGCGACGACGCTGCGGCTTCGGCCCGGCATGCCAGTATTCGAGCAGGGACGGCCGCATTCCGGCATCTACGTGATCGAACATGGCACCGTGCGCACGTTCTATGCGGGCCCCTCGGGCAAGGAGATCACGCTTGCCTACTGGACGGAGGGACACTTCGTCGGCGGGCCTGAGCTGTTCGGGCGCGGCGTCCATGTGTGGTCTGCGGAAGCGGTGACACACAGCACGGTCTCGTGGGTTCCAGGGCAAACGCTTCGTACCTTGGCGCAGCACGATTCGGTATTGGCGATGGGATTGATCGATGCGCTCATCGTCAAAGGGCGCTGCTACTCGTCGCTTGCGCAAATTCTGGCGACCAAGCCTGCGCGAGGCCGGCTTGCGGAGCTGCTTCTTGCTCTCGCCGATCGGAGCGGGCCACCTTCCTCCACAATAGATGGTGAGGTGCCGAGACATGTCACCCATGAGCAGTTGGCAGCCATTATCGGATCGACTCGACAATGGGTGACCGCAACGCTGGCGCGCTTCGAGCGCGACGGACACGTTTCGATCCGCCCGAACTCGATTGCCATCCTCAATCGCAGGGGGCTGCTTGAGGCCTGCGCCACGGGATGATGCCTATTTGAGCAGATAGGGAATTGTGACGGTGACCGCGCCTGTCGGGCAATCCGTCTGGCAGGGCATGCAGTACCAGCATTCGTCGTAAGCCATATAGGCCTTCCCGGACGTCTCGCTGATCCGAAGTACGTCGAGAGGGCAGACGTCGATGCAGACGGTGCAACCTTTGTCGGCAATGCACTTGTCGTTGTCGATCTCGACCGGGACGATCGAATACGTGGCGGCCAGGGTCATGAACGTAAAGCACCTTCAGTTGCTGAGAAAGTCGTCGAGCTGCGGCCGTCGGATGAGGTCGGCAAGGTATGTCCAAGGGTAGATGCCGAGGGCATGCCCGTCCGAGAAGGCAACGTTGACGCCATAGATGCCGACGGCCTCTACGGAGCGGATGGACAAGCTCGGCGGCGCCTCACGATCGAGCCCTTGCATCCTGCGAGCGCGACGTTTGGCCGAAGGACATTCCATCCAGAGCCGCTCCGCGCTGAGCGTGTGCCGGATTCCGTTCCGCGCGACGCAAACGAGACCACTGCCATCGTCCAGAAGTTCGACCTGCATGCACGACTGGCTCCGTGAAATAGCATGACGATTTTGCGAACGTTGCACTTCGCTGCTGTGCTCTGAAGCAATTAGTTGCTGCCCATCGGCTGCGGCGCCTGCTTTGTTCGTCAACTCATGGCTCGGATAAAGAGGGCGCCCCTTGGCGATTGACCAGCTCATCGACGACGTTTCGGAAGTGTCCTGCGACGTGCTTGTCCTCGGCGGCGGCACGGCGGGTCCGATGGCCGCGCTCAAGGCGAAGCTGCGCAATCCGAGCGCAAATGTGATCCTGCTCGAAAAAGCTAACGTGAAGCGTTCGGGTGCAATTGCGATGGGCATGGACGGCTTGAACAACGCCGTCGTGCCGGGTCATGCGACGCCTGAGCAGTATGTCCGAGAGATCACCATCGCGAACGACGGCATTGTCGATCAGGCGCCCGTGCTCAAGTATGCGGAGCGGTGCTTCAGCATCATCGAGGAGCTGGATCGGTTCGGCATCAAGTTTCAGAAAACACAGAACGGCGATTTTGCCGTCAAGAAGGTTCATCATCTCGGCACGTATGTGCTGCCGATGCCGAATGGCGATACGGTCAAGAGAGCTCTCTATCGCCAACTCCGTCGTGCGCAACTGCTGATTTCAAACCGCTTCATGGCGACGCGCTTGCTGACCGCGCCTGATGGGAGAATCGCGGGTGCCATAGCGGTCAATACGCGCAACGGTCAGTTCCTGGTCATCCGCGCCAAAGCTGTCGTGCTGTGCATGGGTGCCGCGGGCCGGCTCGGCTTGCCCGCTTCCGGTTATCTGTTCGGCACCTACGAGAACCCAACCAATTCCGGCGATGGCTACGCGATGGCCTATCACGCCGGCGCCAAGCTCGCGAACCTCGAGTGCTTTCAAATAAATCCGCTGATCAAGGACTACAACGGCCCCGCCTGCGCCTATGTCGCCGGACCGTTCGGCGCGTACACGGCGAACAACGAAGGCCACCGCTTCATCAACTGCGATTACTGGTCCGGACAGATGATGCTGGAATTCTACAACGAGCTGCAATCGGGAAAAGGGCCCGTGTTTTTGAAGCTCAATCACCTTCACGAAAGCACGATCTCGGAGATCGAGGACATTCTGCACAAAGTCGAGCGGCCCTCGCGCGGGCAGTTCCATGCACAGCGCCGGACCGACTATCGCGCGCAAATGATCGAGATGCATATCTCGGAGATCGGTTTCTGTTCGGGCCACAGCGCGTCAGGTGTTTTCGTCGATGAGTTCGCCCGCACGACGGTGCCCGGTCTCTACGCGGCCGGCGACATGGCCAGCGTACCGCATAGCTACATGCTCGGTGCGTTCACCAACGGCGCGATCGCGGGTGAGGATGCCGTGGACTACGCCGCGGCCGTCGATCTTGCGCCTATCGAGCGCGACGAGATCGAGCACGAGAAAACGCGAGTGCTTGCGCCGACGAAGCGCGAGAAAGGCGTTCCGCCAAATCAGATCGAATACAAGACGCGGCGGCTCGTGAACGATTACCTCCAGCCGCCGAAAGTCCCGAGGAAGTACGAGCTAGCCCAACAGCGTTTCGCGGAAGTTCGGGAGGATCTGGAACAAGGCATGATCGCTCGGAACGCGCATGAACTGATGCGCGCGCTTGAAGCTGCCTCCATCCTGGATTGTGCGGACATGGCGGCAGCGGCCTCTCTTTTTCGCGCTGAGAGCCGCTGGGGCCTCTATCACTTGCGGACCGACTATCCCGAGCGGAACGACGCAGACTGGTTTTGTCACACGCTGCTCGGCAAGAGCGAGGGGCGCATGACCGTCGAGAAGAGGGCGGTGCAACCCTATGTCGTGCCGATCGCGGATGAGGAAAAGGATCTCTATTACGACCAGCGAATGCGCCCCGCGCAGCATGCCCGAGATCTCGAGAGGGCTGCACCATGACTTCGGGCGTCTTCGAAGATTTCACGGACCTGGAAGCACTCGAACGCGAAGCATCTTCGCCCGATCCGCAACGACGGCGGATTGCCGTGCTCTCTGCCGTCGACAGCGGCGAACCGAGCGCGTTGCTCCTGCTCTGTGGGCTTGTCGGGGACACAGACCCGCATGTGCGGCGGCAGGTGGCGCTTGCGCTCGGAACCTTCGATGGGGTCGAGGCTGCGGATGGACTGGTGCACCTGCTGCGTGACGACGATCCCGTCGTCGCGTCCGCTGCGGCCCAGAGCCTTGCCGAACTCAAAGATACCGGCGCCGCGCCGGTCATCATCGGCGCGCTCGACGATCCCAGGCCCTTCGTGCGCGCATCGTTGCTGTGCGGTCTCAAGGAGCTGCGCGCGCCGGGCTCTTGGCCTGCCGCCCTCGAAGCGCTGCAAGATGACGACGCATCAGTGCGCGTGCAGGCCGTGGCTGTCATCGGCTATCTGAAGCGGGAAGAGGCCGTCCCCGCGCTACGCGCCGCGGCGCGCGATGAAGTGCTCGCCGTGCGCCGAGCTGCGATCAGCGCGCTGGTCTTCTCGAGCGCGGCCGGTGCGGTCGAAACCATCGTCGGCGGCTTGCAGGATCCCGAATGGCTCGTGCGCGAGAGTGCCGCGGAGGCGGTTGGATCGGCCCAGGGAAGCGTAGATACGCGGCCGCTGCTTCAAGCGCTCGACGATGCGTACTGGCAGGTGCGGCTCAAGGCGGTGCGCAGCCTTGGCCTGCTCGAGTGCGGCGATGCTGCGGGACGCATCGCAGAAAGCCTCAGACACCCTGAACCGAACTTGCGCAAGGAAGCGGCCGCGGCGCTGGGACGGCTCGCGCGGCCGGAAACGCGCGCTGATCTCGAAAGGTCAGCCGCCGACCCTGATGCGGATGTGCGCAAAAACGTCCACTTGGCTCTGGCGCGCATCGAGGCGGCCTGACCCAAAGCAAATCTCGATGGGGAACACCAGAATGACGCGTGATGTTGAGCGCGACGAAGAAGCAGAGACCTTGCACCTGTGGGTTTTCTCGGACGCGCATGTCGCGACGGATCGCGCGGTATCCGCAGCCATTCGCAACGGCATGGGGTTCATCCCGCCTGCGGGATATCCAGAAAGCCTCGCCAATGCGCTGCGCCAGTCAGAGGAGGGCGGAGAGCTCGGCGGTCCTCCCTTCCGGTGGGATCTCGCCCTTGATCTTGGCGACAATGCGGGCCTCTGGGATTTGCCGGATGACGAGCAGGGCAAGGAGGTCGTCCGCCAGCTTGGCGTTCTGAAACACCATCATAGGGAGCAGATCTACCCTGTAGCAGGCAATCACGATGCCTCGCCCGGTGCCGCGCCATCGAGCCAGGGAAAGCCGGCCAACTGGTGGTTCCGCAAATGGGTTGATCCGGTGGGCGAGCATCCCGAAACGTCCGGCGTCGATCCAAGCCGCCGGCCCTATCCCGTGGAGGGAACGTGGGAGCGCTACAGCTTCAACGTGGGCAACATCACGTTTCTTATGATGAGCGACCGCAACGATCTTCCTTATCCCGTCGGACGGCAGGAGTTCGGCGGCGGATCTCCGGCGGGCGCCGTCACGCGTGAGACTTGGGAATGGTGGGTCGAAAAAGTCGAAGCGGCGCGTGACGGGATTGTCATCAGCGCCCACCATCACATGCTGCGCGAAACGACCGTGGCGTCCGGCGATTTCGAAGGAGTGTCGCGCTATCCTGACGGACGCTATCGCCATGGCCGATATCATGGCGTCGACGGGGTCCCGGAAGGTGCCTCTTATCTCTACTTCGTCGACGACGAGGGGAAGGCGCAGAAGTTTGAGCGCTACCTCGATGAGCACCCTGGGGCGGTGGATCTTTGGATCGGCGGGCACACGCATACATATCCCGACGACGTCGTAAGCGGGCGCAGCCACGTTGAGCGGAAATGGGGAACCAACTTCGTCAATTGCGCACAGCTTTCGAAGTACCATTCGTTCGTCACGTGTCCGCCGATGAGCCGCCACTTCACCTTCACCGCCGGATCGGGCCTCGTGCGCGTGCGCTGTTACCTGCACGACGATAGCTACGCGCCGCAAGGCTGGTACGCACCGGCTGAGCGCGTCATCGAACTCAGCACGGCGTTCCGGCTGGCGCCGGACCGCGGATCGTGAGAGAGGCGGATCAGCAGATGCAATCGATTGCCGCTTCCGATTTCCGCGCCGGAATGCCACCTAAGCCTATCGGTGCGCCGCGGGACGTGAAGGCCTCCGATACAGGTTCTGAGGTTGCCGCGAGATCCGTTAGCGCGGCGCCGCGCGAGGTGTTGACGTTCACCACACGCCTCGCGCTCGATCGCGTCTCCGTGCAGTTTCGCGGCCGCCCGCTCCCCGCCGTCGAGGACATATCGCTCGATGTCGCGGCTGGTGAATTCGTCGCCCTTCTCGGTCCAAGCGGCTGCGGAAAGTCGACGCTCCTGAATGTCTTCGCTGGATTTGTTGCGCCGACTAAGGGCGAGGTTCGGCTCGAAGGAGAGCGTCTGCGGGGCCCGTCGGCCAAATGCGGCGTCGTCTTTCAAAAACACTCGCTTTTTCCCTGGAAAACGGTTCTCGAAAACGTTGCGTTCGGCCCGCGTCGGCTTGGAATGCCCGATCCCAAAGGCGTCGCTCGTTCGCTACTCGAAACCGTGGGCTTGGCGGACGTCGCCAACGCGTGGCCGTCCAGCCTGTCGGGTGGCATGCAGCAACGCGTCGGCATTGCACGCGCCCTGGCCACGCGCCCGCCGGTTCTGCTCATGGATGAACCGTTCGGCGCGCTCGACGCGCAAACACGCGCGCTGATGCAGGAGGAGCTGCTTTCCATCTGGGACAAGCTCAAGCCCACCGTGGTCTTCGTGACTCACGACATCGAAGAAGCGATCTTTCTCGCCGACCGCGTGGTGGTCATGCAGGCACTTCCCGGCCGCATTGCCCGCGAGTTCGACGTTCCGTTCGCGCGACCGCGCGCGCCGGAGATCATGGACGCGCCGGAATTCATCGAACTCCGGCGCGAGATCACGGACATTATCCGTGTCGAAGCAAGAAAGTCCTTCAAATGATCGCGCGCCGCTCGCACATCCGGCGGCTACGGACCGCGGTGGCACCAATTGCGCTCGGCGCGTTGGGCCTCAGCATCTTTATCGGACTGTGGACGTCGGCAGCCCTCAGTCTCGGCAAGCCGGTGCTCTTGCCTTCGCCATGGGCGGTGTTTCAGAGCTACGGGGATTTGATCGCCGACGGCTCGTTGTTCAAGGACATCCAGGCCAGCATCAAGCGCGTGTTCATCGGATTTTCGACGGCTGCCGTCATCTCCGTTCCGCTTGCGCTTGTGCTGGCCTATTCGCGCGTGCTCCGCGGCCTTGTCATGCCGCTTATCGCGCTGATCCGGCCCATTCCGCCGATCGCTTGGATTCCGCTCGCCATCCTCTGGATGGGACTTGGCGATCCGCCAAGCTTCTTCATCACGGCGATCGCTGCGTTCTTCCCGATCTTTCTGAATTCCTTTGCTGGCGGCACATCGCTCAAGGAGGAGCACGTCAACGCGGCGCGCTCGCTTGGCGCGGGCCCCGCCGCGTTGCTCGCGACGGTGATGCTGCCGTCGGCGCTGCCGATGATCGCGACGGGGCTTCGCATCGGTCTAGGGCAGGCTTGGATGGCCGTCGTGACCGCGGAGCTGATCGCCGCCCAGTCCGGGCTTGGATACATGATCCAGATCAGCCGCCTCAGCCTCGAAACATCCCGCGTCCTCGTCGGCATGACCGTCATCGGGCTTCTTGGAGCCTTGATGATAGGCCTGCTCGGCATTCTAGAGCGCCGCGTGATCGTGCCTTGGAACCACCCCGCCAAATGAAAGGAACTGCCATGCTAAGACTTCAACGTGGCTTGCGACTGCTGGCAATCGGGCTTGCCTTTACGGTGACGTCGCACGCGGTTGCCGACGACGCGACCCTCCGCCTCGGCTATCCCTCGGGCATGAACGGTCAAGTGCCGGTCGTGCTGCAGAAGACCGGGATTGCCGAGACGCATAATCTCAAGGTCGAGTTCCACGCGTTTCAGTACGGACCTCCGATGATGGAGGGTCTCGTTTCAGGGCAGCTCGACGCCGTCGTGACAAGCTTCCTGCCGCCGTTGTCCTTGTCCGCACGAGCGCCTGGCACCGTTAAATTTATTGCAACGCTCGGCCAGTCCAGCCATTCGCTCCTCGTGCCGAAGACGAGTGCGGCAACGGCACTTTCCGATCTCAAGGGCCAGAAGATCGGTGTCTCCTTCAACTCGGAATCGCATCTCGATCTTCTTCTGGCATTGAAAGATCTCAGTCTCGATCCAGCCAAGGACGTCGAGCTTGTCAATCTGCAGCCGAACGAACTTCCCGCAGCCCTGGAAAAGGAGCTGGTTGCCGGTGTGATCATTCGTCAGCCTCAAACTCTGAGGCTCGAAGAAAGCCTCGGGGCCAAGCGCCTTCAGACGTGGCCGTTCCGTTTCACCTCGATCGTGCGCACCGAGTATCTCGAAAAGAACCCGGACGCCGTGAAGCGTTATGTCGAAGCGCTGAAGGACACGGTGCACTACATCGCGACCAATCCCGATCAGTCCGCGACGTGGTTTGCGGAAGCTCTGCGTATCGATCCCCAGGTTGTGAAGAAGCTCGCGACCGAGAACCCGCTGTACGGTGTAACGTCGCGGGACGAGATCAACATCGAAATCGGCGACGAGTTTAAGAAAGAGCTCGCCGAACGTCTCAAGGCAGCTCTGGAATACAACATCGTCAAATCTGATGTCGAAGCCGCCTCGCTCACGCAGTAGCCGGGCGGAGGGAGCGGAGGACCGATCGCTGAGTAGTGGATCGGTTCTCCCCTTTGGCGCGCAATGGCCGTCACGAGGGCGTGGTTGTTCGTCTATCTAGAAAGGAGTCCGGGCAAAGCCGATCGCCCGCTATCGACAAACGTTCGTGAGACGGGCATTCTTTGCAGATAACAACTGCGTGTTCTCAAGGAAATCACGTCTAAGTTTATCCGCACGTTGTGGAATATGGAGATGCCGCAACCGATCAGCTACGTATGCAGGGCTCTCATTGAAGGCCGCCGGACTCGCGCTCTGCTGAGATTCACCGAACACTTTGGAAACTGGATCCAAGGGACTGTCACTCTTTCCGACGAGCATGTGCGTTTCTCGATCGCCCGCTCGAACGCTCTTCTCCAAGAGGACGGGACGGATCTGGTTATTCCCTACCAAGAAGTGACGGCTTGCACGCTGGGGCGACTGGCTTACGTTCTAAAAACTGTCGATCTTGAGACAACTCAATACGGGCTTGTGCGCTTTCGCTGCCTGTTCGCCTGGAATGAGCGACTGCTAGCGGAATTGCAGAACCGGATGGGGTGACTCTCCGTCGTCAGGATTTTCAGAACAGTGAGGCTGCGGACCCCTCGACGATGCAATCAACGTCGCCTGATTTTCCACCGGCGTGATCCGGACAAGCTCGTCCGACACCCACCACAATAGTGAACTCAGCATGATGGAGCCGAGCTGCTGGCGCAAATTTGCTGCGCTTACCGCGCAGCGCCGGGCTCCAACCCGCTCGCGCTGTTCGCCCCCTTGAGCCCTGTCAAAACTGCGTTGGTGAGATCGGCATTGGACATGTCCGCTCCCGCAACATCCGCACCGCTCAGATCGGCGCCTGCAAGCTTCGCCCAGTTCAAGCGAGTGTTGACCAAACGCGCGCCTCGCAGCTTGGCATATTCCAACAATGCATTTCTGAGATTGGCGTCAGTGAGGTCGGCCCCGTCAAGGACTGCGCCAGAGAGGTCAACCTTTGGAGGCGCCATGTTTGCGTTCGTCGGATCGAACCCGAGATCGGCTCCGATGAGCTTCGCACCATCAAGTCGTGCATTATTGAGGCCGCCGATAATGCGCGCGCGCGAAAGATTGGCGCCGCTTAGGTTCGCATTGCTCATCATAACCGCGAACATGTCGGCATCCTGCAGGTCGGCCCCAGACAAGTCCGCATCTGTCAGCACAGCACGCGTGAGATTTGCGTGCGCGAGATTGGCGCGGCTGAGCTTAGTGCCGCTCAAATTCGCAGCGAACAAGTCGGCTCCCTTGAAATCGATGCCCGAAAGATCCAGGCCGGAAAGGTCTCTCCGGGTAAGGTCAGGTGCTTGCCCAGGTTTCGCCGTGGCGATCTGCTCGATGACCTGCATACGATCCAAATCGCCAGCGATTGCGGCGACAGGCGAGGCAATGGACAGGAGGGAAAGCAACAAAAATCCGGACAGAGCCAGCCTGCCGCAATCCTCGATCATGGAGTTGATCCAGGAACGGGGTGCCGCGCCCATTAAACTGCCGATGTCGTTGCGTCTCATCCACGCATTGTGATTGGTTTTCCTGCGCATGGAAACCATCTGTAGGCAAGGAACATTGGCAAATGCATCTGTGATCGCTTGCCAGATCGGCATACGTTTCGGCGTAGCGATCAGCCATTCTGCGACGCGAGTGGGCGCATTCGCAGAATGCCGCCATCGTTGCTCGCCAATTCTTCCGGTTGACGATGGGGAGCCGCCCTTGTCTCGTGTGCGGAGGCAGAATGTCTGCGCGTGAAGGCATCGATGGCAACGGCAGCACAACGCGGCATCTGCATGCTGGGCGGTACGCGCTTCAATGGGATCTACGCCCGCGACGAGGCCTTCACGGCACTTCTGCGCGGTCAGCCGAGCTGCCGCGAGCGACAAGGCCGGAAAGGGCCCGAGTCCCATCTCACGCGCCCGCTTCGCAAAGGTGAAACGGAACAGCCAGCTCTTACTGCCCCTGTCCGTAACGCGGAGGTACAGCCCACCTTCATCACAATGGTAACCGGGCTCCCGGAGGTTCTGCACCCGAAGCGCTGTGAGCCTATGGGCCGTCCGACTTGCTTGTGATCCGCCGTGCTGCCAGCCCATGTCCCTGCCCATGTTTCAGCCCACATTTGTGGACTCAATGTGGGTCAACGCGCGCCGACGCCCGTCAGACGATTAGCATGCTAAGATGCTGAAATATCGGGTCAAACATCGACGCTCGTCGACATGGGCAGACAATGAGCTTGATGGGGCTGGCGGATGGGGTGGGATTCGAACCCACGGTGGACTTGCGCCCACGCCGGTTTTCAAGACCGGTGCCTTAAACCACTCGACCACCCATCCGTGTCCCGGAGGGCGCAGCCTCGGGAGCGCCGGACCCTACACAGTCCCCGTCGCCCTCTCAAGGCCAGCCTGCACCGTTCGGGAAGAACCCCGCTTAACGGGATCGCAATCGCTCTCTGCCATCCTGCGAGGGCTTTTCGGTGAAGACCACGGAACAGTGGCGCCCGGCGAGCATCTAGGCAGGAAAGGCTCCGCAAAAGGAGCCGGGGTAGGCGTTATGTCGCGTATACATGGCCAAGGCGCAGCCGCGCCGGGCCCAACAGGATCCATTGCGTCGGCCGCGCTGTCCCGCAGCGCACGGACCGTCGCAGCACTTGCCGCGTCGGCGGCCGTGGCCGCGACCGCCATGGGCGGTTGCGCCAGCAGTCAAAGCTCTGTCTCCAGCGGTTTGGCTCCAGGCTCCGGCGCGTCGAGCAAATCCGCAAGCAAAGCGCTGTTTCCGGAATCGGAATGGGGTGTCTCCGCCAGCCGCCGCGTCGTGGGCCCGGGCGAGCGCATCCCCAAGGGCGGTGGCCACTACAAGGTGGGCCAGCCCTATCAGGTCGGCGGGCGCTGGTATCATCCGCGCGAACAGCCCGATTACGACCGCGTCGGCATTGCGTCATGGTATGGGCCGAAGTTCCATGGCCGCAAAACCGCGAACGGCGAGATCTTCGACATGTACGCGCTGACCGCAGCCCACCCGACGCTGCCGATGCCGAGCTACGCGTATGTGACAAACCCGTCCAACGGGCGGACGGTGCTCGTCCGCGTCAACGACCGCGGCCCCTACGTAGGTGATCGAATGATCGATCTCTCTCGTGAGACAGCCCGCGTGCTCGGCTTGAAGTCGGGCGGCACGGGTCGGGTGAGGGTCCAGTATGCAGGACCGGCCCCGCTCGATGGCGACGACAGCCGTGAGCGCCAATTTCTGGCGAGCCGTGCCTGGAACACCGGAAATGGGCGGGACGTCGCTGCCGTGGAGCAGGCCGTTTCGGCCCACGAGTGGGCGAACTATGAAGCCCGCGCACCGCGCCGGCCCGCCGGCAGAATGCGCACGGCCCAAAACGCTGGCCCAGCCTATGCTCCGGCCTCTGGCATGAGCGGTGCCTGGTCGCCCCACGCTCATCGGGAACGCATCGCGGCGCGCTGACCGGCTTCCGCCAGCCGCCTCCTTACCCTATATCCTGCGCGACCGCTTTTGAGCCGAACGCGCAGGAAACCGACTTCATGCCATTTAACTTGAAGAAGATTGCCGTCCTCGGAGGTGCAGCCCTGGTCGGGATGCTCGCTGTCGTCATGGGCGACAGACAGGCGAGCGCGCAGTTCCTCGATCAGCTTCTCGGCGGCGGAACCACGGAGCCGAAGGTGGAGCGCCAAGTGCCGCCCTCCCGCGAGGTGGTGCAGTATTCGTATTCGCCCATCGTGCGCCGCGCGGCACCCGCCGTGGTCAACGTCTATGTCCAGCGGCGCGTGCAGACGTTCTCTTCGCCATTCGCGAACGATCCTTTCTTCCGCCAGTTTTTCGGCGATGCTTTCAGCCAGCCGTCGGAACGCATCCAGAGCTCGCTTGGCTCCGGCGTCATCGTGAGCCCGGACGGCATCGTTGTCACAAACACGCACGTAATCCGCGGACGCGGCGAAGCGGAGATCCGCGTTGCGCTGGCCGACAAGCGCGAGTTCGATGCGCGCGTGATCAGCCAGGACGACAAGACCGACATCACCGTGCTGAAGATCGACGCCGGCGACCAGACGTTCCCCACACTCGACTTCGAGGATTCGGATAGCTTGGAGGTCGGTGACATGGTGCTGGCCATCGGCAACCCGTTCGGCGTGGGGCAGACCGTGACGAGCGGCATCGTGTCTGCGCTGGCGCGCACGGAAGTGGGCCGCCACGAAGGGCAGATCTTCATTCAGACGGATGCCGCTATCAATCCCGGAAACTCTGGCGGCGCGCTGGTCGATATGTCCGGCAAGCTCGTCGGCATCAATACGATGATCTTCTCCCAGTCCGGCGGATCTCAGGGTATCGGCTTCGCGATTCCCTCGAACCTCGTGAAGCTCTACGTGGAAGGCGCGGTGGAGGGCCGTCCGATCGAGCGCCCCTGGCTCGGCGCGCGCCTCGAAACGGTCACGCGCGATATGGCGGAGGCGCTGGGCCTTTCTCGTGTCGCAGGCGCTGTCGTTGCACGCGTGTCGGATCGCGGTCCCGCAGCCGAGGCCGGGCTCGAAGCTGGCGACGTCATCGTCCATGTCGATGGATTCGAGGTCGCCGATGCCCGCGCGGTTCAGTATCGCCTGACGACGCGTGGCGTGGGCAAGACTGTGCGCATCGACGTCATCCGTAAGGGTCAGCCGCAAACCGTCGAACTCCCGCTCGTCGCCGCACCTGAGCCCGGCCGCGACGACGTCCGCAATCTCGTGGGCCGCCATCCGCTCGACGGCGCGCGCGTGTCGAACATTCTGCCCGGCGTTGCCGACGAGCTTGGCATTGACGAAGTTGCTGGCGTGGTCGTCGTGTCCGTCAGGCGAGGCTCCACGGCGGCGCGCCTCGGGTTTCAGCCGGGTGACGTTATCGTCGAAATCGGCCAGGCGCCGGTTGCCAGCGTTGGCGATATCGAAGCGCTTCTTGCGGGCCGCCAGCGCCTATGGTCGGTCGCAGTGCGCCGCGCTGACAAGGTCTTCAACCTTCAGGTGCCGGGATAGGTCGCAAGACGGCGGCCGCTCTCCGGGCTAACATGAACTCATGAGCAATCTCTTCGAAGCGGCCGGACTGGAGAAGGGCGCACCACGCCCGCTTGCAGACCGGCTTCGCCCCACAAAACTATCGGAAGTCGCAGGCCAGCCGCATCTCGTCGGGCCCGACGGCACGTTGACGCGCTTCCTCGCGGCGGGCCGCCTGCCGAGCCTCGTGCTATGGGGCCCGCCGGGCTGTGGCAAGACCACGATCGCGCGCCTTCTCGCACACGAAACGAATCTCGAATTCGAGCAACTCTCGGCGATCTTCTCCGGCGTCGCCGAGCTTCGCAAAGCCTTCGACCGCGCCAAGGCGCGGCGCGAGCAGGGCCGCGGCACGCTGCTCTTCATCGACGAGATCCATCGCTTCAACCGCTCCCAGCAGGACAGCTTCCTGCCTTACATGGAAGACGGCACGATCACGCTCGTCGGCGCCACGACGGAGAACCCGTCGTTTGAGATCAACGCCGCCGTCCTCTCACGCGCGTCCGTTCTCACGCTGAATCGTCTCGACGACGACGCGCTCGAAGACCTGATCAAACGCGCGGAAGCCGAGGAGGGGAGGGAGCTTCCCCTCGACGCGGACGCCCGCGACGCCATCAAATCCATGGCCGACGGTGACGGCCGCTCAATCCTGAACCTCTCCGAAGAAGTGCTCGCAACCGTCAAGCCCGGTACGAAACCGCTAAACCGCGAAGCGCTCGTCAAGCTCGTGCAGCGCCGGGCACCGCTTTACGACAAGAGCCGCGAGGGCCATTACAACCTGATCTCGGCGCTGCATAAGGCTGTGCGCGGCTCCGATCCCGATGCCGCGCTCTACTATTTCTGCCGCATGCTCGACGGTGGCGAAGACCGCCTGTTCCTCGCGCGCCGGATCGTGCGCATGGCGGTGGAGGACATCGGCCTTGCGGACCCGCAGGCGCTTGTCGTCGCCAACGCCGCGAAGGACGCCTACGATTTTCTCGGCAGCCCGGAAGGCGAACTCGCATTGGCAGAAGCGGTCATTTACGTCGCCACAGCGCCGAAGTCGAACGCGAACTATGTGGCGTACAAAGCCGCCATGCGCGCTGCAAAGGAGCACGGCAGCCTATCGCCGCCAAAGGTCATCCTGAACGCGCCGACTAAGCTGATGGAAGAGGAAGGCTACGGCGACGGCTACCTCTACGACCACGATCAGCCCGACGCCTTCTCAGGCCAGAACTATTTCCCGGACGAGTTCAAGCGGCGCCCGAAGTTCTACGACCCGCCCGAGCGCGGCTTCGAGCGCGAGCTCGCCAAGCGTCTCTCCTATTGGGACACCTTGCGCAAGAAACGCGGCGGCGAGAGTTGATAAGACGACGCGTCAAGGACACGTTTGGCCCGTGTCGAAAGCGATCTGCCCCGTCACGTTGCCGGGGGTGGTGAGGCAGAGACCGGCGACGAACGTCGTGCCGGGTTCGACCCGGTTTTCGGTTCCGCTGAACGTGAGATTGGCGCCGGTGGCGCGGATTCCCGCATTATTGATGGTTCCCGCAAATGCAAAGTCGTTCAGAGATACATTGATGTTGTCGCCGGAGCCGACGATGCCGTTGCCTCCACCGACCGTATTCTCAATAATTGACCGGGATACACGCAAGGTGCTGCCGCTTCGAACGAGAATACCGTTCAAGACGGAATTGCGGATTTCGGTATCACTCACTGTCACATCGCTGCTTTCTTCAGCAAAAATGCCGGTGCCGGCAACGTCGATGATTTTCGTGTTCGACACAACGAAAGTGTTGGCGCTAAAGCCATATATGCCGTGAGAGGCAGTTTGCGTGATGAGCGTGTTGGAGATGGTGACATGGGAGTTGAGGTCGAACCTTAGTCCGACGCTCCTAGTGTTGGCGATGTTCACAGCATCGATGTGCACGTTGGTGACGCTTTCTCCCTTGATACCAGCGTTGTCCAACAGGAACGTGCCGCCTTCACCTTCCACATTCACACCGGCGATGTGCGCATTCGAGCCCGCCACGGTGAGAACGGCGCTGTCGGCTGTGTTCGTTAGGGTTGGGCGTGCTCCGGAAGCCGTGAAATCGACCACGGTACCGGACACCACGCCGCGCACCTGGATCGTCGAGCCGCCGCCTTGCAACGTTTGATCGCCCTCTATGCTTTGCGCGCCGTTGAAATTTCCCGTTGCAATGACGAGGGTGTTCGCGCCTGCGGCTGTGGAGGCGGTGGTGATGTCTGTCGTTGCGTTGGCTGTGGCTACGCGGTCGAAGCGTACGCCGGTTTTTGCGTCCTCGACGGCTTCGGTGGTGCTCGATATGGGGTTCGAAGACGTCGTCGTTGCTGTACCGGTGACGATATCGGTGTCGCGCTCCAAGCCCTCCGACATGCGCCGCTCTTGGGCGGTGAGCGAGCGGGAGGCGACGCGCGTGCCGCTGTCGCCGAAGGGAAGGCGCAAACGCGCGCCGACTTCGACGCGGTCGTCGCGCAGTTGATCGTGCGAGTACTCCGCTTCGAACGTGAGGCGCGAACCGGCCCATTGATCGATGATGTCGTCCATGCGCCACTCGGCACGCACACGCGGACCGGTGACGGAACTCGGGAGATCCGAGTGATCGAAGTGGAACGCGCCCGCGTAAAGGCGCAGTTCGTGGCGCGGGCCTGAGAGGTCGAGCGGGGTGGAGAACAGCTTGGCGCCGATCTCGGCATCGAAACCGCGAAGCGCGAGTTCTTCGAGCGATGTCGTTGTGGCGGTCGTCGTCGTGACCAAGCCGATGTTGGGGCCGTTGATTTCCGCGGCGCTGCGTACCGCGATGGAGGTGAATGAGAACAGTGTCTCGCTGTCGTTCAGCGGCAGGTAGGCATTGGCGCGGACATCCCAACGGTCGGATAGGGCCTCGATGCCGCCCGCGAGCTGGTGGAACGTGTTGCCGAACTGACTGTCGCGGATGTCGTAGCCGCCCCAGATGCCGATGTTCCAGCCGTTCGTCTGCATCTGCCGGTAGCCGAGCGCGAAGTTGCCTTCGCGCATGTCGTCTTCGAACAGTTTGCCGCGTGCTTCACCGAACAGAACGGAATTGTGGCTCTGCGCGAGCGGCACCCAGAGCACCGCTTCGCCACGGCTCGTGTCGTTCGAGCCGTAGAAGCCGCCGAGTTCGAGCCACGGCGTCCATTTGGGTGTGGAGAGGTCTTGGGCGCTCGCCGGAGTTCCGACCACGAGCGCGAGGGTGAGCGCCGCGAAGGTCAGGGATCTCCTTGGTCGGCTCGCCGGCCCCATCCTCTGTACTCCCCCGCTGCTTGTTGCCCACGTCCGATTCAAAGGCAATGTGTGCCTGATTCGCAGTGAAGTATGAAATTCTCAATGCCGGTCAAGTCGATAAGAAGAAACAATCCGTTGGCTCCACAATGCCGACGATAGCACAGCGGCCTGAAACATTCGGGCGGGTGGGGTCCAACCGACCCTAACTTCCCGTGTTCTGTTCCGGGAGGGACAGCCCATCGCGTCGTGCGCGTGCATGATCCGCTTCGAGATGGACATCGTTCGCGGGCCAAGATAGATTCTGCGCCCGTGTGGGAGGCGCACATGACCCGGATGTTTCTCGCGATCGCCACTGCACTTTTTGCTGCGACATCGCTTTTCGCGACCACCGCGGAAGCATGCATCTCCTGCGAGTATACGCCGGAGGTCGTAAATACGCCGAATCCGAACGCCAAGAGCAAGAACCAGAGGCGCCATCAGGCGAAGCAAAAGCAGCGTTCACCGGCCAAGAGCCAGGCCGCTCGGAAGGCGCAGCCTTCGAAGGCGAGGACTAAGCAAGTCAAGGCCGCGCCTGCACCAGCCGCCGTACCCGCGGTCGCCAAGGTCGAACCTGAGTCCGACGCCGCACCCCAGACACAAGCTAACGAGACGCAGGCCGAGTCCGGTCCGCGCTTGACGGGCAGCTCCGCGCTCATGCAGCGGTCCATTCCGCAAAAAGACGAGCCCGATCCCGAGCCTGTCGCGGCCGCCGATGCCGAGCAGGCTTGCAAGAAGTTCGTCCCTGCCGTCGGCGCAATGGTGTCTGTCCCCTGCGAGTAGGTCTCCAGACGGGCAGGGGTAAGGCATCCATTGGCCCTACACCCAACCACCCGGCACAACCGCCATCTTCTCTTGATCTGGGCCGCCGGGTCGAGCCCGACGAGATCTGGTCAACCCCCACCCCGCCGTCCTATAGTCCGCCCCGCGGCCGATACGGCGGGGAACGAGGCGGCAGGCTAGGGGTAGGGGAAGCGTTCCATGATTGAGTTCAACGATCTCTGGCGCGGGCATCCGATCAATCAGAGCATGCAGTCGCCCTGCATCGCACCTCACAACCTCACCAATATGGAGGGGAGGGCGATCCTGCGCGGGTTCCCCGTCTTCTCCAATCAGTGTGCAATCCGTATGGGTATCGCGCTGCGCCAGGCCGGCGTGCAGCCGGCCCAGCTTTCCGGCATCACGCACTGCGGCGTCCATCCCCGCTCAGACATGCACTTCATCAACGCGACGCAACTTGCAAATGGCATCGCCCGCGCCGGCATCGCGGGCCTCGGGCCGAGGGAGCGCTACGCGGTCGCGGAGGCCGCCGAGTTCTATCCGAAGATCTTCGGGCGCACCGGCATCATCTACATCCAGGACTACTGGCGCCGCTCCACCGACACGGGCCGCCCCACCGGCGATCACATCGATGTCTGGAACGGCTACCGCTCCTCCGCCAAGTGGCTGATGGAGTGGTTCTCCTGGCTCGGCTATTATTCGAACTATGCCGAGGCCGGAGAGATCTGGTTCTGGGAAGTGAAATAGGCGGCACCGGCCGCGCGCTGAGGAGGGCCCATGCGCTATCTCGTCTCCATGATTTTCGCTCTCGCCGGTCTTATGGTTGCCGTGCTCTATCTGAGTTCGGAAGTTGCGAGCTGGGTGGTGGCCCAGCAGTCGTTCGACAGCCCGGATGCGGCAGGCAGCATGCACATGCTGGCCTTCATCGCCACCAACTTCGCCGCCCTCGTCGTTGGCTGGATCGTCGGCTGGATCGTCGCGACGCCGTTCGCCGGTGACGGAGCCGGCTAAGCAGCAGGGCTCGCATTCTTTAGAAAGGCGCCGGCAGACAAATGACGGATCGCTCAAACGAGCGCGTCGAGACGATCGAGGTCGCGGAGCGCGAGGCTGGCATGCGCCTCGACCGCTGGTTCCGCACGCACTTCCCCGAGATCGGTCACGGCTATTTGCAGAAGCTCCTGCGTTCCGGCCAGGTGCGCGTAAATGCACGCCGCGTCGAGGCGAACGAGCGTCTGCAAGCGGGTGCCCAAGTCCGTGTCCCCAAAGCCGCCCGCACGCCCCGCGAAGGTGCGCACGGCAGCAGCAAACCGTCCACGCCCTCCGCCTCCAAGGCCGACCGCGATCTGATTGAAAGTATGATCCTCTACGAGGATGACGACGTCCTCGTCCTCGACAAGCCGTTCGGCATCGCGGTCCAGGGCGGCACCGGTACGCGCCGCCATATCGACGGCATGCTTGCCGGAATGGCCGATCGTTTCGGAGATCGGCCGCGCCTCGTCCATCGGCTCGATCGCGATACGACGGGCGTGCTGCTCGTCGCCAAGCATCGCGCGGCGGCCGCCAAGCTTGGCCGTACGTTCCAGACGCGTTCTGCGGCCAAGACCTATTGGGCGCTGGTCAAAGGCGTGCCGAAGCCGCCGCAGGGAAAGATCGAGGTGCCGCTCGTCAAGGCTGCGGGTCCCGACGGCGATCGCGTACGCAGGGCGCGTCCCGGCGAGCAGAAAGAGGCCATGCATGCGACGACACATTATTCCGTCGTCGATCGCGCGGCACACAAGGCGTCCTGGGTTTCGCTGAAGCCGGTCACAGGCCGCCAGCACCAGCTTCGCGCGCATATGGAATTGATCGGCAACACCATTGTCGGCGACAACAAGTACGACGGCGGCGTGGATCTGCCCGCCGAAAACATCACGCCGAAGCTGCATCTCCACGCGCGACGTCTCGTGATCCCGCATCCTGCGCGTGAGGGCAAGATCGACGTCACCGCGCCCTTGCCGCCGCACATGCAGGAGACGTGGGATCTCCTGGGGTTCGATGTCCGCCGCTTCGATAAGGACGACGGGTGACGCCATGCCGAGTGCGCGAACCCCGGTGAAGCTCGTCATCTTCGATTGCGACGGCACGCTGGTGGACAGTCAGCACATGATTGTGGCTGCGATGACGGACGCTTTCGCGTCTCAAGGGTTGGTTGCCCCTGCCCGTGAAAGCGTGATCGGCGTTGTCGGCCTATCGCTCGACTGGGCCATCGCGCGCCTCGTGTCCGACGAGAGCGATCCTGCGGTGATCGAGCGCTTGTCGGAGGCCTACAAGGAAGCGTTCCGCGAGCGGCGTCTCGGTCCGGATCATGCCGAGCCGCTCTACGATGGCGTCCGCGCAGCGCTGGATCGTCTCGCTGCCCGCGAAGACGTTTCGCTCGGCATCGCCACCGGAAAATCGCGCCGCGGGCTCGACGCCGTGCTCGAGCGCGAAGGCATCGCGCATCACTTCCACACAATCCAGACGGCGGACACGCATCCCTCGAAACCGCATCCGTCGATGATCTTCGCTGCCATGAGCGAAGCGGTAGCCGACCCCGCCGATACGGTGATGATCGGCGACACGACGTTCGATATCGAGATGGCGCTGGGTGCGGGGACATCCTCCATCGGCGTTGCGTGGGGGTATCACCCGGCGGATGCGTTGCGGGCGGCAGGCGCCCACCACGTCTCCGCCGATTGTGCCGAGCTTGAGCGGACGCTCGACAGGCTGATGTTCGAACGGCAGGTAGGATGACGGAAGACGATCGCAAGAGCGCGAACGGCAGCGCCAACGGACGAGGCAAGGAACCGATTGCGATCACGGCCAAGGACGCGTTGCGCGCTCCCTTGCCGAAGCGCTTCTACAAGTCCGTGTCGATTGAGGCCAGAGACGGCGGTTTCGCGATCCTGCTCGACGGGCGTCCCATCCGCACGCCGGGGAAGCAGTTGCTCGTCCTGAGCGTCGAAGCGCTCGCCGAAGCGGTGGCCGCCGAGTGGGAAGCACAGGGCGAACGGATCGATCCGACAACGATGCCGCTCACGCGTCTCGTCAACACGGCACTCGATGCGGTGACCGACAAGATGGACGAGGTCGCCGACGACATCGCCGCCTTCGCAGCGAGCGATCTGCTATGCTATCGCGCGGAGGCACCGGAGGGTTTGGTGCTCCGTCAGGCGGAGGCGTGGGATCCACCGCTGGCCTGGGCGCGCATCGCCTTGGGCGCCGATTTGACGGTGCAGACCGGCCTGATGCCGGTGGATCAGCCAGCCGAGGCCATCGCGTCGGTGCGCGCCGTTCTCGGTCGTCTTGATGCGTTGAGCCTCGCCGCCACGCACGTGCTCACCACGTTGACGGGCTCGGCCATTCTGGCGCTGGCCCACGTCGAAGGGCAAATGACGCTCGAAGAGGCATGGACAGCCGCGACGGTCGACGAGCGCTGGCAGAGCGAGCTGTGGGGGCGTGACGCGGAGGCCGAGGCGAGATCCGCCGAACGTCTGGCCGAAGCTACGGCCGCCGCTCGCTGTCTTCGTCTTCTACAGTCTCGATGATGAGCGTGGGGCCGCGCGAGGCGTGCGGCTGTGGTTGCGGCTGAATTAAGTAGGCGAGCTTGAGCACGCCGAAGGCGAGCAGTGCGGCAACGACTGCGAGCACGTAATTTCCGGTGCCGGCAGCGACGCCGAGCGCGCCCGCCATCCACATGCCGGCTCCCGTCGTGAGGCCGCGTACGGTATTGCGGCCTTGAATGATCACGCCGGCCGCGAGAAACGCTACGCCCGCCGTAACCGCTTCGATGATACGGATCGGATCGGCGTTGGCTTGCGTCTGGCTTTGACGCACCGTCTCGTAGATTTCGAAAGTGATGACCGTGAAAACGGCCGCTGCAAGCGCAACGAGCATGTAGGTTCTGAGACCGGCAGGGCGGGCCTGCTCCTCGCGATCCCAGCCGAGCAGGCCGGCGAGTGCCGCGGCGAGCAACAAACGAAAGCCCACCTCAAGGTGAGCTAGAAGGCCAGTCGAATGCAGCAGCTCGAGCGAGGTCACAGCCTGAGTCCCCCAACAAACGAGTCAGCGAGCGATAAACATAAAACGAATTATCATATAACGGAAAGACAAACGCGTGTGATCAGCTTCCATCTTCGAGCACATCGTCTCCCGGTCAGTCGTTATCCCTACGCGGGACGGTGATGTCGACACCGGGAGCTTGGATGCGAGTGCCGCTCTCATTCGTGTCGACAGACGTACCCGGAGCGTTCACCGTCGTGCCCGTGTTATCGCTCTCGACACGCGTACCCGGTGCATCGACCCGCGTCTCTGCGCCGCCTGTCACGGGAGCCGGCCCCCGATCCTGCGCAATGACGATCATGCCGACCAGAACGACGGCAAGGGCGGCTACGGCGATCAAGACGGTTGGGCGAGACATTCACGGCTCCTCGTTGATGAAAGCGCGTGCATAACGGGCGAACGCAACAAAGGTTCCCGCCGGTTAGTGCGAGCCTCAAAACCGGTCGGCCGTTAAATCTTCATTCATGATATCGGCGCCAAATGGCAAAGAGTTCCAAAGGGACAGGAGAGCCCGCCCTATGCTGCCGACCAACGCCCCTTTCGCGCGCCAGAAGTGGCAAGCACACCGCGCCGTAACGATGGCGATCGGCGCGTTTCTCGTCGCGGGGGTGCTCGCGCCCGCTCCTGTGCACGCGGCTGATCTCGTCGTCGCCTACGACCAGTCGCAGCTCCTGCGCCTTCCGCGCACCGTGTCGAGCGTCATCATCGGCAATCCGTCGATTGCGGACGTGACCGTCCAGGGTGGCAATCTTCTCGTCGTGACGGGCAAAACGTTCGGCATCACGAACATCATCGCGCTCGATGGCGAGCGCAATATCATCCAGGACCAGCGGGTGATCGTGACGCGCGATGAGGTTCGCACCGTGAACCTGAACAAGGCTGGAGAGCGCCAGTCCTATAGCTGCACGCCGAACTGCTCGCCGATGCTCACCATCGGCGACGAAAAGGATTACTTCAGCACGATTTCCTCCCACGCCCAGGCCAAGACCCGCATTTCCGAAGGCACAAGCGGAAACAGCGGGACGGAAGGCCAGTAGGCAGGCGGAAGTGCGCCTGTGCGCGAGCGTAAAACGCGCGCACCCTCTCTCAATCTCAGCGACGTGAAAACGTAATCGTGGGCGCCGTCAGGCGTCCGCTGCGTTCTTGGGTGTGCACATGGAACGCTTTCCACCCGCCCGGATGAACGCGATGATTTCCATCACCGTCGGATGATCGCGGAATTCTTGCGCCACATCGTCCACCCGCTCCAGCAGCGTGCCCTCAGCCGCAAACAACAGCCGGTAAGCGCGGCGCAGGTCGTGGATCTGGCTCGCGGAAAAACCGCGCCGCTTTAGGCCGACGATATTAAGCCCAGAGAGATACGCGCGATTGCCGAGCGCCATGCCGTACGGGATGAGATCCTGTTCGAGCCCGCTCATGCCGCCGAGGAACGCGTGGTCTCCCACGCGCGCAAACTGGATCACGGCCGCGCCGCCCCCCAGGATCGCGAAGTCGCCCACCTCGACATGCCCGGCGAGCATGACGTTGTTCGAGAAGATGACGTTATTGCCCACGTGGCAGTCATGTCCCACGTGCGAGTTGGCAAGGAATGCGCAGCCGTTGCCCACCGTGGTCGACATGCCGCCACCCTCGGTGCCGGGGTTGATGGTCACGCCTTCGCGGATCATGCAGTCCGTACCGATCGACAGCGTCGAGGGTTCGCCGTGGTACTTGAGGTCTTGCGGCTGATGCCCGATGGAGGCGAAAGGAAAGATGCGGGTGCGTGCCCCGACCGTCGTCCGCCCCGTCACGACGGCGTGGCTGTGGAGCACGACGCCTTCGCCGAGCGTCACATCGCGTCCGACGATGGAGAACGGCCCGACCGTGACGCCGTCCCCGAGAGTTGCGCCGTCCTCGACGATCGCAGTCGGATGAATGCTCGTATCAGCCATTCTTGCTCGCCGCGAATGCACGAGCCTCTGCGGTATCGGCGAGCATCGCGCTGATCTCGGCTTCGGCGACGATCTGCCCATCGACCTTTGCTTCGCCGTAGAAGCGCCACACGCGGCCCCGGTTACGGATCTTGCGGACGTGGTAGTGCAGTTGGTCGCCTGGCAGCACGGGTTTGCGGAACTTGCACTTGTCGATGCCCATGAAATAGACGAGCTCGGTTTTGTAGTCCTCGCCAAGGCTGTGCACGCAAAGCGCGCCGGCCGTCTGAGCGAGGCCCTCGATGATGAGGACGCCCGGCATCACGGGATACTGCGGGAAGTGCCCCTGGAAGAACGGTTCGTTGATGGTGACGTTCTTGACGCCGACGCACGTCTCGTCGCCGTTGATGTCGTAGATCCGGTCGAGGAGCAGGAAGGGGTACCGGTGCGGCAAGAGCTTCAAGATCTTGCCGATATCCGCCGTCTTCGGCAGAGCCTGCTTGGTCGCGTCGTCCATCCCCATCACACTCCGTCTTTCTCCAGACCTTTCGGGGCCGAAAGGAACAGGATCAATTCAATCTCAATTGCCGTCCGCGTCGTCGTCGCTCGAGCGACGCGCAAGCCGCTGGACGGCGGCAACTTCGCGAGCCCACTGCCTGAACGGCCGCGCGGGCGTGCCCGCGAGCACGGCTCCCGGTGGCACATCGCCCTTCGGGTGAGAGCCGCCGGCAATCTGTGCGCCGGTTCCGATCTTGATGTGCCCGATTGCGCCAGACTGGCCACCCATGACCACAAAATCGCCGAGCTCGGTCGAGCCTGAAATACCGACTTGCCCGACGATGACGCAATGCCGTCCGATCACCGCGTTGTGCCCGATCTGAACAAGATTATCAATTTTTGTGCCTTCGCCGATGATGGTATCCTTAAGCGCCCCGCGGTCGATGGTCGAGTTGGCGCCGATTTCCACGTCGTCCTGGATGATGACGCGCCCCACCTGCGGCACTTTGAGATGCCCGGTCCGGCCCATCGCGAAACCGAAGCCGTCCTGCCCGATCCGGACGCCTGCGTGCAGGATGACGCGGTTCCCGATCAGCGCGTGAATGATGGAGGCGAGGGGGCCGATGTAGCAGTCGCGCCCTATGGTCACGCGGTATCCCACGACAGCGCCCGCGGCCACCCGCGTGCCGCGCCCGATGCGGGCCTCCGGGCCGATGATCGCCCCCGGTTCGACGATGGCGCCTTCTTCGATCACGGCCGAGCGCGCAATCCGCTCTTCCGTGCCCCCTTCGGCCGCCTTGCTGTGGATGGCCTCTGGATAGAACAGGAACAGCGCTTTGGCGAAGGCATGATACGGCGCGGGCGTCGTGAGTGCGACGGTGCCCGCCGGCACGCGTGACAGGAAGCGCGGATCGACCAGGCAGGCGCCGGCCTGCGTTGCGAGGAGCTGCGGCAGATATTTGCGGTTCTCGAAGAACGACAACTGCCCGGAGCCGGCCTCCGATAGCGGCACGACACCGTCCACCAGCCGGTCTGCCTGGCCTGTCTCTCCCTGCACCTCCGCACCCGTCGCCGCAGCAACCTCGGCCAGCGTAAACGGCCCGGCTTTGCGGAAGAAACCGGGATGGTTCATGAGGAAGCCTCTCGAACGTATGCTGGATCTGCTGGCGCAAAAAAGGAGGCGACCCCCTCGGGCAAGAGCCCGCGAAACCGCCGCGTCCCTCTCTTAAAGCTTGGAGTGCGTCCGGTCCAGACCGCCCCCCAGCCAGTCCGCATGTTTGGCGTCCCGCGCGCCGCCCATGGAAGAGCTTCAATTCGGGCGCGAAAAATTCTAGCTTCATGTGGCTCTGGGAAACACGGGGAATGCACAGCATGCCAGCCTTTATCGACCTCTTCCTCGGCTTTGGCCTCTGGAACTGGTTCATCGCCGGCCTCGTCCTCATGGCGCTGGAAGCTGTGATCCCGGGAGTCCAGTTTCTCTGGTTCGGCCTGTCGGCAATGGTGGTTGGCCTTATTCTCACGCTTCTCACCTGGGCAGGCGTCGGCGAAGCGATGACCTTGCCCTGGCAACTCGTGCTGTTCGCCACGGTGTCCGTCGCGACTGTGTTCGCGGTGCGCTTCTTCTCGGACCACCAGGCCGTGGACCGGGCGGACCTCACGCTCAACCAGCGTGCCGCCCAGTACATCGGCCGCATCGTTGTGGTGGAGGAGGAGATCCG
This sequence comes from uncultured Hyphomicrobium sp., assembly GCA_934555825.1. Classification (GTDB taxonomy): domain Bacteria; phylum Pseudomonadota; class Alphaproteobacteria; order Rhizobiales; family Hyphomicrobiaceae; genus Hyphomicrobium_C. The sequence continues at coordinate 230,187 of CAKTFJ010000003.1, forward strand.
CGGCGGCCGCGGTCGCGTGCGGGTGGGCGATACGCTCTGGGCCGCGGCAGGCGACGACATCCCTCAAGGCGCGCGCGTGCGTATTACCGGGGCAGAGGGCACCGTCCTCGTCGTCGAGCCCGCCTGACATCCACCCAGCCCCGTGCGCTGACAATCTTCTTTACTGCTTCGCCGCTCAGGGGTAGGGGCCGAAGGCTGCCACCACACGCCCACCCGCGAATACTTAAGCGCTCGTTAACCGGCCATTCTCTACTGTCGGCCAGGTCCGGTTTGCGTTCGCGTGCAGGTGTTTGTTCCTCATGAGGGCGCGCCCCGTGGCGGTGGTCTGGCGGCTAGGCTTGATCGTCTTTGGCTTTGCGGCGGCAACGCTCGTGGCCGCGTTGAGCTATGCGCCGACGGCCCGTGCCCAGGAGCCGAATGCCCCGGCGCGTACGACCGCCACTGCCGCACCGGCGAGAAGCGTCACCGCCCCTAGCGCCCGTGATCAGGTCTCAGACATCGCCAACGCCTACGAAGCAGCCCCGTCCCCGAGAATACGCGGCTCGATAGGCGGTGGGTACGATGACGACGGCGAAGAAGGCGGCGATCCGCTCGACAGCGACCCGCTCGCGGACGAGATCGACCCCTCCGAGTCGCTGACGGGGGAGACCGGCGAGCGCGAAGCGATGCAGCCCGTCGACGGTCTCACGCCCGCAGACGGACGCTTGGATCTTGGAGAGCCCGAACCCTGGAACGACGGCTCCGATCTCGGACGTGACACGCGCCCGTCCGAGGATCTCGATGTCTTCAATAATCCGCCTGCTGGCCACGACCCGCTGCTGTTCCAGATCGAAGACATCGATCCGGTCGAAACCGACCGTCGTCCCGCCCGCTTCGCGCGGATCGAGCCTTATGATCCCGTCGGTATCAGTATCGGCAGCTTCGTGCTCTTCCCCGAAGCGGAGTTGGGCGGCCTCTACACCAGCAACGTGCTGAGCACGCCTCGTGCCCGTTCGGACATTGCAGGCGAGATCAGGACAGAGGCACGCCTCGTCTCGAATTGGAATGTCCACGCGGTCGAGTTGCGCGGCACCACATTCTCGACCTACCACGACGACTATCCATCGGAGGACGATCGCGCGTGGAGCGTGGAAGCGCGCGGCCGCCTCGACATCAGCCGCCGCACCAACCTGCAGGGCCTTGTCGGCCGCAGCGTCAGCCAGGAGGATCGTACCGCCGTCGACGCCAACGTGACCGGCGAGCGCGCGCAGGTCCACAGCGACGAAGCCCGCCTCGCGTTCAATCACCGCTTTAATCGGCTCGCCGTCGAGCTGAGGGGGTCCGTCTCCGACACGACATATTCGATGCCTCACGACGGTGAAAGCATCGCCGATCGCGATACATTGGAAACGCGCCAGGCCGTGCGCGCGAGCTGGGAGCTGAAGCCCACGCTTGCCGTGTTCGCGGAAGGCGAGCTCAACCAGCGCGATAAGAAGGAAGCGCCCGCGGATGGCATCCGCCGCGACTCGGACGGCGTTCGCACGCGCGTGGGCCTCGACTTCGGATCGACGGGTGCCATCCTGCGCGGACAGGCGAGCATCGGTTACGGCCACCAGTCGCCCCGCGATGGCCGTCTCGCATCCGTCGATGCGTTCCTGTTCGACGCGAACCTCGCTTGGCGGCCGAGCGAGATCACGTCTTTGATGCTGACCGCATCGAGCGACATCTACGATACGACCACAGAGGAGTCGGGCGGCGTCGTCTCTCATCGGATAGGTATCGAAGGCCGTCACGCCTTCCGCCGCCATCTGATCGGCTCGGCAGGGCTCTCCTATACGCACTACGATTTCCACAGCACGCCGATCAGCGAAAGCGCCGTGACGGCTTTTGTCGGTGCGGAATACTACGCGAGCCCGGAACTGGTGCTGTTCGCGCGCTACCAGCACCTCAGCTTTGCCTCAAATGACGTGAACGGTGACTACGAGACGGACGAGGTTCGCGTCGGCGTCCGCGTACGCCGATAGCGCAACAACGGGCCTTATGCTCGCCCAGAGCGTTGCGCGCCGATAACCTGCGTCTACTCTGGTTTGCAATTGATTCGCTTCATTTCTGAGCGCAGGGAGCCTGCCATGTCAGACCGCACCCAATTCGCCGTCGGCCACAACCACAAGGTGGCAATGCCGAAGGTTATGAAGAAATCCCTTCAGGTCGTGATTGCCGCCCTGCTGACGGCGGGCGTGGTGTTGTTCGTGATGATGGTCAACGGCTTCCTCGTCGGCCGCGGTGGCACGATGGGCGGCCTCGACGTCTGGCTCTCGTTCATTGGGCGCAGCGACATCATCGGCACGATCATCCTGACGGCGCTGGTCACGATCGCCTTCATGTACTGGCAGCGCGATCGCGAGCGCCGCTGAGCGTTCTCACCGGCGTAGATTTGAATTCAGACCCTTAGACCTCTCTCAGCGCGTGCGAACATCCGTTCGCACGCTTTTTTGCACGCGCCGTTTAGGGCCGCGAAAGCGCTGTCGTCCAACTGGTAAAGCTCTCCACCAGAACCGCCTGAGCCTTCTCTCCCGTCATGACCGCGAAGCGCCCATCCACGGCACGGAGCCGCCTGCTGCCGGCAAGAAGCGGACATGCGTACATCGCTCAGTTCGAAAGCAGGTAGTCGCGAAGCCGGAGGAAGCCGTTAGAGGCAAGGCGCGCGAGCACGCGAACAGCACCACACGCAACGAACGCTCTTCGAGCGGCGCGCGCCGCGTGTTGTGAAATTCTCAAAGAAAAACGCCCGGTAGCCGTGAAGCCACCGGGCGTTCTTTTGTTCTGAACAGCGCTTTAGAAGTTCGTCGATGCACCGAAGCGGAAGAACTGCTCTTCGTCGTAGCTCTCTTTCGAAAGAGCCTTCGCGAAGTCCATACGGATCGGGCCGACCGGCGAGTTCCACATGATGCTCGCGCCGATCGATGAGCGGATCGTGGCGTCGTCGGCAAGATCGATCAGTCCAGCCTGATCGAGCCGTTTCGCGCGCTCGTTGGCATTGAACAGCGAACCCGCGTCGGCGAACACAGCGGCCGAGAGGCCCAGATCGTCAGGCACGAACGGCAGCGGGAAGCGAACCTCAGCCGTACCGGCCCAGTACGTCCGGCCGCCAAGAGCATCCTCGCGAGGCGTCGACATATCGCGAGGACCGAAGCCGGCGCGGTCGAAGCCGCGGATCGTTTCGCCACCGCGATAGTAGAGGTCCGTGAGGCGGATATCGTCGCCACCCCAGCCTTCGATATGACCACCGATCAAGCGGCCGACGAAGGTGATCTTCTCGGTGATCGGATAGTACGCGCGACCTTCCGCGTTGACGCGCACGTACTGCACGTCGCCGCCCAAGCCTGCCATGTCGGTCGCGACCTGCAGGTAATAGCCGCTGGTCGGCGTGCGCGGATGGTTGCGCTTGTCGTAGGTGAGCGAGGTACCGATCGAGGAGGTAAGAGAGCCTTCGCCCAGATCCGCAACTTCGTCGCGAACGACAAGCGAAACCTGATCGCCCCAACGTTCGTCCACATCCATCGAGCTGTAGTCGATGGTGTAGCCGGTCTGCATCCACAGGTTCTCGGAAAGCGGGAAGCCGAGACGTGCCGTACCGCCCGTACGCTTCGACTCGTAGCCCGTCTCGCGAGCGTAATCGAGTTCCTTGTGGAAGAGGTCGAAGCCGGCTGAGAGGTTACGATCCAGGAAGCGGGGCTCCGTGAACGACAGGTCAACCTGCATGCGCTCCATCGAGCCGGCAAGCCTCAGGCGCAGGAACTGGCCGTTGCCGAGCAGGTTGCGCTCGCTGATGCTCACGTCGCCGATGACGCCTTCAGAGGTCGAGTAGCCGGCGCCGAACGACAGCTCGCCCGTCGATTGCTCTTCAAGATCCACGTCGAGGATCACACGGTCCGGCGACGAGCCGGGACGGCGCTTGATATCGACTTTCTTGAAGAAGCCGAGAGCTTCGAGACGCTTTTTGGCGCGGTCGACCAGCAGCGGATTGAAGGCATCGCCTTCAGCCAGGCGGAACTCGCGGCGGATCACGTGATCCTTCGTACGAAGGTTACCGTTTACGTTGATACGCTCAATGTAAACGCGCGGACCTTCGTCGATCAAATAGCTAAGAGCAATCGTGCGCGAAGCCGGATCGGGCGTAGCGCGCGGACGTACGCGAGCGAAAGCGTAACCCTGCTCGGCGATGAGCAGCGTCAGTCGCTCGGTGCTCTTCTCGATGTCCTGGCCATTATAGATGTCGCCCTGGCGCGTGAGCACCTCACCGGACAGATAATGAGGATTGACCTCAGGCAGCGAGCTTTCGATCGTGACGTCGCCGAATGCGTAGCGCTCGCCTTCGTCGATTGCGAAGTTAAGGTAGAAGCCCGAGGCGCTGCGATCGAGTTCCGCGTTGGCTGCAACCACCCGCACGTCAGCGTAGCCGTTCTTGAGGTAGAATTGGCGCAGCAGCTCACGGTCGAGGTTCATACGGTCCGGATCATAGGTGCTCGTTCCCTTGAGGAAGTCGAACCACCCGGCCTGGGTCGTAGAAATGATGTCGCGGAGCTGAGCGTCGGAGAACGCGTAGTTGCCGACGAAATTGATGCCCTGAACCTTCGTCGCGCCACCCTCGTTGATTTCGAACACGAGGTTCACGCGGCTCTGTTCGAGCTCGATGATCTTGGGCTCCACCCAGGCGGTGTAACGGCCTTGGCGGCGGTAGACGTCGAGAATGCGCTGCACGTCGGCTTGCACCCTGGCGCGGGTATAGACGGAGCGCGGCTTCAGATGCACTTCCGACCGCAGCGTGTCGGTATCGACCTCGCTGTTGCCCTCGAAGGCGACCTGATTGATGACGGGATTCTCGACCACGTAGACCACGATGGCGTCGCCCTGGCGATCGATGGAAATGTCGGCGAACAGGCCCGTGGCAAAAAGGGCCTGGATCGAGCGGTCGGCCTTACCGGCGTCATACGCCTCGCCGACAGTGAATTGAAGATAGGAGCGAACCGTCTCCGGTTCGACGCGGCGATTTCCTTCAACGCGGATATCGCGAATGGTTTGCGCATGGGCCGGAGCAGAAAACGCCACGACATCAATGGTCAGCGCCGCCGGGACCGCAAGCGCGAGCCACAGCATAAAGCGCACGCCATGACGAGGCATGCTCCTCAGTTGAACCCAGATCCGTGAGTGCTTCATGTGCGGATCTGCCTCGCCTTCATGCCGATCCCCCTCGACTTGTGGGACCTGTCGGCGACGGTCCCAAGCCCCGTTTCTTAAGCTGCTGGATGATCGCAAGGACCCCAACATGAGCGGTCTGAGAAACGCTGCACTCCCCTCCGAGACCCCCAAAGTCTCGAATCGTGCTCCCAAAACCCCTCACTTCAGGCATTCTTAACAACTGGGTAAGGCACTGGGAAGTGGCAAGTTTACGTCACCCCAGGCAGATTCTAGCCGCCGCCAAAAAGCCACCTTTTACCCAGTCGCATCAGGTCGTTGAGGTTGACGAAGATGATCAAAGTCATCACCAGCGCGATTCCGATTTTGAACCCGATTTCCTGCACACGCTGGCTCAGCGGACGGCGGCGGATGGCCTCGATCGTGTAAAAGACCAGATGACCGCCGTCGAGCACGGGAATGGGTAGCAAATTCAAGAGGCCGATGTTGGCGGAGATCAGCGCCGTCAGCCGCAGCAGTGGCTCCCAGCCGTGCTCCACCACGCGCGCCGTCACCTCGGCCAGTAAAATTGGCCCACCGACTTGGTCCGCTGACTGGCGCCCCCAGAGGATGTCCCCGATTCCCGTGATCGTCTGCACGATGTTGGAGTAGGTCTCCCGGACACCCAGGCGGGCGGCTTCCACAAAAGAAACAGCCACCGGCTCCGGCCGGTCCTGCGCGACCCCGATACGGCCAACCTGCTTGGTGCTCCCGTCCGGCAGGGCGATTTCCGCCGCCGTCGGGGTCATTTCGAGGGTCCGGGTCTCGCTGCCGCGCCTGAGTGCCACTGAAAGCGGGCGCCCGGCCGCCGGCTGCACCAGCTCCACCACGTCCCGGAACGAGGAAATCGCCGTGCCGTCGATGCTGGTGATGACGTCGCCCACCTCAATACCCGCCTTGTCGGCAGCCGAATCCGGCACCACCGCCCCGACCCGCGCTGGCACGTGGCGGCGGACGCCGATGTCGCCAAGCCGCACGGTCACCCCGAGATCGTCCTTCTCGTCGCGCATGGCCGGGGTCACGGGGAAGGTTAGGCTCTCGCCGTTACGGTCGACCGCGATTTGCAGCGTCCGACCGCTCGATGTGAGCACCAGCCGCGCAACGTCGTCGAACGTTTCGATCCGCCACCCGTCGATGCGCGTGATCACGTCTCCGGCCCGGAGCCCAGCCTGTTCTGCCGGCATTCCGGCCACGACTTCGTCCACTTGGGCGGTCACGCGCGAAACGCCGGTCGAAACGTTGAGCGCGGTGTAAATCACTGCTGCCAGTAGGAAATTCGCGATCGGGCCGGCGGCGACCACCAGAAAGCGCTGCCATACCGGCTTGTCGTGGAACGTGCCGGCACGGGCCGCAGGCGGGACCTCACCGCTGGCCGTCCCGGGAGAACTTGCAACGTTCGTGTCGTCCAGGAATTTGACGTACCCCCCGAGCGGGATCGCCGCGAACCGCCAGCGCGTCCCTTTCCGGTCGACGAAGCCCGCAAGCTCCTTGCCGAAGCCGATCGAGAATGTGGTGACGGTGACCCCACACCAGCGCGCCACGAGAAAATGGCCAAGCTCGTGGAAGAAAACGACCGCACTCAAGACGAACAGGAAGCCGAGGCCTTGGATGGTCCACGTCGAAACCTGACTGAGAAGCCCTTCGATCATCCTTGGTCAAATCCTGTTCGCTGAGACGTTTCGTAGAAATCCTGCGCCTTCCTCGGCCGGGCGAAAGCCTGGCCGGACGCGACGCACCTTTAGCCCGGAAGCAGCGTCCGTGCCATGTTTCGAGCTTCGAGATCGACCGCGAGCACGTCATCCAACGTCTCGACGCCGCCGAGCAGCCCCCGCGTTTCGGCGTTTTCGAGACATGACGCGACCGTGTGGGCAATATCAAGGAAGCCGATCCGCCGGTCGATAAAGGCCGCAACCGCTATCTCGTTGGCCGCATTCAACACCGCTGGGGCCGCCCCACCACGCCGGAGCGCATCGGTCGCGATGCCAAGAGCTGGGAAGCGGTCGAGATCCGGGGCCTCGAACGAAAGCGTCTTGAGCGCGAGGAGATCGAGCCGTGAGACCGGCGTCGGAAGGCGCTCGGGCCAGGAAAGGGCCAGCGCGATAGGCGTGCGCATGTCCGGCTGCGAGAGCTGCGCCATGACCGAGCCGTCTTCGAGCATCACGAGGCAATGGACCACGGACTGAGGATGCACGATGGCTTCGAGCTGGTGCGCCTCGACCGGAAACAGATGATAGGCCTCGATCAGTTCGAGGCCCTTGTTCATGAGCGTCGCCGAATCGATGGTGACCTTTGCCCCCATCGACCAGTTCGGATGCTTGAGCGCCTGCTCGGGCGTGACGCGCTCGAGCGCATGCTTGTCGAGCGTCCGGAACGGACCGCCCGAAGCAGTCAGCACGATCTTCTCGATCGAGGCGGCCGGAGTCTGGCCGATGGACTGGAACGCACCCGAGTGCTCGCTGTCCACGGGCAGCAGCTCCGCGCCGGATTGGCGCACATGTTCGAGGAAGATGTCGCCCGCTGAAACGAGGCATTCCTTGTTGGCGAGTGCGACCCGCCGACCCTGCCGCGCGGCGGCGAACGTCGGCTTGAGGCCCGCCGCGCCCACAATGGCAGCCATCACGCAATCGGCAGGTTCGAGGGCTGCGGCCTCAACAGCATCAGGCCCCGCGGCTACATGAATACCTGTGCCCGCAAGATAAGATTTGAGATCGTCGTAATGGGCCGGATCACCGATCACGGCGAGCTGGGCGCGATGAGCGACGGCGAGTTCGGCAAGACGCGCCGCATTGCACTGCGCGGTGAGCGCCACGATCTCGAAGCGTTCGGGGTGCCGGCCGACCAGATCCAACGTGTTTGTCCCGATCGAGCCGGTCGCACCGAGCACCGACAGACGCTGCGGCGCCTGCGCGCTGGTAGCATGCCGAGCCTCCGCACGCGCTTCGGCAGTCTCGGTCTCGAATGCCGAAGCGCGCGATACGGGAGCCGCGTGCGCCATGCCTGACATCTCCATTCCCCGACGCCGTACAAGCCGAGCCTAGGAATGGCGGCCGTCGCGACAGGTTCGAGGCGCTTTATGCGCCATATCGTGGGTCTGAGCCAGCTCGGGAGCATTTCAGCACCGAGCGGCTCGCGAAGTTTATCCTCGTGCCGAGAAGAGACCGGCGAAGAGCGCGTCGGCAGGGGCTTTCGGGTCGAGGAACAAGAGCACGAGAGCGAGCAGCACCGCCACCGGCACCAGCCCGTCCACCCGGTCCATAAAGCCACCGTGCCCTGGCAAGAGGCCGCTCGCGTCCTTCAGGTGAAAGGCGCGTTTGAGTGAAGATTCTGCGAGATCGCCCGCCTGCGCTACGAGACCCATCGCAACACCGGCGACCGCGAGCGGCAGCACTGGCGCACCGATAGCGTAGGCGAACGCGCCAGCGGTAAGTCCGGCCGCGCTGATCCCGCCGAGAAGGCCGCTCCACGTCTTTTTCGGAGAGATCGAGGGGGCAAGCCGAGGCCCGCCAATCGAGCGACCTGCGAAATAGGCCGCCGTGTCGGTCGCCGCTACGACAAGAAAAATGAAAAGAACGGCGTAGAATCCCATCGGCTCGTTCGAGCGCAGCCAAATCAGCGCCACGGCCGGGAGCCCGGCATAGAGCACGCCTGCCGCCGAGAGCATCGGACGCGCTCCGAATTCGAGGGCCAGAACGATGATGGTGCCGATCAAGAGGATCGCGACGCCGAGCGCTGCAAACCCGAAGGCGGCAAGGCCGATGGCGCCAACCGCTGCGGCGAACTGGATGGCAAGCGTCAGGTCGATGCCGCGGCCCCTTACGACGTGCGCCCACTCCCAGCTCAGGATGAGCGCCACCACGAGCACGAGGGCTGCGAAAGGTAAGGCCCCCGCCCAGGCGAGCCCGAAGGAAACGGCCGCCAGCACAAGTGCGCTGACGATCCTGAGACCCAGTTCGGTTTTTGCGCCCGAGGATGCCGCGACGGCAGGCTCGGGTTCGGCCCGGCGGGTGTCGTCCTCGTTCATCGGCCGATCCTCAGGCCGTGGATTGGCGCGGTAGGCCACCGAAACGGCGTTCGCGCGCACTGTACTGGGAGATTGCCTCGACGAGCAGCTCGCGGCCGAAATCCGGCCAATACGCGTCGAGGAAGACGAGTTCTGTATAGGCCGACTGCCAGAGAAGGAAGTTCGAGAGCCGCCGCTCTCCGCTGGTGCGGATCAGCATGTCGGGGTCCGGAAGATCGCCAGTATCGAGCGCGAACCGGAAGTGATTCGCCGTGATTTCGGAAGGCGCGAGGCGTCCCGCCGCAACGTCCTCGGCAAGCCGCTGTGCCGCACGCGTGATTTCGTTACGCGACCCGTAGTTGAACGCGATCGTGAGCGTGAGGCGTGTGTTATCGCGCGTGAGGTCGCACGCTTCGTCCATCAACGCCAGCATCTCGTGGTCGACGTTGGTACGCTCGCCGATCACGAGGATTTTGACGTTGTTTTGATGCAGCTCTGCGAGGTCGCCGCGGATGAACCTCTTCATGAGCCCCATCAGGTGATCGATCTCGTCCTTGGGCCGCGACCAGTTCTCGGACGAGAAGCTGTAGAGCGTGAGGCAGGGGATCGAAAGCTCGATGGCGGCTTTGACCGTCCGGCGCACGGCCTCCACGCCTGCCTTGTGTCCGGCGGCACGAGGCAATCCGCGTTCTGCCGCCCACCGGCCGTTGCCGTCCATGATGATGGCGACGTGGCGCGGGACGGGCGCCGCGCTGACTATCCCGTCTGAGGGTTTCGATCTGTCGGCCACGGGATCTCGGCGAGTTGTTGCGGCTGGCGTGCACGGAATATCGGTACGGAAATCATTCTAAATCGCAAAGTCGATCTCGCCTAAACCTTTTGGATTTCAGCGTCCTTCGCGGCGAGCGTCTGATCGATCTCCTTGATCAGCTTGTCCGTAAGCTCCTGCACCTTTGCGGAATTCTTATGTTGCTCGTCCTCGCCCATCTTGCCGTCTTTCTCGAGCTTCTTCAGAAGCTCCATGCCCTCTCGGCGCACGTTGCGCACGGCCACTCGGTGGTTCTCGGCATATTTGTGGGCCTGCTTGGCGAGTTCCTGGCGCCGCTCGGCGGTGGGCGCGGGGATGGGAAGCCGGAGCGTGGTGCCGTCGATGATCGGGTTCACGCCGAGATTGGACTCCCGGATGCCCTTTTCCACCGCCGACACGTTGGACTTGTCCCAGACCTGCACCGAGATCATGCGCGGTTCCGGAACGGTGACGGTCGCCACCTGATTGAGCGGCATGCGCGATCCGTAAACGGTCACCTGAACGGGATCGAGCAGATGTGCGCTTGCGCGCCCGGTCCGCAGACCGGCAAGCTCACGCTTCAGAGCCTCGAGCGAGGCACGCATCCGCTTCTCGATTTCTGCGGGATCGAACGTTGTGAGCGACACTGGGCTCGTCTCCTTCTTGTCTCGTCGCGGTAGCCGTGGCATCCGCGCCCAGGAATCGACCGCCAAGATCGACCGGATTTGGGGGGAGCCGCCGCGTCCAGAATTTAGCCGTGGATCACGGTAGCCCGGGCCGTACCCCGCAGCACTTTGATCAGATTCCCCGGCTCATCGATGGAAAACACAATTACCGGAAGATGATTGTCCCGGGCAAGCGCGATTGCCGCTCCATCCATCACGCGCAGATCCTTAGCCAGAACGTCAGAGTAGCTGAGCCGGTCGTAGCGCTGGGCGGCCGGGTCCTTTTTCGGGTCTGCTGAATAAACGCCGTCCACCTGCGTTGCCTTCGCGACCGCATCACACCCCATTTCGATGGCGCGTAACGTCGCCGCCGTATCTGTGGTGAAGAAGGGGTTACCGGTGCCGGCAGCGAAAATGACGATCCGCTTGCGTTCGAGGTGATAAAGCGCGCGATGGCGGACATAGGGCTCGCAGACTGTCGGCATCGTGATGGCCGAGAGTACGCGGGCAGGAGCACCGGCCGCTTCGAGCGCGCTCTGGAGGGCGAGGGCATTCATCACCGTGGCCAGCATGCCCATGTAGTCGGCGGTGGCCCGGTCCATGCCGCGTGCCGCGCCTTGAAGCCCGCGGAAGATATTACCCCCTCCGACGACGACGGACACTTCGCATCCTTCTGCGAGAGCCCCGGCAAGGTCGGCCGCCAGACGGTCGACCACAGCCGTATCGAGGCCGTAGCCGTTCTGCCCCATGAGCGCTTCGCCTGAGAGCTTGACGAGCAGCCGTTTGTACTTCAGCGCTCCGTCCCCCGCCGTCATGCTGGTCTCCGTCCTAATTGTCGTCACGTCTGCAATCGTTCGCCGTAGGCATCGGCCGGCACTTTGCCCTGCCGGCGCGGCTGTGGCAAAAAAAAGCCGGCGATTTCGCCGGCTTTTTCCCGTCTAGCCTTACTGTTTTGCTGCGCCCATCGTTTTGGCGACTTCGGCGGCGAAATCTTCTTCTTTCTTCTCGATGCCTTCGCCGAGCTGATAGCGCACGAAAGCCGCGACCTTGACCGGAGCGCCGACGTCCGCTTCCGCCTGCTTCAGGATTTCCGCAACCGTCGCCTTGCCGTCGATCACGAACACCTGCTTGAGCAGCACCGCCTGGTTGACGAACTCCTTCTGCAGGCGGCCTTCGCCGGCCTTGAGCAGGATCTCGTCCGACTTGCCGGCGTTCTTGGGCTCGGCCTTGGCCTGTTCCAGATAGATCGCCCGCTCACGGTCCATCGCTTCTTGCGAAAGATCCTCGACGTTGACGACCTGCGGGCTCGAAGCCGCGATGTGCATCGCAATCTGCCGGCCGAGCGCCATCAGCTTATCCGTGTCGCCCGCACTTTCGAGCGCGACGAGCACGCCGATCTTGCCGAGGCCGTCGGCGGCCTTGCTGTGAACGTAGTCGGCAACGACGCCGTCGTTGACGACAAGCGAAGCCGTGCGGCGCACGGCCATGTTCTCGCCGATGGTGGCGATCGCTTCCTTCATCCGGTCGTCGACCGTGCCCTTGCCGCCGGGATAAGCCGCGGTGAGAAGCTTCTGGAGATCGCCTCCGGCATCGGCGGCGAGGCCGGCGATCGTCTGGACGAGCTCCTGGAATTCCGCGTTACGGGCGACGAAGTCGGTCTCGGAGTTGACCTCGACGACGGCGCCCGACTTGACCTTAGAGATCACGCCGATCAGGCCCTGTGCGGCGATGCGGTCCGATTTCTTGGCGGCTTTTGCGAGCCCCTTCTTGCGCAGGAGGTCGATTGCGGCCTCCATGTCGCCGTTTGTCTCGGTCAGCGCCTGCTTGCAATCCATCATGCCGGCGCCGGTCTTGTCGCGCAGCTCTTTGACCAGTGCGGCTGAAATCGTGCTCATGAGTCTCCTTTCGCGCTTCAGCGAAGCGTCGTGTCCATGGGGCGGAAAACGGATACGTGATCCGTCCGCAGTGGGAGGCCAGCGCCGAAGCGGGCGGGATAACCCGCCCGCTCTGAGGAGTTAGGCGGCGGACGCCTCGACGAGCTTCTTGGCCTGGGCGACCCAGTTTTCCTCACCGATCTGGCCCTTGAGCTTGAGCTGACGGTCGAGCGCGGCAAGGTTGTCGGCGTCGAGGTCGGCAATCTGCCAGAAGTGGAACACGCCCGCATCGTTGAGCTTCTGCTCGATCTTTTCGTTGACGCCCTTGATCCGCTTCAGATCGTCGGCTTCGCCGCGCGGTCCTTCGATACCCTTGAAGGTCACGGTGTCCGGCAGGCTTTCGGCCGGAGCGTCGACTGCGGCGCCGACGTCGATGCCGGATGCACCCTGGCCGCGCTCGATGCCGTCGAGGGCTGCACGCGCGACGAGGTCGCAGTAAAGCGTGATGGCGCGGCCTGCGTCGTCATTGCCGGGCACGGGGAAGTCGATGCCGTCGGGATCGCAGTTGGTGTCGACAATGGCGACGATCGGGATGCCGAGCTTACGGGCTTCCTTGATGGCGATGCCTTCCTTGTTCGTGTCGATCACGAACAGGAGGTCCGGCACGCCGCCCATGTCCTTGATGCCGCCGAGCGCCTGGTTGAGCTTGTCGCGCTCGCGCTGGATGTTGAGGACTTCTTTCTTGGTGCGGCCCTGCGGGTCGGCAAGAATGTCGTCGAGCTGGCGCAGACGGCGGATCGAGGTGGAGATCGTCTTCCAGTTGGTCAGCGTGCCGCCGAGCCAACGGTGGTTGATGTAATACTGCGCCGAGCGCTTCGCAGCGTCTGCGATGGCGTCCGACGCCTGGCGCTTGGTGGCGACGAAGAGCACGCGCCCGCCCGAAGCGACCGTATCGGAGACCTTGTTCAGCGCTTGGTGCAGCATCGGCACCGTCTGGGTCAGGTCGAGAATATGGATGTTGTTGCGGGCGCCATAGATAAAGGACGCCATCTTGGGGTTCCAGCGGTGAGCCTGGTGGCCGAAGTGTACGCCTGCTTCCAGGAGCTGGCGCATGTTGAATTGCGGCGCGGTCATGTGCGTCGTGTTCCTTTTCCGGTTGGTCCTCCGCGCGCCTTGAGAAGAAAAGCAAGCCATATGAAAGGCTTAGCTGTTCCACCGGAGCGACCCTGCGGGGCTTTTAATCCGCCGGGCGCATGAGGCACGCGTGTGAGATGGCGGCTCCATAACCGCAAATGCCGGAAATGACAAGCTTTAAGGGATCGCCGCAGCTCGGAACGCTCTGGAGGGCGGGGTAGTGTCTGAGGTTGCGACCTGGTGTCATATAAAGCACTGAAAAATATAATGAATATGACAGTCATGTGACGGACCGCTTAAGGGCGAATTCATTGCTGTTTGCTAGCTCTCAGGGAAGGGAACAGCGGAGCAGCGTATGTTTGGGTCGTCGGTACATTTGCTCCACGAAAGCAACGGCGGTGCCACCTTTCTGGAGCGCGTCCGCCAAACGGTCGACGCCGCCCTCCAGCCCATCACCGACATCCGCAGTGGGGCGATCCACGGCTGCGAAGCGCTCGCGCGCCAGACCCAGGCGCTCGGCTTTGCATCGATCCCTCAGTTTTTCGCCTTTGCGGAACGCCTCGGCGTCCGCGTCGAGGTGGATGCCTTTCTCGTCGGCATGGCCGCCCAGAAGATCGCCACCCGCAAGCCGCACGTCGATACGCTTCTGTTCGCCAATCTGGACCGGATGCGCGCGGCCCAGATCGACGACACGTTGCCGGCCCTGCTCGCCGAGCTGTCACGGGCGGGGCTCTCCCCGTCCGACGTCTGCATCGAGATTACGGAAGGCGGCGAAGCCCCGAGCTGCGCTGGGCTGATCCAGGCGGTCGCAAAGCTGCGTCAACATGGCTTCCGCATTGCAATCGACGATTTCGGCACGGGCCATTCCGGTCTGCAGGCGCTGTATGAGCTTCAGCCTGAATACGTGAAGATCGATCGCTTCTTCATCAAGGATCTCGATCGCGACGGCCGCAAGCGCGTGTTCGTCTCGCGCGTTGTGGAGCTTGCTCACATTCTCGGGACGCAGGTGGTGGCCGAAGGTGTCGAGCGCGTGGAGGAGTTGCACGCGTGTCGCGACGCAGGCTGCGATCTCGTGCAGGGCTATTTCGTCGCCAAGCCGAGCACGCAAGCCGCTGACATCCGCAGCGTGTATGGCCCCGTTTCCGAAAATCCCGACCGTCGCCTCGCGCCGCGCAACGTGGTGACGCTCGAAGCCGAGGGCGTCGTGATGGCGCTCGAAGCGCTACCCGATACGACGCGTGTCGCGGATGTTGTCGACTACTTTCTCAGCCACCCTGAGTGCGCATATCGTCCCGTCGTCAATGCCCGTGCCATGCCGCTCGGGATCGTGCGCGAGCGCGATTTGCGATGGCTGGTGCAATCGCCTTTCGGGCGCGATCTCCTCCAGAATTCATCGTTTCCGATGACGCTGCGCGATTTCACGACGCGCCTTCCGACGGTGGACGCCAGCATCTGCCCGACCCAACTTATCGAGCAATGCGCCCACGCGATCGACGAGGGCGTGATCGTCACGGAAGGGACGAGATACTCCGGCTTCGTGCCGTCGAACGCGCTCCTTCGCCTCGCGGGAATGATCAGGTTGCGGCAGGCGCAAAGCCAGAACCCGCTCACGCATCTTCCGGCGAACGATGCAATCCTCGGTTTCATCGGGCGCGCGACAGAGGAACGCGGCATGAGCCATGCATTCGCGCATCTCGACTTCAATCACTTCAAGCCGTTCAACGATGTGTATGGGTTCCACGTTGGCGACCGGGCGATCATCATGTTCGCCGATCTGCTGCGTGCCGAGTTTGGGCGCGATGACGTTTTCATCGGCCATATCGGCGGCGACGATTTCTTCGTCGGCGTCTCCGGAGAGATCGATGGGTTCTCCCGCCGTGTGCGGGAGGTGTGCACGCGCTTCGCATCGAATGCCGAAAGCCTTTACACCCAGCAGCATCGCCAGAACGGGTATATCGAATGCGCGGGCAGGGATGGCGTCGTCGCACGCTTCCCGTTGCTGACATGCTCCGTGGCGTTGCTCGTTTTGCCGAAGGGCGGGCGTGGAGCGACCACAGACGAGATCGCCCACGAACTGAGCCGTCTCAAGACGATCTCGAAAAAATCGGAAGCCTGCTTCAGCACGGCGACGCTCGCCGCGCACGAGTGCGTAAACGCGCCCACCATGCGTGCCACACTTCCGCTCCTGGAACGCGTTGCCAATTGATGCCTGCGGCCGTCAAGCCTTCCCGGCGTCAAGAGGCGTGCCGGCCTTAGGCAACCAGCGCCTTGGAAGCGTCGAGCACCCGCTGCGTCGACGCGTTTGCCGCTTCCGTGGAACTCACGATGATCGCCATCGTCTCAGTGACGCCTTGGACGCTCTGGGCTGCGGTCAGCATATTGGACGAAATCTCCTGAGTGACGGCGCCCTGCTCCTCGATTGCCGCCGCTATCCCAGCCGCAACATCGTTGATCGAATTGATGACGCTGGTAATCTCGTGAATGGCGTCAACCGCGCTTCCAGTCCCGGCCTGGACTGTGCCGATCTGCGCGGCGATTTCGGCGGTGGCCTTCGCTGTTTGGCTTGCCAGCGTTTTGACCTCCGACGCGACGACAGCGAAGCCCTTGCCTGCTTCGCCTGCCCGCGCCGCCTCGATCGTGGCGTTGAGGGCAAGAAGGTTCGTCTGTGAGGCAATGCTGTTGATGAGGCTGATGACCTGGCCGATGCGTTCGGCCGATGACGCCAACCCTTGCATGATGTCGTTTGTTTTCCGGCTGAGCGTCACGGCGCCGCTGGTGAACTGAGCGGCATCGTCGACGCGCCGGCTGATTTCGCGCACCGATGCCACCAGTTCTTCGGCGGCAGATGCGACCGCCTGCACGGTCGCCGACGTTTGCGATGTCGAGCGCGCGGCAACGGCGATTTGCTCCGTCGTCTCGCTCACCGCGCGCGAAACGGTGCCGAGGTCGATGTCGATGGTCTGCTTCAGTGCGGCCTTCATCGCAACTTGGCGCGTGATGTCGGTGCAGAACTTGACGACCTTGAGGGGGCGCCCGGAAGGATCGAAAATCGGATTGTACGTGGCTTGCAGCCAAAGCTCCCGACCGTCCTTTGCGACCCGCCGAAACTCTCCCGCTTGAAACTCGCCCCGTTTCAGTTTGTCCCAGAAGGCGAGGTAGGTAGCGCTGGTTCGTTCCATTTCAGAAACGAACATCCGGTGATGTTTGCCTGCGATTTCATCAAGTCCATAACCGACCGTGCTCAAAAAATTCGCATTTGCGGACGTGATGATGCCGTCGAGGGTGAAATGGATCACTGCGTTGGATTTGTTGATGGCAGAGATCTGGCCTTCGAAATCTGCTGTTTGAAGTTTTCTGGCAGTCACGTCCGTGCAGAATTTGACGATCTTGTAGGGCTTTCTCTTCTCGTCGAGAAGCGGGTTGTAAGTGGCTTGAATCCAGATCTCCCGTCCGCCCTTTCCGATGCGCTTGTACTCTGCGGCTTGGAACTCGCCCTTGTTCAAGTTGCTCCAAAATTGGGCATAGGCGTCGCTCTGGCGCTCTTCCGGGGTGACGAAAATGCTATGATGCTTCCCTCGGATTTCGTCCAGCGTATAGCCGACTGCGGATAGAAAGTTCTCGTTTGCGCTAAGGATGGTGCCGTCGAGGCTGAATTCTATGACAGCCTGAGATCTATTGAGGGCATCGAGCTTGGCTTGAAGCTCGGCCGGCTTCTGAGAGAACATCGATAAAATCTTTCTCGCGCAGCGCGCGCTAAAATGAACGTGAGCGTAGCGAGCATAGGATCTGATTCGCATTTAACTGAGAATTAAGGCGAGATCCCCATTTAAAAAATTATCCAATGTAAGATACATGACAGACAAGTTGCAAATCGATTCGGATTATTTTTTCGCCGCTTTGTTTTTTACACCCGACAGCGTTTCCATGGGAGAAATAGCCTCCGGGTCTTGCCGGAGATCGATAACGAACGGGCCATCGGCCTCAAGTGCATCTCGGAACACGGCCTCGAAATCTTCGCTTTTCTCGACGGTGGCGCCATATGCCCCGTGCGCACGCGCGAACGCGGCGAAATCCGGGTTGACCAGACGCGTCCCGCTCGGGCGGCCCGGATAGTTCCGCTCCTGATGCATGCGGATTGTGCCGAACATGCCATTATTGGCGATCAGGATGACGATGGCGAGCCCCTGCTGCACGGCGGTCCCGAGCTCGGTTCCCGTCATCGCGAAACAGCCATCGCCTGCGAAACATACGACGGGCGTATCCGGATGTTCGAGCTTCGCCGCGATTGCGGCGGGCAGCCCGTAGCCCATTGAGCCGGAGGTGGGCGCAAGCCCTGTGTGGTAGCCCTTGAACTGGAAGTAGCGGTGCACCCACTGCGCATAGTTGCCAGCGCCGTTCGTCACGATCCCATTCTCGGGCAGCACCGCCGAGACGGTCGTCACCACGTCTTCGAGCTTCAGTGTGCCGGGCGTGACACGCGGGGTGAGGCTGTCTTCGTACGCAGCGCGCAGGTCGTTGCGGAACGCGCTCCACGGGCACCCTTCGAGTGCATCTCGCAACTCCGGCGCAAAGCGGGCGAGCGCATCCGCAAACTCTGCAGACGTTGCAACGATGGAAAGCGTGGCGCTTCGATAGCCAAGGATCGCGCTGGGCTCCGGATGAATTTGAACGAACGTCCGCCCCGAGCCCTCCAGCAGGGCGTAGGAGTCCGTCGCGATGTCCGCCACTTCCGCTCCGATGGCAATCACGAGATCGGCCGATTTGAGCCCGGCTTTGAGTTTCGCGTCCGTCGTGAAGCCGAGGTGGCCGACATACGAGGGATGCCGGTTGTCGACGTAATCCTGGCAGCGGAACGAGGATGCAATCGGGAGATGGAACTCTTGCGCAAAACGCTCCACCGCCTCTCGTGTTGCGTCCGTCCAGCCAGGGCCGCCGACGATGAGCAACGGCCTTTCCGCGGCCGCGAGCCTCTGGGCGAGATCGCCCATGTCGAGCGCGGAGGGGGCGCCGCCTGAAAGGGCCGCAGGTGCGAGCACCGTTGCACGCGTCTCTGCGGAGAGCACGTTTTCCGGTAGCCCGATCACGACCGGCCCAGGCCGCCCCGACATCGCGACCGTAAACGCACGCTGCACGTACTCCGCGACGCGATCTTCTTGCCGGATGACGGCCGTCCACTTGGCAATGCCGGAAAAGAGTGCTTCGAGGTCGATCTCCTGAAAAGGCGCCTGATCTTCCATCGGGGTCGTTGGCAGGCCGACGAACAGGATTAGCGGCGTCGCATCCTGCTGCGCCACGTAAACGCCGGAGATGGCATTGACGACACCCGGCCCGCGCGTGGCGAAGACGATGCCGGGACGGCCGGTGAGCTTGCCCGTCGCTTCGGCCATCATCGCCGCTCCGCCTTCATGCCGGCAGACGATGGTTTCGATGGCGGGAGCCTCATAGAGCCCATCGAGCGCGGCGAGAAAGCTCTCGCCCGGCACCTCGAACACGCGCGTGACACCATGCGCGGCCAATTGGTCGATCAGGATCTTTCCGCCGTGCGGCATGAGGGTCGCGGGTCCGTAAGAAGGGGATGCAGTTTCTTCAGCCACACATAGGCCACGTACCCTTCTTGAACCACCCTCGGCCGGTGCGGTTCCTCCGCCCACCTCGTGCGCTGGTAAATGCAACCGAAAGCGGGGTGGGAGTCGGACTCTTCAAATTCGATGCGCGGCTCATTGGTCCCAAGACTAGGCTGGTACGATGCACATCGATAGTCTTGAAGGCACGACGACCGATGACGGAGATGGACGGAATGAGGAAAGGGACGCGCTCACGGCGCTGCGTTGGGCTCGCCGTTGCGGCGTGCCTGGGCTTCGCTGCCGCCGTTGTGGCCGAGCCCCTGCCCACGAATGATACGCGCGTGCCGCTCCAAGAGCGTGCCAAAGCCGTGATCGAGACGCATTGCGCCTTTTGTCGGGAGGATGAGCACACGGCGGACAGCCCTACCCTGAGCTTGGATGCGATTGCCGACGATCCCGGCCTCGTCCTACCCGGCCGCCCCGACGCCTCATCGCTTTATCGGCGCATGATGCGCGAGCCTACGAAAGACGAAGCAGACGCTGCATCTCGATCGCCAGACGACATCGAGACGGTCCGCGACTGGATCGCGAGCCTGCCTTCGCGTGAAGACGGCTGTCGCGACCGCACGCGCGTTTCGGACGACGACGTCGCCGATCTCATCCGGCGCTGGGGGGACGCGGTCGGCGCCGAAGAAGCGGCCGCAACGCGCTTCGTCTCGCTCGCGCATCTGTGGAATGCGTGCACGGCGCCCATGCGCATGATGGAGCTGCGCATCGCCACTGCCACGCTGCTCGGCGCGTTGACCGGCCGACGCGAGGAACTGCAACTCGAAACTCTGGGCGAGAAGAGCGTCCTTCTCGCCATTCGTCCAGGCGCGGAGGCGCTCAAGGCGTCCGGCTGGGATCGGTTGACGGCGGATGCCCCGCTCTCGGCAAGCGGGGCGGTGCCGGCGGATTGGCTCGCCGCGCAAGTGCTGGCCGAGCGGACGAATACGGACACAAAACCGGCAGCCATCGGCAAGACGGTTCTGGATGCCGCAGGCGAGCGGGCCGTCTCCGCGCTTGCGCGCCAATGGACGCGGGACGTCGATCTGGTGCGCGCGGCGGCCGAGCGTGGCGTCGCGCTGGATGCGTTCAGAAAAACGCTGATGAACGTCGAGGGCGATCTGCTCGTCCCATCGCGGCGTCTGGCATACGGTGCGATCTCGCGCGATACGTGGCAACGGCTGTCGCGCACGCTCGACGGCGGATCGAATGCGCACATCGAGAAGGATCGGGAAAAAACGGATCGAAGTGGCGCGGTGGATATTGTGATCTGGCCGGACCAGCCAACCTATCGCCCGCGCGACCTCGTGACCTTCAATGCGCGCGTCGACAAAGCCTGTCACCTGACGCTGATCGGCGTCGACGGCGAAGGACAGGCGACCGTGCTCTTCCCGAATGAGCTGGAGCCCGAAAACCTCGTGGCGCCGTCTGTCACGGTGCGGGTTCCCGGAAACGCCGCGGGGTATCAGTTTCGGTTCGACAAAGCTGGCGAAGAAACGGTGATCGCGATTTGCCAGCGTGACGCGCGCCGCCCGGAGGGCATCGCCTACGACTACGAACGCCAGCGTTTCGCTCTGCTGGGAAGCTGGAAGGATTTCCTGCGGACCGCTGAGACGCGCGAAAAAGAGATCCGTGCAAGGCAGGAGGCTCAGGCGGCCCGCCGCAAGCGCCGCGGCCGCGGAGCGCCGGTGGAGGCCCTACCGCCGCCCGTCGCGCCCGAGGACAAGGGCGTGGAAGGGCGTACGGCAATCACGATTGTCATCGAGCCGGGTGGCGGGCCGCTTTAGCTCATCTGTTTCGTGCGTTGCGGGTGTCCGCATCTGGATCGCGATCCTTGCCTTCCGTGGCGTAGAAAAGATCGCGTAAATCCGGCATGGGATCTGTGTGTTTGCCGGGGGGAATCCCCTGCGGGCTTGTCTGATGCGCGAGGATCAGCCAGCGCCCGTCTTTCTCCTGGCGTTCCAGGATGAAGGTCGTCGCGGCGGTCCGCTCGTTGGTTTTCTGCGCCGCCCATGCATAGAAATAGCCGCGCTCCCACACGTTGACCTTTGCGAAGTTGGGGTCGATGCGGAGGTGCTCGACGTCATAAGCGAATGTGAGCGCCGTGGCCGCGAGCGATGTGTAAACGCGCGGTCCGGCCGACGCCGCGCCAGTGTGGACGTGTTCGTAATGCGGGCTGGACGTGATGAAGCCCGGAGCCGCGATGCGATAGACGCGCCCGTCCGCTTTCTTTTGAAGCTCGGCGTACCATGCAGCGACGGCCGCGCGGATTTCCGCCTCGTCGCCGTCGGCCACCGCGCACGCGCATGGCGTCACGGCGAGCACCGCAATGGCGACGGCAGCCAGAGGAAGCACGAGCAGGGCAGATGCGATTTTCATCCGTAGACGGTCGCGCGGCTGTGCGGCACTTCTACGGCGGCCGAAGGGCAGGGGAGGGGCGCTACCGACCAAAATTCCGGCCTCCGAATCGGCTACTTACGGAGCCATGGTCGAGACCTATTCCGAGCGCCTTAGCCAGTGGCTTGCCGAGCTTCGCGAGGCATTGAGCGCTGCCGATCCGCTGATTGCGGTCGGCGCGGCGCTCCTGCTGTTTGTGATCGTCGTTGTGTGGGTCTCGCTGAAGCGCGGCCAGCAAAGCGCGCTCGCAGCCGCCGAACTCGCCGAGATCAAGGGCCGCCTCACCGCCATGAGCGAGATGGCTGTCCGCCGCGAGACGGAGCAGGCACGCGTGCTCGACGTACGCGTGGAGGAAATCTCGGGCCGTTTGTCCGAGCGCGTGGACGCTCTCTCTCGCCGGATGTCCGAAAGCCTCGACACCGTCTCCCATCGCCTGGGCGACAACCTCGCGGAGGCAGGCCGGCGCACGACGGAAAGCCTCTCGAACCTCAACGAGCGCCTCGCCGTCATCGCCGAGGCCCGCCAGAGCCTCGCGAACCTCTCTTCGGAGGTCACGTCGCTCACCGGCGTACTGGCGGACAAGCAGGCGCGCGGTGCGTTCGGCCAGCTTCGCATGGAGACCATCATCCGCGATGCGCTGCCGGCCGGAGCGTACGAATTCCAGCCCACGCTTTCGAACGGCAAACGTCCTGATTGCGTGATCCGCTTGCCGAACACGCCGGCCGTGCTCGTCATCGACTCAAAGTTCCCGCTCGAAGGCTTCGAGGCCCTGAGGATCTCGATAACGCCCGATGCTGTGAAGTCGGCGCGCGACGCCATCCGCGCCGCTGTCGGCAAGCACGTCGACGACATCGCGGGAAAATACCTGATCCCGGGCGAGACGCAGGACACCGCGCTGATGTTCGTGCCGTCGGAGTCGGTCTATGGCGATCTTCACGAGCATTTTCCCGATCTCGTTCAGCGCGCCCACCGCGCCCGCGTCGTGATCGTGGCGCCAAACGTCCTTATGCTCGCCGTGCAGACAGTGCAGGCCGTTATCAAGGACGCGAAGATGCGCGATCAGGCCGGCCTCATCCAGCGCGAGGTAGGGCTGCTCCTGGGCGACGTCGCCCGCCTCGTCGAGCGCGTGGGGGAGCTGGAACGCCATTTTGGGCTGTCGGCCAAGGCGTTGGAGAAGGTCACCGCGTCGGCTGGCCGCATCAGCGGGCGTGGAGAGCGCCTCACGGCCCTCGACCTGGAGGACGAATCCGGCGCATCCTCCGCCCCCGCGGCCGAGTTGACCGCCCGCGCTTCCTGACACTAAAGGCACTGGTATGGATAAGATCAATCGGCGTATCGCAGACGAACTGCGCGTGGACGCGGCCCAGGTGGTGGCGGCCGTCGGCTTGTTGGACGAGGGCGCGACCGTGCCCTTCATCGCCCGCTACCGTAAGGAAAAGACGGGCGGTCTCGACGACACACAGTTGCGCACGCTGGCCGAACGCCTCGTTTATCTCCGCGAGCTTGAGGATCGCCGCGCGGCAGTGCTCCGCAGCATCGACGAGCAGGGCAAGCTCACGCCCGAGCTGGCGCACGCCGTGAATGGCGCAATGACGAAGGTCGAGCTTGAAGACATTTACGCGCCCTACAAGCCGAAGCGGCGCACGAAAGCGCAGATCGCGCGTGAAGCGGGCCTCGAACCGCTGGCGGACGCGTTGCTCGCGAACCCGTCGCTCGATCCCGTGGCCGAGGCCGAAAAATACATCGCGGCTGACAAGGGCGTCGAAGACCAGAAGGCCGCGCTCGACGGCGCACGCTTCATCCTGATCGAGCGCTTTTCCGAAAAGCCCGAAGTTGTGGGCGCCTTGCGCGAATGGGAGTGGAGCGAAGGCACGCTCGCCTCCAAGGTGAAAAAGGGCAAGGACGCCGAAGGCGCCAAGTTTGCCGACTACTTCGACTTCGGCCAATCCATCAAGGACATGCCGAGCCATCGCGCGCTTGCGCTCTTGCGCGGCGTCAACGAAGGCATCCTCGACATCGGCCTCGATGTCGAGCACGACGAGACGAAACCGCATCCGGCGGAAGGCAAAATCCGTTCGGCGTTCGGCATCGCGGATAAAGGCCGGCCGGCCGACGCATGGCTCGGCGAGACGGTTCGTCTTGCATGGAAAGCCCGCCTCGGCCCCTCGATCACATCCGACCTTCTCACGCGCCTCAAGGAGCGTGCGGACGCGGAAGCCATCGGCGTGTTCTCGTCCAACCTGAAGGATCTTTTGCTCGCTGCCCCCGCTGGCCCGCGCGTGACCATGGGTCTCGACCCCGGCCTGCGCACCGGCGTCAAGGTCGCGGTGATCGATGCGACCGGCAAACTTGTCGATACGGATACGATCTATCCCCACGAGCCGAAGCGCGATTGGGCGGGCTCTCTCGCAACGCTGGCAGCGCTCGCCGCCAAGCACAAGGTGGATCTCGTGAGCGTGGGCAACGGCACCGGAAGCCGCGAGACCGACAAGCTCGTCGCTGAGTTGATGCAGAAGATGCCGCAACTCAAGCTCACCAAAGTGATGGTCTCGGAAGCTGGCGCCTCCGTGTACTCGGCATCCGAGCTTGCCGCGAAGGAGTTCCCCGATCTCGATGTGTCGCTGCGCGGCGCCGTCTCCATCGCGCGCCGTCTGCAGGACCCGCTGGCGGAACTCGTCAAGATCGAGCCCAAAGCCATTGGCGTCGGCCAATACCAGCACGACGTCGATCAGAGCGGGCTCGCCCGCTCGCTCGATGCCGTCGTAGAGGACTGCGTGAACTCGGTTGGCGTCGACGTGAACACGGCCTCCGTGCCCCTGCTCACGCGCGTGTCGGGGCTGAACCAGGCGTTGGCGTCGAACATCGTGGCTTTCCGCAACGAGAACGGCGCCTTCAAGACGCGCGCCGCGCTGAAGAAAGTGCCGCGTCTCGGACCGAAAGCGTTCGAGCAGGCGGCGGGCTTCCTGCGCATCATGGACGGCAAGAACCCTCTCGACGCATCTGCCGTGCATCCTGAGGCCTACGAGGTCGTGGAGCGCATTTCCGAGAAGACCAAGCGCCCGCTCAAGGAGATGATTGGAGACCGCAGCTTCCTGAAGGCGCTCCGCCCCGCAGAGTTCGCGGACGCCACCTTCGGCATCCCGACCGTCACCGACATTTTGGCCGAACTCGAAAAGCCCGGCCGAGACCCGCGCCCTGAGTTCAAGACGGCAACGTTCGCCGATGGCGTCGAGAAAATCTCCGACTTGAAGCTCGGCATGCAACTCGAAGGTACCGTGACCAACGTTGCCGCCTTCGGCGCGTTCGTGGATGTCGGCGTCCATCAGGACGGGCTCGTGCACATCTCGGAACTCGCGGACCGCTTTGTCAAAGATCCGCGCGAGGTGGTGAAGGTCGGTGACGTCGTGCGCGTGCGCGTGAAGGAGGTCGATGTCGCGAGGAAGCGCATTGCTCTCACCATGCGCTCCGGCGAGATTGACCGTAACACTGCTGGCTCGGCCTCCCGCCGCGAGGAGCGCGCACCGCAAGCCTCGCGCGGCTTCGCCCCGCCGCCGCGCAAGGGCGCCGAAGCTCCCGCCGAAAGCGCGCTCGCTGCAGCCCTCCGCCGCGCGCAGGAAGGTAAATAGGAGCCGCTCCCGACAGTAAGCGTTGAACGCGTGTCAGTTTTCGCGGCCGGTTTGTCTGGAAAGAGACAGGCCGGCCGTCACGCTTTCGTCATATAAATTGCAGAGCGCCTTGGCCCTTTACATCACAGGCTCAAGGCCCTAAATGCGTGCCACGCACGGCGGATACGCTTCGCACGGCGCTTCTTTTCCAACCCATGTTGGTGGAGGTCCTGTGAGATGGAGCGATACAATTCTGCGGCCGAACTTGTCGCCGCCCGTAAGCCGGAGCGCCCCGTTCTTTGCGCCCGTCCCCATGCCGCCGGCCGCGCCGCGCGCTGGTTCCTCGAAAATTTCGAGGGCGACGTGGCGTATGCCTACAAGGCAAACAGCTCGGTCTTTCTGATCGGCGCGCTCTACGGCGCGGGTATCCGTCATTTCGACGTGGCTTCGCTTCCCGAGATTGAGGATGCCGCGACGATCCCCGGTGCAAACCTGCATTTCATGCATCCCGTGAAGTCGCGCGAAGCCATTCGCCGCGCCTATCACGAGCACGGAGTGAGGAGCTTCGCGCTCGACAGCGAAGATGAGCTCCGCAAGATCGTGGAGGAGACGTCGGACACGTCCGGCCCCGCCCGCGATCTCGCACTGTTCGTTCGCATCGCCGTGCCGGCGATCAACAGCCGCATCCCGCTGGAGCGAAAGTTCGGCACCGGCGGCCAGTTGGCTGCGCGCCTGCTCGTCGAGGCGCGTCAGGTCGCGGGCGAACTGGGCATCACCTTCCACGTCGGCTCGCAGACCATGACCCCGGATGCCTACATTAATGCGCTCGGCGAAGTTCAGCGCCTGATCGGCATGGCGGGCGTCGTCGTCGACCGCCTCGACGTCGGGGGTGGATTCCCGTCCGTCTATCCGAATATGCAGCCGGCGCCGCTCGCACGCTTCCTTTCGGCCATCGAGGAAGGCGTCGACAAGCTGCCCGTGCGCGAGAACGTGCGCCTCATGTGCGAGCCCGGCCGCGCCCTCGTGGCGGAGGCCGAGAGTGTCGTCGTGCGCGTCGAGGCGCGCCGCGGCAACGATCTCTTCATCAACGACGGCGGCTATGGCGTGCTGTTCGATGCGGCACATCTTGGCTGGATCTATCCCGCGCGCCTCGTCAGCCGCGACATCGGCCCGAGCGAGCCGCTGGTTCCGTTCGAACTGTGGGGCCCGACCTGCGATTCGATCGACCACATGAAGGGGCCGTTCCTTCTGCCGGCATCCATCCGCGAGGGCGACTACCTCGAAATCGGCAACGTCGGTGCTTACGGACGCGCCATCGCGGGCGATTTCAACGGCTACGGACGTTACGAGGAGGCGATCCTCGACGACGAGCCGATGATGACGCTCTACGCCGACGCTGAAACGCCGGCCGCGCTGCTGCGCTGAGCTTTCATCGCCTACGCAACTCTTCCGCGATTCTGAGCATAACTCTTGTCCCGCCGGTTGCTGACGATCGGGAATCGGATAGCTCGGATGTGCTCTTTGCGGGGGACATCCATGGACATGCAATCCGCGTTTCAGCGTATTCGGCGTGCGCTTGAAGACTTCAACGTGGAGATTGAGCGCGCGCGTGCGGAGCAGGCGATCAGCCAGAACCAGATCGCATCGGTCGAATACGAACTCGACCAGATGAAAAAGCTCATCGCCGAAAGCGCGCTCGCGGAGTGAGGCCGGCGCCGCCGAACGAGTTGCGCTGACCGCGGAGGCGTCAGTCTCAGGTATCGAGATACTTGGCGAGCACGTCGGTCGCTGGCAGGGCCGGTTTGGCTTCGGAACCGTCCGTCTCGCCGAACAGACGCTCAGCCTCGTCCGGATCGGTATCGAGATGGTCCATCAGCGCGCTCGCGAGCGCCTGGCGCTCCTCCGGAGGAAGGCGCAGGGCTGTAAGCAGTATGGCTTTGACGCGGTCGTTCATCGGCTGCCTCGACGCAGGCTGTCTCGACTCAGGCTGTCTCGACTCAGGCCGTGGGCGCAAGAACGCGCCGATTAGACCGGATGTCAGGTGCCGGATCAATTCCCAAAAGAAATGCGGCCGCCCGGCGATTCCGGGCGGCCGCGTCGTGATGCACCTGCAAAAGCGTGCTGGGAGAAAGGGTCAGAGAATGTCGAACCTGTTCTCGAGCGGCTTACCGTTGGGCCAGAATGGAGAATCTTCGCTCTTGTCGAGCTTCTTGTCGCCATCGTCGTCACGATAGAGTGAGGCCCATAGCGTCGAGCCGCTTTCGAGCTGCTGGTCGAGTTCGACCGTAACGTTGTGATGGTAGCCCGCTTCAAGCG
Source organism: uncultured Hyphomicrobium sp. (assembly GCA_934555825.1). GTDB lineage: Bacteria > Pseudomonadota > Alphaproteobacteria > Rhizobiales > Hyphomicrobiaceae > Hyphomicrobium_C. The sequence goes on from CAKTFJ010000003.1 coordinate 257,788, forward strand.
GCACATAACCCAGCACGTCGTCCGTGGCCTTGCCCTCGTCGTCACTTCCGTAAATGGCCACGTAGCCGTCATGCGGCAGGCGAACGAAGCTGAAGCGAACCTCTTTGCTGCCCGCCTTCTGGTCGAAGACGATCACCGAAGGATCGAACTCGTCGCTTGCGACATCGGGTACGCCAGGCGCCTGCGTCGCGGCCATCGCCTGCATGGCGAGGAAGGGCGCAAGAACGAGTGCGGCTGCGCTGACCGAAAGTCGGGACATGGGAGAGTAGTGTCTCATGGAGCTTTCCTCTTCTGTTTATGTGCGCCGATGGGGGAAATGTCGGCGTCCTGGCAAAAGAACGCCACGTGGAGGCCAGGGCTCCTTCACATCCGCTCACGTCAAGTTGAGGTGGCGTGACCGGAGCCGGCGCATCCCTAAGGAACAGCCCTTAGAACGCGACATCGCTCAGCGCGGGAACGTGACGCGCCGTGTATTTCTCCGGCCGAGCGGGTCCGAACCGATGCGGCGCTCTCACGGCGATGCATAAGCTAATCTGAACTTCTTCGTTCCGGCCCGCAGTGACGCGTGCAACGCTCCCCTCGCAATCATGTCCACCGCCAACGAACGGCGCTTTGGTGCCGTGGCGCGATTCGAGATGTCCTTCCATGAATGAAATCACCGATCTGAAAACGCTCTCCGCGACACCCGCGTGGGGACGCGGACGCGTGTATGACAGCCTCACGGAAACGATCGGGAACACGCCGCTCGTGAAGCTGAACCGTCTGCAGAAAGCGGCGGACATACACGGCAACATCCTGCTCAAGCTCGAGTTCTTCAATCCGCTGTCGTCGGTGAAGGACCGTATCGGTGTTGCGATGATCGACGCGCTCGAAGCGAGCGGAGACATCACGCCGGCGAAAACCACGCTGATCGAGCCGACCTCCGGCAACACCGGCATCGGCCTTGCGTTTGTGGCCGCGGCGCGCGGGTATCGCCTGATCCTCGTGATGCCGGAATCGATGTCGGTCGAGCGGCGCAAGATCCTGCGCCACCTCGGCGCCGAACTCGAGCTCACCCCCGCGCCTGCAGGCATGGGCGGCGCAATCGCGAAGGCGCAGGAGCTGTTGGACTCGATCCCCGGCTCCGTCAGCCCGAGCCAGTTCGAAAACCCGGCAAACCCGCTCGTGCATGAGCGCACCACGGCCGAGGAGATCTGGCGCGACACCGGCGGCGAGGTCGATGCGATCGTCGTGGGTGTCGGCACCGGCGGAACCTTGACCGGCGTCGGACGCGTTCTGAAAGCACGCAAGCCCGATATCAAAGTGATCGCCGTCGAGCCCGAGGCAAGCCCCGTTCTGTCGGGCGGCGAAAAGGGACCGCACAAGATTCAGGGCATCGGCGCGGGCTTCGTTCCTGCCGTGCTCGACCAGAGCCTGATCGACGAAGTGATCACCGTCCCGAACGACAAGGCGTTCGAGTACGCCCGCCATCTTGCCCACGTCGAAGGCATCCCCGGCGGCATCTCGACCGGCGCCAATGTGTTTGCATCGATCATTGTCGCGGGCCGCGAGGCCTTCGCGGGCAAGAACATCGTCACCTTCGCCCCATCCTCGGCCGAGCGGTACTTCTCGAGCGATCTCTTCGGCCAGTCGTAACCACGCCCTGTCTCGAACATCGTGTCCCAAAGAAAACGGGGCGGTCAGCGCAATGCTGGCCGCCCCGTTTGTTTGTAGCGCACGCTCGCCTTACGAACGCACGAGGCCCGTTTCTGCCTGGATGTCCTTCAACGCCGAGACGAGCACGTCGATCTCGCCGCAGGTATTGTAGAAGGCGAACGACGGCCGCACGGTCGTCTCCTGGCCGAAGCGGCGCAGGATCGGCTGTGCGCAGTGATGGCCGGAGCGTACGGCAATGCCGTACTTGTTGAGCCGCGATCCCACCTCTTCACTCGGAACGCCCTTGATCACGAGCGAAATGACGCTCGCTTTCTCGGGGGCCGTCCCGATGATCCGAAGGTTCGGGATCTGCAACAGCCGCTCCGTCGCGTACACGAGCAGCGAATGCTCGTAGCGCGCGATGTTCTCCATCCCGATACGCTCGACGTAGTCGATGGCCGCACCGAGACCGACAGCATCCGCGATGTTGCCCGTGCCGGCTTCGAACCGCTGGGGAGACGCGTGGATCTCTGTCCGCTCGTAGGTCACGTCACGGATCATGTTGCCGCCGGATTGATACGGCGGCAGGCTGTCCATGAGCGCCTTCTTCGCGTAGAGCGCGCCGATGCCGGTAGGTGCGAAGATCTTGTGCCCCGAGAACACGAAGAAATCGGCGTCCAGCTCCTGGACGTTCACCTTCATGTGCGAGACGGACTGCGCGCCGTCAACCAGCACCTTAGCGCCCACCCGATGCGCCATTTCGACGATTGCCTTTGCGGGCGTGATCGTGCCGAGCGCGTTCGAGACCTGCGTAAAGGCAACGAGCTTCGTCTTGTTGGTCAGAAGCTTGTTGAACTCGTCGAGCAGGAGCGCACCGTGATCGTCGACGGGCGCGACGCGAAGCTTCGCTCCCTTAGCGAGACACAGGAGCTGCCAGGGAACGACGTTGGCATGGTGCTCGAGGTTGGTAATGACGATCTCATCGCCCGGGCCGATGTGCTGTTGCCCATACGTTGCCGCAACGAGGTTGATCGCTTCGGTTGCGCCTCGCGTGAAGATGATCTCGTCCGGACCGCTCGCCCCAAGGAAGCGCGCGACTTTCTGCCGGGCGCCTTCGTAGGCATCCGTCGAGCGAGCGGCCAACTCGTGCGCGGCCCGATGGATGTTCGAGTTCTCGTGCTCATAGAAGTACGAGATGCGATCGATGACCGATTTCGGCTTCTGTGTCGTCGCCGCATTGTCGAACCAGATCAGCGGCCGGCCGTTCACGGTTTCCGACAGGATCGGAAAATCCCGGCGGATGGCGTGAATGTCGAAGGCCGGATGTGCGGATTGAAGTTCCGACTGATGGAACGGCGCTGCGCCCGCACCTGAAACGTGCGCCTGCCCGGGAACGGAGACACCGTCCAGGAAGTAGAGGCCCGTATCCGTCGGCAGCCCAGGAACGGCCGGAACGGCAAGCGTCGACACGGCGAGGGGCGCAAGAAGCGCATCCAGCTCCTTCTGAAACGGGATCTCGATCGGGTAACCGCCAAGGCCGCCGATGCCGCCAGACGGTGGCGTCGAAATGCCCGACGTATCGACGAGAACCGGCGCAGGCGGATTCGCTGGAGGCGGCTGAGGAGGCGCGGGCTGATCCGCACCGGTTTGCGCCCCGCCCACCGTTGTTCCGCCACCTGCATCAGACGGCGGCGTGCTGATCGTGCCGGCGTGGTTCAGCGCGCTTCCGGTATCGATGACACTCGGTAGCGACGGATGAGCGCCGTTGATCAGCGGCTGCAACGCGAGCGCGTCCAGCGGGTCTGTCGCCGGTATCGAAGTGGCGGTCGATCCCGTGGGAAGGGCGGTTCCAGCCGATACGCCCGTTGCGGCCGACGAAAGTCCCGGAACGGAATCCGCTCCTGGCAATGTGACGACGGACGGCGAGATGCCGATCCCCGGCGCGGATGGCGACACTGTGCCATACGACGGCAGAGACGGCACGCTCGGGCCGGCCGGCACCTGTGTCCCGGTGAGGTCCACGACCGAAAACGCGGTCGGGGCTACTGGGACAGGGGAGGGTGCAGACGGAGCCTCGGACGTTGCCGCGACCGGATTGGGAACCGCTCCTGCCACGCCGGTGGGGCTCGCACCGATACCGCCGAGAGAAGGTCCCGCAACCGTCGGCGCCTCGGGTGAGGGGAATGACGGCAGAGGCTCGCCCGGCACTGCGGCGAAGTACGCGTTGGCCATGCGGGTCAGAAAATCGGGATCGGGCAAGCCGGGGGGTGGAAGACCACCCCCGCTCTGGCTCCCCGCCGCAGCGGCAAGCGCGTCAAGGTCTGTCGGACCCTGAGGCAATCCAAGATTAGCTGTAGACATGATACTTGCCCACCTCGACGCCTTCCAGAACACCGAGCGCATCGTCCGTCAGCACGGCGAGCGAGCAGTAGAGCGAGACGAGGTAGGAGGCGATCGCCTGATCGTTGATCCCCATGAAGCGGACCGACAGCCCCTTCGAGAGTTCTCCGGGAAGGCCGGGCTGGAAGAGACCGACCACGCCCTGCTTGGCTTCGCCGGTGCGGATCAGGAGGATGTTGGTCTTGCCGCCCTTCACTTCGAGCTTGTCGGAAGGAATGAGCGGGATGCCGCGCCAGGTAAGGAACGGCGAGCCGAACAGCGTGACGGTCGGCGGGGGAACGCCGCGGCGCGTACATTCACGGCCGAATGCGGCAATTGCCTGCGGATGGGCCAGGAAGAAGGCAGGCTCTTTCCAGACCTTGCTGATCAGTTCGTCGAGATCGTCGGGCGTCGGCGCGCCACCGCGAGTCTTGATCTTCTGAGAAGCGGCTGCATGCGCGAGCAGGCCGTACTCCTTGTTGTTGATGAGCTCGCTCTCCTGGCGCTCCTTCACCGTCTCGATCGTCAAGCGAAGCTGCTCTTTGATCTGGTTATGCGGCACGCTGTAGAGGTCCGAGACGCGCGTATGAACGTCGAGAACGGTCTGCACGGCGCTCAGGAGATACTCGCGCGGATTGTCGATGTAATCGACGTAGGTCTGGGGCAGCACGCGCTCGTCACGCAGCGAGCAGGCCACCTCGACGCTGTCGGCGTCCTTGACCTTGTTGACGCGGTAGATGCCTGCCTCGACCGGAACCCAATTCAGGAAGTGCACCAGCCAACGCGGCGTGATGCTCGACATCTGCGGGACAGTCTTCGTGGCATTGGCGAGTTGCCGGGCTGAAATATCGCCAAGAGCTGTTTGCTTATCGTCTGCCATGTTCGACCCAAATTCTGTTATAATGGAGAATATTACTACCGTGAATATGCTTATTCACGGAATAGAATTGACGGTCAATGCCAAGATATTAGAATTAGATTCCGAGGCCGGCCTCGAAGGAATCCGCGATTGGCTGTGCTTGCAGCACGTGGCTGCCCGCCGGCACGCTGCGCGTGAGCCACACGTTTCCGCCGATCACGGAGCCGCGCCCGATCGTGATGCGCCCCAGGATGGTGGCGCCCGCATAAACGACGACGTCGTCCTCGACGATGGGATGCCGCGGTGCGCCTTTGACGAGCGCGCCGCTTTCGTCGACCGAGAAGCGCTTCGCTCCGAGCGTCACGGCCTGATAGAGCCGCACACGCTCGCCAATAACAGCCGTCTCGCCGATCACGACGCCCGTACCATGGTCGATGAAGAAGCTCGAACCGATCTCTGCGCCGGGGTGGATGTCGATTCCGGTTGACGAGTGCGACAGCTCGCTGACGATGCGCGCTACGATTGGCGCGCCCAGCCGAAAGAGCTGATGCGCGACGCGATGATAGTAGATCGCCTTGATACCGGGATAGCTCAGCAGAACTTCCTCGAGGCTTTTGGCGGACGGATCTCCGTCGAAGGCCGCGCGCGCATCGAGGATGACGCTCTCTCGAATGTCGGGAAGGCGCTCTGCAAAGTCTCTGACAATAGACGCAACGATGCCGTCGATGGCCGTATCGGCACGCTGCTCCAGCGCGAACGTGAAGCGAAGTTCCTGACTGAGAAGTCCACGCAACTGCCGGAGCGCGCTGTTGAGCGTGTTGCCGACGAAGTAGTCGATCCCTTTGTCGGTCGCATCCTGCCCGCCGCCGTGGCGCGGAAAAAGCGCTGCAAACAGTTCTTTCAAAACGCGGCCCGCGTTTTCTTGATTTGGCAGATCGCGCGCGTACGCGCTGCGCGGCGTGATAGTTCGCGCTCGGTCGCGCGATGCCTTGAGCGCCGAGACGATGCGGTCGAGCGGAATGGAAAGATCTGCCGTGTCGAGTGGCGGCGAATTCTCTTGAACGGTCATCGCAGAGGCCTTGGTCGTGACGCTCACTCCCGACATTTTTATGGGTGCTGCGAGCCTACGAGAAAGAAGAAGAACTCATAAGCTATGCAGGTTGGCGCTAGTCGCGGCTAATCAATCTGCCGGCATATGCATAGAAGAAATTGTTCTTTGGGCCGGTGTGGGCACCCGGCTACGTTCGCTCGTTGACAAGCTTTTTCTAAAACGTGAAGCGTGGAAACTTGGCCGTGCGTGGCAAACGTTGCGGAGCCGTTGACTCATGAACTTTCAGCAATTGCGCATCATCCGCGAAACCGTGCGCCAGCGCTTCAATCTGACGGAAGCGGCGAACGTGCTGCTGACCTCGCAATCCGGCGTCAGCAAACACATCCGCGACCTGGAGGACGAGCTTGGCTTCGAGATCTTCGTTCGTCGCGGCAAACGGCTGCTCGGCCTCACCGACCCGGGGCGCGAAGTCGCGGCTGTTATAGAACGCATCCTTCTCGAGACGCAGAACCTGGAAGAGTTGTCATCGAGCATTGCCCAGCGGGCGTGTGGTACGCTGGTTATCGCGACCACGCATACTCAGGCGCGTTATTCGCTGCCGGGCGTGATCGCAGAATTCAAGAAGGCGTTTCCGGATGTCCGCCTGACGCTCAAGCAGCTCAGCCCGAAGGATATTGCGAGTGTTCTGCTCGAAGGGTTGGCCGATGTCGGCATTGCGACCGACACGCTTGAGCACAACCCGCAGATCCTCACCTTCCCTTTCTACTCTTGGGAGCACGTCATTATCGTTCCCAAGTCGCACCCGCTTGCGCGCCGGAAAAAGGTGACGCTGGAGGATATCGCGCCCTATCCGATCATTACGTACGACGAAGGCCTCACGGGCCGCGCACGTATCGACGACGCTTTCCAAAAGGCGTCTCTCGTTGCGGACGTGGCCATGACAGCACTCGATGCCGACGTGATCAAGGCTTACGTCGAGCTTGGCATGGGCGTCGGCATCATCGCGTCCATGGCCTTCGACGAGGAGCGCGACACCAACCTCACGCGCATCGTGACGCCGGGGCTTTTCGAAAGCAACACGTCGAGCATTGCGGTGCGGCGCGGCCGGTTTCTGCGGGGCTACGTCTATCGCTTCATCGAAATGTGTGCGCCCGACATCACCGAAGCTCATGTCCGAACGGCCGATCGGACAGCGTCGCCCTAGCCAGCCCGTTTACTGCTCCTGTTTGAGATGCCGAGGCGTACGCGCGAGTTCTATGTTCCGTTCCCGGGTCGAACTGCTCGCTTCTCGGCCGCCGCCAGCTTCGTAGAGGCCGGTTCGTGCATGAGCACGAAGTCGAGTAGCCAACAGCGTTGCGCGACCTGATACCGCAAGCTGCGCCCGAGGGGTCTAAAGCTCGGGGGCAAATTCGGTCGGCGAGTGCTATGAGAAATGGTGGGCGGTACTGGGATTGAACCAGTGACCCCACGCGTGTGAAGCGTGTGCTCTCCCGCTGAGCTAACCGCCCGTCCGGGGTGACCCCGTCCCTGGTCCTGCGGAATGCGGGCCGGGAGTTTCCCGGCGCAAGACGACGCCGTTATGCGAGCAGCGTCCCCAGCCTGTCAAGCTCAGGCGGCATCTGGCCGCCGGGCCGTCTTTTCGATCAGGAAGCGATGCACGCCCGATGCCGCACTCTTGCGGACGAGGCGATGGCCCGTTGTGCGGCAGAAAGCCTCGAAATCGTCGGCTGCCCCGGGGTCGCTGGCCAGCACCTCCAGCACAGCCCCCGGCGCGAGGCCGGCAAGCGCCTTGCGTGCCTTGAGGATCGGCAGTGGGCAACGGAGGCCGATGGTATCGAGGGTGGCGGATGCCGGCGCGGGTTCCATAACACTCAATCTCCTGCCCAGGCAGGCCGACGCGAACCGAGGCCCTGCTGGTCGATAGCTAGGGTATCGGACGCTTCTCCGCAATGGCGGATGCAACCGGCCACAATCCGTACGGGGCAGGGCCTTGCACGGGGGAGGGGTGGGTGCCAGGGTGCCGCGCCTGCACGCGAATCCGGTGCGGGGATAACGGTGGTTGATTTGCGGTGGGCGCGGGACGAGGGGGAGCTGGCGGTATGCCGGCTGCACGCATGGCAGACGACGACCTCCCGCGCCGATCCTTTTGGCTGTCCCTTGGCCTCGACCGCCTGGGGCTCGTGGCGCTCAAAGCTCCTTATGCCGTCCTCGCGCTGATTGTCGTTCTGACGGGGCTCGCGCTTGTCGGCGTAACGAAGCTCCGCGTTGACGACAGCCTGTCGGAACTGTTCCGCGCAGATACCGTCGAGTTCCGCCAATACGAGGACATCGACCGCCGCTTCCCCTCGAGCGAGTACGACGTGCTCGTCGTGGTCGAGGGGAAGGACCTGCTGGAGCCGGACGGCATCCGCGCCTTCCGCGATGCAGTGATCGAGCTGCAACTCACCGACGGCGTCGGTGGTCTCGTCTCAATGCTTTCGGCCCGCACCGCACTTGACGAGAACGGCTATGCCGCGCCGGTCGTCCCCGACGAGTTGCCCGCCGATGCCGAGGGCTATGCGGCCGTCATGGCAGCTCTGAAAGAGAACGACATCGTCAAGGACAAGTTCTTGTCCTCCGACGGTGAGTTGGCGCTGATCGTGATTGCGCTCGACCGCAAGGCCGTATCGGACCTCTCGGCCCGCACCGTGATCGGCGGCATTCGCGAAACAGTGGATCGAGAGCTGGCCGGCACGGGCCTATCCGCCAAGCTCACGGGCGCGCCGGTGATGCAACTCGAAATCCGCAATGCCGTTGAGCGCGACCGGCTGATCTACAACGGCCTCGGTTTCCTCGCCGGGATCGTCGTCGCCTATCTCTTCTTCCGCCGATTGTCGCTCACCCTCATCGCCGTACTCGGGCCCGCAATTGCGATTTTCTGGACGCTCGGTGTCCTCGGACATCTCGATTTCCGCCTCAACGTCTTCATCAACGTAATCACGCCGTTGATCCTCGTCACCGGCTTTTCCGATTCGATGCACCTCGTGTTCGCGATCCGGCGCGACATCCTTGCAGGTGTGGATCGCGTGCAAGCAGCCCGCAACGCCGTGCGAGACGTGGCGCCTGCGTGTCTGCTGACGGCGATGAATCAAGCGCTCTCGCTCGTCGTGTTTGCATTCGCCACGTCTGCGCTCATCCGCACTTTCGGTCTCGCTGTGCTGATGGCCGTCACGATCACATACGTCACCGTTGCCGTGGTCGTGCCGGTGCTGGCCGCGATCCTCATACGGCGCGAGCCGCCGGCAGCCGTCGACCCGCGCGTGCGCGAGGAGGGCGGCATCGGCGTGTTGCAGCGTGCGACGACGGGGGCCATGAGCTTCGTTGGGGCCCGGCCGCTCGTATTCGTTCTTGCGGGTCTCGTCGCCGTCACCGCGACCGGATACGCCTACATCAACCTGAAGCCGATGTACCGGTTGGCCGATCAGGTTCCGGACCGCGAGCAGGCTCTCGCCGCGACGGGCAGTCTCGACACCAAGCTCACCGGAGCGAACCCCGTCCACGTAATGATCGAGTGGGACGAACGCGCGAACGGAAGCACGGCAATCGGCCTTTACGACCCTGCGACCCTCGCCGTCATCGCGCGCGCACACGAAGTGCTGGAAGGCCAAGCCGGGCTCGGCAACGTATGGTCGGTCGAAAGCCTGCGCCGCTGGCTTCGCGCGTCTGGGGACGCGAGCGTAGAGACTGTTCAAAAGTATGTAGGCCTCTTGCCCGAGCACCTCGTACGCCGGTTCATCGCGGCCGATGAGCGCGCCGTGCTCGTCACCGCGCGCTTGCCGGACATCGACGCGAGCGAGATCCTACCGGTGGTGGATGAGATCGACCGCGCGCTCGATCCCGTCCGAAACGCCAACCCCGGCTATCGCATTTCGGTAACGGGCCTACCCGCCATCGCTGCGCGCAATTCCGCACTGCTGATCGGAGAGTTGAACGTCGGCCTCGTTGGCGACATCTTCCTCGTCTTCATCTTCCTCGCTGTCGCGTTGCGTTCGATGCTGGTCGGCGTCGCGGCCGTGCTGCCGTCACTGTTCCCGATCTTCGTGACGGGAACGCTGCTTGCGGTGAGCGGTCAGGGGCTCCAGTTCGCGTCCATCGTGGCCATCGCGGTCGCGTTCTCGCTTGCGATCGATTCCACGATTCATTTCCTCAATCGCTTTCGCCTGGAGGAGGACCGCCTCGGAGCCGGGCCCGGAAGCGAGCAGGAGGTGCTGGCCCGCACGGCCCATCATATCGGCCCCGTTGTGGTTCTGACGACGATCGTGCTCGCGCTGGGCCTCGGCGTGACGGTTCTGTCCGATCTGCCGTCGCTCCGCCTCTTCGGATTACTAGCGGCGGTCTGCCTCTTCGCCTCGCTGTTCGCGCAACTCGTGATCTTGCCGGCCGCGGTCTCTCTCTATCGCCGCTGGTTCCCGCTGAAGCGCATAGCTTGACGCGCTTCTCGCTCACCAGTTCTCGCGCCAGAGCGGATAGGCCATCGCGCCGCGCGGAATGGTGATCTTGCCGTCGCGGCTGACTTCGCCCCCGCCGCCCAGCTCCGCGGCGAGCTTGTTTGCAATGTTCACCTTGAGATTGGCGTTGGCGGCGCTCGAATACTTGATCTGGTACTCGAAGCGCCCCACTGCTTGACGCACGATCTGGAATTGGAAGCGGCTCTCGTCGCCCTTGGGATTGGCCGAGCCGAGACATGATCTGCGCAGAGCCGCCAGCTTGTCCTCGGTGTATTCGTAGATCGTGCCGGTGAAGGTGAGCGTCACGTCTTCGACGTAGGAGCCCTTGAAGCTTGCATTGAGCAGATTGGCCCATCCCGCCGAAAGCCCGAACGTCTTCTGGTCGCGGACGGCGAACGCTGCGCTATCGAGGTTTTCCTCGATGCCGTCCTTGTCGAACGGCGCCCGGCAGCGCACGACGTTGACCTTGAGCAGCTTCTCGCCCGTTCGCTGATAGGTGCGCTTGTCGAGATGTCCGCGTGCGACGGTGCCCGGTGTGTACGCCGCGAGCGGCGGGCTCATGCGCAACACGTTGAGATTGTCGGAGATGGCATCGGCGTGCGCAACGTGAGCAACGGAAAAACACAGACCGAGCGCCCAAACGCCCCGACGCATAAAACGCATGACACCTACCCCGCTCGAACAATGCCCACATAGATGTATCGGGGAGCAGGGGCGCTCGGCAATCGGCAGCACGCTGAATTGAGCGAGCTGTGTGCTGTCGCCGCCACGATGCCTCGGCACGCATCAAAAACGAGAATGGCCGCGAGTTACCGCGGCCATTCCGAATTCCGTTGTTCGCGCCGTCAGTTGACGCGCGTTACCTCGACCAGGTTGTCCGAGTATGTCGGCGCGCGGCCGAGCCCCGACCATGCATCGGACGAGATCGAATTGACCGAGCCGTCCGAACGATTGAGCGACCGCCAGTACCCGAGCGTGGCCACGACAAGGCCCGGCGGCACGTCGTCGGTCACGCGCGCGAGGCCCTCGAAGCTGCCGCGCGAATTCGCGACCCTCACGGGGTCGCCTTGGCGAATGCTCCGCGTCTCCGCATCCGCGGGCGAGATCATCACGAACTGCTCGCCCTGGCCTCTGATCTTGTGCGGCTCGTTCGCATAGCACGAGTTCAAAAATCCGTGGCTCTTAGGCGTGATGATGTTGAGCGGAAACGCCTTCGCGAGTTCGGGATCGGCTTCCGCCGTCTCGCGCATTGCGACGTAGCCGGGGAGCGGATCGACGGGCGATCCGTCCTGGTCGCCGTCGTACATGGCGCGGAACGGACCGGCGACGAAGTTCTTCGTATCATCGGGCAGAAGCACTTCGACCTTGCCCGACGGGGTTGGGAACTTCCCTTCGGCGTGCGGCGCGCGCGTATCCACAGGCCCCACGTCGATCCTGTAGAAGCCGTGCTCCTTGAAGTAATCCATGTCGACGCCGCCCATCTTGGGATCGTCCCAATTGATGTAGGCGGCACACAGCTCGCTGTCGGTCATTTTGAAGACTTCGTCGTCGAAGCCCATTTCCGTCGCCAGCAGACGCCACAGGTCGCTCGTCGGTTTGCACTCGCCGGGCGGATCGACGGCCTTCTCGTTATACGTGAGGTAGAACGTACCCCACGACCACATCATGTCCTCGGCCTCGCCCGCCATGGCGGAGGGCAGAATGATGTCGGCATACTTCGCCGTGTCCGTGATGAAATGCTCGGCGACGACGGTGAACAGATCTTCCCGCTGAAGTCCCTGCACGATCTTGTTCGTCTCGGGCGACTGACTTACGGGATTGGTGCAGAAGACGAACAGGCTCTTGATCGGCGGATCGAGCTTCATCTCGCCCGTCAGCGCTTGGCCGAGCCGGAGGTTGTTCACCGCGCGCGTCCCCGGTTTGATGAAATCCGGCCGCGCCGCTTTGGCCCAATCGACGGGAAAGTCCCATAGCGGAAGTTGCAGCATTCCGCCGCCCACATGCCGCCACGAGCCCGCGAGCGCCGGTAGCGCGTAGATTGCGCGCGAAGCCTGCGCACCGCCCGCCGAGCGCTCGATAGCGACGCCGATGCGGATCGCAGACGGCTGCGAGGTTGCAAACTCGTAGGCGAACTTTTTTACGTCGTCGGCTTTGACGCCCGTCACGCGCTCCACATACTCGGGCGTGAAATCCGCCGCACGCGCTTTGAGCTCCGGGAAGCCGTGGACATACTTGTCGACGTAATCCTGATCGACCAGGCCCTGCTCGATCATGGAATTGACGATGCCGAGCGCAAGCGCGCCGTCCGTGCCGGGCTTCAACGCGATGTGCCAGTCGGCGCCCTTCGCCGTCCGTGAGCGGTAGGGATCGACGACGACGATCTTCGCGCCGCGCTTTTGCGCTTCGAGAATGAACGGCCAGTGGTGCAGGTTGGTCGAGATCGTGTTGCACGCCCAGATCACGATAAACTTCGAATGCACGAAGCTTTCGGGGTCAACGCCCCCGGTCGGCCCATGCGTCATCAGCCACGCCGTGGACGAGCCCGACGTGCAGAACGTCTTCTCGTTCACCGTCGAGCCCAGGCGGTTGAAGAATGGGTCGCCCGAGTTGATGCCCTGCACCAGGCCCATGTTGCCGAGATAGCTGTAGGGCATGATGGCCTGCGAGCCGTACTCGGCGATGATCTCGCGCCACTTGTCGCCGATGGTCTTGATCGCCTCGTCCCACGTGATGCGCTCGAACGTGTTGCCCCCGTTAGGCCCCGAGCCTTTCGGGCCGACGCGGCGCAGCGGATACATGAGCCGGTCCGGATTGGCGTGGTGGTCGTGGAAATCCTTGAGCTTCACGCACAGCCCGCCACGCGTGAACGGATGGTTTTTCTTGCCGCGCACATCCACGAGCTTGCCGTCCACAACGTGGTATTCCATGGCGCACGTGTCCGGGCAGTCGTGCGGGCATGCGCCGTGAAAGACTTGAGGCTTGATCTGCTCGTTCATAGGGGTGCGTCCTCCGTCGCGTTTCCTGGGGCCGGGCCGTTTGTGTTCCCCCTCTTCCGGAGAGGATCGGCCTCTGAAATTTCGGTGCGACATTCTGGCATTGCTGGGCCGTTTCGATCAATCCGCCGATCGCATGTCAGGCATAATGCCCGCAGAGCCTAACGCCTTGAGTATAAGTATCTTTTTTCAAACAAACGCAGCGAGCGGATTAACGTAATAGCTGGATGAATATAGCGCATGGCGCGCCGAGCGCGACGCAGCCGTTAAGCAAACGATGGCGCGGCGCTCAGGGCGCGCACGACCCGTCGATGCGGTGAGAGTTGCCGGAGGGATCGCGCACGGTCCCGGCGTCGTCGAGATACTCAGGCCCGATTGGAACCTTCCCGTGCCCCCCCGGAATATCGAGCACGTACGTCGGCATCGCGAGACCGGAGAGGCGTTGCCTCAAGGCGTGCATCAGCGCCTGTCCTGCGTCGATGCTGGTACGGAAATGCGCGGTGCCGGGCGCAAGGTCGCCGTGGTGGAGATAGTAGGGCGTGACGCGTGCTTCCACGAATGCCCGCATCAAAGCTTCGAGCGTATCCACGTCGTCGTTGACGCCACGAAGCAGCACCGTCTGGCTGACGAGAGGAACGCCTGCCTCGACGAGGCGCGCAATCGCGGCGCGCGCTAAATCGGTCAGTTCGCGCGCATGGTTGGCGTGCAGCGCGACGTAGACGGTTTTGCCCGACGCACGAAGTGCGGATACGAGATCGCTCGTCACGCGTTCGGGAGCGACGACGGGTACCCGTGTATGCCATCGGATCACTTTGACGTGCGAGATTGCGCCGAGCGCGCGGCTCACGTCCTCCATGCGCCGCGGGCTCATGATGAAGGGATCGCCGCCGGTCAGGATCACTTCCCAGATTTCGGGATGATCGCGGATATAAGCGAGCGCCGCGTCAAGCTCGAGCGCCGTCAGATTGGCCTCTGCCGCCGGACCCACCATTTCACGGCGGAAGCAGAAGCGGCAGTAGACGGGACACACGCCGACGACCTTGAGAAGCACGCGATCCGGATAACGGTGCACGACGCCGCGCACCGGACTTTTCGCGTGATCCCCGATGGGATCTGCGCGCTCCTGCGGCGTCGTGTCGAGTTCGCGCACGTCGGGCACGAACTGGCGCGCAATCGGATCTGCCGGATCGCGTAGATCGATCAACTCCGCCATGGCCGGCGTAACGGCAACGGCATAGCGCGCACCCACGGCGGAGAGCGCTTCCTCCCGCTCGGCCGGCACGAATCCCGCATCCACGAGATCGCTGGCGCTTCTGAGCGTCTGGCGAAGGCGCGTCATGCAGGTGGCCAGCGTTCGGTGTCGTGGTCGGGATGCTGGTTAGAAATCACATCGGCCAGGAACGACGCATTGGGATCGGCCAGCGAGTGCTTCTCGGGAAGCGCGTGCACGTGATCCACATAAGGAAGCTTGCCCTCGATGCCCCACTGCACGATAGGTGCGAATTCCTGAGGCTTGTCGAAGGCGCCGATGGCGAGCGCGATCCCGTCGGGAGCTTCGTACGTGAGCGGCGTACCGCAGTCGGCGCAGAAACCGCGCGTGACGATGTTCGACGACTGAAACTTCTTTGGTGATCCGCGCGTCCACGTCAGCGTTGCGTGGCTCACCGACACGAGCGGTGCATAGAAGCCACCGAACGCCTTTTGACACATCCGGCAATGGCAGACGGACGCATCGCCGAGCGTGCCATCGACACGGAAACGAACCGCGCCGCATTGGCATCCGCCGGAATGTGTTTCGGTCATTAGCGTCTCATCGCTCGTTGTGTCGCACCAAGCCTTTACTTGCGCTCTTGCGTGAGCGGTGTCCAGATCACCTGATCGACGTTCTGAGCCCCCACGGCCAGCATCACGAGCCGGTCGAAGCCGAGCGCCGCCCCTGCCGATGGTGGCATATGAGGCAGTGCCGCGAGGAAATCCTCGTCCAGCGGATAGCGCTCGCCATAGAGTCGCGCCTTCTCGTCCATCTCATGCATCAGTCGCCGGCGTTGTTCGCCGGCATCGCCGAGTTCGCCGAAGCCGTTGGCGAGTTCCACGCCCGCGACGTAAAGCTCGAAACGTTCGGCCGCTTCTGGCCGCCCCGGCACCGCCCGTGCGAGAGCGGCTTCGGGAGAGGGATAGTCATAGAATATCGTGGGCCGCGGAAAGCCGAGGCACGGCTCGATCTTCTCGACCAGGACGCGCGAAAACATATCTGACCAAGTGTCGTCATCGGCGATCCGTATACCGGCTGCCCCTGCTCGCGCGGCAAGCGCGTCGCGATCTGCGTTGCCCGCGGGGCATGTGTCGAGCAAGCGGACCCCCGCATAGCGCGCGAAGGCGTCGTCCACAGAAAGCCGCTCCAAGTCGCCGCCGATTGCCGTCTCGTGCCCGCGCCACGTCCATGTCGTCCGTTCCGCCGTGTGCGCCGCAAGCTCCAGGATCGCGGCGCAGTCGTCCCAGAGCGTTTCGTACGGCACGCCGGTTCGATACCATTCGAGCATGGTGAACTCTGGCGCGTGAAGCGCGCCGCGTTCGCGGTTCCTGTAGACGGGCGCGAACGTGAAGATCTTGTTCTCACCCGCTGCCAGCAGCTTCTTCATCGCAAACTCGGGCGACGTGTGAAGATAGAGCCGCCGCCGTTCGAGATCCGTGCCGACGAGATCGGTCCCAAACGCATGGAGATGTGTCTCGTTACCCGGTGAGACCTGCAGCGCGCCCGCGTCGATCTCGACGAAATCCTGATCCGTAAACCATGCCCGGATTGCCGCCTTGATCTGCCCCCTTAGAAGAAGGCCCGGCCGGCGGTCCCGGTGCCGGTCGGCATCCCACCAGGGAGAGGGAAGTGGCATGAGGCGTTCCTTGAAAATGCGGCCGTGAGGCGCTGTGCGGCGCACCCTATCGAGGCACGCTGGCACGCATCAAGCCGATTTGAGAGGCGATTTGGAGTGTGCGGGCCCCGCCCCTTGGCCTCGAACCCGATCCAGAGTATGAAGCGCCACGATTTTCGGACCACGACTGCGCCGGGTTCTCTGGGCCTGAGGCGTGCTTCGCCGGTCTCGACAAAGACGAGAGCCCCGCGCTGGGCAGCGGCCAAGGCTGTGATAGGCGCCGGGCCGCAACACGTTCAGCAGGAGAAGACCGTGGTCAAGGTGATCGCAAGCTCGATTCGTAAAGGCAATGTTCTCGATCTCGACGGCAAGCTCGCCGTCGTCATTTCGGCTGAGAACATCCATCCCGGCAAGGGCACGCCGGTCACCCATCTCGAAATGCGCCGCATCTCCGATGGCGTGAAGGTGACCGAGCGCTACCGCACCACCGACCAGGTCGAGAAAGCCTTCCTTGAAGAGAAGGACTACAACTACCTCTACGAAGACGACATGGGCTTCAACTTCATGGAGCCCGAAACCTACGACCAGATTACGGTCTCGAAGGATGTCATCGGCGATCAGGCGATCTGGCTGCAGGAAAGCATGAGCTGCAAGCTCTCGCTGTTCGAGGGCAATGCGATCGCTATCGAGCTTCCGGCCCGCGTCACCTTCGAGATCGTCGAAGCCGATCCGGTCGTGAAGGGACAGACGGCCTCGTCGTCCTATAAGCCCGCGAAGCTCGAAAACGGCGCCCGCATCATGGTGCCCCCGCACATCGGCTCGGGGACGCGCGTCGTCGTGATGACGGCAGACGGCTCTTACGTCGAGCGCGCGAAGGACTGATCGCGCGCTCCTTTTCCGTTATCAGAACTTGATAAGCGAGGCGGGCTCGGAAACGTGGCCTGCCTCGGCGTGCATGGCATGGAGGCGGGGCACGATGTCCGCGGCATCCGTCACGATGCCGTAGCTGACTTCGAGACCCGGCCGGATGAAGGCCTGGCTGCGCATGTGCTCCAGCAGGTGGAGAAACGGGCTCCAGAAGCCGGCGATGTTGGCGACCACGATCGGCTTGGTGTGCTGCCCGAGCTGAGACCAGGTGAGCTGCTCGACCAGTTCTTCCAACGTGCCGATGCCGCCGGGAAGCGCGACGAACGCATCTGAGTGCTCGAACATCAGCCGCTTGCGCTCGTGCATGTCGGCGGTGACGATAAGATCCGAAACGTCGTGCAGCATCTGCTCACGTTCGGAGAGGAAGTCGGGGATGATGCCCGTGACTTTGCCGCCGCCTTCCAGGGTAGAGCGCGCGACCTCACCCATGAGGCCGAGCCCACCGCCGCCGTAGACGAGGCCGATGTTTGCCTCCGCCAGTGCCCGGCCGAGCGTGCGTGCGGCATCCGCATAGATGGGGTTCTCGCCGTGACCCGAGCCGCAATAGACGCAGACGCTACGCACCGTATCCGGACGAGGACGCATTTCGAGTTTTCCGTGACCGTTGGCCCGCATGCTGGTTTGACCGGCACGGGTACGCTGGGCAGAGGCAGGTGGTGGATGTTTCAACTGAGTTCCTTACGTGTGAAGATGGCGGCGCAGCGCCGAGATTAACCCCCTGTTTACAAATGGGGTGTGACGGCGCGTCTGCCAATGGCGAGGCCGAAAAGCATCAGCCGTGCGGGGTAATCGACCCGTCTGCTTAAGAAAATTTGGAACTTCCTTTGCTCCCCTGGCGCAGGGTGCCGTAATCTGGCCCCAACAACAAAGCGCGGGAAGCGCAAGCGTGGGGAGTGGGTCGCGTAATGACTACGGGGCGGGACGGAAATTTCACAAATATTCCAGTGGCCTGCGCGGTGGCAGTGCTGCTGTGCGGAATGAGTGTTTCGCAGGATGCGAAGGCAGATCCGCCATCATCTTCGGAGCGCATCGAAGTCGCTCAATACGACAGCACAGTGTTCAGTCACGTAACGGAGTGGCTGGAGCGCGCGCAACGCAGCTATCAGGCCGAGGTGGCCGGCAAGCTCTCCGTGCCTCGCGCGGCGTCAGGCATCGGCGATCAAGCCGCTGCAGATGAGGCGCCAGGGAGCCGAGGTGGGATTTGGGGTCGGATCCTGGGCGCAATCGACACGGCTATGGCCTATCTCTCGTTCTGGGTGGACCGCGCCTACGAGGTGGCAGGCCTTCCGGCACCGGCGCTGCCTTATGCGCCCGATAGCCGGTTGGATCGCGAAACCCGCGCCGCTGCCGAAGCCCGCCAGCAGGCGGAATCGGAATGGAAGAGCCTGGAGGAGCAGGCCGAAGCCGTGGCGCGCGATGCCGCTCGCGAGGCAGATGCCTCCCGTGAGGCCGTGCAGATGGCGACGGCGGGAGAGCTTCCGACTGTCCATCTGGCGGATGCCGAGCGCGCCCGCGCGGAGCAACGCAAAGAGGACCTCGCAAGGCGCAAGCAGGAGCTGGACCGGCAGATCGCCGACGGCCTGAAAAAGCTCGAAGAGTTTACCGAGGCCGACGAGGCCGGAAAGCAACGCATCCGGGATGCCGCCCGCAACGCGGAGGAGGCTCTCAAGGCGGCCGACGACAAGCTGAGTGAGGCAAAAAAGGCCGAAGAAGCACGCCGCGTTGCGGAAGCCGAGGCCGCAGCGCAGCAAGCCGAAGACGAAGCGCGCCGCGCCGCGGAGGCACGCCGCAGGACCGAAGAGGCCGAGAAGGCGCGTAAGGCGGCTGAGGCCGAAGCCACGCGCAAGGCGGAGGAAGCGGAAAAAGCGCGTCTCGCTGCTGAGGCTGAGGTGGTGCGGAAAGCCGAGGAAGAGCGGCGAGTGGCGAAAGCCAAGGTGCAGGCGGAAGAAGCTGAAAAGGCGCGTCGCGCGGCCGAACAGGCGGAAGCCGCCCGCAAAGCGGACGACGAGCGACGCGCGGCTGAAGCGCGTCGCCGTACCGATGAGGCCCTGAAAGCCCAGAAGGCAGCCCAGGCCCAGGTGCTGGCAGACGGCGAAGCCGCACGGCGGACGTTGGAAGAGGCACGGAGAGTCGCCGCGGAGCGGCGCGAATCCCGTGCTGCGGAGCGGCGCGCGGCCGAAGCCGCGGAGGCGCGCAAAGCAGAAGCCTTAGCTAAGGAGCAACGCATCGCTGCGGCCGCAGCGGCGGAAAAAGCGCTTGAAACGGAAGCTGCGCCACAAGCCGACGTTCCCTCCAGCCAAGGCGAAGAGGCGAAGGTTGTCCCGGGCGCAGCGAAAGAGACGGCGACGCCATCTGCACGTGCGGAAGCTGCCGCAAGTGAGCACGCGGATTCTCGGATCCGTAGCGCTGCGACGACCGAAGCCCCGTCCGCAAGCGAGCGTCACGCAGCAACTCGTGTCGCAGCCACCTCCACGCCCCAGGCAACGCAACGCCGCGCCGCAACCCCGCGCAAAAAGGCCCGGAGCAAGGCGCACGGGCTCCGCGTGAAGGCGTCCACGCAACGTGCCCACCGCCCACGCAGCGCGCTCAAATGCAAGTGGCGCAAGCCGGCCTATGCGCAAAAGCGCCGCGCGCGCACCGTGAAGAAGGGTCGTGAAGCGACGCATTGGGCGAGCGCGCCGCGGCGCGTTTCCAGCCGGCGGGCGTTGCCGCGTTCTGCGCGCGCCGCGCGATCCGTCGCACGGCCAAGGGTGAAGGAAGCCCGGAAGTGCTGCACGAAGCGCTGCGCCAAGCGCATCCGGATCAGCCGCAGGGCGGCGCACACGAGCACATAATGCGAGGCGCAGCGGGATTGCCCGCTGGCCACGCCACCGCAAAAGAGGCTAAGTCTCTCGCCTGCTTCGCCGGGGCCTATGGCACTCGGGGATGATCTGACACGGACCGGCGCACGTACTGCCCTGAGAGACATGAGACCCAAAAATATCGCGACATCGTCGGCGAGCCGCAGCGAGCGCCCGGATTTGCTCGGCCTTTCGGCCGATACGAGCCACTGGACCGTTTTCCGAAGCTTGCTTCCGTTCATCTGGCCGGCCGGCCGGCCGGATCTGCGGTTGGAAGTCGTCGGCGCGCTCGTCGTGCTGGTGATCGCCAAGCTGGTGACTGTTGCGGTCCCTGTCGCCTTCAAGACCGTGACGGACTGGCTCGCGACCGATATGACCGCCGCGGAAGCCGCCGTGAAGGGCCTCGTCCTCGGCGTCTCGATGCTGATTGTTGCCTACGGCGTAGGCCGCGTCTTGATGATGGCACTCAACCAGGTGCGGGACGTGCTCTTCACGCGCGTTGGCCAGCACGCCATCCGCGAGCTTAACAACCGTACCTTCCGCCACCTGCACAAGCTCTCGCTGCGTTTCCACCTGGATCGGCGCACGGGCGGTCTTTCTCGTGTGATCGAGCGTGGTACGCGCGGCATCGATCTCATCATCCGCATGGGTGTGATGCAGCTTGCGCCGACCGTCATCGAGCTTGTGCTCGTCTCTGTGCTGCTCGTCTACTACTTCGACTGGAGCTACGTGCTGATCCTGTTCGCCACCGTGGCGGTCTACATGTGGTACACGTTCGTCGCGTCCGAACGGCGCATCGCTATCCGCCGCGAGATGAACGAGAGCGACACTGAAGCCAACACCAAGGCCATCGACAGCCTTCTGAATTTCGAGACTGTTAAATACTTCGGCAACGAGGACGCGGAAGCGCGCCGCTACGATGCCTCGATGGCGCGCTACGAAAAGGCGGCCGTCAAAACTTATTACTCGCTCGGCATGTTGAATGCCGGCCAGGCCGCCATCTACACCGTCGGCATGACGCTCGTGATGTGGCTCGCCGCGACGGGCGTGATGGCGGGAACGCATACGGTGGGCGACTTCGTGCTCATCAACGCCTTGATGATCCAGCTTTCGATGCCGCTCAACTTCCTCGGCATGGTTTACCGCGAGATCAAGCAGGGCCTCGTGGATCTTGAGACGATGTTCGCGCTACTGGCCGAAAAGCCGGAGGTGGAGGATCGGCCCGGCGCGAAGCCGCTCGTCGTCCGCGAGGGCACGGTGCGCTTCGACAACGTTTCGTTCTCCTACGACGGCGACCGGCAAATTCTGCACGACATTTCGTTCGAGGTGCCCGCCGGCAAGATGATTGCCATCGTCGGCCCGTCGGGTGCGGGCAAATCGACGATCTCGCGCATTCTGTTCCGTTTCTACGACATCGACCGGGGTGCCGTGACGATCGACGGCCAGGACATACGCGATGTGACGCAAGCCTCGCTCCGCGCAGCCATCGGCGTCGTGCCGCAGGATACCGTGCTCTTCAACGACACGATCCTCTACAACATTCGCTATGGCCGCCCCGAGGCGAGCGACGAGGAGGTGTATGCTGCAGCCCGCCTGGCCCAGATCGACAAATTCATTGCGACCCTTCCTCAAGGGTACGCGACGATGGTGGGTGAGCGGGGGCTAAAGCTTTCGGGCGGCGAGAAGCAGCGTGTCGCGATTGCGCGCACGATCCTCAAGGGCCCGCCGATCCTGATGCTGGACGAGGCGACAAGCGCACTCGACAGTCACACCGAAAAGGAAATTCAGGATGCGCTCGACCGGGTCGCCGCCGACCGCACGACGCTTGTCATCGCGCATCGCCTCTCGACCATCGTCCACGCCGACGCGATCCTCGTGCTCGACAAGGGGCGGCTCGTGGAGCAGGGCACGCACGCAGAATTGATTGCGAAAGAAGGGCTCTATGCAAGCCTGTGGAGCCGCCAGCGGCAAGCGGAGCGCGCTCGCGAGGAACTCGCGGCCGCGCTCGAATCTGCCGGTCCATCCGCTTCGCCAGAGCCGCCCATCGCCTACCCGAGGCCCGGTCCGAACTTCGATCCCGAGCGCCCGTACGATTAAGGGCGATGCGCGCCCAATCTAAGAGCTTCACGAACACGAACGGCCCGCCGAGGTCGGAGACTTCGGCGGGCCGTCGTTGCGGTGCGGGAACACGTCTTACTGGGCAGCAAGCTGCGCCTTGAATTCCTCGAAGCGCTTGGTGGATTCCTTGCCCTTGGGCTTGTACGTGTCGAGCTGATCCTTGTTGGGATGCTCGTCGCCGGCCACGATCATCGCGATCATGCCCATCGTGTAGTGCGGCATGCACTTGATTCCGTAGATGCCCGGCTTGTCGATCGTGATCGTGATTTCTTCGTTGAGCTTGCCCTTGAACGTCGGAACGCCTTCCGGCCAAAGCTCGGGGATCGACTCGGCGTTGTGGGGCATCTCCGCGAGAATGAACTTCACGGTATCGCCAACATTTGCCTTGATGAAGTCCGGCTGGAACAGCATGCGCTTGCCTTCGCCGTCGCTATTGAGCATCTTGACTTCGATTTCCGCAGCCGAGGCGGACCCGGCAAGTGCGCCGAGAATAAGAACGGACGTGGCGGCAAGGCGGCTGAAGCGATTAAACATGGGCTCTCCCTTGGGTGTTTTTTAACTTGACGGAAAAAGTATGGAATCTAGGCGTGCTTGTCAAACGCTGCGCCGCGTGACGTTCCGTCACGCCTGGATGGCGGTGGCAGGGAAGCCCTGGAGATAAAGCAGCGCGGTGAGGTCGGCGTGCGCAATGACGGCGCCGGACGCATATGAGCGGGCCGCGGCAGCCAGGATCGGCTTGGCGCGGAATGCGACGCCAAGCCCCGCAGTACGCAACATGACGAGGTCGTTGGCGCCGTCTCCCACAGCCAACGTTTCGGAAAGATCGAGCCCGTGTTCCGCCGCGAGGTGGGCGAGCGCATCCGCCTTGCCCTGAGGCCCGACGATGGGCTGCCTGACATCGCCCGTGAGCTTGCCGTTCTCGATCACGAGTTCGTTCGCGACGACCGTATCGAAGCCCAGGCGGCGCGCGATGGGCTCGGCGAAGTGTGTGAAGCCGCCTGAGACGAGCGCACATTTTGCTCCGCTTGCTCGCATCGTCCGGAGCAGCGTGGTCGCGCCGGGCATGAGAGTTGCGCGGCTGAGAATGTCGTCGAGCTTGTTGGCCGCGAACCCTTTGAACAAGGCCACGCGCTGGACGAGAGCGCCCTCGAAGTCGATCTCGCCGCGCATCGCGGCCCCCGTAATGGCGGCGATCTCGGCGCGGCACCCGACCATCTCGGCCATCTCGTCGATAAGCTCTTCACGGATAATCGTGCTTTCCATGTCTGCGCAAAGCAAACGCTTACGGCGCGAAGTCTTCGGCGCGGACACGATATTGACGTCGACCGCAGCGGTGCCGGCTGCTGTCTCCGCAAGGCGTTGCGCGTCGGTGGCTTCGCTACGATCGAGGTTGACGTCGATCTCCCAAGCCGCGCCCGGTGCAAGCCAGACGCCCTCCGCACCGGCACCCGAAAGCGCGGCGCAGACGTTGTCGACGATGCCTTGGGTCAGATCGCCGGAAGAGGGCGCGGCCGTCAGAACGAGAGTGTCGATGAGACGCGAGGACATGTGCGTTGAGTCCGGGTCCGTCTGCGGTTCACGATGAAGGGGGGAGGCTATGTGTCGATCCGCTTAAGATCCATCTCTCTCAATCGGGCGTCCTGTTCCACCGTATAGACGATGCCAGCATTGCGATACGCGCTCTCGACAGATTGCTTGTAAGCCGAGTCGATGACAACGGATCGCTCCATCAACCCGACGCGATAGCGCTCCTCCGCGTCGGGACTGCCAAGGTAGACCCACACGCGTCCATCGATGCCGGGGAACTGGTCGGTGATGTCGCAACGACAATAATTTCTCTCGCGCTTGTCGAGGACGGCGAGCACGGATTCGTCAATGTCGAACAGCACTCCGGCCACTTCCGGCGGAGGCGCACCTGCCGGCACATCCGTCTTTCGCACCCGTTCGATGTTGAGAAAGGCGACGTAGACATCCGGATTCGTGCCGCTCGAGCGGTCGATGTAGTATTTGTACTCCGGCACGATGTCCCGGTTGTCCATGGCCACGCTCCACGAGCGCCGCCATCCGGTAATCGTCACATAGCGATAGTCGCCGAGGGCGAGCCCGTGCTCGTTGAGGAACTCGCTGAGCCGCCCCACGTCGACGAGCGATCCGTAGCCGAAGATCATTTGGCGCGTGGATTTCGGCGTGTTCACGGGGCGAGCCTCGTCGAACTCTTTCCAGCCCTCCCAATCTTCCGAGCGCCCGCCGGCCTGTCTCGGCTTCGAGCCGGGCTGCACCATGATGTCATGGAAGTCGCCGAATTCGTACTCACGCGCGGGCTCCTCTCCGCTGAGCTGAAACCAATGGGTATCAACGAACTCGCTGCCGAGGCTCGGAACGCGTCCACGTGCGATGACCACCAGAAACGCTTCTCCCTTGTCGGCGTTCATTCCCATGGGGGTAATCGAATGTCCCTGGATGCGCCGAAGAAACACGTTCGTCCCGCTCCCGCAGACGTCGCCGGGCTCAAGCGCGATCGGCAGGCTATAGGGTACGTGTTTGATTGAAATCGGCCAGTCCTTCTTTGCGTCGAGCGCGATGCGGGCATTGCTCACGAACGGGACGACCTTGAGGGTCTGCTGCACCGCAGGCATGCTTGGATCTGCCGGGCGGGCATCGGCGAGCGTGGGAG
Organism: uncultured Hyphomicrobium sp.; assembly: GCA_934555825.1. Classification (GTDB taxonomy): domain Bacteria; phylum Pseudomonadota; class Alphaproteobacteria; order Rhizobiales; family Hyphomicrobiaceae; genus Hyphomicrobium_C. The sequence continues at coordinate 282,618 of CAKTFJ010000003.1, forward strand.
TCCGCACGAAAGCTTCGAAGGTGAGGTCGACGAGTTCGGCAGCAGTGGCATTGTAAAGCCGGATCAATAGCTCCCAGTCGCCTTTTGCGTTGCGCCGGACGAATAAGCGCTTTCGGAAAACGAACAGCTTCTGGGGCACGAGCAGCTTGAACACGACGACGCCGAGCAGCACGGCGTGCAAAAGCATTCTGATGACGCCGGCGAGGATCGGAACCCACCAGATGCCGAGCGGTTCCTCCCGGTCGAAGAGTTCCTCCGCACCGACGAAGAAGCCGCCGAAATAAACCCAATCGCGAAGAAATGCGTCGAGTGTGGACGGCCGCTCCAGCGCGGCGAGCATCGCAGCCGACACGACGATGAGCCCCACAAAGGCGAGCAGCAGCACCCACACCGGCGTTCGAGCCGCAAGCGCCGTGATGCGCTTCCTTTTGAAGGGATGCAGGCGTGAGAATACGTGTAAGAGTGCCACCGAGTGCTCCAGTCGGCGAAGGGAGGGATGCTGACGCGACGCCCCGCTGTGAAGAAGAAGCCATGAACAAAACCGTCGCCATACTGATTGCAGGGCCGACCGCCTCCGGCAAGTCCGCGCTTGCCCATGCGCTGGCCGAGCGCCTGTCGGGCACCGTGATCAATGCGGATTCGATGCAGGTCTACCGTGAGCTGCGCATCCTGACGGCGCGGCCGTCGGAGGCAGAGACGGCTGCTGTGCCCTATCGCCTTTATGGGCATGTGCCGGGGCACGAAGCCTATTCCGCCGCGCGCTATGCGGATGAGGCGCGGAGCGCCATCGCCGAAGCGCAGGCGGCAGGCCGGATTCCTGTCGTGGTCGGCGGGACGGGGCTTTACTTCAAAGCTTTGCTCGAAGGTCTTTCGCCGATTCCGCCAATCCCGCCGGACATCCGCACGCGCTGGCGCGACGCGGCCGCCGAGCAGGGCGCAGCCGCGCTTCATGCTGTCCTGGCCAAGCGGGATCCAGTCATGGCCGCGCGCCTCCGCCCGAGCGACCCGCAGCGTATCGTGCGCGCGCTGGAAGTTTTGGAGGCGACCGGCATTTCGCTCGCGACGTGGCAGGAGATGCCCGGCGAGCCTGTCATACAACTCGATGAAGCGCTGCCGCTCGTCGTCTCGCCCCCGCGTGAGGTGCTGCGACAACGGATCGACGCGCGCTTCGACGCCATGATCGAAGAGGGTGCGACCGAAGAAGTTCGCGCGCTCGCGCGTCTCGGGCTCGACCCGGATCTGCCGCTCATGAGGGCGCTCGGCGTGCGTCCGCTGATGGACATGCTGGCGGGGCGGGTAAGCGCGATAGATGCGGTCGAGGGCGCCAAGGCCGAGACCCGGCAATATGCAAAACGGCAGGTTACATGGCTCAGAAGTAATATGAGTGCGTGGAAATGGCAAAACACGCAAGATATGGAAAGTTTGTCGCGCCATTTCTGCGATATTATTAAAGCTTGAGCCTTGACCCCATCTCTCCGGGCACTTAGGTTTCGGCCCCATAGCGGGGTTTCCCTTAGAGCATAGGGTGAGAGAGTTCATGGCACGGACGATGACGGGCGCCGAAATGGTCATCAAGGCGCTCCAGGATCAGGGCGTCGAGCACATCTTCGGCTATCCCGGCGGCGCAGTGCTGCCGATCTACGACGAGCTGTTCCAGCAGGATAAGGTGCGCCACATCCTGGTTCGCCAGGAGGGCGGCGCCGTACACGCGGCCGAGGGCTACGCGCGCTCGACGGGCAAGGTCGGCGTGGTGCTGGTCACCTCCGGCCCTGGCGCGACCAATGCCGTCACCGGCCTTACCGACGCGCTCATGGACTCCATCCCGCTGGTCTGCATCACCGGCCAGGTGCCGACGCACCTCATCGGCAACGACGCATTCCAGGAGTGCGACACGGTCGGCATCACGCGCCCCTGCACGAAGCACAATTGGCTCGTGAAGAACGTGAACGACTTGGCGCGCGTTCTGCACGAAGCGTTCTACATCGCGAAGGCTGGCCGCCCGGGTCCCGTCGTGGTCGACATCCCGAAGGACATCCAGTTCGCAACCGGCAACTACGTTGGCCCGTCGAACATTGCGCACAAGACCTACAAGCCGCGCGTGAAGCCGGAAGCCGCCCTCGTGCGCGATGCAGTGGATCTTATGGCGTCTGCCAAGCGCCCCGTGTTCTACACGGGCGGCGGCGTCATCAACGCGGGCCCGAAGGCAAGTCAGCTCCTGCGCGAGTTGGTGCGTCTCACGGGCTATCCGATCACGTCCACGCTCATGGGTCTCGGCGCTTATCCCGCGTCCGACAAGCAGTGGCTTGGCATGCTGGGCATGCATGGCACGTACGAGGCCAACCTCGCCATGCATGACTGCGATGTGATGATCAACATCGGTGCGCGCTTCGACGACCGCATCACAGGCCGCATCGATGCTTTCTCGCCGGGCTCGCGCAAGATTCACGTCGATATCGATCCGTCCTCGATCAACAAGAACGTCCGCGTCGATCTCCCGATCATCGGCGACTGCGCCTACGTGCTCGAAGAGATGCTGCGCGTGTGGAAGGCGAAGGCGCCGCAGATCGACAAGAACGCGCTTAAGTCATGGTGGAAAGAGATCGACGGTTGGCGTGCGAAGAAGTCGCTCAGCTACGCCAACTCCAAGGACTACATCATGCCGCAGTACGCCCTTGAGCGTCTGCACGAGCTGACTAAGGACCGCGATGTCTACTTCACGACGGAGGTCGGCCAGCATCAGATGTGGGCCGCTCAGTTCCTTCACTTCGAGGAGCCGAACCGCTGGATGACATCCGGCGGGCTCGGCACCATGGGCTACGGCCTTCCGGCGGCCATCGGTGCGCAGCTCGCGCATCCGAAGTCGCTCGTCATCGACGTCGCGGGTGATGCGTCCATCCTGATGAACATCCAGGAATGCTCGACCGCCGTGCAGTATCGCCTGCCGGTCAAGGTGTTCATCCTCAACAACGAGTACATGGGCATGGTGCGCCAGTGGCAGCAGCTCTTGCACGGCAACCGTTTGTCGGAGAGCTACACCGAGGCGCTGCCCGATTTCGTGAAGCTCGCCGAAGCCTACGGTTGGAAGGGAATGCGCTGCGATCATCCCGCGGACCTCGACGATGCGATCCGCGACATGATCAACTGCAAGGAGCCTGTGATCTTCGATTGCCGCGTCGCCAAGCTCGCGAACTGCTTCCCGATGATCCCATCCGGCAAGGCGCATAACGAGATGCTCCTCGGCGAGAACGTGTCCGACGAGGAAGTGTCGAAGGCCATCGGCAAGGAAGGCAAGGTGCTGGTGTGAGCCCGTCCTCGCATCCTGCTGAGCCCGGTATCGCGTATGGAGGGCGGCGCTTTGCGTCGGTCTCCAACGCGCCGGGCGGCGATGTGGGAGCGGAGACGACGTTCGATTATGGCCAGGATGGCGATCTCGTCTGGGCGAGCTACGCGGGCGGCACCGTACGATACGGAACGTTGATTGCGCGACGTTTGGACGACGGAACGCTGGACGCACGCTATCAGCATCTGACCATAGCCGGCGACCTCAAAACCGGCATCTGCCGAACGACGCCCGAGGTTCTGCCCGATGGCCGCCTGCGGCTGCACGAAGCGTGGCAGTGGACGAGCGGGGACGGTGCCCGCGGCAGCTCCGTCGTCGAGGAGGTGCAAAGCGACCTTGGGGCCGGGCGCAGAGGAGCAGCGTGATGAAGGGACGGCCCGGATCGGCACACCTCTCGGCACGCCTCGTGCGGTTTGCCTCGTGCGTGCTCGCTGCCACGTTGATGGTCGCGACAGCGCCCGACACGGCGCGCTCGGACGAAACGCCGGCATGGGATCAGGTGGAGACCATTCGCGGAGCGGCCGAACGGCTAGGGCGTCTCCATCGCGCCCAGGGCGCCAAGGCGGCATACGACCTGATCGACGCGTGCTACCGCACCCACAGCCTCTCTTCCACGTATGGCGAGGGGTACGAGATCTGCATCGTCCAGGATTACCTGGAAACGCGCACGCTGATGAAGGTCTACGCGCGCATGCCGCCCGAGATGCTCGAAAAACTCGGCGTCCCGTCGCCGCAGGATCTGGCGCGCGGCATGACGGAGCGGATTGCGCACGGGTTCGGGCAGTATGGCAAATCCCAGGCCTATGCCGATAACCTGAAAAAGCTGGCCGACCAGCACGGAGCCCCGATTTTCCTCGCGCTCGTTTTTCCCGAGTCCGCGGACAGCATGCAAGGACAAGAGAAGAGCAAGTCCAAATGATCAATCCCAATCCTCAAACGCATTACGCCGGCCCCGCTCTTCGCCAGGAGGTGGAAACCCGCACGCTGTCCGTGCTCGTCGACAACGAGCCGGGCGTGCTTGCGCGCGTCATCGGTCTCTTTTCTGGCCGCGGCTACAACATCGACAGCTTGACCGTGACGGAAACCGAGCACGAGAAGCATCTCTCGCGCATCACCATCATCACACGCGGCACGCCCGCCGTGATCGAGCAGATCAAGCATCAGCTCGAACGCCTGGTGCCGGTGCATCGCGTGCGCGATCTCACGGCGGAGGGCGTCTCGCTGGAACGCGAGCTTGCGCTCGTCAAGGTCGTCGGCAAAGGAGAAAAGCGGCTCGAAGCCTTGCGGATGGCGGAGATCTTCCGCGCGCAGGTCGTCGATACGTCGATCGAGCACTTCGTGTTCGAGGTCACCGGCAAGCCGGGCAAGATCGAGACCTTCATCAACCTGATGACGGAGCTTGGTCTCGTCGAGGTGTCGCGCACGGGCATCGCAGCCATCGGCCGCGGCGCGGCGGCGATGTGATGCGATTTACGCGGCGATCAGAACATCGACTTCTTCTTGCCTTTTGCGCTCGCAGCCTGCGCCTCCGCGACGGAGGTGGCGAGTCGCGAGAACGCGACGCTGTGATCGTTTGCGGCGAAGGTGGTCTTGTTCGCCGTGACGAAGCCGACCGTACCTGCCGGAGCGGGGTACAGCGGTTCCCCGCGCGGGTTGTCGCTGAGCGTTACGAGAAATGCCGAGAGGCGAACCCGATACCTGCCGGACGCCGCCCGTTCGCACATGCCGACGCCGACCGCGCTCTCGCAGGTTTCGAGGTTGTTGTGCGCGGCGGTCGTCTCGTGCTGGGCAACAGCACGCTCGATGGCCTGCGCACACGCGTCCACGGCGCCAGGGCCGAAGGACGCGCAATCGGACGCGCTCGCGATCACGCCGCGCGTGCTGGTGGTTGTCCCGGTCGCCTGTCCGCTGTCGCCACATCCACCGAGGAGGGCAGCAGCAGCCAGGAGGGATGCATGGGCGACGGACAAGGAGCGCATGGCAAAACCGATTGCGATGGGTTCGGGAGCCTCCACCATGCGCCGATACATCCTTCGGATCTGTTAATCACGAAGCGCTGGGATGGCTGTCCCTGCGACCCGTTCGCCTCGGCTCGGGCTGCCTTGGCCGTTGAAACGGCGCCGATGCCCGGTGTAACGTCCGCCAAAATTTCACGTGCGCTAGGATTTCACGCCCTTTCAGGGCCCGGCGCTTATCCCTTCACCTTCCATTAATCCAACCGCAAGAGAGAGCGATGCGCGTCTATTACGATCGTGATGCCGACATAAACCTGATCAAATCCAAGAAGGTGGCCATAATCGGCTACGGCAGCCAGGGCCGCGCGCACGCGCTGAACCTCAAGGACTCGGGCGTCAAGGAGATTGCCATCGGCTTGAAGCCGGGCTCGGCAACCGCCAAGAAGGTCGAGGCTGACGGCCTGAAGGTCCTCACCGTCGCCGAAGCCGCCAAGTGGGCGGACCTGATGATGATGGCCACGCCGGACGAATTGCAGGCCGACATCTACCGTGACGAGATCGCCCCCAATATCCGCGACGGGGCAGCCATTGCGTTCGCGCACGGCCTCAACGTCCACTTCGGCCTGATCGAGCCGAAGGCGAGCGTCGACGTGCTGATGGTCGCTCCTAAGGGCCCCGGACATACCGTCCGCGGTGAGTACGAGAAGGGCGGCGGCGTGCCGTGCCTTGTCGCCGTCCACCAGAACGCCTCGGGCAATGCCCTCGATCTCGGCCTTTCCTACGCTTCGGGCGTCGGCGGCGGCCGGTCGGGCATCATCGAGACGACCTTCAAGGAAGAGTGCGAGACCGACCTGTTCGGCGAGCAGGCGGTGCTCTGTGGCGGGCTCGTCGAGCTGATCCGCGCCGGCTTCGAAACGCTGGTCGAGGCCGGTTACGCGCCGGAAATGGCCTATTTCGAGTGTCTGCATGAGGTGAAGCTGATCGTCGACCTCATCTATGAGGGCGGCATCGCCAACATGAACTACTCGATCTCCAACACCGCCGAGTGGGGCGAGTACGTCACGGGCCCCCGCATCATCACCGAAGAGACCAAGGCGGAGATGAAGCGCGTCCTGGCCGACATTCAGACGGGCCGGTTCACGTCCGAATGGATGCAGGAGTACAAGGGCGGCGCCGCACGCTTCAAAGGCATCCGCCGCGTCAACGATGCGCATCAGATCGAAGAGGTCGGCGCCAACCTGCGCGCCATGATGCCCTGGATCGCCAAGAACAAGCTGGTCGACAAAGGCCGGAACTAGACCGAGTGCGGGCCGCTTAAACGCCCCACGACGGATGAGTGAGACAAGCAGGCGGCGGGGCGAAAGCTCCGCCGCTTCGCGCTTTTTTGAGGTAGAAGTCGCGGCCCGCTGCGCCCTCGCTCGCGGTCTGGACGGCGCATGCGCTGGAAATCGGCAGCGTGACAGGGCATATCATAAGGATGGAATTGCTCACGCAACCGATCCTGGAGTGCGGAACATGACACGCGCAATCGTAACACCCGCAAGCGTAACGTTGTGTTTGGCCGCCGTTCTGAGCATCGCCGGCCCGCTAGGCTTCGATAGCGTCGATGGGGTAACCCGGCCAGCGCTCGCCGATACGAAAGCGAAAACCAAGCCCAAGACCAGGGCCAAGGCGGGCCAGAGAATCTGTACGGCAAAGACGAATGCCGGTGAGACCAAGACGTGGCAATGCCCAGCAGACCAAGCCTGCTGCATCAACCGCTTTATGGATCAGTACGTGTGTGGAATTCCGGGACTAGGTTGTATTTAAAGTCCGCCGATTGCCTCCGGGATGCCGCCGGCTTTCGCGGAGTAAAAGTTCATTAAAAACGACGTTTAATTGAGGTGATGGCGGATTAAAATTGGAAAAACCCTTTTCTATACGCTGTTTAGTGGCACATATTAAAATTTCAGCAACGCCTCCTGTGACATAAAACGACACTCAAGCCGGCCGAAAAGAGCGACAAAACCAAAAAGCTTGGAGGCCCCCCGGATTATCGCGTCGTGACGCGGGAGGAGGCCGAGGTGAAAACCAAAAGAAAAAGACGCACGGAGCCTATCGAGAAACGGCTGAAAGACATTCAGCACGAAATTCTCGTCGCGGTCGCGTCCGGCAAGCCGCTGCATGATGTGATGACCCTCCTGTGCGCCCGCGCCGAGGAGATCGCACCCGACACCATCTGTTCGGTCATCCGGGTGGATTCGGAAGGAAGGCTGCGCCCGCTCGCGGCCCCGTCGCTTCCCGACGATTACTCCCGCGGCATCGACGGTTTGGCGATCGGCCCTATGATCGGATCGTGCGGAAGCGCGGCCTATTACGGCGAGCCGGTGGAGGTACGCAGTATCCGAACCGATCCGCGCTGGGTCGATTTCCGGGATGCCGCGCTGGCGCTCGGATTGAGGGCGTGCTGGTCGAGCCCTATCAAATCGCATGACGGGCGCGTCGTCGGCACGTTTGCCTTCTATTTTTCGACCGCACGCAAGCCGAGCAAGACCGAAAAGTACATCGTCGAGCTTTGTGCGCATCTCTGTGCACTCGCCATAGAGCATTGGGACGCGCAGGCACGTATCCACCACCTGGCCTACACGGATACGCTCACCGGCCTTGGGAACCGCGCGCTTCTCTCGGAGCACTTCTCCGACATCCTCGCTCGCGCACACGCGATGAGCAAAGAAGTCGCTGTGTTCTATATCGATCTCGACGGTTTTCGCGCCATCAACGATCTTCGGGGCCACAAGGCTGGCGACCAGCTTTTATGCCGCGTCGCGGATAGAATTCGCGCCATCACGGGCGAAGCCGATCTGATCGCCCGCCTTGGCAGCGATGAATTTCTCATTGTGAAAACACAAGGAGAGGATCGCAATGAGTTCGTCACCCTTGCGCAGCGGTTGAGCGAGCAGCTCTCGGGCCGATACGGTCTCGAAGCGGACGTCGAGGTCAAGGCCGCGGCGTCCATCGGCGTTGCTTGTTTCCCGGGCGACGGCAAGGATCTCGATGGCCTCATGGGGCATGCCGATACCGCGCTCTGCCGTGTGAAGCGGGAGAACCGCTCCGGCTATGCCTTCTACTCGTGTGAAATGGACGCAGAGAAGCACGCCCGCCGCTCCTTCGAGCGCGACGTATCTCTGGCCGCTGCTGCAGGCCAGCTGTCCGTCGTCTACCAGCCCCAGGCCAATGTAGAGAGCTGCGACATTATCGGGTTCGAAGCGTTGCTGCGTTGGAAGCATCCGATCCATGGCTTCGTGTCGCCCGAGAAGTTCATTCCCGCGGCGGAAGCGTGCGGCGTCATTACCGAGATCGGCGCATTTGTTCTGAGAGAAGCGTTGGCTCAGGCCGCGCGGTGGCCGGATCACCTGCGCGTTTCCGTTAATGCCTCACCAGCGCAAATCGTCCACGTCGATTTCGCGCATCTCGTCGAGGAAACGTTGCGTGCCTCGAATGTCGATCCCAGCAGGCTCGAGATAGAGGTGACGGAGAGCCTGTTCATTTACGATTCGAATGCTGCGATGAAAACGCTGGAGCGGCTGAAGGCGCTCGGGGTCAGCGTCGCGATCGACGATTTCGGAACAGGGTACTCCTCGCTAAGCACGTTGCGGTCGTTTCCCTTCGACCGCATCAAGATCGATCGGAGCTTCGTCGCCGACATGGTCGAGAACTCGGACGCAGCCGCAATCGTCAATTCGATCCTGAGCCTCGGCCGCGCCCTCGCTCGCCCCGTCATCGCCGAGGGCGTCGAGACGCAATTGCAGCTCGAAATGTTAAGGGATTTGGACTGCAGCGAAGTGCAGGGCTACCTGATCGGAAAGCCGCTACCTATCGCGAAGTACGCTCAAATCGTCAAGCCGGTGCCAAGGAGTGAGAAACGGACGCGATACGTCCCCCGGAAAAAACAAGAGCAGTTGACTGCTTGAGCGCAAGCAATTGCCCCTGGCAAGGGCGACGCCTTAAATGTCGCCGTAGGTCGACACCTGATTTCGTCCGCCCGATTTCGCGTCGTAAAGCTTGGTGTCCGCGCGTTGGACGAGCAGTTCCGTATCGTCTCCCGAACGGTATTCCGCGACGCCGAACGATGCCGTCATCTGTCCGATCTTCTGGTTTGTCTCGCGGATCGTAAGCTTCTTGCTTTCAAACTGCCGCCGGATGCGTTCGGCGATCGATTTGGCGGCATCTTGGTCAGCCTTCGGCAGGATCATCGCAAACTCTTCGCCACCATAGCGGATCACGGTGTCGCCCTCGCGCACGCTGGCCTCGATGACGCGCGAGAACATCTTGATGATCTCGTCGCCGACCTGATGGCCGAAAGCGTCGTTGACGCGCTTGAAGTGGTCGATGTCGCACATGACGAGCGAAAGCGGTGTGCCGGTATCGCGGCTGTCCGCGATCGCCTTCTCGATCTCGATGTCGAAGCACCGCCGGTTGCCGACACCCGTCAACGGATCTCTGAGCACCACTTCTTCTGCTTCGATGAGGTTCGAGCGAAGTGTTTCGATCTGCCGCCGGGACTCTTCGAGCTTGACCTTGAGCTCGCTGCTGTCGCGACGCATGCGCTCGTTCTCGGCAACGAGCAGGCTTACGATGACGCGAACCTGTTCACCCTCGGAAAGGTGAGAAAGGCGCGATTGCGCGTTGGCGAGCGACTTCGCATAGCTCTCGTTGGACGAAATATGTGCACGGATCAGTCCGAGCACCTTGGAAAGCTCGCGTTCGATGCGATGGCCTGCTTTCGCGACGGCGGTCGATGTACCGCCGATGCTCGGAAAGCTCGCGCGCGCAAGCAACGGCACAAAGCGGGCAATGAGCCATGCAAACGCGCCGACGATGGCGAGACCGACGAGCGCAATGGCGAGGATGGCGAAGGGATTGTACTGCGTCGAGATGATCGTGCCGCCACCGCCGACGTGCACCGACCGCAGCGTCCGGATGGGTGTCAGATCGAAGTCTGAAATGGCCAGCAAAGCGAGAATCGCTGCGCCAAGCACACCTGCCCCGACCGCAAGAAAGCCTTGCTGAGAGCGGGGCAAGTCGCGGGATGAGTTCATGGATGAGCACTTCGACCAAGCGATGCGGAAACCGCACCTGAACGACAGCGGTCTCTCTTACAGCTTATGCATACATCTGAACATGTGCTAATTTGGACAATAGACAGAGCATCCGCACCGAGATGCCGTCAATTCCGCGCCGACACGCATAACGCAGTGAATTCGAACAAGAAAAGCAGATCTGTCCAGATTGGCCGAGGGCACCGTACGCTATATTATGAACATTTACAGCCTAAATGATTCGCGAGGCGCCAGAAAGCAAAGGCAAGAGCCCGCCCTCCATCGCGGCCACCTATCCATCGCTCGTTGCTGAGCGAAATGAGCGCGCGACTTCCGGACGCCGCGCCACTTGAGCGTTGAGATCGGTCTCCCCAGATTACGCAAAGCTTCGCAAACGACGTTCCGCACTCGTTTTATGCCGTCATTGCGTGCGGCGCCTCCGCTTTGCGGCCGAGATAAAGCACAAGGAGATCTCATGGACCTCAACCTTGCCGGCAAAACGGCCCTCGTCACTGCGTCCTCCGGCGGCATTGGCCTTGAGATTGCCCGCTCGCTGGCGGCCGAAGGCGCGCGCGTCACGATCAACGGCCGGAGCGAGGCTGCCGTCGACAAGGCTATCGACGGCGTCCGCAAAACGCACCCCGCGGCCGATCTCGTTCCGCTCGTGGCCAACAACGGCACGGCCGAGGGATGCGCTGCTACGATCGCCGCAATTCCCACAGCAGACATCTTGGTGAACAACCTCGGGATCTATGAGGCAGTCGGATTCTTCGACGAAACGGACGAAGCCTGGCAGCGGTTGTTTGAGGTCAACGTCATGAGTGGCGTGCGTTTGGCGCGCCATTACCTGAAAGGCATGATCGAACGGGGTAGCGGGCGCGTCGTGTTCATATCGAGCGAGTCCGGCATCAGTCCCGCGCCCGAGATGGCGCACTACAGTGCCACCAAGACAATCCAGCTCGGTATTTCACGGTCTCTTGCGGAGCTGACCAAGGGAACGCGCGTGACCGTCAACTCCGTGCTCCCCGGTCCGACACGTACGGAGGGCGTGGAAAAATTCATATCGAGCGTTTATCCGGATGTGGATCTCGCAGAAGCGGAGCGCCTCTTTATGGCGGAGAACAGGCCGTCGTCGCTGATTGCGCGCCTGATCGACCCTAAGGAAATCGGCGATGTGGTGGCCTTCGTCTGCTCCGAGCGCGCATCCGCAATCAATGGGTCGAACATCCGCGCTGAAGGCGGATTGATCCGGAGCGCGTTCTAAGTAAAACGCTGCTCATGCCGTGTTTGTCGGCCTTCTAGGCGATCGATGAGGCGCCTCACAAGAGCCGCGTAATCGCGGCCTCCGTATCACGTCGTTCCGCGTCCGTGAGATCGAGCCCGGCCTTCGTTCGCCGCCAGAGAACGTCATCTGCCGTGCGTGCCCATTCGTGATCGCGGAGATAGCAGACCTCGCGCTCGGTCAGCCCGCCGCCGAGCGCTGCTCCAAGATCCGCATCGTGCGCCGCATCGCCGATGATGCGATCGGCGCGCGTTCCATAGAGCGACACGAGGCGGTCGAGCGTTTCGGGGGCGAGCCCAGGCCGTTGCCGTGCCAGGCCCGTGCGATAGCCCGTGAGGCCCTGCGGTCCCACATCTCCGCCCGGCAGAGGCGCATGGGCCGTCCACGCTTCGCCCATATTGGGGAAGAACGCCCGAAGCCGGTCCAGCGCCGCTTCGGCCAGCAGGCGAAACGTCGTGATCTTCCCGCCGATGATGTTGAGTAAAGGAGCTGATCCGGCCGGCTGAACGAGGTCGAGCCGCCAATCGCGCGTCACGGAGGATGCGGTCGCAGCCCCGTCGTCGACGAGGGGGCGAACGCCCGCGAACCGCCACACGATATCGGCGCGCGTGAGCGGGTGAGAAAGGTAGCGTGCTGCGGCATCGATCAGATACGCCTCCTCCTCCGCACTTGCGACGAAGCCCTCGGCGGGATTTGAGACGATGACCTCGGTCGTGCCGATCATCGTGAAATGTGAACCGAACGGCAGCACGAACACGATGCGCCCGTCGGCGTTTTGCAGGAGAAAGGCGTCGCTTGCGCCGGGGATGCGCGGGACGACGATGTGTGTGCCGCGCACGAGCCTCAGCGCCGGCACAGCCGCTTCGGATTCGGCCCCTGTCGTTCGGGCGAGTGCAGCGACCTCCGCGCACCACGGCCCGCCGGCATTCACGACGGCGCGCGCGGAGAAAGATTGTTGCGCGCCGTCAGCGTCGGCTTCGATCCGCCAGCTCAGGCCCTCACGCGCGAGGTGGGTGACGGGCGTCCGCGTCAGGATGTGCGCGCCGCGTTCGGCAGCGTCGACCGCGGTGATCGCAACGAGCCGCGCATCGTCCACCCAGCAATCGTAGTAGGAAAATCCGTTACGGAATTCAGGACGCAGCGCGGCCCCCATAGGATCGCGCGTGAGGTCCACCGACGCCGACGCCGGAATACGGCGGCGACGCGCCAGCCTGTCATAGAGGAATAGCCCGGCCCGCATCACGATGCGCGGCCGCATGCCGGCAGCGTGCGGGATGACGAACCGCAACGGGTGGATCAGATGCGCCGCGCGGTCGAGCAGAACCTCCCGCTCCGCGAGCGCATGCCGCACCAGCCTGAATTCGCGATGCTCGAGATAGCGCAATCCGCCATGGATCAGCTTCGAGCTTGCCGACGAAGTCCCGCCGGCAAGATCGCCCTTCTCGAAAAGCACGACCTTAAGGCCGCGTCCGGCAGCATCGGCAGCGATACCGGCGCCGTTGATACCGCCGCCGATAATCGCCAAGTCGTAGATTGTGCCGGACATGCCCCATCCGCTCCCATTCCCTGAGGGTATCGAACACATTCCTCAGAGCGCATCAATGGGGGCGGATTGGGGTGGGGTTCAGCTCGTGAAGAAGCTCTGCGTCCCGTGTGCCTCGATCGCTTCTGCCAGGCGGCCGAGAGCGTGCACGTAGGCCGCAGTGCGCATCGAGGCGTTCTTCTCGCGCGAGATGTTCCAGATCGCACGGCCCTCGCGTTCCACGATCGTCTTCAGCCGGTCGTGGATCTCGTCGAGGGTCCAGTAGAAGCCCTGGCGATTCTGAACCCACTCGAAGTAGGAGACCGTCACTCCGCCGGCGTTCGCCAGAATGTCGGGCAGAACGACGATGCCGTTCTTCTCCAGGATCGCGTCGGCTTCCGACGTCACCGGCCCGTTGGCGAGTTCGAGGACGATTTTCGCCTTCACCTGTGCCGCGTTGCCTTCATGGATCATGTTTTCCAGCGCGGAAGGCGCGAGAATATCGCACGCGACGCCGACGAGATCGTCGGCCGACATGACTTCGTGCCCATCTTGCCCGGCCGTGCTCGAGACCGACTGGCCGTTAGCCTTCGCTGCGAACAGCTTCTGGAGGTTGAGCCCGTTCTCGCACTTGATGGCGCCGGACGAGTCCGAAACGGCAACGATCTTATGGCCGTCGGCCGCGAGCAGGGTCGCGATATGCTGCCCCGCATTGCCAAAGCCCTGCACAGCTACGCGCGCGCCTTGGCCAAGACCGAGGTCGGCCGCGAGATGGCGAACGAGATAGTAGCCGCCGCGCGCGGTCGCGTCGCCGCGACCGAGCGAACCGCCGAGCGCGATCGGCTTGCCGGTGATGACGGCGGGCTCGGCCTGGCCGACGATCTGGGCGTATTCGTCGGCCATCCAGCCCATGATCATCGAGTTGGTGTAGACGTCCGGCGCCGGGATGTCGCGGTCGGGGCCGAGGATGCGGGCGAAGGCCTGGATATAGGCGCGCGACAGGCGCTCGATCTCGGCCTTGGAAAGCTTGCGCGGATCGACCTGCACGGCGCCCTTGCCGCCGCCATAGGGCAGGTTCATCACCGCGCATTTGAAGGTCATCCAGAAGGCCAGCGTCTCGACCTCGTCGACGGTGGCGTCGGGATGGTAGCGGATGCCGCCCTTGGTCGGGCC
>CAKTFJ010000004.1 GCA_934555825.1 uncultured Hyphomicrobium sp.
CTCGACGACGTGCGTGTTGCGCGGCTCGAAGGCGATGGGCGGCTGAGCGTGCTGAAGCAGACAGGCGCTTAATTCGCCGGGTTGTGCGGTTGTCTCAGCGTTGTCATCCCGGAAAGGCGGAGGCGCAAGCCGCAGCCTTCGCATCGCTTGGCCGGGATGACAGGGGTGGTCAGCGGCCTTCGCGCCACCAAGCCATGGCCATCAGCGCCAGGAGTGCGGCGAGCGCGATCAGGCCGTTGAACATCGGCGTCAGCTTCACGCCTTTCGTCAGATAGGCTTCGCGGTCTGCGAGGCCCATCCAGCCGGAGCCTGCCATCACGCGGCCGCCCGTCATCATGGCCACGCGCGGGAGCGTCACGGCGTCACCCGCCGTCGTTGCGTCGGTGCGGGTCCAGAAGATCCCGCCGCCCGTCTTGTCGATGAGCGGCTTCAGCTTGTCGCCGGTCGCCACGACCTCGCTCATTTCGCGCGGGTCTTCGACGCCCGCATGTGCAACGGCGGTGAGCTGTCCGGCCGGGCCTTGCGTTTCGGCTTTGTAGAGGCCTGGCAGCTTCACATCGATGGTCGCTTTCCAGACGCCGGGGCGGTCGCGCTCCAGCACGACCTCGCTGCGCTCTCCGCCGGGTGCCGACATGGTGACGGGGGCGACCTGGTCTTCGAGCGTGCGCCGCTCAAGCGTGACTTTGAGTCCGCGTGCGGACGCGAGCAGGCGCTCCTCTTCAAGATCCGGCTCCTTCATGAGCCAGTGAGACAGACGGCGCAGCAGATCGGTGTGCGGGCCGCCGCCGTCGTAGCCGCGCGCCCAAAGCCACGCGTGATCGGAGAGCAGAAGCGCGACGCGCCCCGTCCCGCGGCGGTCGAGCACGAGAAGGGGCTGATCCTCCGCGCCTTCCATGACTTTGCGCCCGCGATCCAGACGCACTTCCGCCTGGCGGAACCAATGGCCCCAGGTGGCCGGGCGGTCCGGCCCGATGGCGTTGGCGCCGGGGAGGCCTTGCGTTACCGGATGGCGCATCCCTTCCTCGGTGATGCGTGCGCGGAACGGTTCCTCGATGACGCGGCCGGTGGGCGCGGCGGGAAGCACGGGCGAGAGCGGCGTGCGGTAGAGGCTCGTCATGCCGGCATAGTCATCGCCGGCCGCAACCAGCACCGCGCCGCCGTTCTCTACGTAGCGGGCGATGTTGTCGTAGTAGATGAGCTGCAGGATGCCGCGGTGCTCGTAGCGGTCGAAGATGATGAGATCGAAGTCGCGGATGCGGTCCGAGAACAGCTCCTTCGTCGGGAACGCGATCAGCGAAAGCTGATTGATCGGTGTGCCGTCCTGCTTCTCGGGCGGACGGAGAATGGTGAAGTGCACGAGGTCGACGGCCGCGTCGGACTTGAGCAGATTGCGCCACGTGCGTTCGCCCGCGTGCGGCTCACCCGACACGAGAAGCACGCGCAGGTTCTCGCGCACGCCTTCGGCCACGACGACGACGCGGTTGTTGGCGGGCGTCAGCTCGCCCGGCGCCGTTTCAAGCTCTACCTCGACAATGTTGGTGCCCGCGTGCGGAAAAGGCATCTCGATTGTGACGGGGCGGTCGATTTCTGCGCTGAGCTGCTGATCGGGGCGGCCTTCGCGGCGCACGTTGAGCGTGACGGGTCCGCTCGCGCGGCCGGTCTTGCCGGTTTCGCGCACGGCAAGCTCGATCTCGCGCGACTGGCCCACGAGGCCGTAGCGCGGGGATTCGAGAATTTCGATGCGGCGGTCGAACTCGTCGGGTGTGCCGGTCAGCAGCGTGTGCACGGGTGCGTTGAAGCCGAGCGCCGTCGCCTCCTTCGGCACGTCGTGCACCTGACCGTCGGTGATCATGATGACGCCCGCGATGCGATCTGGCGGCGTGTTCGTCAGCGCTTCGTTGAGGGCCGCGAAGAGCTGCGTGCCTTGCGCGGTGCCGCTCTCGCCGCCGGATGCGGAGAGCCACTTCACTTCGAGGTTCTTGATCCCGCCGAGCCGTGCTTCGAGATTGGCGCGGATCGCGGCGCGCTGCTCTGGTCGCTTGTCGAGCGCCTGGCTCGTGCTCTCGTCCACGACGACGAGGGCGATGTTGGCGAGGCTTTCGCGTTCCTCCTCGCGCAGTGTCGGATTGATGAGCGCGGCCAGAAGCGCGGCGACGGCGGCTGCACGCCACAACGCGCCACGGCTCTTGCGCACGATGAGGATGGCGAGCAGCACGAATGCGGCAACCGCCGCCGCCCACAGAAGCGGGACGGGAACGAGCGGCGCGACTTCGATCGACCAGTTCAACAGCTACTCCTTGCCAGGCCTTTGCGGCGCATCACTGACCGAGCCGCTCCAAGAGCGCGGGGATGTGCACCTGGTCGGCCTTGTAGTTGCCGGTGAGCGCGTGCATCACAATGTTGATGCCGCTGCGCAACGCCATTTCGCGCTGGCTCTCGCCGCCGGGCACGACGGGATAGAGCGGACGCCCGCGGCTATCGAGCGCCCAGGCGGCTGCGAAATCATTCGACGTGATGAGAATGGAGCTTACGCCGTCGGCCTGGCGTGCACGCCGGCCGCCCGTTTCTGTGCCAGCTTCTGCGTCGCCGCCTGTTCCGGCTTCGACCCAGAGCTGTCCGCCTTCCCAGCGTCCGGGGAACGAGCGCATGAGGTAGAACGATTTCGTGAGCACGTGATCTTCGGGGACAGGTTCGAGGCGCGGGACATCGAGCTGGCCGACGAGGCGCTGCAGCGATCCGTTGCGGCCTTCGAAGCCGCCGCCGGACGGAATCCCGGTGCCGAAGTCGCGCGTGTCGAAGATGATCATGCCGCCCTGTTTCATGTAGGCGTCGATCTTGGCGAGCGTCGCCTGGGGGAGCGCTTCGGCGTTTGCGAGCACGGGCCAATAGAGGACGGGGAAGAAGGCGATCTCGTCCGCGACGATGTCGACGGGCATCGGCTCGCCGGGCTCGACGGCCGTGCGCACCGCGAGAATGCGTGAGAGACCCGAGAGACCGGCCTGGCTCGTGGCGTCTGCCGTTGCATCGCCGGTGAGCACGTAGCCGAGCGTGACGTTCCCCGTTGCCTTTTGCGCGACTTGGGCACTTGGCGGTGGTGCGTCGGCTTGAAGCTGCGCGACGGCAGGTGCCGGCGATAGGGCAACGCTCGCGGCGCCGATTGCGGCGAAAAGTGCACCGGCCGCGACCGAGCGGCGGCGGAAGCCGAGGCGAGAGGCGAAGGCCGCAAGTGCGCCGAGGAGAACAAGCACGGCCACGATGTCTGCAAACACGAGCGCGAGCGATGCTGTGAGGAGATAGGGCGCGAGTGGCGTCGAGGGCTGCGTGTCGTAGAGCATCTGGGAGACCCCACTCGGACGGGACGGAAGAGGGTTCAGCGTGCTGTCCTCTTCCAGGACGTTGAGCGCACGTGGAGACCCTTGTGCACCATAGTAGCCCGGCGGGTGCTGAAGGCTAGCCTTGACCGACTGAAGGCGTTCGGCCGGGATCGCTTCGGCTGTGGGTGGCGGCGCGCGCAGGATGCCGTAGCCGTCGAGCGTCTGCACGGGCGCGAAGGCTTCGAGGTTGGCCGTCTGATTGGCTACGGTAGCGGACGTATCGGGCGCTGTGCCTTCGGCAGCGGCGGGCGGTGCGAGACTGCCGAGCGCGGTCACGCGGCGGAGCATCTCGACGAAGAGGCCCGACATCGGGAGGTTCGACCAATCGGAATTCGCGGTGACGTGGAACAGCACGACCTGCCCCGCGCCGTGGGACGCAGCGGTTACGAGCGGCGTGCCGTCGCCAAGGCGTGCCCAGACCTGGATATCGGACGTGAGGCGCGCGGGATCGGCGAGCACTTGGCGCGAGACGGTGACATCTTTCGGGACGGGAATGCCTGCGAACAAGCTGGATGAATCGAAGTCCGCAAGCGGTTGCGGACTGGACCACGACAGCGCGCCACCGAGCGTGCGTCCGCCGACGCGAAGCGCAACGGGGAGCAGATCGTCGCCGCCGCTTTCCAGGCGAGGGCCCGCGAAGCGCACCAGCACACCGCCGGATCTCACCCACTCGTCAACACGCGTTTTGATGTCGCCGGCAAGTGTTCCGATGTCGGCGAGCATAAGGACGCTCGCGCGCTGCTTCAAAACGGTGTCGATGCCGTCGGCGAGATTGAGATCTTGCGGGCGGACGATTTCAGCGTACGGCTGGACGGCTTTCTCCAGATAGAACAGCGGTGCGAGGAGCGGTTGCGCCTGCTCCTGGCTTTCGCCGGAGATCATGCCGACGCGCTGCCATTGGGAACGGCCGTCGAGCAGGCTTACGGTGCCGGCAGAGCGTTCGGCTGAGATGTCGAGGCGCGTCACCTGATTTCTGAGTTCGAGCGGAAGTTCGAACGTGACGCTCGTTTCGGTGGCGCCGGGAGCAAAGGAGAATGTCGTTTCGCCGAGGCGTTGACCGCGCGCGGAGACAGCATCGATGCGGCCCGCGCGGGCCGGTCCGCCAGTGCGGAGCACACGCGCGACGAGCTTCCCGTCTGCGCCGACGGTTGCCGTGAGGCCGAGCGGTTCCTCACCCGCGGTATCCTCCGCTATGGCGAGTGTGCCGCCGTCCGCGAGTGCTTCGATACCTTCGGCAAACGCTGCGGCGTCCGTGGCGTGATCGATGCCGTCGGTGAGCCAGAGAATGCTGGGGCCGCTTGCGCCCGTGGCGGCAAGGGTGTCTTTCAGGGCTGCGAGTGTAGCGCTGCGATCGGGCGTGAAGGGACGCGGCTCGATGGCCGCCAACGTGGCGCGAGCGTCTGCAGGCGCTTCGAGCTTGAGCGTGCGCGTCTTTGCAGCGGGCGCGGTTTCCGCGACGACGACGGGGCGGCCCTGGCGCTGCGCTTCCGCGATCATCTCCTCGGCAAGGGCGGTGCGGCGGGGCCAGCCGTTGGCTGCGGCCCATCCGTTGTCGATGGCGATGACGACGGGGCCGCTACCGGTGAGGGTGCGCTCGCGCGTCGGGTTCAGCACCGGCTCAGCCAGCGCGAGGATGATAAGCGCGGCGGCCAGCAGACGAATGAGCAGCAGCCACCACGGCGTTTTAGCTGGCGTTTTCTCCTGGTTCTCGATTCCGACGAGGATGCGGGTTGCCGGAAACTCCACCTGCTTCGGGCGCGGGGGAACGGTGCGCAGAAGCCAATAGATGAGCGGCAGCGCGGCGAGCGCTGTGAGGAGCCACGGATTGAGGAATGCGAGGGCGCCGATGCTCATGAGCGGCCCTCTGCTTGTCGGGCGCTTGCTTGCGCGGTGGGTTGCTGCCAGCGATATCCGCCGTCGCGGCCTTCGAGACGCATGATGAGGGTCAGCAGCGGCTCGGTCGGCGGGCGGTCCGTGTGGTGCACCATGAACGACCAGCCAAGGCGCGTTGCAAGGGCCTGCAATTCCTCGCGATGTGCTTTGAGGCGGGCCTGATAGCGCTCGCGAAGGCTTTCGGCGCGATCCGCGATCCAGCTCTCGCTGCCTTCAACCCCGAGAAACTCGGTGCGTCCCTCGTAGGGCAGCGTTTCCTCCGCGGGGTCCAGCACTTGGATCAGATGTCCCGACGCGCCGCTCGCGGCGAGCGTTTCGATGCTCTCGCGGATCTCGTCGATGGGGTCGAGGAAGTCGGAGAACAACAGCACACCGGAAAAGCGGCTGACGCGGGCGGGAGAGGGCCGTCCGCTCACGAGCAGTGGGCTTTCGGTGTGGGAGGCGATGGCTTCGGCGAGACGCGTCGATGCGCGCCGGCTCGCGTAGGGTGGCGTGATGCCGAGGAGCCCGACGCGCTCTCCGCCGCGTACGAGCAACTCGGCTGCGGCCAACATGAGCACGAGCGCGCGATCACGCTTGGTTGTGGTTGAGAGATGGCTCTGAAACGACATCGACGGCGAGAGGTCCGGCCATAGCCACAGCGTGTGGGCTGCTTCCCATTCGCGTTCACGCACGTAGAGGTGATCGGAGCTCGCGGAGCGGCGCCAGTCGATAAGCTGGGCGGAGTCCTGCTGCTCGTAGGTGCGAAACTGCCAGAAAGTCTCACCAGGCCCCGCGCGGCGGCGGCCATGAATGCCGTGGGCGACGGTTTGCGCGATGCGGTCGGCTTCGATCAGGAGGTCGGGCAAGCGTTCGGCGACGGCATGTGCGTCGCGTTCGAGACGGAACACGCCGGGCTGTGCCTGGCCGGGGAGGGGCCCGCGGGGCGCCGCCATGCCGCCTACTCCAGCGCTTGGGCGAGGCGGGCGATCAGTTGACCCAGCTCCTCGCCCTCGGCGCGAGCGGCGAAGGACAACGCCATACGGTGCTTCAGAACGGGCTCGGCCAGTTCCACAACATCGTCGATGGAGGGCGCGAGGCGGCCGTCGATGAGCGCCTTGGCACGGACTGCAAGCGTCAACGCCTGGCTGGCGCGCGGGCCGGGACCCCAGGCGATGAGGCGGTCGGTCTCGGCGTTGGCGCCCGTGCCGGGGCGTGCCGAGCGCACAAGCTTCAGGATCGCTTCCACGACCTTGTCGGGGACCGGCATCTGGCGCACGAGGCGCTGGATGGCCATCAGGTCGCCCGCGGACAGGACGGTTTCGACCGAGCGGTCGTCGGTGCCGGTGGTCGCGTAGAGCATGCGGCGCTCGGCGGCGAGGTCGGGATAGGTGACATCGATTTCCAGCAGGAAGCGGTCGAGCTGCGCTTCGGGAAGGGGATAGGTGCCTTCCTGCTCGAGCGGGTTCTGCGTTGCCAGCACGTGGAACGGCTGGGGCACGTCATGGCGCTGACCGGCGACCGTGACGTGGTGCTCCTGCATGGCCTGGAGCAGGGCCGACTGCGTTTTTGGCGAGGCGCGGTTGATCTCGTCCGCCATCAGGAGCTGGGTGAAGATCGGGCCCTTGATGAAGCGGAAGCTGCGCCGCTCGCCCGGCGTGTCTTCGAGCACCTCCGAGCCGATGATGTCGGACGGCATGAGGTCGGGCGTGAACTGGATGCGCTTGGCATCGAGGCCGAGCACGCGCCCGAGCGTTTCGACGAGCAGGGTCTTGGCGAGACCGGGGACGCCGATGAGAAGGGCGTGGCCGCCCGAGAGAATGGTAATCAGCGAGCGCTCAATGACGACATCCTGGCCGAAGATGACGGATGCGGCTGCCTTGTGGGCGCGCTTTACACGTTCGGCGGCGGCTTCGAGCCGCGGAACGATGGTTTCGTCGGTTTGGATGACAGTGCTCATGGATCGCCGCTCATGATTTGCAGGGGCTCGCCTCGCAGGGGAAAGAGCAGGGGCGGGCCTCGTCTGATGCTTTTATTAGCGATGTGACCGGCTCGCAGGGGGGCTGGTCAAGTTAAACCTAGGTAAGACACGTCCGGAAATCACCTTTATTGCGCTGAAACGCCAATCTTTCCGGTGCGTTTCTCAAGTGGCAGGGACGTGTCTTGGAAAACGAAGTTGCGGAAGCGATGTTCCAGGCAAGCTAAGCGCGATATGGCAAGACGGTATGGATAGGCTCGAAGATCTTCTGAAGCACGCGGAGGGCGATGCTCCCGCGCCGGTGGAGCGCTGGAATCCGCCTTACTGCGGCGACATCGGCCTCGAAATCCTGCGTGACGGAAGCTGGCAATATCAGGGGAGCCCGATCCGCCGCCCGGCGATGGTGAAGCTGTTCGCACGCGTGCTGCGGCGCGATGCGGACGGGCGGACTTATCTCGTGACGCCTGCCGAAAAAATCGACATTGCCGTTGCGGACGCGCCGTTCATCGCCGTGGAGATGCAAGTCCAGGGCGAGGGGCAAACGCAGTCGCTCGTGTTTCGTACCAACGTGGACGACGTGGTGCAGTGCGGACTCGAGCATCCGTTGCGGTTTGCGGTGGACGGGGCCGGGGGTGCCTTCAAGCCATATGTGCACGTGCGCGGCCGGCTGGAGGCGCTTATTTCTCGCGCCGTCGTCTACGATCTCGTCGCACTCGCTTGGCCAGGACCTGACAAAGGGCCGCCTGGAATCTGGAGCGGGGGCGCGTTCTTCCCGCTGCCTGTTTAAACGAAGCCTGCTTCGCTACTGCGCGGCGGCGGCTTTTGCAGGCGGAGCTTCCTTTTTCTTCGGCGGTGGAATGGCCGTCGCGGCGGATTTCTTTTTTGCCGCTTCTTCCAGTTCGGCTTTCGTTTCGGTTCCTTCCGGGCCCCACTTCTCCTCGCATCGGCGATGGATGAAACGATTGATCGAGCGGATCAGCGGCCGATGGAAAACGCCGAGCGTGTCTTCGAGCTGGGCGGCGGTCCAAACGGTCGCGCGCACGTCGACGGGGCCTTCGATCTTTTCGAGGTTGATCCAGACCTTGTCGGCCTTGCCATCCTTGAACTTGAGCTTGGGTGCCACTGTCATTTCGACGGGTCGCTCCTCGCCCTCCCGCACGACGACGCAGCTTACGTCATGAGCCGGTACGCGGACGGTGTGTTTGCGTTGGGTGAGGGCTGCGATGATGTCGGCGCGTGCGAGTGCCACGTCGACGGTGCAGCGCGCATCTCCGAAGCCCCAGGACATGCCTTTGCTTTTGCCGCCTTCGAGCGAGGACTTGGCCCATGTCTTCTGAAGATCGCAGGCAAGATCGTCGCCGGCGGACTCTTTGCCGAGAATCATCGAGCAGATTTTTTTCTCGCAGGCCTTGATTGCCACTTCCTCTGTGGGCGGCACTTCGAGCGTAGGGGCGGCCGCGGATGACGCGGCAATCATGCCTATGAGGCCTGCTGCGAAGCCGGCGCGCCATCCGAACAGGGAGCTTGGGACGCTGCGGCTCGGCATGAGGGCCTTTCCCTTAGACCTTGGTCTCGTTTAGCCTTTTGTATGGATTGGCAAACGCGCGCGATGCTGGCACCCGATTACGCCTGTATTTGGGCTTGAGGCGAAGGTCGATCGTCTGTCCCGTTGGAGTGGCGATCAAGTGGCCTGTTTCAGGGCCAGACTTGATGAACCGAAGGGGTTGGGCTACCAAGAGCCAAAGGTTCAAACAATCGAATGGGAGGATTTTATGGGGATCGACACTTCGGGCGGTCATCCGGCAATGGACTACGCCGAGCATAACCGCACGTATCAGAACTTCCTTGCCTGGACCAAAGTCGGCATCGTGTTCTGCGTCGTACTGCTCGCCGGAATGGCCTACTTCCTCGTCTAGCACCGCCTCCCACGCGCTCATCTCGGTTCGTTTCGACGCTGATACCGGCGTTCGATTCGCGGCGAATGGTGGCCGCTTTCAGTCAGGCGGGTTTCATACGGTCGGGTGTTTTTACACGGTCGGTTTGGCCGGCCTTCCCGCGGGGCTCCCCCGCAGGAACGTGTCTACGGGATGCTTCGATGGTGAAGATTGCTGTGACGGCCGAAGGGCCGGATGAGCCCCGGGTGGCCGTCTCGCCCGAAACGGTGAAGAAGCTCACGGGGCTCGGCGCGACGGTTCGAGTTGAGACGGGAGCTGGCCGCCGGGCACGCTTTTCCGACGAGGCTCTGAAAGCTGCGGGCGCGGAGATCGCATCCTCAGCGTCTGACGCGGTGTCGGGGGCGGATGTTCTGCTCAAGGTTCGCCGTCCGTCCGTCGACGAGGTCCGGGGTCTGAAGCCAGGCGCCGTGGTTGCCGCCATCCTCGATCCGTACGACAGGGCTGGTCTCGAACCCCTCGCGGGAACGAATGCCAGCCTCTTTTCCATGGAGTTCATGCCGCGCACCACGCGCGCCCAGTCGATGGACGTGCTGTCGAGCCAGGCGAATCTCGCCGGCTACAAGGCTGTCGTCGATGCCGCCTCGCTGTTCGGCCAGGCGTTGCCGATGATGATGACGCCGGCGGGTACGGTCCCGGCGACGAAGGTGTTCATCATGGGTGTCGGCGTGGCAGGCCTTCAGGCCATCGCGACGGCGCGCCGCCTCGGCGCCATCGTGTCCGCGACCGACGTGCGCCCCGCCACGAAAGAGCAAGTTGCCTCGCTCGGCGCCAAGTTCGTGGCTGTCGAGGACGACGAATTCAAGGAAGCGCAGACGGCGGCAGGATATGCCAAGCCGATGTCGGCGGAATATCAGGCCAAGCAGGCCGAACTGATTGCGAACCACATCAAGATCCAGGACATCGTCATCACGACGGCGCTTATTCCCGGCCGTCCGGCGCCGCGCCTCATTACGCGGGCCATGGTCGAGAGCATGAAGCCGGGCTCGGTGATCGTCGATCTCGCGGCCGAGCGCGGCGGAAACTGCGAAGCGACCGTGCCCGGACAAACGGTGGAAGTGTCGGACGTGAAGATCGTCGGGCCGCTCAATCTCGCGGGCACGGTGGCCGTCAACGCGTCGAGCCTTTACGCCAAGAACCTCTACGCCTTCCTCGAACTCTTCTTCGACAAAAAGGACAAGTCGTTCCGGGTCGATTGGGACGACGATATCGTGAAGGGCACGCTGGTCGCGCGGGATGGACAAATCGTTCACCCGAGCCTTGCCCCGCCATCCGCCTGAGGAGCCGCACGATGACCCGTCATACTCTCCGCGCGCACGTCTCCGAGCCGATTTCGACGGCCGCCATGACCGAAAAGTCCGATCTGGCGCGCCGCGTGCTGCGCGCCGGTTATGCGGTTGCCGCCGCGACCGTTCTCGTGCCGACGGCCGCATTTGCGGCGGAAGGTATGGGCGGGGCGGTGGATCCCTCCGTCTACCGCCTTATGGTGTTCGTGATGGCGATCTTCGTCGGCTACTACGTGGTGTGGAGCGTGACGCCCGCGCTGCATACGCCGCTGATGAGCGTCACCAACGCCATCAGCTCCGTGATCGTCGTCGGCGCTCTGCTCGCCGTTGGTGTGGAACTCGTGACCGACGGTACGACGGCGGCACGCGTGTTCGGTTTTCTCGCTCTCGTGATGGCGTCGGTGAACATCTTCGGTGGCTTCCTCGTCACCAGCCGAATGCTCGCCATGTACAAGAAAAAAGATAAGGCCGGGAAGTAGAGGGGACGCCTTCCGATGACTCCCAATATCGCTGCCTTCCTCTACCTCGTCGCCGGTGTGCTGTTCATCATGGCGCTCAGGGGGCTCTCGCATCCCGAGTCGAGCCGCAAGGGTAACGCCTACGGCATGATCGGCATGGCGATCGCCGTGTTGACGACGCTCGCCGTCTCGAGCCCCGACCAGGCGCTGACATGGGCGCTCATCCTCGGCGGCATCGGCATCGGCGGCGTGATCGGCGCCGTCATCGCCAAGAAAATCCCGATGACGCAGATGCCGGAGCTCGTCGCGGCGTTCCACTCGCTGGTCGGCATGGCGGCAGTATTCGTGGCGGCGGCTGCGCTCTATGCGCCGGAAGCCTTCGGTATCGGAACGCCCGGCAACATCGCGGCACTCAGCCTCGCGGAAATGGGCATCGGTCTCGCCATCGGCGCCATTACGTTCACCGGCTCGGTGATCGCGTTTGCGAAGCTTTCGGGGCGCATGTCGGGGGCGCCGATCCTGCTGCCCGCGCGACACCTGATCAACCTCGCGCTGTTCGCTGCGATGGCATTTTTGATCTATCGCTTCTGCGTGTCCGGCGGCGATACGACGACGTTCTGGATCATCACGGTTCTGGCGCTCGTGTTCGGCATCCTGATCATCATTCCGATCGGCGGCGCGGACATGCCGGTGGTGGTGAGCATGCTCAACTCCTACTCGGGGTGGGCGGCGGCCGGTATCGGCTTCACGGTCGGCAACATCGCGCTGATTATCACGGGTGCGCTCGTCGGCTCGTCGGGTGCGATCCTCTCCTACATCATGTGTAAGGGCATGAACCGCAGCTTCATCTCGGTGATCGCGGGCGGCTTCGGCGGCGAGACGGCAGGGCCTGGCGGTGGCGGCGGCGAGCAGAAGCCCGTCAAGCTCGGCTCGGCGGAAGATGCGGCCTACGTGCTGAAGAACGCCTCCAAGGTCATCATCGTGCCGGGTTACGGCATGGCGGTTGCCCAGGCGCAGCACGCGCTGCGCGAGATGGCGGATGCGCTGAAGAAAGCCGGCGTCGAGGTGAAGTATGCGATCCATCCTGTTGCGGGGCGCATGCCGGGGCACATGAACGTTCTGCTCGCTGAAGCGAACGTGCCCTACGATGAGGTGTTCGAGCTTGAGGACATCAATTCGGAATTCTCGCAGGCCGACGCTGTCTACGTCATCGGCGCCAACGACGTCGTGAACCCTGCGGCCGAAGACGACAAGACCTCACCGATCTACGGCATGCCCGTGCTCCAGGTGTGGAAGGCCGCGACCGTGTTCTTCAACAAGCGCTCGCTGGCATCGGGATATGCGGGCATCGATAACCCCGTTTTCTATCGCGACAACACCGTCATGGTGCTGGGCGACGCGAAGAAGATGACCGAAGAGATCGCGAAAGCGTTGAGCCATTAAGGGCGGGTGCTGGGCGTGAAAGTTGGCTTTCGCCAGCTTCTCGAAGATGCGAACGCCAGGATCGAAACGCTGGGCGCGGAAGACGTCCGCGCCTTGCGGGAGCGAGGCGAGGTTCTGCTCGTGGATCTGCGCGACAGGCGCGAACTCGAGCGCGACGGGCGTATCCCTGGGGCTTTTCATTGCCCGCGCGGGATGCTGGAATTCTGGATTGATCCGGAGAGCCCGTATCACAAACCGGTTTTCGCCGAACCGCACCGCTTCGTGTTCTACTGTGCGAGCGGCTGGCGCTCGGCCCTCGCGACGCGGACGGCCCAGGACATGGGGCTTCAGCCGGTTGCGCATCTGGCAGGCGGGTTCACCGCGTGGCGCGATGCCGGATTTCCCATCGAGCCCGTGACGGCGAAAACCTAGCGAGCGGACGCCATCCGCGGCCTTTGCGTGTGCAGGCTGCCCGTGCCGTCGGGCCGCATTTCGTATGCGGCAATGTTATCCCCTTGCCCAAGAGATCGAGAAAACTCTAGCCTGCGTAGAAGAAGGGCAATCGAACTCTTTTGAAAGAAACCCTTGAGGTCGCGCATGAAGGCCTTTGCGCTTGTCGTCGCACTCCTGGCCGCGGTGATCGGCGGACGTTCCACGCTGGCGGGCGGCGCGTTCGAGGCGGAGCCTGTGATTGGCGGCGTCTCGATGGCGTGCCGGGATTTCCGCGGGCGGATCGTCCAGACGCTTCACACACCGCTCAGAGGGGATGTGGGCCGCGCGACGTTCATCTCGGCCGTGCCGGTGATTGCGCTCGATCCGGTGCGGCTCGCGACGTTACCCGAGAAGATGCAGATCTTTTTCTATCAGCACGAGTGCGCGCATCACGTGCTCGCGCATATCATCAACCCGACGATCGAAAGCGAGCGGGAAGCGGATTGCTGGTCGATTGAGAGGGGCCGGTTGGCCGGGATCTTTCGGCGTGCAGACGTTGAAGCTTTTGCGCCGTTTCTTGCACACAGCCGCGGCTCGCCCTTCGGGCATTTGCCGGGTCCGGAGCGTCACGCCTACCTGTTGGCATGCTTCGACGCTCCGGATCGTTCGCAGGCCGCCTACTCCCGTTGAGAGGAGTGGCGCCGAGCCTAGCGGGCAGCGTTCGACGTGGTGTGATAGGTGACCATCAGCATCGCGAGCAGCACGGCGGAGAGCAATCCGGCGAAGGTGCCAAGAAGGATGGCCGACGGCGGCGTTGCGATGTGGTTTGCGATGTCGTGCGCGGCGAGGCTGCCGGCGATGGATGCGATCGCGGCGTTGACCACGACCACGCCGGGGATCTTCGAATCGTCCGGGCCTACGCCGGCACCGAGGAACACCGCCTTGTAGCGCGCGATAGATGCGACGAGCGTCGCGATCAAGCCGGCGGTGATGGCGAGGGTGCGCGTGCCGGTGATGGTACCACCCAAAAACAGGCCAACGAGTGCCCCGACCGCTGTCGCGATCAGAAGCAGAATGATGATGCTCATAGACGTCTTGCCGCTCACGGCTGCCATATGCGTGTCTCCCCTTGTTTCTCTTGACGAATACGAGAATCCGCCAGCCGCTCACCGTAAACAGTGTTCTTGATCTTGGTCAATGCGGTCGGCGTGCAGATCAATCTTGGAAGGGGGAGGCAAAGGGAGACACGTGGTGTCAGCGCGTGCGGGTGGGGATAACGATCCGTTGTCCGACCTCGATGCGATCCGATGTCAGGCGGTTGGCGACGACGATGTCGTGGAGCGGGACGCGATGATTGCGAGAGATACTGTAAAGCGTGTCGCCCTCGCGCACTTCGACGACGTGAGGGCCTGCGGGACGAGGCTGCGTGTGCGCGGCAACAGGGGTGCCCGTGTTGCGCGGGGGCGCCCCGGCGCCCGTGATGAACGGAGACGGCTGCTGCCAGCGGGCGTTCGGGTCGTAGTTCGGATGCTCCCCACGGCTGGCGCCGCCGAGGCTTGCGGTCTGGATACCGGAGGCCGGCCGGTAACCGGCGTCGGCCATGTGACGCGGCGTCGGCGTGCCGGGATCGACATATTGACGGGGGGCGTGGGCAGAGCGGTGCGGCGCGGCGTTATAGGGGCGGCCGTACGTCGAACCGTCCGGATACGTGCGCTGCGGGGACGCGTAGACGTTTTCGTGCGGGCGGGGAGCGAGGCTCGATGTGGTGAGTGAGCCCTGGGAGCCGCTGGAGCTGCAACCGGCGAGTGTGGTCGCAAGGCCAGCAATGGCCAAAGCACCCCGATAAAGGGGGCGGGAACGGAAACGCATGACGAGATACTCCGCTAACGCATACAACCTCAAGAAGCGCAGCTTTTGGTTAACGGAGCATTAAGCATATGGGCGCGCGCGGACGATTTCGCGTGGTAACGTTCGATCTGCCAGGCGAATGATCCGCGAGATGCGGGGGAGAACGAAGATTTGGGGCTGATACTCAAACTGGCGATGGGCGTCGTGCTGGCCGGCGGACTCTTGGCGTTGATCGTGCCGAGGGTCGAACGGCGGCTCATGTACTTTCCGGGCACCGCCTATCTCTCGCCCGCTGAATCGGGGCTTCTCGGCGTGCAGGAGCACGTTCTCGCAACTGCGGATGGCGAGCGGGTGATGGCGTGGTATGCGCCTGCCAAACCAGGCCGGCAAACGGTGCTCTATTTCCACGGCAATGCAGGCGCGCTCGACTCTCGGGCCGAACGCATCGCGCGCTACACGGCGCATGGGCTCGGTGTCTTCATCATGACGTATCGCGGTTTTGCCGGGAGCAGCGGACACCCGTCAGAAAAAGCCAATGTGGCGGATGCAAAGCTCGCGTTCGACACACTCGTCGGGCTTGGCGTCGATCCTGACGACATCGTCGTTTACGGGGAATCGCTCGGGACGGGCGTTGCTACGCAGGTTGCTGCAACTCGGCCTGTCGGCGGGTTGGTGCTGGAGGCACCCTACACGTCGATGGTCGATCTTGCGGCGCTCCATTACCCGTTGCTCGCGCTGCCCGGCCGGCTGTTCATGCGCGACCGCTACGATACGCGCCGGCACATCGCATCGGTCACGGCGCCGCTGCTCATTATCCACGGCGAGGCGGACGGCATCATTCCAGTCTCGATGGGGCATGAGCTTCACGCGCTTGCGGCTGGTCCCAAGACGATCCGGACTTTTCGCGGAGCCGGACACGCCGATCACGTGATGTTCGGATCGCTGGATGTGGTGCTGGAGTGGATTGGCGCGCTCAAGGTCGGCCGGTTGCGGGCAGGGTAGGCCCGCGGTGCGCGATTTCGCGGCTTCAATCCCGAGACGAAGGGCACTACTGTTCCGCCCATGATACGCGGAAAGTTCATTACGTTCGAAGGTGGAGAGGGCTCCGGCAAGTCGACCCAGGCGGGGCGACTCGCAGCGCGGTTGCGCGCTGACGGGGCTGAAGTCGTACTCACGCGGGAGCCCGGCGGAACACCGCTCGGCGAGCGTGTGCGCGGAGTTGTGCTCGAAGCCGTGCCCGAGCCCGTTACGGAGCTTTTGCTCTTCGCCGCCGCGCGCGCCGAGCACGTGGCCAAGGTGATCCGGCCGGCGCTTTCGCACGGCACGTGGGTGGTATCGGATCGCTTCATGGATTCGACGCGCGTTTATCAGGGCATGCTGGCGGGCGTATCTCCGGGCCTGATCGCGGCGGTGGAGTATGAGAGCGTCAGGCCGACGTTTCCCGATCTCACAATCGTGCTCGATCTGCCGCCGCAGGTTGGCGTCGAGCGCGCGGTTCAGCGCGGGGCGTTGTCACGCTTCGATGCAGCGGACAACACCTATCATCTCAATCTGCGCGAAGCGTTTCTGGCCGTGGCGCGCTCGGAGCCTCAACGCTGCGTCGTGATCGACGCCAACCGCGATGCGGATGCGATTGCGGACGATGTCTGGCGCGCCGTCGAGGAGCGGCTGCTCGCCGAGGTGCGCTAGTGTGATGATCGAGAAATTCGCCACGTCAAGCAGCAAGGTTCCGAGCGAATTTCTCGATCGGAACCTTGCTGGCAACTCTATGGTTCTGGTGTCCCTTTTTACTCCGAAGTTTGCTCGCCAACCTCGCCGCAAGCTCTGGCGAACTTCGGATTCGGGACACTAGCGATGGCGCGGGCGCCGGTCGTGCAAGAGATCGAGGAATTGCCGGAGGCCGACCGCCTCGACGGCTTTCCGCATCCACGCAGCGCGCGCCATCTCTATGGCCACGAGGGCGCCGAGGAGATGCTCGAAGCAGCGTTCGCTTCGGGGAGGATGCATCACGGCTGGCTCATTGCGGGTGCAGACGGCATCGGCAAAGCGACGCTCGCGTATCGCTTCGCGCGCTATGTGCTGGCCGATCCGGCCGAACGCACGCCCGGCTCGCTCGATGTCGATCCTGAGACACGCGCGGCGCGGCAGGTGCTCGCACTCTCGCATCCGGGGCTTCTGGTCATCCGCCGCGGCTGGGATCCGAAAGGCAAGCGGTTTCCCGCGACGATCCCGGTGGACGAGGTGCGCCGCTTGAAATCGTTTCTCGGGCGGACGAGCGAGGAGGGCGCGTGGCGCGTCGTTATCGTCGACCGGGCTGATGAACTCAACATTGCGGCCGCGAATGCGCTTCTGAAGTCGCTCGAGGAACCGCCGGCGCGGACGATATTCCTGCTCATTTCGTCGGCACCAGGCCGCCTGTTGGTGACCATCCGCTCGCGGGTGCGCACGCTCGATCTCGCGCCGCTCGGCGACGAGGCGCTCAAGCGGGCGGTGACGCAGGCGTTCGCGGCGAGCGGCGAGGAGGTGGGCAGCGGGATGCCGTCTCCATCCGAATGGGAGCGGCTGGCGCGGCTTTCGGGCGGGAGCGCGCGCCGGTTGATCGCGCTCCATGCAGCCAAAGGGCTTGCCCTCTACGACCGCATCGCGTCGCTGCTCGATACGTTGCCGAAGGTGGATTGGGGGGCCGTGCATACGCTTGGCGACGAGTTGGCCGGGCAGGCGGCCGACCAGCGGTTCGTGCTGTTCTTCGAGCTTCTGATGGATACGGTTGCGCGCCTCGTCGCGGCGGAGGCCAGAGGCGAGGGAACGCCCGAGGAGAGGGCGCTTGCGGCGCGCCTGATCGGGCCGGCGCGGCTTGCCACATGGGCTGGCTTGTGGGAAAGAGTGGCCGCGGCACGGGCCGAGGCGGCTGCCCTCAATCTCGACCGCAAGGCCCTGATCCTGGACGTCTTCTCCCGGCTCGGGGCGGCGGCCCGCAGTTAGACACGAGAGCCGCATGAAAGCCTGCTCCAGATGACCAGACTGATGCCGCAACTGCTGGACTCTCGCCGAATGTGACGCTCTCGCGGCCCACGACGGGCAAGCCTGAGCCATCCGGCGAGATCGAATTCAGCGGCGAGACGTTCCGAGAGGTCCCATGAGCGGGCAAGAGAAGTTCTATATCACGACTGCGATTTCGTACCCGAACGGCGTGCCCCACATCGGGCATGCGTATGAGGCCATCGCAACAGATGCCATTGCACGTTTCGAGCGGCTGGATGGAAAGGACGTGTTCTTTCTGACCGGCACCGACGAGCACGGCTTGAAGATGAAGCAGACGGCGGCCAAGGAAGGCATCGCTCCGCAGCTTCTCGCCGACCGCAATGCGGCGCGCTTCATCGAGATGGTGGAGATGCTCGGCGTTTCGAATGACGATTTCATCCGGACGACGGAGCCGCGCCACTACGAGGCGTGTGCGGAAATCTGGCGGCGCATGGAAGCGGCGGGCGACATCTTCACGAAGAAGTATGGCGGCTGGTACTCGGTGCGCGACGAGACCTACTTCAAGGAAGCCGAAACGGAAGTGCGCGACGACGGCGTGCGCTACGCGACGCCGACGGGGACGCCTGTCGAGTGGACGGAGGAGGAGACGTTCTTCTTCCGGCTGTCGGCCTACGAGGAGCGTCTGCTCAAATTTTATGAGGACAATCCCGATTTCATTCTGCCCGTGGAGCGGAAGAACGAGGTTGTGAGCTTCGTGAAGAGCGGGCTCGAAGACCTTTCGATTTCGCGCTCGACGCTCGATTGGGGCATTCCGGTTCCTAACGCGCCCGGGCACGTGATGTACGTTTGGGTGGATGCGCTCACGAACTACATCACGGCGACGGGCCTCCTGAACACGCCGCAAGGCGGGCGCGCGGGATATTGGCCGGCGGACGTGCACGTGATCGGCAAGGATATCGTGCGCTTTCACGCGGTCTATTGGCCGGCGTTTCTTATGTCGGCGGGCATCGACCTGCCGAAGCGGATTTTCTCGCACGGGATGGTGCTGAGCAAAGGCGAGAAGATTTCGAAGTCGGTCGGCAACGTCGTCGACCCGTCCGATCTCGTCCGCGCGTACGGTCGCGATCAGTTGCGTTACTTCCTCCTGCGCGAAGTGATGTTCGGCCAGGACGGCAACTATTCGCCGGAAGCGATCGCGAACCGCATCAACGCGGATCTTGCGAACAACCTCGGCAATCTTGCGCAGCGATCGCTGTCGATGATCTTCAAGAACTGCGACGGCAAGATGCCGGAGCCGGGTCCGTTCACGCCGGAGGATCAGGCGCTGCTCGCTGCGGCAGACGCGCTCTATGGCGTTGCGCGCGAGGCAATGAATCGCCAGGCGATTACGCCCTACCTCAACGCCGTGTGGGCCGTCATCGCGGATGCCAACGGTTATTTCGCCGCCGAAGAGCCGTGGGCCAAAAAGAAGTCCGACCCCGCACGCATGGGCACGATCCTTTACGTGACGGCGGAGGTGGTGCGCCAGTTCGGCATTCTCGCTCAGCCTGCAATGCCGGAGCTTGCGGCGAAGCTTCTCGATCTGCTTGCACTCGGCGACGAGGATCGCGTGTTCGCGAAGCTCGGATCCGCTGGGCGGCTTGCGCCGGGCACGGTAATCCCCGAGCCCAAGGGCGTCTTCCCGCGCTACGTCGATCCCGAGGAGGCGGCCAAGGCCGAGGCGCAGCCGAAGCAGAAGCCGCAGAAGGGCGGCAAGGCACCGAAGTCCGAGACGTAACGATGCTGGTCGATCATCACTGTCACCTTGATTTTCCCAATTTCGCGCCCGATCTCGACGGCGTTGTGGGGCGTGCCAAAGCGGCGGGCGTCGGCACGATGGTGACCATCTCGACGCGCATCCGGAAGTTCGACCAGGTGCTCGCCGTCGCGGAGCGGTTCGACGACGTCTGGTGCTCGGTCGGCACGCATCCGCACAACGCGCACGAGGAACGCGATATTCCGACGGCCGAGATCGTGCGACTCTCTCAGCATCCGAAGGTGGTGGCGATCGGCGAAGCGGGGCTCGATTACCATTATCAGCACTCGACGCCGGGTGCGCAGGCGGAAGGCTTCCGCAACCACATCGCGGCTGCGCGCGAGACGGGGCTGCCGCTCGAAATCCATAGCCGCGAGGCGGACGCCGATATGCTTGCGCTCCTTCGCGAGGAACATGCGAAGGGTGCGTTCCCAGCCGTGCTCCATTGCTATACGGGCGGAGCGGAGCTTGCGCTCGGTGCGGTGGATCTCGGGCTCTACGTCTCGTTCTCCGGCGTGATCAGTTTCAAGAAGACCGAAGCGCTTGCCGATCTTGCACACCGGCTGCCGCTCGACCGTCTGCTCGTGGAAACGGATGCGCCGTATCTTGCGCCGGTGCCGTACCGTGGGAAGACGAACGAACCTGCTTACGTCGTGCATACGGCGGCGGCGCTCGCGCGCATTCGCGGCGTTTCCGAAGCGGAGATCGCGAAAGCGACGACAGACAACTTCTTCCGTCTCTACACGAAGGCGCGCCGGCCTCTTGGCGTAGAGAGCGCCAGCGCATGAGCTACCGCTTCACGATCCTCGGCTGCGGATCTTCGGGCGGCGTGCCGCGCATTGGATCGATGTGGGGGAAGTGCGATCCGGCGGAACCCAAGAACCGCAGGCGCCGGTGCGCGCTGCTGGTGGAGAAGCGCGGCCCTCGCGGCACGACGAGCGTGCTCATCGATACGCCGCCCGACATTCGCGAGCAGCTTCTTTCTGTGCGGGCCGATGCAATCGACGCCGTGCTGTTCACGCACGATCACGCGGATCACACGCACGGGATCGACGATCTCCGCATGGTCGCCTACGCTATGAAGCGGCGTGTGGCGTGCTATGCGGACGCCGTGACGGCCGAGAGCCTTGTGCGCCGCTTCAGCTACTGTTTCGAAACGCCGAACGGCTCGACATATCCGCCGATCCTCACGATGGATACGCTTGACCATGGTGCGCCAGTGCGGATCGAGGGCGCAGGCGGCGCGATCGAGGCACTGCCCATTCGCCAGTTCCATGGCGACATCGAAACGCTCGCGTTCCGTTTCGGCGGCGTGGCGTATTCGCCGGACGTTTCCGCATTGCCGCTCGATTCCGAGCCGCTGCTGTCCGACCTCGATCTCTGGATTGTGGATGCGCTGCGATATTCACCGCATCCGAGCCATTTCTCCGTGAAGGAGGCGCTCTCGCATATCGAGCGGCTTCGCGCGAAGCGGGCGATCCTGACCCACATGACGGGCGATCTCGATTATGCTGCCCTTAAGCGCGAATTGCCGGAGACCGTTGAGCCTGCCTACGACGGCATGGTGATCGAGATCTGACGTGGCGTCAGGTGTTTTCGCTGGTCGCGTGTTCTGCCGAGAGCTTGGCGTTGGGCTTGAAGCGCACGAGGCTGCTGTTCGCCTTCGTTTCCGGCAGAAGCAGCGGTAGCGCGAAGGCCGCGACATCCGCAGGGTCGGACAGCAGGTCTTTGTTCTCGCCGGGGAACGCCTTGATGCGGAGACCCGTTTGCATCGGGCCCGGATCGAGGAGGTTGACGCGTACGGACGTGTTGGCGCATTCGGCGGCGTAGGTGCGGGCAAACGTTTCTATGCCGGCCTTCGACACGGCATAGGGGCCCCAGTAGGCGAGATCGCCCTTTGCCTCTTCCGACGTGACCATGAGAACGCGGGCCGCATCGGAGCGCTTCAGTACGGGATCGAGCGTGCGGATCAGGCGCCAGTTGGCCGAGAGATTGATGTCGATAACGGCGTCCCATGCATCCGCTGTGACGTGCGGCAGCGGCGAGAGCGTTCCCAGGATGCCACCGGCCGTCACCAGGATGTCGAGCTTGCCCCAACGCTGAAAGATGAGAGGGCCGAGCTGGTCGAGCTTCTCTTGGGCTCTAAGATCGAGCTTCACGATGGTTGCGGCGCCGCCAGCGGCCCGGATCTCGTCGTCGAGATCCTCAAGCGCGCCCGTCGAACGGGCAGCTATGATGACGTGCGCCCCTTCGCGCGCGAGCGCGAGCGCGATGGCCCGGCCCAGCCCCCGGGACGCGCCGGTGACGAGAGCGAGACGGTCCTTGAAACGCTGGTGCTGGCGCTGAGGCATGAAGACCTGATGGTTTTAGGCGGGCCGCGGAGCGAGTGTAGACGCCTCGCGGGGTCAAAGAGAAGGGCGCGCGAAACGGATCATTTGCGAAAGGCGCGCCGATCTCTCGCTTGCCGGCTTATCCCACCTCTGCGAGCAACGAGAGCTGGCGGCCGCCCGCCTGTCCGTTCTGGTCGGTGAGATTGGTCGGATATTCGCCGGTGAAGCAGTGGTCGGTGAACTGCGGCGCGTGGGCGTCGCGGCCGTTGTACCCCACCGCGCGATAGATGCCGTCGACAGAGAGGAAAGCGAGACTGTCGGCGCCCATGAAGGCGCGCATCCCCTCGATGTCATAGTTGGCGGCAAGCAGCGAGGCCTTGCTCGGCGTGTCGATGCCGTAATAGTCGGAATGGGTGATTGGGGGCGAGGAAATGCGCATGTGCACCTCGCGTGCGCCCGCTTCATACATGAGCTGCACGATTTTCTTCGACGTGGTGCCGCGCACGACGCTGTCGTCGATGAGGACGATGCGCTTGTCGCGGATCACGCCGGCGTTGGCCGAGTGCTTAAGCTTGACTCCGAGCGCGCGGATCTGCTGCTCGGGCTCGATGAAGGTGCGGCCCACGTAGTGGTTGCGAATGATGCCGAGCTCGAAGGGGAGGCCGGATTCGCGCGCATAGCCGATGGCGGCGGGCACCCCCGAGTCGGGGATCGGCACGATGACGTCAACGTCGGCAGGAGCCTCGCGCGCAAGCTCGACGCCCATATGCTGGCGGACGTCGTAGACGGAGCGGCCGCCGATGATGCTGTCAGGGCGCGCGAAGTAGATATACTCGAAAATGCACGGGCGCGCCGGACGGGGCGGATAGGGCCGGTGGCTTTCAAGGCCCGCTTCCGTGATCACGACGACTTCGCCGTTCTCCACTTCGCGCACATACTCTGCACCCACGATGTCGAGTGCGCAGGTCTCGGACGCGAGCACCCACGCGTCCCCCAGCTTGCCGATGACGAGCGGGCGGATGCCGACGGGATCGCGGGCGCCGATTAGCATGTCATTGGTGAGGGAGACGAGCGACCAAGCGCCTTCGATCTGGCGAGTGGCTTCTACGAAGCGCTCGATCATGCCGCGGCGCTTGGAACGAGAGAGAAGGTGCAGGATGACCTCGGTGTCCGAGGTCGAGGGGAAGATTGCACCCGAGCTGATCAGTTCGCGGCGCAGCGTCAGAGCGTTGGTGAGATTGCCGTTGTGGGCGACGGCGATGCCGCCGGTGTCGATGTCGGCGTAGAGCGGCTGGACGTTCTTGAGGGCGGGCTCGCCCGTCGTCGAGTAGCGGTTGTGGCCGACCGCCATGGAGCCTTGCAGGCGGTGAATGACGTTGGCTTTGTTGAAGTTGTCGCCGACGAGGCCGAGGTGGCGCTCAGCGTGGAACTGCTTGCCGTCGTAGCTGACGATGCCCGCCGCCTCCTGGCCGCGATGCTGCAGGGCGTGAAGACCGAGCGCGGTGATCGCTGCGGCGTCCGGATGCCCAAAAACACCGAAGACCCCGCATTCCTCGCGGAGTCTATCGTCACCCATCCGGCTGAGGCCGAAATCAGGAAAAGGCTCGCATTCGCCGCTTTTGGCGCGATCATGCGTCATGGCTGCCTCCCGCTCAAAGCATCCGCCGCAAAACGTCATAGAGACCGATGATTCACGCTTCGGACTGAATAGGGTCCGAAGCGATCATGGTCTAGCCGAACAGCGCCGCCAGGACGCTCTCCGCCATTCGAGAACCCGGCCGCTGGATGGCCGGAATATATGATAATCGCGCGACCGTTAAAGAGCTTTGTTCAGGATGTCGCGGACTTGTCGCACCACGCCTGCCTTCCAGAGCAGGACACTGTCTAAGGCTCTGAAATTTCAGGCTCACCAGACGGCTCGGGCTGCGCTTGCTCGGGCTGGGCCTGCGGGAGCGAGGTCGGCATGTAGGTTTCGAGCGCGGCGCGGATGCTGTTGCCGGTGCCCTTGATGTACGGGGTCGAGATCGCATCGCGCACCCAGGGCAGGTGATTCTGCTCGTCGGGCACGAACGACGCGTAGAACATATAGGGAATGACGACCAGCAGGAACCCGCGCGCGAGGCCGAACAGAAAGCCCAGGATACGATCCACCATGCCGACGCTGCTGTCGAGGATCGCGTCAGAAATACGCGCCGTGATCAGGTGCACAACGATCAGCACAATCAGGAAGATAATGGCGCCAATTGCGATCTGCGCGACGGCCACCTGGGTGCCCATCTGGGCGGCCATGTCTTCCGCGATCTGCTTGTGGCTCAGCACGAAATAGAGCGTCGCGCCGGCGGCTGCGATCCACGACAGGATCGACAGCAGCTCGCGCGTCAGGCCGCGGTACATGGCCAGAAGCGCGGAGATGAAGCAAACCGCGATCAGCGCGGCGTCGAGATACGTGAGCGGCCCGATCATGGTCGCGGCTCCTCGGCTGTCGGAAGCGGCAAAAGCCGGAATTGTGTGTTTCCCCGCCCGTTCAGTCGCATGTGGAGAGGTCCTCTGCAAGCGCCTTGAGGTGGGGAATGCGCCGCAGTTTGAAGCGGGTGTCTTTTGCGGGCGCGTCGCCGGCCGCGGGCATGACGGCGCTGGTAAAGCCGAGTTTGGCAGCTTCCTTGATGCGCGCGGCCGTGTGCGGGGCTGCGCGGACGGCGCCAGAGAGTGAGATTTCGCCGAAATGAATCTCTTTCGGATCGAGCGCGCGTCCGGCCAGGGAACCGATCAAGGCGGCCGCTGCGGCAAGGTCGGCGGCGGGTTCGACGATCCTGAGGCCGCCCGCAACGTTCAGATAGACGTCGTGGTTGGCGAAAGAGACGCCGCAGCGGGCTTCGAGCACCGCGATCAGCATGGCGAGCCGGCTCTGCTCCCAGCCCACGACAGCCCGGCGCGGCGTGCCTAGGCCCGAAGGTGCGACGAGGGCCTGGATCTCGACCAGGATCGGGCGGGTGCCTTCCATTCCTGCGAAAACGGCTGTGCCCGGTGCGCTCGAATCGCGCTCGCCGAGGAAGAGCTCCGAAGGGTTCGCGACTTCTCGCAAACCCGAGCCCACCATTTCGAAGACGCCGATCTCGTCCGTCGCGCCGAAGCGGTTCTTGGTGGCGCGGAGGATACGGTAGCTGTGGCCACGGTCGCCCTCGAAGGAGAGGACGGTATCGACGACGTGCTCAACCGCTTTGGGCCCCGCGATCTGACCCTCTTTCGTCACATGGCCAACGAGAAGGAGGGCGACGCCTGCCTGTTTGGCGTAGCGCACGAGGGATTGGGTCGAAGCGCGAACCTGGCTCACGGAGCCGGGCGCGGCTTCGAGTGCATCGGACCAGAGCGTCTGTATGGAATCGATCACGACAAGATCGGCGGCGCGCTCGTTGTGCAGCGTCGCGAGGATGTTGGAGAGGCTTGTTTCGGCGGCGAGCGCGACGGGTGCGTCCGCCAGCCCGAGGCGTTGCGCGCGCAGGCGCACCTGGGCGGAGGCTTCCTCGCCCGAAAAGTAGAGCGCGCGGCGGCCGGCGCGGGCGAGCGCGGCGGTGAGCTGCAGGAGGAGCGTCGATTTGCCGATGCCCGGCTCGCCTGCGATCAGCAACACGGAGCCGGGGACGAGGCCGCCGCCCGTGACCCGATCCAACTCCGCCATGCCGGTGAGGAAACGCGGGGCTTCCTCGGGAGCGCCTGAAAGGCTTTCGAGGACGAGGGCTTTGCCTTTGCTGGCGCCTACCATGCCGGAGCCGGGCGGCGCTGCGGCCGTCACTTCCTCGACGATGGTGTTCCAGTCTCCGCATGCGGCGCATTTGCCGGCCCAGCGCGCGGCGGGCGTGCCGCAGGTCTGGCAGACGAACTGGGATTTGACAGCTTTGGCCATGTCAGCCGCCTCCGCCGATGTAACGGCGCGCGAAACGCGTGCCGAGGCGGGTGAGCACCTCGTAGCCGATGGTGCCGGCGGCCTGGCCCATGGCTTCGATCGTGAGGCCCGCGCCGATCAGGGTCGCCAGATCGCCAGGGGCGATGGGGGTTTCGATGTCCGTCACGTCGGCGGTGATGAGATCCATAGATACTCGTCCGACGATGGGCGCGGGCTGTCCGTGGATGGCGATGACGCCGCCGTTGTCGCCGGACGCGGCGCTCAACGCGCGCGCGATGCCATCCGCATATCCTGCCGAGATGACTGCGAGGCGCGTCGGGCGGGCAGCACGCCAGGTGGCGGAGTAGCCGACCGTATCGCCCGCGGCCAGCGTCCGCACCTGAAGCACGCGGGCTTCGACCGTCACGCTGGGGCGGACAGGCGTCGGACCGCCCTGGAACGCCTGGCCGCCATAGAGCGCGTACCCTGGGCGCACGAGGTCGTAGTGGAAGCGCGCGCCGAGCATTAGTCCGTCGGATGCGGCCAGGCTGGCCGGAGTCGGCGGGAGAAGCGCGCGGAGGCGGTCGAAGTTGGATCGCTGCGTTTCGTTGTGCAGGTGCGCAGGATCATCGGCGCAGGCGAGGTGGCTCATGACGAGGCGGAGATCGATGCCGTCGAGACGATCAGGTTCGCCCGCGAGCATGTGGACGTCCGCTTCCGACAACCCGAGACGGTTGAGCCCGCTGTCGATCTGAAGCCCTGCGGGAAGAAGCTTTCCGGTGCGCGTCGCTTCTGCGGACCAGGCGGCCAGTTCTTGGAGGCTCGTCAGAACCGGCGCGACGTCGTTCGCGCTGAAGACAGACGCCGCTCCGGGAAGCAGGCCATCGAGCGCGAAAAGACGCGCATCCGGCGCGAGGCGGCGCGCGGCTTCTGCTTCGTCAGGAGTGGCAACGAAAAATGTGCGGCAGCCGGCACGGGCGAGCGCGGGGATAACCTTGATCGCGCCAAGCCCATAGGCATCGGCTTTGACGACGGCACCGCATTCCGCCGGTGTGACGAGCGCGCCCAGCGCCCGCCAGTTCGCAGCAATCACGTCCAGATCGACGGTTATGACGCCGGTCGCCCCGGGCGGAAGGTCCTGTGCCTTCATGGATTGGACCTCGAAACGGCCCGAGGCGCGGAAACCGGGGCGTAGCTGGATCCCGGCCTGCGCCGGGATGACGACGATGAAGGATCGATCTTCGCCAGCCTCTCCACTCCGTCACCCCGATGGAGGTCGGGGTCCATGCACGGATGGGGAGAGACGATGCATGTCTTTCCCGACGCGATCACTCGTAGCGCTCGGGAAGCCGGTCGTCGTGGGCGAGGTTGCCGAAGCGCGTGAACTGGCTTTCGAACGCGAGCTGCACGGTGCCCACGGGGCCGTGACGCTGCTTGCCGATGATCACCTCGGCCTTGCCGCTGACTGCCATCATCTTCGCTTGCCAATCGTTGAACTCCGGCGTGCCTTCGCGCGGTTTGGTGCGCTCGACGTAGTATTCCTCACGGAAGACGAACATGACAACGTCGGCGTCCTGCTCGATGGAGCCGGATTCGCGGAGATCCGAGAGCTGGGGCCGTTTGTCCTCACGGGCTTCCACCTGACGGGAGAGCTGCGAGAGAGCAATGATCGGAACGACGAGCTCTTTTGCCAAGGCTTTGAGCCCGGTCGTGATTTCCGTGATCTCCTGTACGCGGCTCTCGCCCCGCTTGGAGGAACCCGAGAGAAGCTGCAGGTAGTCGACGATCAGGAGATCCAGGCCCTTTTGCCGTTTGAGCTTGCGTGCGCGGGCGGCGAGCTGGGCGATGGAGATGCCGCCGGTCTGGTCGATGAAGAGCGGGGCGACACTCATGTCCTTGGCGACGCCAGAGAGCTTGCGGAACTCGTTGTCGGTGATCATGCCGCGGCGGATCTTCTCGGACGCGATCTCCGCCTGTTCGGACAAGATACGCGTTGCGAGCTGCTCGGCACTCATTTCGAGCGAGAAGAAGCCGACGCGTCCCCCGTCGATGACCTTTTCGGTGCCGTCGGGCAGCGTTTCCGATCGGAACGCCTTGGCGACGTTGTAGGCAATGTTGGTGACCAGCGCCGTCTTACCCATCGACGGGCGTCCGGCGAGGATGATGAGATCCGACGACTGCAAGCCGCCCATGCGGTTGTCGAGGTCGTTGAGACCAGTCGAAAGGCCGGAGAGATGGCCGTCTCTTTCATAGGCGGCCGCGGCCATGTCCACAGCGTGGGTCAGCGCCGTGCCGAAGCTCATGAAGCCCTGGCCGTATTTGCCCCGCTCGGCGAGATCGTAAAGGCGCGTCTCGGCTTCCTGGATCTGGCTCTCGGGCGGGAAATCGATCGGCGCGTCATAGGCCGAGTTCACCATGTCCTCGCCGAGCACGATGAGATGACGGCGCACCGCGAGGTCGTAGACGGTGCGGCCGTAATCCTCGGCGTTGATGATGGTGGTCGCGCTGGTGGCGAGGCGGCCGAGATATTGCGGCACGGTCAAGTGCGCGTCGATCGGCTCAGCGTTCTCGAAGAACGTCTTGAGGGTGATCGGCGTCGCCTGCTTGCCCGCCTGGATCATCTTGGCCGCGGTCTCGTAGATCTGCCCATGGAGCGGATCGAAGAAATGCGGCGGCTCAAGGAACGCGGACACACGGTCCATCGCCTCGTTGTTGATCAGGATGGCGCCGAGCAACGCCTGCTCGGCTTCGATGTTGTGCGGCGCCTCGCGAAACGACACGGGGGTGTCGGCGCGGGCAGCCTGGCGGAGCTGATCGGTCTGGAGAGGGGCAGGGTTTGTCATGAGCGCACCCTAGCCCGGCGGGTGAGTCGAGGGGAGGCGCAAGAGCTGTTGGGAGACGGCTTCCCCCGTTACCCACATGGGCTAAACTTGGCGCTTGAGTGGGGCGAATCTGATGCCAAAAACGTGTGTGGACTGCGCAACTTGACGTGTGCTGCGCCCCTCAGAAACAGTCCGAGGCCGAAAGCTCCCATGCTTCCGACCTCGGAGTATGATGTGGTCGAGCCGAAAGGCTGGCGCTGTTACGCCTTGTCCTCGTCGTCGCCGGCGGCTTCGCCCTCGGCGGCGGGAGCTTCGTCCTCGAACTCTGCGTCGGGGTTGAAGGTCTCGATCTCGATGGCTTCGTCCTTGATCACGGTGACGTCTTCGCCGCGTGCCTGACGCTCGGCCTCGTCCTCGGTGCGGGCGACGTTGATCGTCACCTTGACCTGGACTTCGGGGTGCAGCGAGATCGTGACGTCGTGCAAGCCGAGCGTCTTGATCGGGCGGTCGAGAACCACCTGGTTACGGTTGATGGCGAAGCCGCCTTCGGTCACCACTTCCGCGAGGTCGCGGGTGGACACCGAGCCGTAGAGCTGGCCGGTGTCGCCGGCCGAGCGGATCGCGGCAAAGACGTGGCCGGAAAGCTTTTCAGCGATGGCCTCGGCTTCCTTCTTGTGCTCGAGGTTGTTGGCTTCGAGCTGGGCGCGCTGGCTCTCGAACTGCTTGAGGTTTTCAGCCGTTGCGCGGAGCGCCTTCTTCTGCGGGAGCAGGAAGTTGCGTGCATAGCCATCGCGGACGTTGACGACATCGCCCATCTGGCCAAGCCGGCCGATGCGCTCGAGAAGAATAACCTGCATGACAAATCTCCTTTGAATTCTCTGATGTTCTAGGTGTTTGGATGGTTGGGCGGCGAGGGCGGCAGATGTGCGCGCTCCCGCAGCCGAAACACGGTTTCGGCAAGGCCGAGGATCGCGATGACGATGGCGATCCAGATATTGACGACGAGAAGTGTGGCGTAGAGCGCCCAGAGCGCGAAGGGGCGCCAGGGCTTGGTGCGCGAAGTGTAGTGAACAACGGCGAGGCCGAGCAGCACATAGGCGACGAAGAGTCCGCCCGTTGCGGCGGATGCAGCGAGACCCGGAATTCCGGGCAACATCGTCAGGATGAGTGCGATGCCGAATGCGAGCGGGGTCCCCGGCGGGTAGGTCACGGCGGCGAGGTCGGGCCACGGCCGCGCGAGTTGACCGGACGCTCGTGTTACGCGTCCTGCGAGCCAGAGATTGAACAGC
Organism: uncultured Hyphomicrobium sp.; assembly: GCA_934555825.1. Lineage (GTDB taxonomy): Bacteria > Pseudomonadota > Alphaproteobacteria > Rhizobiales > Hyphomicrobiaceae > Hyphomicrobium_C. The sequence goes on from CAKTFJ010000004.1 coordinate 29,721, forward strand.
AGGCTCGACATCCACGACATCGCGGATGCGGCAGGAAGGACGGCGAGCGCGATTTCCGAGAGGGCCGCGAGTTCTGCTTCGCCGATCTGCCCTTCGGCCTGAGGCATTCCGGCCGTGACGGCCGCCTGCATGAATTCGCCGAGTGTCTTACGGAGGGTTTCGACATCGCCTCCGAGCAATAGCATCGAGGCCATGGCCATCGCCGCACCCATGCCGGCGGCCCAAAGGACCAGCCGTCCGGTGGGATACCATTCGAGGCCCGAGCCGTCGTCCTCAGCGCCCTCTTCACTTTCGTGGATCGGGCGCGACAGAAGGGCGAAATAGGTCAGCGCCACCATGGGCAAGACCTGGGTCAAGGCGAAGGCCAATGCGATCAATGGGCCTGCCGTAAGGCCGACGATCGCGCTGCCGACGCCGCCTGCGAGCGCACCCGCGCGCCAGCCCCAACCGAGGCCAGCAAGAGCAATCGGAAGCGGCGTAATGAAAAGCAGGAGGAAGCGGATGAACATCGGCCCCGTGGTCGCGGAGGCGAAAACGATCGCCGCGACCAATCCGAGGCCGGCACCTGCCAGGGCATAAGATCTCATCGTCAAGCTGTCCCGCAGTCGCTGCGGTTAGGGAGAGGGGCCGGAAGCCCGCTCACCCAACCATTTGGAACGTGCCCGCGCACACGGCGAGGGCCATTCCGCTTTTACTTCAGAACGTAGGGCAGAAGGCCCAGGAAGCGGGCGCGCTTGATGGCGCGGGCCAGCTCACGCTGCTTCTTTGCCGAGACGGCCGTGATCCGCGAGGGGACGATCTTGCCGCGCTCGGAGATGTAACGGCCAAGGGTGCGCACGTCCTTGTAATCGATCTTCGGCGCCTGATCGCCCGAGAACGGGCAGGTCTTGCGGCGGCGATGGAACGGCCGGCGGGCGGCGATTTCTTGAATCTGGCTCATGATCAGCCCTCCGAGTTCGTGTTGCCGCTGTCGTCACGCGGGGGACGCGGGGGACGGGGCCCGCGCGAGTCGCCGCCTTCACGCGGCGGGCGGGCGCGGAACGTGGAGCCGCCTTCGCGGTCGCCACCACGCGGGCCGCCACGGAAGCCACCGCGGTCTCCACCACGGAAGCCGCCGCGATCGCCGCGCTCATCGCGGTCCTGCTTGCGCATCATGATGGACTGCTCGGCCTCGTGCTCCTCGACGCGGAGCGTGATGAAGCGGAGGATGTCCGTCGACAGGCTCATGCGGCGCTCCATCTCGGCCACGGCGGCCGAGGGGGCGTCGATGTTGAAGAGCGCGTAGTGCGCCTTGCGGTTCTTCTTGATCTTGTAGGCGAGGCCCTTGAGGCCCCAGTATTCGGTCTTGGTGATCTTGCCGCCGCCTTCGGTGATGACGTCGGTGAATTCTTTCTGAAGCGCCTCGACCTGCTGCGGGGAGACGTCCTGGCGTGCCAGGAAGACATGCTCGTAAAGGGGCATGTGCGGCCTTTCCGTTCGTTGTTGACCGAGCCCAAGTGGCGCGGGTTACGAGAACCGCCTCGGCGCATAGCCCCTTATGGGCCCCGAAAAGGCCCAAAGGCACCCAAAGAGCGTTGACACCGGGGAACGGGCAATTGCCCTGCCGCAGAACCGAAAATAGCTCCGCAGCCCCGTTCAGCCACCGACCGAAGCGCGTAACGGCGCGACTTATACGGGAATTCGAGCGGTGAGCAAGGGATAAGCGACGCTGGCCCGTACGGGCGCTGTTCGACTTCGGCCACCTGTCATCCCGACCGGAGCGAAGCGGAGAGCGGGAAGCAACCGCAAAAGTCGTCGAAGACACAATTTTTAGGATAGCGGTTTTTTCCTGGGTCTCGGCTCGGCGCTCGGTCATGCTGGAAGCATGCCTCCGGCATGACGCCTCGCTAGGCTGGGATGACACAGGGGGAGAGGCTGGTCTGTTAACGCTGCAACCTTTCATACGCCGCGAGGCAGTCGGCGCCGTCGCATTCGATCCAGCGGCCGTTCGGGAGCTCGACCTCCCAGACCTCCTCCTCCAGCAGTTTGCCGGGGCCGGGGGTTTTGTGGGGCGCCTTGCGGGATGCCCGGAGATATTTGCGGGTGTTCAGTACGGTGCCGTCTCCCGTCTCGATCGTGCCTGTGGCGATGACCTGCGCACGAGGGAGCCAACCCCATTGGGTTGCGAGGATATAGGCCACGACGAGTGCGACGATCCCTCCAACCAGCCAGGCCATGCGTATCTTTCGCCTCATGCGACGTGCCTTGCAGGGTTACGCGGCCATTAACCTCGAATGGACAACCACGCGTGGGCCGCAAGCCCGGCGCCCCAGCCGAGGATGACCCAGTGGACCCACCAGCGGCCGCCACCGTACCAGTCGACGAAGATCAGAAGTAGGATGACGGCTGCGTAGATTGCGCCGTGGATGAGGACGCCGTCGCGCCGCAGGTCGTCCATCGCTGACATCAGAGTCTCCTTGAAGAAGAGGCATTTAGAGAAGAAGCCCCGTCGGCTCCAGATGTTCCTGACCGGGTTTGCGCGTCAATGCGGGTCTTGACAAGCGCGGGCAGGACATGTCGAAAGCGCCGGACGATCACCTCTCGATCTCCGACATGACGCATATGGGGAGCGGGCAGAGCATCGGCAATCGGAAAATCAGAAGGAGCGGGCGTGGCACGCGCATTCGTATTCCCCGGGCAGGGAAGCCAGGACGTCGGCATGGGCCGCGAGCTGGCCGAGACGTTCTCCGTCGCGCGCGAGGTTTTCGATGAGGTGGACGAGGCGCTCGGGCAGAAGCTCTCGCAGATCATGTGGGAAGGTCCCAAGGAGACGCTCACGCTGACCGAGAACGCACAGCCCGCGCTGATGGCGGTTTCGATTGCGGCGATGCGCGTGCTCGAGCGCGAAAAAGGCGTCAAGCTCACGGACGTCGCGAAGTATGTCGCCGGACATTCGCTCGGCGAATATTCGGCGCTCGCGGCCGCCGGCACCTTTTCTCTCGCGGACACCGCGCGACTCTTGAAGCTGCGCGGGCAGGCGATGCAAGCGGCGGTTCCTGTCGGTCAGGGCGCGATGGTGGCGTTGCTCGGCGTCGGGCTCGACGTGGCCGAGAAGGTTGCCGCGGAAGCGGCCCAAGGCGACGTGTGCCAAGTCGCGAACGATAACGAGCCGACGCAGGTCGTGCTGTCGGGCTCGAAGACGGCGATCGATCGCGTGGCCGAGATCGGCAAAGCGCATGGCGTGCGGCGCGCGGTGCTGCTCCCCGTCTCCGCTCCTTTCCATTGCGCGCTGATGCAGCCTGCAGCCGACGCGATGGCGGAAGCGCTGGCCAACGTGGCGATGAATGCGCCGGTCGTGCCCGTCGTTGCCAACGTGCGCGCGGAGGCCGTGAGCGACCCCAACGAGATTCGCCGCCTGCTGGTCGAACAGGTCACGGGGACCGTGCGGTGGCGCGAATGCGTCGGCTATCTCGCCGCCAACGGCGTCTCGCATGTATTCGAGATCGGCTCGGGCAAAGTCCTGGCCGGACTCGCCAAACGAATCGACAAGTCGCTCGAAGCCGACAGCGTCGGCACGCCCGCAGACATCGACGCCGTAGTTTCCAAGCTCTCCTGACGCCTCGCGTCTCTCGTTCCTAGAAGGATTGCACAACATGTTCGATTTGACCGGCAAGACGGCGCTCGTGACGGGCGCGACCGGTGGCATCGGCGAGGGCATCGCACGGGCCTTGCACAAGGCCGGCGCGACGGTCGCGATTTCCGGACGCCAAGTGGACAAGCTCGAAGCGCTGAAAGCGGAACTCGGCGAGCGCGCGCACGTCGTACCGTGCGATCTCGCGGACCGCGCTCAAGTGGGCAAGCTGATCGATGAAGCCATCGCCGCGCTCGGCCGCGTCGACATCCTCGTCAACAACGCGGGCCTCACCAAGGACAATCTCTTTATGGTGATGAAGGACGAGCAGTGGGACGACGTGATCGCCGTCAACCTCACGTCCACGTTCATGCTCTCGCGTGCTGCAGCGCGTCATATGCTGCGCTCTAAGACGGGCTACGGCCGCATTATCAACATCTCGTCCGTGTCGGGCGTTTTCGGCAATCCCGGCCAGGGCAACTATGCGGCGTCCAAGGCCGGCATGATCGGCATGACGAAGTCGCTGGCTCGCGAGGTCGCCAACCGTGGCATCACGGCGAACTGCATCGCGCCTGGCTTCATCACGACCGCGATGACGGACGCGTTGAACGACAAGCAAAAGTCCGAGATCTCTCAACATATCCCGGCTCAACGCTTCGGGACGCCTGAAGACATCGCCGCCGCCGCTCTTTACCTTGCCAGCAACGAGGCCGGTTACATGACCGGACAAACGCTGCATGTAAACGGCGGTATGGCCATGATCTGACGGCACTTTTGGCTACGGTCGGGCGCCAGCGCATACGGGCTTCTACCAAGGGGCGAAATGCCGCTGGCACCTCCCCACTCTTGGGGGCTTAGGGCAAAGGGTCCGACGCTGGCCAACGCCTGGGAGATATGTTAACGAGCCTCGTTTTTTTGCTGCGCAGCTCTTGGAAAGGCCCTAACGATCAACGCTCACGCGCTGTCGTCCGGGAGTAGCCTAGACGGCGCCGCCAGAACGGGATCGCAAGAAATCCAGACGCGATCCGGCCGCGAGCCCGGTGGACGACGGGATCCGAGATACACTTAGCAACCGCAATTCAGTACAGAGAGACACGAGGGGAAGACGATGAGCGATGTCGCAGAGCGCGTGAAGAAGATCGTGGTTGAGCACCTTGGCGTCGAAGGCGAGAAGGTGACCGAGAACGCGAGCTTTATCGACGATCTGGGCGCGGACAGCCTGGACACGGTCGAACTGGTGATGGCTTTCGAGGAAGAGTTTGGGTGTGAAATCCCCGACGATGCCGCGGAGCACATCCTGACCGTCGGCGACGCTGTGAAGTTCCTCGAAAAGAACGCCACGGCTGCCTAAGAGCGGCGCACGGCCGCTCGGCCTCACGAGCTGATACCTAGAGGCGCTTTGCGCCTCGGGTTGAACCCAACGCTTTCGGCAAGCCTGTCGAGGCGGAGCTCTGGGGCCAGGCGGCTCAAGGAAGAGGAGCGGGGCGAAGCCGGCGTGCCGCGCTCCCGGCATGTGGAACCCAGCAGGGCGCGGGGCGTGTAGCTTCCTCGCCCGGCGGGCCGGGGCCTCTCTCTCCACCGGCAAAACGGATTAGAGAGATATGCGCCGCGTCGTCATCACTGGTCTTGGTCTCGTGACACCCGTCGGCTGTGGGGTCGAGACCGCATGGGCTAATCTGCTCGCCGGCAAAAGCGGCGCGCGCAAGATCGAAGAATTCGATATTTCCGACCTGTCTTGCCAAATCGCGAGCTTCGTGCCGCGCGGGGAGACGTCCGAGGGCAACCTCAATCCCGACGATTGGATGGAGCCCAAGGAGCAGCGCAAGGTCGACGACTTTATCCTTTACGCCGTCGCGGCCGCCGATCAGGCGATTGCCGATTCCGGCTGGAAAGCCGATACGACCGAGAAGCAGGAAGCCACCGGCGTTCTGATCGGATCGGGAATTGGCGGTCTTTCGGGAATTGCGGACGCGTCGCTTCTGCTGAAGGAAAAGGGCGCGCGGCGCATCTCGCCCTTCTTCATTCCCGGCCGTCTTATCAATCTCGCGGGTGGCTACGTTTCGATCCGTCACGGACTCAAGGGGCCGAACCATGCGGTGGTCACCGCGTGCGCGACGGGTACGCATGCCATCGGGGACGCTGCGCGTCTCGTTGCGCTGGGCGATGCCGACGTCATGGTGGCGGGCGGAACCGAAAGCTCGATCTGCCGTATCGGCATGGCGGGCTTCATCGCATGCCGCGCGCTTTCGACAGGTTTCAACGATCGTCCCGCGGAGGCTTCGCGCCCTTACGACAAGGACCGGGACGGCTTCGTGATGGGCGAAGGCGCCGGCGTCGTCGTGCTCGAAGAGTACGAACAGGCGAAGGCACGGGGTGCCAAGATCTATGCCGAGGTCGTGGGCTACGGCATGTCGGGCGACGCTTATCACATCACCGCACCGTCCGAGACGGGCGATGGCGCATTCCGCTGCATGAAGGCGGCGCTGAAGAACGCCGGTATCACGCCGAGCGACATCGACTACATCAACGCGCACGGCACCTCGACGCCGATGGGCGATGAGATCGAGCTCGGTGCCGTCGAGCGTCTGTTCGGCAATTCGCAGGGCAAGGTCTCGATGTCGTCGACCAAGTCGTCCATCGGACATCTCCTGGGGGCGGCTGGGGCCGTCGAGGCGATCTTCTCCGTGCTTGCGCTGCGCGATCAGGTGGCTCCGCCGACACTCAACCTCACCAATCCGTCGGTCGAGACCGCCATCGATCTCGTGCCGCACACCGCGCGCAAGCGGGAGATCAACACGGTTCTCTCGAACTCCTTCGGTTTCGGCGGGACGAACGCTTCGCTCGTGATGCGCAAGGTGGCGTGAGGCGGCATCGGTCTAAGGCGGCCGACCGGGTTTTGCCACAATCGCGCTGTCACGTCGGCCATTCCGCTGGCCGGCGCTGAACGGGGGTGTGCTGGCGTGGCGGATCTGAGCCTCGATACGGGAGCTGGCTGATGAGCAACATTCGCCGGGATGGAGCGCCGACGCTGTCGCGGCGCGACGGCCTGAGGCCGCGCAGTCCCGCCGAAGCGCTGGAGCCCGGACGGGCGCCGCCCAGGCCGCGCGGCGTGCGTCAAAGGCGCGAATCGCGCGTCGTGCGTGGCTTCGCGCGCGTCGTGAGCGGCGTGCTTACCATCGCGCTCGTCGGTATGCTCGTGCTCGGTGGTTTGACGCTGTTCGTCGGGCACGTTTACAGCCGCCCTGGACCTCTGACCGTCGCACAAACCGTCGTCGTGCCCAAGGGTGCGAGCAGCAACGAGATTGCGGACGACCTCGAACGTGAAGGCGTCATCTCCAGCCGTTGGGCTTTCATGGTGAGCTATCTTGTGCAGAGCCGCACCCGGCCGGGCGAGGTGATGCTCCGGCACGGCGAGTATCTTTTCAAGCCGCAGGTCTCGGTGCGCGAGGTGCTCGAAATCCTCTCCGAAGGAAAGTCCGTGCAGTATCGCGTGACGATACCGGAGGGGCTTACGAGCCAGCAGATCGTCGAGCGGCTGATGCGCGAGGAGCATCTCGTCGGCGAAATCTCGCAGATCCCGGTCGAGGGATCGCTGATGCCCGAGACCTACAGCATCGAAAAAGGCATGGAGCGCCAAGAGCTGATCCGGCGCATGCAGCTCAAGCAGGAGCAGGTGCTGGAAAAGGCGTGGGAGCGGCGCAGCCCCAACCTTCCGATCTCGACGCCGCAGGAAGCCGTGGTGCTCGCTTCGATCATCGAGAAAGAAACGGGCCGAGCGGACGAACGGCAGCGGATTGCGGGCGTGTTCGTGAACCGACTGGGCAAGAATATGCGGCTGCAATCGGACCCGACCATTCTCTACGGGATCTTCGGCGGCGCGGTGCAGTGGGGCAAACCGATCCTCCAATCGGAGAAGGACGCGAAGAACGCGCACAACACGTATCAGATCAACGGATTGCCGCCGACGCCGATCTGCAACCCAGGGCGGCCCGCGCTCGAAGCGGCTCTCAATCCCGCCACCCATGAGGACGTTTTCTTCGTGGCCGACGGCACCGGCGGGCACATCTTCTCGAAGACCTATCAGGAGCATCAAGCCGCCGTCTCCAAGTGGCGGGAGATCGAGCGTGATATGCGCGCGCGCCAAGCGGCGTCAGCATCCGAGACAGAGGCTGCCGCGCCCGAGGCAGAAGCGGCGGCTGGCGAGGCTTCGGGCGAGGCGAAAGGCATTCCGGTGACGCAAGTGATCAACGCGTCGGAGCCGGATGACGAGGCGGCGGAGCCTGCGGGTTCGGCATCCTCGATCCCGATGCCAGTCCGCAAACCGAAGAACTGAGCGCCTCTCCCACGTTGGGGAAACACCGCGCAGCGTTTCGCGCGGGGTATCCAAGCGGCATGACCGACCCGCGCCGCTCCGGCGCCAGTTGAAGCCCTTGCGGCCCTGGATGCTTCCGCGTACGTCTCACGCGCGCACCTTTCGGATCGACACCATGACCCTTCAAAGCATGACAGGTTTTGCCCGCAGCGACGGCGCCTTCGATGGCGCCGCGTGGCATTGGGAATTGAGGAGCGTGAACAATCGCGGTCTCGATCTCAGGCTGCGCCTGCCGCCGGGGTTCGAAGCCATCGAGCCGAAGGTGCGGGAGCGCATCCAGAAGGCGGTGACGCGCGGCAGCGTAAATGCGTCGCTCTCCTTCACGCGGCGTGCGGCTCAGGGTGACGTGCGCGTGAACGAAGCCGCGCTTGAGCGCATTCTCTCGATTGCGACGCGGGTGGCGAAGGATACGGGCGCGAAGAAGCCGCGTGTCGAAGCGTTGCTCGGCCTCAAGGGCGTGCTCGATATTTCCGACGACGGCGAGCAGGATGCCGAGCGGGCGGCGGCCGAGCAGGCCGCGGTTCTCGACAGCTTGGACGGGGCGATCGTGGCGCTCGTGAGCGCGCGGCGTGACGAGGGGGCGCGCCTGAAAGACGTGGTTTCCGCGCAGATCGACGAGATCGCGCGGCTTGCAAAGAGCGTCGAGGCGTCTCCGGCGCGTTCGCTCGACGCGATCCGGGCGCGTCTTGCGGACCAAGTTGCACGGCTGATGGAGACGGGGCAGGCGTTTGATGCGCAACGGTTGCATCAGGAGGCCGTGCTTCTTGCGACGCGGGCGGATGTCGAGGAGGAGCTGAAACGGCTCGACGGGCATGTGACGGCGGCGCGCGGGCTGATCGCAGAGGGCGGCGACATCGGCCGCAGGCTCGATTTTCTCGCGCAGGAGTTCAATCGGGAGGCCAACACGCTGACCTCCAAGGCCGCCGATCAGGAGATTGCGCACGCAGGTCTCGCGCTCAAGGTCGTGATCGACCAGTTGCGCGAGCAGGTTCAGAATCTCGCCTGAAGGCTGGACCCGAGACGCGTGAGACCGTAATCAAACTGTCGGACACAAGAGCAGGACGACGGAATGACGAGCGAGCAACCGAGAATCGAACGGCGCGGCCTGCTTCTGGTTCTGTCGTCGCCCTCGGGGGCCGGGAAGACGTCGCTCGCCCGTGCATTGCTCGACACCGATCCCGACATTCGCCTTTCCGTTTCCGCGACCACGCGCAAGCCCCGGCCCGGCGAGGTCGACGGCGAGGACTATTGGTTCGTCGACGAAGCGAAGTTCACGGCGATGATCGAGGGCGAAGAGTTTCTCGAATGGGCGACCGTCTTCGGGAACTACTACGGTACGCCGCGCGCGCCGATCGAGGCCGCGGTTTCCAAGGGCCGTGACGTGCTGTTCGACATCGACTGGCAGGGCACGCAGCAGCTTGCGGAGCGCATGGCGGGAGACTTGGTTCGCGTGTTCGTGTTGCCTCCATCGGGCGAAGCTCTCGAAGCGCGCCTCAAGCGGCGCGCACAGGATCCCGATCATGTGGTCGCGAAGCGCATGGCGGGGGCGGCCGCCGAAATCAGCCATTGGGCCGAATACGACTATGTGATCGTCAATGGCGATCTCGGCGAAAGCATTGCGGGCCTTAAGGCCATTCTCGCGGCGGAGCGGCTCAAGCGCGAGCGGATGACGGGGCTCACGGCCTTCGTGCGAGATCTGCAAGCCGCGTTAACGTGAGATGATCGTCCGGCCGGAAACGCCTTCGCTCTACCCCCAAATTCGCGCGCTGCTGTGCGCGGCTTTTCCGACATCTGCAGAAGCGGATCTCGTGGAGCGCTTGCGCGCGGATGGGGATGTGGCCGTCGCTCTCGCGGCGCTCGATGCAGATATTGTCGTTGGGCATATCGTGCTGTCGCCGATGGTCGCGCCGATGCGTCCGCTTGGCCTCGGGCCGGTAGCCGTCGCGCCAGCGCGGCAGGGGCACGGAGTTGGGCGTCGGCTGATCGAAGCGGCACTCGCGGGGGCGCGAGAAGAAGGGTGGAACGCTGTCTTCGTTCTCGGAGATCCCGCCTACTACACCCGCTTCGGGTTCCGTGCCGAGCTCGCCGCTGGGTTCGATACGCCGTATGCGGGGCCGTACTTCATGGCGCTTGGCTTGCAAAACACCCCGATCGCCCCGCCCACGGGACGTGTCGAGTATGCACGCGCCTTCCAGACTCTCGGCTGACGGTCCGCGTTACGGCAGCTCGCGGGCGTAGCTGATCACGGACAGAAAGCGGATCGGAAGCTTCACGAGTTCCTCGGGGCCGTGCGGCGCATCCGCGTCGAAGAACAGGCTATCGCCAGGTTTCATCGGATAGAGCTTATCGGCGTGGCGGTAGACGACCTCGCCTTCGAGCACGTAGATGAGTTCGAGCCCGCTGTGCTGAAACAGCGGAAAGACGTCGGATTCCTGCGTCAGCGTGATGAGATAGGGTTCGACCACGATGCTGCCCGCCGTGCCGCTGGTGTGGCCGAGGAGCTGATACTGGTGGCCGGCGCGGGTGCCGCGGCGCTCGATGGGGAGGCCGTGGCCCGCCGAGACGAACACCGCGTCGCGTTTTTCCTCGAAGCGGCGGAAAAGGGCGGTCACCGGCACGCCGAGCGCCTTGGAAAGACGTTGCAACGTGGTGAGGGATGCGCTCGTCACGCCGTTCTCGATTTTCGACAGCATACCGAGAGACAGCCCGGCTGCGCGCGCAAGGTCGGACGCGGTGATGCCGAGCTTATTGCGGAAGGCGCGCACTTCGCGCCCGATTGCGACTTCGAGCATGCTGTCGCGCGCGCCTGACAGCGCGTGAGGGTCCTGCTCGCCTGGGCCGGCCTCTGTCGTGCCGTTCTTCTTCAAGGTGGGCCTCCCGCTTCAAGGTCCCGTCATATCAATTTTTCGAGGCGATCAAGGCCCGCGAACTCTCCGCCGTACTCACGCGCCGCGTCGAGCAGACATGTCGAGAGGTACAGGGACGACGCGGTATCGGCAAGGAGGTGGAACACCGGAGTTTCGAGAATATCGCACCGCGCGACGATGGCGTTGACACGCGCGACCGACGTTTGCGCGATGGCGTGGTTCGGAAATTTGTCGAGGCGCAAATCGACCGCGCAGAGTTTCGCGAACATCGCGGGTGCGCACTGACCCGTCACGGCGAGCCATGCGTGGCTGTCACGTCGCGGAAGCGGGTATGTGCGCTCCTCGTCTTCGAGGCGGAATGCGTGCTCCCAGCCGGAGAAGCGGCCGCCGTCGCCGTCGAGTGCGGACAGGATCAGGACCTCGGTCGGCGCCAGGACCAAACAGAGGCTACCGTCCTCTTGCGGAAAGATGCAGTTCGGTTCGTCTTCCAGGCGAAGGCCACGCGCACGCATCGCGTCCATCGTGCCGCGGCCTTTGAAACCGATGCGCGGAAGCGGCGACAAATCGACGATGGCGAGTTTTTCGAGGACCGCGGAGGTTGAGAGATCGGTTGCCGCCGCCGTTTCTCCAAGAGAGCGCCAGTGTGCGCCGCGTTCAACCAGGAGGCGGAACAGCGGCGTGCGTGCGAGCGTGACCGGCTGAGAGGCGGCGAAGTCGGACATATTTTCAAACCTCCTGGCGCGCGTTCTCGGGATCGTAGAACGGCGTTGGAACGACCGTTGCAGCGACGAGCTTTCCGCCTTCGATACGGATGCTGAAACGCGATCCGGGTTCGGCGAGGTCTGCCGGCACGTAGGCGAGGCCCACGACTTTTCCGAGCGTCGGCGAAGCGACGGCGGAGGTGACGCGTCCTGTGATGTCGCCGTTTCCGATTACGAGATGGCAGGGTTGGGGGCACGGCGCGGAGGACGCTTCGAGCGTGAAGCCGACGAGCTTTCGCGTCACGCCCTTTGCGATCTGCAACTCGATGGCACGCTTGCCGACATAGAATGCCTTCTTTTTGCCGAGCGCCCATTCCATGCCCGCTTCGGCCGGATGGGTGAGGCCGTCGGTATCCTGACCGACGATGATGTGCCCCTTTTCCAGCCGCAGGATGCGCTGGGCTTCGACGCCAAACGGGAGAAGCCCATGCGGGCTGCCCGCATCCATGAGCGCGTCCCACAGCGCTTCGCCGAAGCGGGAGGGGACGTGGATCTCATATCCCAGCTCGCCGACAAAGCCGACGCGAAGGATCCGCACCGGAATGCCAGCGAGGGTGCCGGTGCGCACGCCCATGTAGGGAAACGCCGCGTTCGAAAAATCGATGTCGGAAGAGAGACGTTCGACGATGGCGCGCGCCTTGGGGCCGGCGAGGTTGACTGCGGCATACGCGGCGGTGACGTTGGCGATGTCCACGTCAAGCCGCCATTCCGCGTTGTGCCATGTCATCTGGCGATAGACCTGGTCGACGGCGCCGGTGGTTGCGGTGACGTAGTAGTGGCGCTCATGCAAGCGCGCGGCGACTCCGTCGTCAATGACGACGCCGGTCTGGTCGGTCATTAGGGTGTATCGGGCGCGGCCGACCGGTTGCTTGGCATAGGCCCACGTGTACATGCGCTCGATGAATTCCGCGGCGTCAGGCCCGCGAATGTCGAGGCCGCCCAACGTCGAGACGTCGATGAGGCCGGCGGCCGTCCGCACGGCGCGCACCTCGCGCGCGATGTTCGCCGCTTCGTCCTCGCGGCGGCCATAATAGGCGGGCCGCTTCCATGCGCCGGCCGGCATCATGCGTGCTCCGAGTTCCAGGTGGCGATGATGCATGGGCGTGTGACGCACGGGCGAGAATGCGCGCCCCGCGAGCTGGCCGAATTTTTCCGGCACAAGCGGCGGGCGGAATGTCGTCGTGCCGATGTCGGCTGCGGCGCGCCCCGTGATACGCGAGACGATGCGGATGGTGTTGACGTTGGCGTGGCGGCCCTGGCTGGGCCCAAGCCCAGCGGTGGAATAGCGTTTCACAAGCTGGATATCGTCGTAGCCATCCTTAATGGTGTTTGCGATGTCCTTCGTCGTGATGTCCTCGTCGAAATCGACGAAGTCGTTGCCGGAGGGCGCGGTGAAGATCGGGTAGGCGTGGGTGATGCCGGCTGCGGAGACGTGAGGCGGCGCGGGCATGTCTTCCGCGATGTCTGGCGCGATGTCTTGTCCGCGAGCACGTGCGGCTGCGGTGCGCCCTGCTGCCGCGCCGTTTGAGCGTGAATCCGCATCCGACCAGACACCGGCTGCCGCTCCTGCCAGCGAGATGCCTTTCGGTACGCCTTCGGCGCGATGCATGGCAGTCTCGGAATCGTAGACGGCACGCGCACCCGCATGGCAGGCGAGGTTGAGCTGCGGCGCGAAGCCTGCGCTGATCAGGAGCGTATCGCACGCGATCCAGTCGGTTGGCGCCGCAGAGGAAACGCCATTGGAGGCGATCCGCGAAACAGCGACGGCATCGACGCCAAGACGTCCTTTGGTGTCGACAGGCGTGGCGCCGGCGTAGATCCTGACCCCGCGTGCTCGCACCTCTTCTTCCGCAGTGCCCATCGGGTCCGTGCGCAGATCTACGATGGCGGCGACTTCGACACCCGCGTCGAGAAGGTCGAGGGCGGCTTCGTAGCCGAAGCGGTTTGCGGTCGCGATGACGGCGCGTTTCCCTGGCGCGACGCCATAGAGGCGCATCAGCCTTTGCGCGGCACTTGCGAACAGGATGCCGGGACGGTCGTTGTTCGGGAAGACGATCGGCTGATCGACCGCGCCAGTCGCGAGCACGATTTCGCGTGCGCGGATCTTGTAGAGCCGCTTGGCGTCGACGGCTGACACCCAGTTGTCCGCAAAGACGCCGCTCACGGTTGTGTCGGAATGGATGGTGAGATTGGGCAGAGCCTTCGCGCGCGCGATCAGATCCTGGCGCGCGCTGTTCGACGATGCCCGGTCGAGACCGCCGCGGCCGTAGAGGAGGGAACCGCCAAGCTCGGGCCACTCGTCAATCAGAATCGTTTCGGCGCCGTCTTCTGCGGCCGCAATTGCGGCTTCGAGGCCGGCCGGGCCACCGCCGACGACGAGCAGATCCGCGAACAGATATGCCTTGTCGTAGCTGCGCGGGTGTGCGGCCGGTTCGAGGTGTCCGAGGCCGGCCATGCGGCGGATGGGCTTCTCGAACCAGTGCCAAATCCCTTTCGGGCGGAAAAACGTTTTGTAATAGAAGCCGACGGGCAGGAAGCGTTTGAATGCGCCCATGGCGGCATAGAGGTCGAAGTCGACAGAGCCCAGGCGATTGACGGATGTGACGGCGATGCCGTCGCGCACACGATAGCGGTCAGCGCGCACGTTCGGTTCGTCGGCGATCTGCACGATGCTGTTCGCGTCGTGGCCGGCCATGGTCAGTGCGCCGCGAGGGCGGTGATACTTGAAGGAGCGCGAGAGCACGCGCCGGCCCTCGGCATAGAGCGCAGAGGCGATGACATCGCCCTCGAATCCGTTGTGCAAACGCCCGTCGAAGGCGAACGTGAGAGGACTGTTGCGGTCGATCAAAAGACCCCAGTCAGGTCCGTCGAGGCGGGCATTCGCGCTGTAGCCGTTTCCGCTCATGTCTGGGGTTCGCTCCGGCGTGAAAAGAACGTGTCGACGGTCATGGTTTCGAGGATCTCGTCTGTCACTGTGTTGCGGCGCGCGATGAACCATGTGTTGGTCGGCGTGTGGAGCCACCATTCGGAAATGACGCCCGCGACGTTCGCTTCGAGGAAAAGGTGGTCCGTCCACTCAGTGTCCGTACAGGTGGCTGGATCGGGAGATGGCTTGATCTCGCCGCCCCACGCGAATTCCGAGATGTTGCGCGGCCCGTTCACGGGGCATGTCATGATCTTCATGAGTATCCCTCTCAATGGCCGACGGATGCGGCGCCCTTCTCTCCGACGAGGTCGAACGAGCGGAAACGGTCGAGCGCGAAAGGTTTCAGGAGATCGGGCTGGCGGCCCGTCGCGACGCATTCGGCCATGCGCAGGCCTGACACCGGCGTTGCCTTGAAGCCCCACGTGCCCCAGCCCGCGTCGATGAAGTAGTTCTCGATAGGCGTGAGGCCCATGACGGGGGAAAAGTCCGGCGTCATGTCGGCCATGCCGGCCCACTGGCGAAGCACCTTGAGCTCGCCCATGAAGGGGAACAGCTCCAGCATGTGCGCCATCAGGCTTTCCTTGAAGTCGAGAGTGGAGCGTGTCGAGTACAGACCGTAGGCGTCCGTTGCGCCGCCCATGACCATCTCGCCGCGCGCCGACTGCGAGATGTAGACATGAAGGGAGCCGGATACGACGATCTGGTCGAGGATCGGTTTGACGGGTTCCGACACGCAGGCTTGCAGAGGAATCGTGCGGATCGGGAGCTTGATGCCCGCCATACTGGCGACGACGCTCGACGATCCGGCGACCGCTTGGAGGATGCGACCCGCGTGGATGGTTCCGCGGTTGGTCTCGACGCCGACGGCGCGGCCGTTCTCGATCAGGATCTTGTTGACGGCCGTTTGCGTGTGGACTTCGACGCCGCGGCGCATCGCTTCTTTCGCATAGCCCCATGCAACAGCATCGTGACGCGCGATCGCCCCTGGTGGGTGATAGAGCGCGCCGAGAATGGGATAGTGCACGTCGTCGGACACATTGAGTGTGGGGCAGAGGCGCTTGATCTCGCCGGGGCCGATCACCTCGGAGGCGACGCCCATGTGTTTGTTCACCTCGGCACGCCAGCGGGCGGTGTTGAGGGCTGCATCCGTATGGGCGAGCGTAAAGTGTCCGCGCTCGGTATACATGACGTTGATGTCGAGCTCGTTCGAAAGCCCGCGGAAGAGGTCGACCGATTCCTTGTAGAAGGCGACGCCTTCCGGGGTCAGGTAGTTGGCGCGGACGATGGTGGTGTTGCGCGCGGTGTTGCCGCCGGCGAGCCAGCCTTTGTCGAGGACGGCGATGTTCGTGACGCCGTGGCGTGTGGCGAGATAGTAGGCAGCGGCGAGCCCGTGGCCGCCCGCGCCGATGATCACGACGTCGTAGGCGGGCTTGAGATCGGGGGACCAGCGAAAGTGGGCGTCG
The DNA here is from genome assembly GCA_934555825.1 of uncultured Hyphomicrobium sp. GTDB lineage: Bacteria > Pseudomonadota > Alphaproteobacteria > Rhizobiales > Hyphomicrobiaceae > Hyphomicrobium_C. The sequence goes on from CAKTFJ010000004.1 coordinate 45,720, forward strand.
GCCGCATGGTCGCCTTTGAGAGCGGAGCGGGCAGCGTATTTGAGGAGAGCGAAGGGCATGAGGGGCGATTCATCTCTTGGAGCGGCATCGCAATCGATCACTTCATAAGATGCAAATATGTTTCCTGATACTCAAGTCTAACTTCTAGACAATTCGCTGCTTGAAATTTGTGCACTTGCCTATTATCATGCCAGGAAATAATTATTCATAACAGTTGAATTTATTGAAGTCGGCTGCTACGGTCCGGATCGTTCGATCAACGTGTCCGGGTGCGCTGCCGATGTGCGGAATCGTAGGACTGTTTTTGAAAAACGAGGCGCTCGAGCCCGAGCTTGGGGCGCTGACGGCGGGAATGCTCGCCACGATGTGCGAGCGGGGGCCAGACTCGGCGGGGTTTGCCGTCTACGGCGCGTCCAAGGACGGCAAGGCCAAGATCACGCTGCAATCCGCCAACCCAGAAGCCGATTTCGACGGCTTGGCGAAGAGGGTGGAGAAGGCGGTCGACGGCTCGGTGAAGCTCGATGTGCGCGCGACGCACGCGGTGCTCACGTGCCGGGCTTCGGAAGCCGATGCCGTACGCGCGCTTCTTCGTGAGATCGCGCCTTCCGTGCGGATCATGGGGCTGGGCGACGCAATCGAGATTTACAAAGAGGTTGGGTACCCCACCGACGTCGCCAAGCGTTTTGACCTCAAGCGCATGAGCGGCACGCACGCCATCGGCCACACGCGCATGGCGACCGAAAGCGCCGTCACCACGCTCGGCGCGCATCCGTTCTCGACGGGACCGGACCAGTGCCTCGTCCATAACGGGTCGCTCTCGAACCACAACAACCTCCGCCGCTCTCTGATCCACGACGGCATGAGCTTCGAGACCGAGAACGACAGCGAAGTGGCTGCCGCCTATCTCACCTGGCGGATGAAGCAGGGACTCGATCTCGGCCAGGCGCTTGAAAAGAGCCTCGAAGATCTCGACGGTTTTTTCACTTTCGTCGTCGGTACCAAGACGGGGTTCGGCGTGCTGCGCGATCCGATCGCGTGCAAGCCCGCGGTGCTCGCGGAAACGGACGACTATGTGGCGTTCGGCTCCGAGTATCGCGCGCTCGCCGGACTGCCAGGCATCGAGACGGCGAAGGTCTGGGAGCCCGAACCCGCAACCGTCTACTTCTGGGAGCGCTGATATGGCCGCTGTAGTCGATCTCGGCATAACACCGCTGCGTGCGCTCAACGAGACGCTCCACGCGCTCTCGGACGGCACCAACGAAACCGAATGGGACGTGCTCAATCCGGAAGGCCGCCACGCGGTCGCCGTGGGCCTCGATGCGCCCGTCACCGTCCATGTTCGCGGGCCCGTGGGCTATTACTGCGCGGGCATGAACAAGCAGGCGACTGTCATCGTGCACGGCTCGGCCGGGCCCGGAACCGCGGAAAACATGATGTCGGGCCGTGTCGTCGTGAAAGGCGATGCGAGCCAGTACGCAGGCGCCACAGGACGTGGCGGCATACTCGTCATCGAAGGCAACGCGTCGTCGCGCTGCGGGATCTCGATGAAGGGGATCGACATTCTCGTGCGCGGCAACATCGGGCACATGTCGGCGTTCATGGCGCAGAGCGGCAATCTCGTCGTGCTGGGGGACGCGGGCGATGCGCTCGGAGATTCCATCTACGAGGCGCGTCTCTTCGTGCGCGGGGCGGTGAAAAGCCTCGGCGCGGATTGCATCGAGAAAGAGATGCGCCCCGAACATCACGACCTCCTGGCCGACCTTCTGGAAAAAGCGGGCGTGACTGACGTCAAGACCAGCGAGTTCCGCCGCTACGGCTCAGCCCGCAAGCTCTACACCTTCGACATCGACAACGCGGACGCCTACTGATGACTTATCACAATCCGCCGACCACACCGCGCAAGTCTGCCGTCTTCGACGACTACACGCTGTCCGAAATCCGCCGCGCTGCGGAGACCGGCATCTACGACATCCGGGGCGCTGGCGCGAAACGCAAGGTTCCGCACTTCGACGATCTCCTGTTCCTCGGCGCCTCGATGTCGCGCTATCCGCTCGAAGGCTATCGCGAGCGCTGCTCGACGGAGGTCGTGCTCGGCACGCGGAACGCGAAGAAGCCGATCCATCTCAAGATCCCGATCACGATTGCGGGCATGAGCTTCGGCTCGCTCTCGGCGCAGGCGAAGGAGGCCTTGGGGCGCGGCGCGAACATGGCCGGCACGTCCACCACAACGGGCGACGGCGGCATGACGCCTGAAGAGCGCGGACATTCGAAGACGCTCGTCTATCAGTATCTGCCGTCTCGCTACGGCATGAATCCGGACGATCTCAGGAAGGCGGACGCCATCGAGATCGTCGTCGGGCAGGGCGCGAAGCCCGGCGGCGGCGGCATGCTGCTCGGGCAGAAGATTTCCGACCGCGTGGCCGAGATGCGCACATTGCCCAAAGGCATCGACCAACGCTCAGCGTGCCGCCATCCCGACTGGACCGGGCCCGACGATCTCGAAATCAAGATCCTTGAGCTGCGCGAAATCACGGATTGGGAGAAGCCGATCTACATCAAGGTCGGCGGGTCGCGGCCTTACTACGACGTGGCGCTTGCGGTGAAGGCGGGAGCGGATGTCGTCGTCGTGGACGGTATGCAGGGCGGCACGGCGGCGACGCAGGAGGTCTTCATCGAGCATGTCGGGCAACCGACGCTCGCGTGCATCCGCCCCGCCGTTCAAGCGCTGCAGGATCTGGGGATGCATCGCAAGGTGCAACTCATCGTATCGGGCGGCATTCGCAACGGAGCCGACGCGGCCAAGGCGCTGGCGCTCGGCGCGGACGCTGTTTCTATCGGCACGGCGGCGCTCGTCGCGCTCGGCGACAACGATCCCGCGCTCGAAGCTGAATACCGCAAGCTCAACACGACGGCCGGTGCCTTCGACGACTGGCACGAGGGGCGCGACCCCGCCGGCATCACGACGCAAGACGGCGATCTGGCGCGGCGGCTCGATCCCGTCCGCGCGGGCCGGCGACTGGCCAACTATCTCAAGGTCATGACGCTGGAACTCCAGACCATCGCGCGCGCGGCCGGTCATAATCACGTCCACAACCTCGAGCCCGAGGATCTTTGTGCACTCACCATCGAAGCCGCGGCCATGGCGCGCGTGCCATTGGCGGGAACGAGCTGGATTCCGGGCGAAAGCAAATTCTGAGCGGCGACACTCAGTTCTACGCAGTGACACTTCGGCCCATGAAGGCCGGGGGCGCGGCTTCAAAAACAGAAAGACAAGTCATCTAGGGGTGAGGATCAAACGAAGCGTGGGACGCCCAAAACCATGACACAGTGTCTAGCCCAGGTCGCGAAGGATCGCGGCATCCGCTACTTCATGATCTCGTTCACGGATCTATTCGGTTTCCAGCGCGCGAAGCTGGTGCCGGCTGCCGCGATCGCGGACATTCAGAAGGACGGCGCGGGTTTCGCAGGTTTCGCGACGTGGCTCGATATGACGCCCGCGCATCCGGACATGCTTGCCATGGCAGATGCGCCGGGGCTCGTTCAGCTTCCGTGGAAGCCCGAGGTCGCGTGGGTTCCGGCAGATTGCGTAATGGACAACAAGACGGTCGCGCAGTCGCCGCGCGTCGTCCTAAAGAACGTCCTCGCAAAAGCAGCCGAGCAAGGCTTTCGCGTCAAGACCGGCGTCGAGTGCGAATACTTTCTGATCAACGCGGATGGATCGGCGATTTCCGATTCCATGGATCTCGCGAGCAAGCCTTGCTACGATCAACAGGCGTTGATGCGCCGCTATGACGTGATCTCCGAGATCTGCGACTATATGCAGGAACTCGGATGGGGGCCCTATCAAAACGATCACGAGGACGCGAACGGGCAGTTCGAAATGAACTGGGCGTTCGACGACGCGCTGAAGACGGCGGATCGTCATTCCTTCTTCAAGTACATGGTAAAGTCGGTCGCGGAGAAGCACGGGCTTCGCGCGACGTTCATGCCGAAGCCGTTCGCGAACCTCACGGGCAACGGCTGTCACGTGCATATCTCGGTCTGGAGCCCGGATGGGGCAACCAATACATTCGCCGATGCGACGGACGAGATGGGGCTCTCGCAACAAGGCTACAATTTTCTCGGCGGCATCATGCAGCACGCCACGGGGCTCGCTGCGATCACGAATCCGACGGTCAACTCGTACAAGCGCATCAACGCGCCACGCACGATCTCAGGTGCGACCTGGTCGCCCAACAGCGTGACGTGGACCGGCAACAATCGGACGCACATGGTGCGCGTGCCGGGTGCGGGACGGTTCGAGTTCCGGCTGCCGGACGGCGCGGCCAATCCCTACCTGCTGCAAGCCGCCATCATCGCGGCGGGGCTCGACGGCATTGCGCGCAACGCGCATCCCGGCCCGCGCCTCGACATCGACATGTATCAGGAGGGGCATACGGTCACGGATGCGCCGAGGCTGCCGTTGAATCTGCTCGACGCGGTTCGCGCATTCGAGAGCGATACAACTTTGAAAGCCTCGCTCGGCGAGGAGCTGGCCAGCGCTTACGTCAAACTCAAGACGGGCGAATGGAACGGCTATGCGAGCCATCTGACGCAATGGGAACGCGAGCACACACTCGACGTCTAGCGGTGTGCGATCCAGTAGGCCTCGGTCGTCGCAAGAAGTGTGGCGTAGTCCGTCGCGAGGCCTGCGGATGCGACGCATAATCCATCGGCACCAAGTTTGGCGTTCATGCCGCGCGTCCAGCGTGCCATTGGTGTCAAGCGAAGGGCGCTCTCCGTTTCCGGCCGCACACTCAGCACCATCACCGCGCTCATGCCGCCGCCCCAGGTGGAAATCTCTTGGATCGCGCTCCACTGCACGAATCCAGGTGCAATGCGAATGTCGCGCAGCCCCTCCGGGCCGAGTGTTACGATGCCGCCGCGCCGGTTGAGCATTCTCCCGACAAGGACCATCACGCAGAATCCGAAGAAGACGACGCCGATGGTACCGTAGGTCTGCATCCTATTGGGGGGAATTTCGCGCCCCCTGTATGTTGTGAGCGTGAATACGTAGACCGAGAGGCCGACCATCGCCAAGCCGATCAGCACGCCGAAGAGGAGCTTCCAAGGGGAATCGGAGAACGTGATCTTCCGGCTGGTGTCGATCGACATGGATTGCCTCAGGCTGCGTGGCGTCGAGGAATGCGGAGCCTAGTCCCCGCTCGCCATTCCCGCTATAGCGATGCCGTACGCGGCAACACGGCCCGCGATAGGGGCGGCGAGAGAGAGCCATGAGTGCAGGCGAGCGTCGGCTCGGAATACTGGCGGGCGGCGGCAAGCTTCCGCGCGAGATTGCGCAGAGCGCGGCGCGCCAAGGGCTTCCGGTCGCTATCGTCGCCATCGACAGCGAAGCGGACCCGGATCTGGCGGGGCCCGACGTGACCCGCGTCAATTGGGGCAGCATCGGCGGGATGATCCGCGCGCTTCGCCAAGCGCGGGTGACGGATCTCGTGATCGTGGGGCACGTGCGCCGGCCGGAGTTGGGTGCCCTGAAGCCCGATCTCGGTTTCTTCCGCAATCTTCCGCGGCTCTTGAAAATCGTGGCCTCGGGAGGAGACGACGGCGTGTTGCGCCGTGTCGTCCGCTTTTTCGAGCAAGAGGGCTTTCGCGTGATCGGGCCGGGCGAGGCCGCGCCCGAACTCGTGGTTCGGGAAGGTGCAGCGGGTGCGGCGCGCGCGTCTGACGAGGATCGGGCGGATATTCAGACGGGGCTTGCGCTGATCCGCGCGCTTGGCCCGTACGACATCGGGCAAGGTGTTGTGATTGCGGGCGGGCGGATCGAAGCCATCGAGGGTGTCGAAGGCACCGACCGGATGATCGCGCGGGCGGGTGAAGCACGCCGCGCGGCTCACGATGCGCCACGGGGTGGCATCCTCGTCAAGCGCTCGAAGCCCGAGCAGGATCTTCGCGTGGATATGCCGGCCATCGGGCCTGCGACCGTGGAGGGCGCGCACGCGGCTGGGCTTTCCGGCATCGCGGCGGAAGCGGAACATGTGCTGATCGCGGAACGCGCAGTCACGCTCGCACGTGCGGATGCTGCCGGGATTTTCGTCGAAGGCGTGCGGGACGAGGCGCCCGCGAGTGCCACGCCGCGGCGCTTCAAGGCGCATCGCGTGGTGCGCGATCTCCGTCCGCTCGGCGGGGTGAAGCCGCGCCGGCATTCGGTGCGCGATGCGGTGAAAGGGCTCGCGACCATCGAGGCGCTCGCGCGTTTCGGCGTGGGGCATACGGCGGTCGTGGTGCGTAATCACGTGCTGGCAGTGGAAGCGGATGAAGGCGCGGAGGCCACCGTGCGCCGCGCCGAAGGTTTGCGCCAATGGGCAAGCCTGACGCGGCGGCGGCGCGGCGTCGTCGTGTTGCGGCGGGCGGAGGCTCTGACGGAGACCCTCGTTACCATCGTGGCGCGTGCCGGATATGCGGGCATTGCGATCGGCGACGACGCGGCGGCAGCCTCCGGAGACGCGCTGGCCGCTGCGGAACGCGAGGGGCTTTTCATCGTGACATCGCCATCTGCTTCATCCGAGGGAAAAGGCTGATGAGCGAGGCTTTGTCAAAGCACGATGAGGTGCGCCTCGTTTTGATTGCGGGCGAGCACTCGGGCGATGCGCTCGGCGGCAAGTTGATTGCCGCGCTCAAGGCACGACTCCAAGATCGGCTGCAGCTTTCCGGCGTGGGTGGCGAGGCGATGGCGGCGGAAGGCTTCGTCTCCGATTTTCCCATCGAAGACGTTGCGGTCATGGGTCCGCTCTCGATCCTGCGGCACCTTCCGCGCATCGTTCGGCGGGTTTATGCAACGGTGGACCGTGCGATCGCATCCAACCCGCACGCGGTCGTCATCATCGATAGCCCCGAGTTCACGCACCCAATCGCGAAGCGCATCCGCAAGCGTCGGCCGGATATTCCAATTATCGATTACGTGAGCCCAAGTGTGTGGGCATGGCGGCCCGGGCGCGCGGCCAAGATGCGCGCCTATGTGGATCACGTGCTTGCGCTGCTGCCGTTCGAGCCGGCGGCGCACGCAAGGCTCGGCGGGCCGCCGTGCACGTATGTCGGCCACGCGTTGTCCGAGCGGCTCGCGTGGTTCCGCGATCTCGATCCGGCGCCGCTTGCGGCCGCACTTGGGCTCGATCCCGCGCGTCCCGTCATCGTGGCGCTGCCGGGGAGCCGGGCGTCAGAAGTTGGTCGCCTCATGGAGCCGTTTGGGGCTGCCCTGCGGCTCGTGATGGCGCGTGGCGTGGAGCCGCAGGTGCTGATGCCATGCGTGCCGCATATGCGTCCGCTGATCGCGGCGGGGCTCAAGTCGTGGCCGCTCAAGCCACACCTCGTCGAGGGGGACGACGACAAGTTTCGCGCGTTCAAGCTTGCGCAAGCAGCGCTCGCGGCATCAGGGACGGTAACGCTCGAACTCGCGCTCGCGGGTACGCCGATGGTTGTGGCCTATCGCGTCGATCCGGTCGCGGCTCCGTTTCTGCGGCGGCTCATCAAGGCGCCGACGGTCGTGCTGGCCAATCTCGTGCTCGGCGAAAACGCCTTTCCAGAGTTTCACCAGGAGACGGTTACGCCGGAAAATCTCGCCAACACGCTTCTTCCGCTGCTCTCGGATACGGTTGAGCGGCGCCGACAAGAGGCCGCGCTGGCGCGCATCCCCGGGCTTCTCCGGACGGAGGGAGGCCGCGCGCCAAGCGAGGCGGCGGCCGATGTCGTCCTCGATTACGCTTTGGGGAAGGGGCGGCGCGGCGGGCCGATATAGAGCTGGCGCGGCCGGCCGATTTTCTGCTCCGGGTCCTCGATCATCTCTTTCCACTGCGCGATCCAACCGACCGTGCGGGCGACTGCGAACAGCACGGTGAACATCGAGACCGGGAAACCGATCGCGCGCAGCGTGATGCCCGAATAGAAATCGATGTTGGGATAGAGCTTCTTCTGGACGAAATACTCGTCTTCGAGCGCGATGCGTTCGAGCTCCATCGCGACCTTGAGCAGCGGCTCGTTGCGCTTATCGAGGGCGTCGAGAACCTCGTGACAGGTCTTCTGCATGACCTTCGCGCGCGGATCGTAATTCTTGTAGACGCGGTGGCCGAAGCCCATGAGGCGGAAGCCGGACGACTTGTCCTTTGCCTTCTCGATGTACTCGGGGATGCGATCGACGGTGCCGATTTCTTCGAGCATGTTGAGGGCGGCTTCGTTTGCGCCCCCGTGGGCCGGGCCCCAGAGGCAGGCGATGCCGGCGGCAATGCAGGCGAACGGGTTCGCGCCCGAAGAGCCCGCAAGGCGAACTGTGGAGGTCGATGCGTTCTGCTCGTGGTCGGCGTGCAGAATGAAGATGCGGTCGAGCGCCCGCGCTACCACCGGATTGACGATGTAAGGCTCGCACGGCACCGAGAAGCACATCTGCAGGAAGTTCGACGTGTAGTCGAGGTCGTTGCGCGGATAGATGAACGGCTGGCCGATGGAATACTTGTAGGCCATCGCCGCGATCGTCGGCATCTTGGCGATCATGCGGTAGCTGGCCGTCTGGCGCTGCTCCGGATCGTTGATGTCGGTGCTATCGTGATAGAAGGCGGACAGCGCGCCGACGACGCCAACCATGATCGCCATCGGATGTCCATCGCGGCGGAACCCGGTGAAGAACTTGGTCATCTGCTCGTGCACCATCGTGTGGCGCGAGATGGTGTTGCGGAACGTCTTGAATTCTTCGTTCGTCGGCAGCTCGCCGTGCAGCAGCAGATAGCAGATGGCGAGGAAGTTCGAATTTTCCGCCAGTTCGTCGATGGAGTAGCCGCGATAGAGCAACTCGCCCTTGTCGCCGTCGATAAAGGTGATGCCCGACGAGCAATTCGCGGTCGACGTAAAGCCCGGGTCGTAGGTGAAGCAGCCCGTGTCGCGGTAGAGCTTGCCGATATCGATCACGTCCGGCCCGATCGACCCGCTGCGCACATCGAACGACACCGTCTGGCCGTCGAGCGCGAGCTCGGCCTCCCGCGAGGCTTCCACACTGGGGGTCGCGTTTTCCTGAATGCCCATGCCGCTTCTCCTTGCGGTAGTTCAGTCTATCCGAGCCTCGAACGAGACCAAGGCACCCCGGCCGGAATGCGCTTGTTGCGGTGCAGTATAACCAATTCGGGCCGCCCGGCGAAACGACGAAGTTGCAAAGATTTGCGGCACCTCTAGCGAATTTGTTCGCTCAATCTGCCCAGTGTCTCATCACGTCCGAGCACGCTCATGACATCGAAAACGGGTGGCGAAACCGTCCTGCCCGTCAGAGCCGAACGCAGCGGCTGGGCGACCTTGCCGAGCTTTGCGCCGGTTTCTTCCGCGTACGTACGCACTAGGGCCTCTAGGCTTGCGGCGCTCCACTCGGTCGCAGCTTCCAGCCGCGGGAGCAGGGCCTTGAGATTCGCCTGGCCGTCAGCATCCAACAGCTTCTTCGCCTTGTCATCTAGACTAAGGGGGCGTTCCGCGACCAGGAACAAGGCCTGCGCGAGAAGATCCGCGATCGTCTTTGCCCGTTCCCTGATGGCGGGAAGGGCGGCTGCGAGCTTCTCCCAACCTACAGCATCGAAGCGTTGCGCAAGGTCTGCGCCGGTCGCGGCACTCGGAACCAGCGCTTCAACCTCACGCGCGAGCGCGATGTCGGCGCGGGGCGGGGCTTTCGGATCGACGGGAAGCGCACGCAGGCTCGCGAAATCGAGATGCGGCAAGAGATCCTTGGCGCGGGCGAGCAACTCGGCTTCCTCTGCACCACGTACGTAATGGCCGTTCAGATCGTCGAGCTTCTTGAAGTCGAAACGAGCGGGACTCTTGTTGATGTCGTCGATGTCGAACCAACGGATGAGATCGTCCGTCGACATGATCTCGTCGTCGCCGTGGCTCCAACCCAGGCGTACGAGGTAGTTGCGCAGAGCCGACGGGAGATAGCCCATGGCGCGATACTCTTCGACGCCCTGCGCACCGTGGCGTTTCGAGAGCTTGGCGCCGTCGCTGCCATGGATCAGCGGCACGTGTGCCCATACGGGCACGCTCCATCCCATGCCGCGATAGATCTGCGTCTGGCGCGCTGCATTCGTCAGATGATCGACGCCTCGGACGACGTGCGTCACGCCCATGTCGTGATCGTCTACCACGACCGCGAGATTGTAGGTCGGGTTGCCGTCGCTCCTCAGGATAATGAGGTCGTCGAGTTCTTTGTTCTGGAACACGACACGACCCTGCACGCGATCCTCGATCACCGTCTCACCTTCACGCGGCGCTTTGAGACGCACGGCGAACGGCTGGCCTTCGGGCGCATCCGCGGGATCCCGATCACGCCAGGGCGACTGCACGGTGAAGGGCCGCTTCTCGGCTTCCGCAGCCTTGCGCATCTGATCGAGCTCTTCGGGGCTCAGATAGCAGCGGTAGGCGGCACCTTGATCGAGCAACGCCCGAGCCACCTCGCGATGACGGTCCGCACGCGAGAACTGAGAGACAGGCTCGCCGTCCCAGTCGAGTTCAAGCCAGGAGAGACCGTCGAGAATGGCCGCCACGGCTGCCGGATTGTTCCGCTCGCGGTCCGTATCTTCGATGCGGAGCAGGAACGTGCCACCCTTGGCTTTCGCATAAAGCCAGTTGAACAGCGCCGTGCGCGCACCGCCGATATGCAGATAGCCGGTGGGAGATGGGGCGAAGCGCACGACCGGCGCGCGTGCCGGGCTCGATGAGGTCTCGGTCATAGAGGGTTTGGCTCAGGTTTGAGAGGTTTGGGCGCCCGTGTAGCATAGGCGAGCGCGCTGAGACCAGCTCAAGGCGCCCGGGGAGAGGCGAGGGTGAACGTATCTGGCGGAAACGAAAGGCGGAATGGGCCTTTTGTCTCGGATTTTCCGCACGATCCGCGCTCCTTTACCGTGCGCTGGAGCCTTATCGGGCGGCTCGAGGAGGAACGCGCCCGGTGGTTCGTGTGGCTGCCGGTGTTCGTCGGCATCGGCATCGCGCTCTACTTCGCGCTGCCTGTCGAACCCAGTCTCTGGGCCGCCATGGGAGGGCTCGCGGCAGCCTCTGCCCTTTTCGTGGCGAGCGGGAGACCTGGCCTGATCCGCCTCACGGCGCTGGCTCTTTTGGCCGTTGCGCTCGGATTCGCCGTTTCGAAAGCGCGGACGGAATGGACGCGCGCGCCGGTGCTCGGACACGAGATGCGCTTTGCGGACGTGCGCGGCATCGTGGAGTTGATCGAGCCGCGCGCGACGCGAGGAGAACGGCTCACCATCCGTGTGACGTCGATCCGTGGTCTTGCGGCGGATGCAACGCCGGAACGGGTGCGCCTCTGGGTTCTGAAGACGCGGGCCGGGTTGAAGCCCGGCGATGCAGTGCGTCTTCGCGCAACGCTGAGGCCGCCTCCCATGCCGGCGTTGCCGGGCGGTTACGATTTCGCTCGCATGGCGTGGTTCCAAGGCCTGGGCGCGACGGGTTATGCGCTGGCCGCCGCCGAGATCGAAGCCCCGCCTATTGGCTACGCGGAGAGTGCCTTGCGCGCCGTGCGGCTTTGGCTGCAGCGATTACGGCTCGACATCGGCGAGCGAATCCGCGCCGTTGTGCCGGGCGAGACAGGAGCGATTGCCGTGTCGCTGATCACGGGCGAGCGCGGCGGCATCACGGACGCCACCAACGACGCCTATCGCGACTCGGGCCTCATCCACATCCTGTCGATCTCGGGTCTGCACATGGTGATCATGGCGGGTGCGGTGTTTCTATCGGCACGGGTCCTGCTCGCACTGTTTCCGGCTATTGCGCTGCGTGTGTCGACAAAGAAGTGGGCGGCCGTCGCGGGGCTTCTCGGCGCGACGGGGTATCTTCTCATCTCGGGCGCCGCGATCGCCACCGTCCGCGCCTTCATCATGATCTCGATCATGTTCATCGCCATCCTGCTCGACCGGCAGGCGCTCGCGATGCGCAACGTCGCGCTCGCGGCGCTCCTCATTCTGCTCGTGATGCCGGAGAGCCTGCTCGATCCGGGCTTCCAAATGTCGTTCGCCGCCGTCATCGCATTGATCGCGGGTTACGAGCTGATCCGGCGCCGAACGGAGCAAACGGCCTTCGGCGGATGGGGGAAACTCGGTGCACTTTTCCTCGGCGGTATCCTGCTCTCGACTGTGATCGCAAGCCTCGCGGTGGCTCCGATCGGCGTCTATCACTTCCACAAGAGCCAGCAATACGCCGTGCTCGCCAATCTCATAGCGGGGCCGGCGGTGAATCTCGTCATCATGCCGGCGGCGCTTCTCACGCTCGTGCTGATGCCGTTCGGGCTCGAATGGCTGGCACTGCCGATCATGGCGCTCGGCATCGATTTCATGACGTGGACGGCCTACGTGGTTGCGGCGCTTCCAGGTGCCGTGGGCGTAATCCCGGAAATTCGCGGCAGCGCCTTCGGTCTCATGATCGCGGGCGGGCTGTGGCTGATGCTGTGGCAAACGCGGTGGCGGTTGTGGGGGCTGCCCGTCATCGTAGCCGGTGCGCTGCTCGCAGGCGGGAAGGAGCGACCGGATATTCTCGTCGGGCGCGGAGGGGATCTCGTCGCGGTGCGGGGGCCTGACGGCTTGCTTGTTGCCACGCACGGGTCGTCCGGCACCTTCGAGCTCGGGCGCTGGCTCGAACACGATGGCGATGCGCGAACTCCACGCGCTGCACGCGAGGCTCGTGGCCTTTCTTGCGACGGCGTAGGGTGTCTTGCAGAAACCAAAGGTCTGCGCGTGGCGATTTCCCGTCATCCCTCGGCCACGGCAGAAGACTGCGCGAACGCGGATATTCTTGTCGGCGGTCCGCGTCGTCCCCGCGGCTGTGACGGCCCGCTCGCTGTTTTCGATCGGGCGGCCTTACGGCGCGACGGCGCGCACGCGGTTTATGTGCAAGACAATGCAGACGGCGATGCGGCGCGCAGCGTGCGGGCGGAATCTGTTGCCGCACGCCGCGGGGTGCGCCCGTGGACAGAACGGCCTGAACGCCCGCAGCGAACACGCAACTCAAGCCGAGCGCGCGCTGCACTTCAGTAGAGCGGCGCTCCAGTAGAGATGACGCCGCTCCGTTTGCGCCGGTCAGTACCGCCGGATGAGGCCGACGAGACGGCCCTGGATGTCCACCTGGTCGGGGCCGAAGATGCGCGTTTTGAATTCGGGGTTCGCCGCTTCCAGCGCAACGGTCGAGCCCTTCTTGCGCAGGCGCTTCAAGGTGGCCTCCTCGTGCTCGACGAGGGCGACCACGATGTCGCCGTTCTCGGCCGTATCGCAGCGGCGGATGATGACCGTGTCGCCGTCGTGGATGCCGGCTTCGATCATCGAATCGCCTTTGACTTCGAGCGCGAAGTGCTCGCCGTTCGTCAGCAGGTCCGGGGGGCAGGCGATGTCGTGCGTGTGGTTCTGGATCGCGGAGATCGGAACGCCGGCCGCGATGCGGCCCATCACCGGCACGGAAACCGTGCGGCTATCCAGCATGTGCGAGGGGGGCAGCGAAATATCCGGCACGCGCGATTTCGCGCCTTCGATGACACTCGGCTGGAAGCCGACGCGGCGCAGCGCTTCCGCTGTCTGTGCGGTGGAGCTTTCCGGCAGCTTCAGCACCTCGATGGCTCGGGCGCGATGAGGCAGGCGGCGGATGAAGCCCCGCTCGACCAGTGCTGTGATCAGACGGTGAATTCCGGATTTGGACTTGAGATCGAGTGCGTCCTTCATCTCGTCGAACGACGGCGGGACGCCATCGGCCTGCATACGCTCGTGAATGAAAAGCAGCAGCTCTTTCTGCTTCGACGTCAGCATTCATGCCTCCCGTGCAAGGCCCGGACTTCCAAGGCCGAGAGTTTTCCGCCTACGACGGTTCCGGCGGCCGGCCTCCCGAAAGAGGCTGCCGATGCGCCACGACGGCCAGGAGCAGACGAACGATCCCTGTCCGCGGCGTTGCCGCCGAAAGCCCGGAGATCAGACCTTCATCCGTATCCTGTCCGTGCCGGCTCGATCCGCAAAGCCGGATGACGCGTCGGAACGCGAGTCGTAAGACTCACCTAAACAAATCGTGAATGTACGCTAATCGTTCCCGGCTCGTTCTGCAAGCGCAACCTGTGATGAGGTAGTGTCTCAGTTTGAAAAATATCTCAGCGATAGCGCGCTTTAGCCGGATCAAAGCTTGGCGGGGGACTTAGTCGGTCCCATCTATCCATCGCCCACCGGCAAACAGCTTCCATATTCTTCAGGTCGCGTTTGTACGCAGTAGGCGAGGTGTAAAGCCTACGTCGGTGCACGTGGAAAATCATACAATGGTCATTAGAAGCAACGTCTGTCTCGGCGCACCTGGCGCTGGACACATGAACGTGTAGAAGGCTGCATGCGACCTCTTTCGCCCTTTGGTCCTTAGCGATCGCTTGAGGGGTTTTGAGCGCCGTGCCCATGGCCGGGTCGATGATTAGCGCCCCTAGCTGATCGCGTCCACGCGTTCGTCGTTGCCGCACCCATACCGTCGGGAAAACGCTAATTTCAACATCTTCCATCTTGATACGTTGAAGCCGATTCCCAACGGCTTCGAACTCAAGTCCAGCGATAGGCAATGTATTCAAAGACGCATCGAAGGCGTCCAGCGCAGCGATTTGCAGGTCTATGTTCGTCAGCTCTTTTGGATCGCCTGCCGACTCCTTGCGTTGCTCTAGCGCGTCTCTGCCATCGAGAATGATAGTCCTGCTCCTCGTGGCGCTCGACAAATAGCGACGAACCGTGCGATTCACATCACGGTATCCAATAGACCTGTAGAGACGCTCGTATTTCGAGTCGCGGAGCAACGTTTCGCGTGGGCCATCATCAGCCGCCATGAGTTCACCGAACTCCAGGACCGTGAAGCGGGGCCTCTTGTTTACCCGCCAGACATATTGAGGATTGCTCATGACAGACCGTTTCTGGTGCGCATCCTTGAAAGACGGACGAGAAATATGCGTTTCTCCCTTGTCGCGCACAACAATTGAACAAATACAATACGATAGCGACCTGGGAGACGAGTACGGATATTTCATCTACGAGTGCGATCGGACAAGACACTCGGCAGGTATAGAAATTCTGGCTAAAGCAGCGTCTTATGAAGCGGCGATGCGGCTAATCGACATTTACATCATGTCCTTGGATGCACGTGATTCGCAAGGCAGCGGGATCGCTACCCTAGCTGCTACGCCCTAGACGTCTTCTTATATGTTTTCGGCCGACCGGGCTTCGGTGCAACGGCATCCATCCGCTCAATCAGTGTTTCGAACGACAGCAGTTCAGTCGTAAGTCCCGCTGCCATGGCGGGAGAGACGCGAAGCGTCTTGTGAATGCGGCACCAGTTGTAAAAGTAGAAGTAGAGCGAGAGTGCATGACGGTGGTTCGCGAGCTTCTTTGAGAAGGCATTCGAGAGGCGGGAGAACCGCTTCATGCTCATGCGCATGGTGAGGTTCTGGCGCTCGACGTAGGACGTGGAGATATGCTTCGCGTCCGGATTGCCAGCGATAGGCTTCTTCTTGATGCCGATGCAGGCGGGCGGGCTGTATTTGCGCTCAGGCCCGCTGCCTCCGGGAACCTCGCCGTACATCTTCACGAGCTGGGCGAAGTCGATGTCCGTGTTTCCGAAGACTTGCTCAACTGCAGTCAGGTAGGCTTTGTGCCCGTCCGTCGTGAGTTGCACCCGGTTCGCTAGGCGCTCTTTGAGGTCATCCATGAAAGCAGCAGCCCAGTAGGCGTCACGCTGGCCCACGGTCCAGCCGCAGATGAGCTTGCTGTCCGCATCCAGGGCCGTCCACGTCCACACGTCGCCCGCGCCCTTCGGAGGTGCCTTGGCGTCCACGACGTTCTTGTTCTTCGCGTAGACGAACGACCAGATCTCATCGCACTGGATGCGCTGCGATTGGAGGCCCCGCACGTTATCGTCGTGGAAGGCGAGAGCGGCCCGGCCGGCCTCGTCCAGCAGCTTCGAAACCGTGTTGATGGAGACGTCGCAAACCCTAGAAATCGAGCGCATGGAAGACCCCTCGCAGAGAAGCGAGAGGATTTGCACGCGCTTGGCTAAGGGCAGCTTGTTCATGCCCTTAATATATGAACGTTTATGCATAGCGCCAAGAATATTGTTCATGGATTCACAAAACACAGTGGCGGTGATACAATCACCGCCACTGGCATCCTTCGTCGCTGTTGGGAGCCCACGTTAAGCCGCCGTACCGCAAGGTATTGGCGGCTTTTCTATTTTGCCCGTACCGCGTCCGTGAGCCTGACGTCGGCTAGAGCAACTCTTCTTGTCAGCATTTACCCTCCATTGAGACCGCTAACCGGTCTTAACCATGTATGCGCCGCCAGATGCGGCCAAGTCAAGAGGTGAGGAGAAATTCCTCATACCCCTTGACTTAGGCGGCGACGGGGGTTATGTGGCCATACTCTGGAGGATTAGAATGTCAGAGGACGTCTCAACTCGTTTTCCTTTCATCAGCCTCGAAAAGGCCTTGGCGCGAACTGAGCAACTGTTCAGCGCGGACAAGGCCGGGCGGCCGATGTTGATCCCAGTGGCTTTCGAGGTGTGGAACTACAGCCCCAAAAGCAGCGGTGCATTTCAAACTGTCGCTGCTTTGAAGCAGTATGGGCTTCTCGATGATGAGGGTGCTAACGACGAGCGCCGCGTTCGCGTCAGCGATGCTGCGCGGAGATTTTTTTTGGATGAGCGCGACGAAGTGCGTGCCGGAAAGTTGGCGTCGTTCGCTTTGGCGCCGCCCTTGTTCCGCACCCTCTGGGAGACCGACGGATGGTCTGCAGGAATACCGGCCGACACAGTGGCGAGGAGCCACCTAAAGCTAGAGCGGAATCTTAACGATCAGTCAGCGCGATCCCTTCTGAGCATCCTCAAAGACAATATTCAATTCGCTGGTCTTAAGTCTGGCTTTCCCCGCGCCTCTTCGGTAGAATCTCAGAAGTCTGAAGGGGGTAACAAGACCCCTCCAGAACCTGAGGGACAGAAGATGCAGGAAGGGACCGCTCGCCAAGAGCCGAAAGCTGACAGTTCAGGCAAGCCGATAGTTTTCGACATGGAATCTGTCACAGTCGATGCGCGGATCGAGACCGCAGAGGATCTACGAGAATTCATTGAGAAGCTGGAGCGGCTAGAGCCGCTAATGCCGAAAAAGCAGAACTAGTCTTTCTTCCAGCGCGCCGCTGCTGCCTTCTTGGCGATGTCGGCGCGCTCTTTCTTGCTAAGAGATTCGGCGCGTGCTTTGCCGCCCTTCCTGCCTAGGCTAACGGCTGCCCTGTCCTTCCCGTCCTCGGTCAGATCTTCCTCTTCCTCACCCGTCGCAATCCGGGCAATCCGTACGGCGTTCGATACGACGTCGGCCGGACGTTTCTCACCCTTCGGACCTTTGGGCATCGTCCGAGATCTCCTGTCTTGCCTCTCTACAGAGGCGGTTTAACTGTTCGCGCCGGAACGGGTGCATCTCAGCATGAGCGCAGTACGCGGCCTCGCGGCGCAACTGGCACGCGACATCGAACCAGTTCCGGAACAACCCCGAACTCGCAAGCTCCGGGGCTCTCCATCGAATATAGTCTTGCTGGGTCGGCTTATCCATAGCGCTAAGCATAGCATGAGCGCATGGCAGGCGGGCGGGTAGCGCACAGCAGTCAAATTTCAAACTGAGACACTACCTGTGATGATGCATCCCAAGTATCATCGTTGCGCAGAGGTTTTTTGAAGTTTGGCAGAAGCGGCTTCAAAGCCGTTCGAACTCTACGGGCTCGCCGGCGGGAAGCGCGGGCGCATCGGCCATGCGGCGGATGAGACAGTCGGAGCGGGCAAGCGCGGAGAGAAGCGAGCTGTCCTGAGAGGTCATCGCGGTGACGGTAAGGGCGCCGTCCGCGCGCCGGCCGAGTTTGCCGCGCATGAGGTGGAGACGCGGGCCGTTAGCTTCGAGAGGAGCCGCGAGGATCGCAGTTTCCGGAACGCGCGCTTCGGGTGTCTCGCCCTGCAATGCGCGGATCAGCGGGATCAGGAAGACGCGCGCCGTGATCAGCGCCGAGACCGGATTGCCCGGAAGCCCCAACACGCGGCGTTCGCCGAGGCGGCCGAACATAAGCGGCTTGCCGGGGCGCATCGCGATTTTCCAGAACGAAAGATCGAGACCCTGCTCTTTGAGCACGGGGCCGACCAGGTCGTGATCGCCAACTGAGGCGCCCCCGATGGTCACGAGAACGTCGGCGTCGCCTGCGTGCGCGATCCGCTCGGCGAGGGCGTCTTTCCTGTCGGGCGCGATGCCCAGATCGCGCGGAAGGCCGCCTGCGTGCGCGACAAGGGCTGCAAGGCCCACCGGATTCGACGAGACGATCTGATCCGGACCCGGAGGCGTGCCGGGCGGCACCAGTTCGTCGCCGGTTGCGAGGATTGCGACGACGGGCCTGCGGGCGACGGCAACCTCGCCGTGGCCCATGGCGGCCGCGAGCGTCGCGGAATGCGCATCGAGCCGATGCCCGCGCGGAAGCAGTACGTCGCCTTCCGCGAAGTCATTCCCGGCATAGCGGATGTTTGCGCCGCCCTGGGTCGGCTGATCTGCGACGAGCGCATCGCCGTCGCGCGTGACGTTCTCTTGAATGACGACCGTTCCGCATGTTGCGGGAACGGGCGCGCCCGTGAAGATGCGCACGGCCTCGCCCGGGCCGACGGCGCCCGAAAAGGCGCTGCCTGCTGCCGCTTCCCCGACGACGGTCCAGCGGTCGCCCGGCGACGCAGGGCCTGCTCCGTAAATCGCATAGCCGTCCATGGCAGATGCGTTGAACGGCGGCTGCGTGAGCTTGGCTGCGAGATCGCGCGTGAGCACGCGGCCAATAGCCTGCGCGATGGCGACGATCTCCTCGGACGGCTGCGGGATGCCTTCGAGGACGCGAGCCAGCGCGGTCTCGGCGGGCATGAGCGCCATGGTGTCAGCTCCCGGATCCGGTTGTGTCTGGCTGCGCTGCGGCGTCCGGATCGGGCTCGTCAGCAGAGCGCGGCGGAGCGGCGTAATATCCGGTCCGTCCGCCCGTCTTCTCTGCGAGGCGAATGGCGCCGATCTCCATGCCGCGGTCGGCTGCCTTCAGCATGTCGTAGAGCGTGAGCGCTGCTACGGACACGGCCGTGAGCGCTTCCATCTCCACGCCGGTCTGGCCCGTCACGCCCACTTCGGCGCGGATATGAATGCCGGCCGGTTGATCCGACGGCGTGAAGTGGATGCCGGCGCGCGTGAGGCCGAGCGGATGGCAGAGCGGAATGAGGTCGCTCGTTTTCTTCGCGGCCATGATGCCGGCGATGCGCGCAACGGCCAGCACGTCGCCTTTGGGCGCGGTGCCGGACAGGATCAGTTCCAGCGTCTCCGCGTTCATGGTGACGAAGCCTTCGGCGACCGCCGTGCGGTGCGTCGCGTGCTTGGAGCCGACGTCCACCATGTGGGCGCGGCCCGATTCGTCGATATGGCTCAGCTTGGTCATTGTGCGGCCTCCGGAGCGAGCAGGGCCTCTGTTGCAGCCTGGACGTCGGCCTGGCGCATCAGGCTTTCGCCGACGAGGAAGGTTTCGACGCCGACGCGCTTCAGACGCGTGATGTCGGCGGGCGTGAAGATGCCGCTCTCGCCGATGACGATCCGATCGTTCGGCACGCGCGGCGCCAGCTCTTCTGTGGTTGCGAGGGTGGTCTCGAAGGTTTTGAGGTTGCGATTGTTGATGCCGATGAGGCGGCAATCGAGCTTCAAGGCGCGGTCGAGCTCGGCGGCATCGTGCACCTCGACGATGGCGTCCATGCCCCAATCCTTCGCGGCGGCGGCAAGGTCGGCTGCGATCGCGTCGTCCACTTCCGCCATGATGATCAGGATGCAGTCGGCGCCCCATGCGCGCGCTTCGACGACCTGATAGGTGTCGATCATGAAGTCCTTGCGCAGCACGGGAAGCGTGACTTCTGCTCGCGCGTTGGTGAGATATTCGGGCGCGCCCTGAAACGAGGGTCCGTCGGTCAGGATCGAAAGGCATGCGGCACCGCCAACTTCATAGGCGCGCGCGAGGGCCGGCGGATCGAAGTCGGCACGGATCAGGCCCTTCGAGGGCGAGGCCTTCTTGATCTCGGCGATCAGCGCTGTTTGCCCCGCTTTGTGCCTGGCTTCGAGCGCAGCTGCAAAGGGGCGCACGCGGGGCGCGCTGCGGGCGTACTCCGCCAACACCTGCAGAGGCAACTCTGCCTGCGCGGCTGCGACTTCCTCGCGCTTATAGCGGGTGATGGATTCGAGAATATCGGACATGACTCAGCTTATGTCAGGGAAGGGAAGGTAGCTACCGGCCCGGACGACGGGGGTCAAGCACGGGGGAGTGCGGGCGGCCGTCATGGTGAACGCCGACATCCGCAAAATTGCGCGAAATTCGCGGTCTCAACCCGCGTTATTGCTGATCGCGACCAAGCGTTCGAGCGCGTGGCCGGCGCGGCCGGACTGAATCGCGTCTGCCGCGAGGGATGCGCCTTCTTTGAGAGAAGCGGCGCGTCCGGCCACGACGAGGGCGGCTGCGGTGTTGAACACGACGATATCGCGATAGGGCCCCGGATTGCCGGCCAGAAGGCCACGTAGCGCTTCCGCGTTGTGGGCGCCGTCGCCGCCTTTGAGATCCTGGAGCGTCACACGCGGGAGGCCCGCATCTTCCGGCGTAATTTCGAACGTCGTGATGGTGCCGCCGTTCAACTCGGCAACCGTCGTCGGGCCCGTCGTCGAGAGTTCGTCGAGGCCGTCGTGGCCGTGCACGACCCAGGCACGCTCGGAGCCCAGCGCACGCAGCACTTCTGCGATCGGCTCAACCCATTCGGGGGCAAAGACGCCGAGCACGTGATGTTTTACGCCCGCAGGATTGCAGATCGGTCCGAGCAGGTTAAAGAGCGTGCGCACACCAAGATCCGCGCGTGCTGCGGCCCACGCCTTCATGGCGGGATGATGAGCCGGCGCCCAAAGGAAACCGACGCCCGCTTCGTCCACGGCGCGGACAATGGCATCCGGTCCGCAATCGAGCTTCACGCCAAGGGCGGAGAGCACGTCGGAGGCGCCGGAAAGCGACGACACCGAGCGATTGCCGTGCTTGGCGACCTTGAGGCCTGCACCCGCGGCAACGATGGCGGACCCGGTCGAAACGTTGAAAGTGCCGTGACCGTCACCGCCCGTGCCCACGATGTCTATGGCGCCGGACGCAACCGTGACCGGCATCATCTTGGCGCGCAGCGTGCGCGCCGCGCCCGTGATTTCGTCCACCGTCTCACCGCGCACGCGCAGGCCCATCAGGAACGCGCCCATCTGCACGGGCGTCGCTTCGTTGGTCAGAACGTCGACGGCGTGGGCCGCTTCGTCCGCGGTGAGGGGACGGCCACTCGCGATGGTCTGCAAAAGAGGCTTGATACCGGCTGTGGTCATCCGTGATCCTATTTTCGGTGCGCGGGGCTCATGCCGCGTCGCGCGGGCGCGGCGTGTCGATGCGCCGGGGATCGAGGCCCGCCAGCTCAAGGAAGTTCGCAAGCAGGGCGTGGCCCTTTTGTGAAGCGATGCTCTCCGGGTGAAACTGCACGCCGTGCACGGGGTGCGTCTTGTGCTGGAGCCCCATAATGATGCCGTCGTCGGTCTCGGCGGTGATCTCCAGGCAATCGGGCAGCGTTTCGCGCTCCACGATCAGCGAGTGATAGCGCGTGACCTCGACGGGCTGCGGCAAGCCCTTGAACACGCCTTTGTCCGTATGACGGATCTGGGAGAGCTTACCGTGCATCGGGAGCGGCGCGCGGATCACCTTGCCGCCGTAGGCCTGGCCGATGGACTGGTGGCCGAGGCAGACGCCGAGGAGCGGCACGTTTCCGGCAGCCTTCTCGATGAGGTCCAGGCACACGCCCGCCTCGTTCGGCGTGCAGGGGCCGGGCGAGAGCACGATGGCCTTGGGCTTCATCTCAAGGACGGCATCGGCCGTTGTCTTGTCGTTGCGGATGACTTCGGAGGCCGTGCCTAGCTCGCCCAGGAAATGCACGAGGTTATAGGTGAAGCTGTCGTAGTTATCGATCAGGACAAGCATAAGGGCCTCGCGCAGGGGGACGAGCGTGGGACGACGATCTCAAGTGGGTGTAGAAACCGGGGCCGCAAGCGTCAAGCATGCTACCCGGCCCAGAAACAACGTCACGGCCGCGCAGGCGGCCGTCTGCGCCAGTTTCAACGGGCCGCCTCCGGAGCCCGGCTTGAAGTGGGAGCCGCGAAAATCCTAGCCTCCGCTCATTCATTCGATGTGTCGTGGATAGCCGCCTCCGCGGCCATGACGGAAAGGGCGGAGCGCGCTCGCTAGGTGCATCCGGATGTACTATAAGGGGCGCATGACCCAGCAAGACACTCTGAAGCCGAACCCGAGCGTCGCCATCGGCGCGCTGACCGTCTCCAATTCCGCGCCGCTCATGGTGTTCGCGGGACCCTGCCAGATGGAAAGCCGCGCACATGCACTCGAAATGGCGGGGGCTCTGAAAGAGATCGCGGGGCGGCTTGGGCTTGGGCTTGTCTACAAGTCGTCGTTCGACAAGGCCAACCGCACGTCGCTCGGCGGAAAGCGGGGGATTGGGCTCGACGACGCCATCCCCGTGTTTGCGGAGATCCGCGAGACGCTCGGGCTCCCCATCGTGACTGACGTGCACGAGCCGGAGCAGTGCGCGCGGGTAGCGGAGGTGGCGGACGTACTGCAAATCCCGGCCTTCCTGTGCCGGCAGACGGACCTTCTCGTCGCGGCGGCCAAGACGGGGCGCGTGGTGAAAGTGAAGAAGGGGCAGTTTCTCGCGCCGTGGGACATGAAGAACGTCGTCGCCAAGGTGGTGGGCTCCGGCAACGCCAACGTGCTGCTGACCGAACGGGGTGCCTCGTTCGGCTACAACACGCTCGTCGTCGACATGCGCGGCCTGCCGCAAATGGCGGAAACGGGCGCGCCTGTGATTTTTGATGCAACTCATGCCGTGCAGCAACCCGGTGGGCTTGGCGGCAGCTCGGGCGGAGATCGCCGGTTCGTGCCAGTGCTGGCGCGGGCGGCCGTTGCGGTGGGTGTTGCGGGTCTCTTTATCGAGACGCATCAGGATCCCGATCACGCGCCGTCTGACGGGCCGAACATGCTGCCGCTTCGCGATTTCGAGGCGCTTATGCGGGAGTTGATGGCGTTCGATGCGCTGGCGAAGGCGCGCAGCGCCGGTTAGTTGCGCGATTTAATCGCGAGGCGCGGCTGCCAGCGGCACCTCGCGATAGCTCGCTGTCAGACATACGCATCCATCGCGGGGGCAGGCGATAGGTTTGTGCGTGACCTCCTCGTCGAGGTCCGCGACGTCTCCGGGCCGGTAGGTGCCGGTCTCGTCGGTGTAGCTGCCCGTGAGCACAAGTGTCAGCTCCGCGCCGTCATGGCCATGCTGGGGAAGCGCGATCCCGGGCTGGAGCATCACGAGTTTCAAAGTTCCGCAACAGCCTTTCGACAGCGGAATTGTGTAGGTCGCGATGCCGGGCGCAACCGTCTGCCAGGGCACATCGTGGAGACAGCAGCCGACGTGCTTGGCGAGCGGCATCGGCACGCCGGTTTTGCAGATGTCGGCGATGGCCTCGCGGTCGGACGGAGGATTGGCGACGTCGGCTTCGGCGGCCCGCATGGCAACGACGGGCGGCTGGCAGGAGACCGGCACAGGCTCCAGCTTGTCGAACAGCGCGACGCCGATTTCCTGCATATGGCGGACTTCCGCCCGGCACTCCGGGCAGAGCGCAAGATGGGAGGCGACGACGGCGGCGAAAGCCTCCGGCTGGCTGCCGGCCGCGCAGCACATCAGCGTCGAGATGTCGGGGTGATGGGTAATCGTCATCTATTTCAGAACCTCAAGCTCGCCGCGAATTTTCTGATAGGCGAGCCGCATCCGGGATTTCACGGTGCCAAGCGGAAGTCCGAGCCGCTCGGCGATTTCGCTGTGGGAGAGGCCCTCGACGTAGGCCAGCGTCACAACCTCGGCCTGATCGGCCGGCAGATCGGCGAGCACGGCTTGGACGCGGTCGCGGCGCTCGTGCTCGGAGACGATCTCATCGGGCGCGGGGTCCGCAGAGGCCTCCTCCTCGATGTCGTCAGGCAGCGGCTGCCACGCCACCTCGCGGCGCAGGCGGTCGATCCTGAGATTGCGGGCGATCGTGAAGATCCAAGTCGTCGCGCTGCCCTTGTCTCCCGAATAGAGATCGGCCTTGCGCCAGACGGTCAGCAAGGTTTCCTGGGCCAGTTCCTCGGCGGTGTTCGGGTCCGCGCCCTGGCGCATCATGTAGGATTTGACGCGGGGGGCGTAGGTCTGGAAGAGCATCCTGAAGGCCTCGACGTCCCGGTTCGCGGCCACCCGTTGCAGGAGATCAGCCATGGTCCTCTTGGCGTTCACCGGGACAACGCCGGTGCGTGCCCTTCCGAAGCGCGACCATAGCCGAACCCAGCGGGCGCGCCCAGTTGGGTCAGCGGTTTTGGTTTTCGGCGCGTTGCGGCGCCTCTTGAGCGGATACGCGGCGCTGCCACTTGTGGATTTGCGACGTTTTCGCGAGCGGAAAGTCCCAGGCCCTGTGCGCCTCTCTATTGTGAAGCACTTGGGGCATAAAGCACTTTTCTCGCTCATCTCAGGCGCTGCGCCCGTCTGGCGCGGGCGGTTCGGCGCGGTAGACGGGGGGCTCCCTGGCCGTTAAATGTGCCGCAACAATCCGGCGGGTGGCCGCGAACTCTGGAAGGAACGGGCGAGCATGGGCGAGGTGCAAGACACGAAACCGGGGGCTTTGGCCGGTACGCGGGATATGGCGAACGCCATTCGCGCGCTCGCTATGGACGCCGTGCAGAAGGCCAACTCCGGCCATCCGGGCATGCCGATGGGCATGGCGGACGTGGCGACCGTGCTCTTCACCGAAGCGCTCCGCTTCGATCCGGCCGATCCCGATTGGCCCGACCGCGACCGGTTCGTCCTCTCGGCCGGACATGGCTCGATGTTGCTCTATTCGCTGCTCTATCTCACCGGGTATCCGGGGATGGACATCGGGCAACTCGAAAACTTCCGCCAACTCGGCTCGAAAACGGCTGGGCATCCCGAATTCGGTCATGCCGCCGGTATCGAAACCACGACCGGCCCGCTCGGACAGGGCATTGCCAACGCGGTCGGCATGGCGCTCGCGGAGCGGCTCCTCAACGCGCGTCTCGGCGACGACCTCGTCGATCACCGCATCTATTGCCTCGCGGGCGACGGCTGTCTGATGGAAGGCATCAGCCACGAGGCGATCTCGCTCGCGGGTCATCTCGGTCTCGGCCGGCTGATCGTGCTGTGGGACGACAACTCGATCTCCATCGACGGCCCGACGGATCTCTCCGTTTCGGACGATCAGGTCGCGCGCTTCGCCGCATCGGGCTGGAACACGCTGCGCGTGGATGGCCACGATCCGGCGGCGATCTCTGCCGCGCTCAAGACGGCGCGTGCCGATGCATCCAAGCCGTGGCTGATCGCGTGCAAGACGGTGATCGGCTACGGCGCGCCGACGAAGGCGGGCAAATCGTCCACGCACGGCGAGCCGCTCGGCGTGGACGAGATCGCGGGCACGCGCGAAAAGCTCGGCTGGAGCGCTGCGCCGTTCGAGGTGCCGGATGCAATCCTTGGCGCCTGGCGCGCGCTGGGTGCGCGCGGAGCGGACGAGAACGCGGCGTGGAAGGCGCGCTTCGCCAAGGCCTCGCCCGAAGCGAAGGCGCTGCTCGATACTCCGGCTGCCGCCTCGCGCAAAGGCGCGCTTGCGGACGCGATTGCCGCCGCCAAGGCGCAATTCGCGGCCGACGAAACAAAGCGCGCGACGCGTGTGTGGTCGCAGCTCACGCTCGAACACCTTGTGCCGGCGCTGCCGGAGCTGCTCGGTGGTTCGGCCGACCTCACGCCGTCGAACGGCACGCGCACGAAGCATCATACGGCCGTCGCGCCGGGAAGCTTCGCGGGCAACTACATTCACTACGGCGTGCGTGAGCACGGCATGGCGGCTGCGATGAATGGCATCGCTCTGCACGGCGGCTTCATCCCGTACGGCGCGACGTTCCTTGTCTTCACCGACTACTGTCGCCCGTCGATCCGGCTTTCGGCGCTCATGGGCCAGCGCGTTGTGTATGTGATGACGCACGATTCCATCGGCCTCGGTGAAGATGGGCCGACGCATCAGCCCATCGAGCATTTGGCGGCGTTGCGCGCGATCCCGAATCTTCTCGTGCTGCGTCCCGCCGATGCGCTGGAAACGGCGGAAGCTTGGGAGATCGCGCTCGGCGAGGAGAAGAGGCCGTCGGTGCTGGCGCTGACGCGCCAGGCGGTGCCCAAGTTCGTGCGCGAGGGCGGCGAGGGGGCGAACCTCTCCGCGAAGGGCGCGTATGTGCTGAGCGGCGGCGCCAAGCGGGACGTGACGCTGCTAGCTTCGGGATCCGAAGTCGGGCTTGCCGTCGAAGCTGCTGCAACTCTTGCGAAGGATGGGATCGCGGCGGCCGTCGTTTCGGTGCCGTCGTTCGAGCTGTTCCGCGCTCAGGACCAGGCTTATCGCGACGAGGTGCTCGGAGACGCACCGCGCATCGCAGTGGAAGCCGCCGTCGCACAGGGCTGGCACGAGTGGCTGCGTCCGGGCGACCGCTTCATCGGTCTTTCGGACTTCGGCGCCTCGGCGCCCGCGCCAAAGCTGTTCCAGCACTTCGGCATCACGAGCGAGCGGGTGGCGGAGGCTGCGCGCGAGGTCATTGCCGCCGCCAAGACGGCTTGAGGGAAACCGATGAACCTCGACAAGCTGAAGACCACCGATGGCCTCGATGTTTCGGGCAAGCGCGTGCTCGTGCGCTGCGATCTCAACGTGCCGACCAAGGACGGCGCGGTGACGGACGCGACGCGTCTCGAACGCATCGTGCCGGGCCTCAAGGATCTCTCTCAGCGCGGCGCGCGCGTGATCGTGCTCTCGCACTTCGGCCGTCCGAAAGGCGGGCCGGACAAGGAGAACTCGCTCGCGCCTGTCGCGGCTGCGCTTCAGAAGCTCGTCGGGCAGCCGGTGGCGTTTGCGGCCGACAGCATCGGGGAGGCTGCTCAATCGGCAGTGGCCGCGCTTCCGAATGGCGGCATTCTGGTGCTCGAAAATACGCGCTTCCATGCGGGCGAAACGAAGAACGATCCCGAGATCGCAAAAGCGTTTGCGGCGCTCGGCGATCTCTTCGTCAACGACGCGTTCTCGGCCGCGCATCGTGCGCACGCCTCGACCGAGGGCATCACGCATCTGCTGCCGTCCTACGCAGGCCCGCTGATGATGGAAGAGATCGGCGCGCTGCGTGCGGCGCTCGATCAGCCGAAGCGGCCCGTTGCCGCCATCGTCGGCGGCGCGAAGGTGTCCACCAAGATCCCCGTTCTCACCAATCTTTCGGCGAAGGTCGACAAGCTGATCATCGGCGGCGGCATGGCGAACACGTTCCTGCTCGCTGGCGGCGTCGAAATCGGGCGCTCGCTCGCGGAGCCGGACCTGATCGACACCGTGCACGAGATCATGCACGCTGCGAAATCCCGGAGCTGCGAGATCGTGCTGCCGCAGGATCTCGTCGTGGCCGATCGGTTCGAAGCCGGTGCGCCCCATCAAACGGTGGCCACCATTGACGTGCCGCCGGCGACCATGATCCTCGATGTCGGCCCCAAGACGGTCGATCACTATGTTGATGTGCTCTCGCGCTGCGAGACGCTGCTTTGGAACGGCCCGCTCGGCGCTTTCGAGATCGACCCCTTCGGAGATGGGACGTTCGCGCTCGCCAAAAAGGCTGCTGAGCGCACGCGGGCTGGCACGCTCGTTTCCGTGGCCGGCGGCGGCGATACGGTTGCGGCATTGAACACCGCTGAAGTCACGGGCGATTTCACCTATGTTTCCAGTGCCGGTGGCGCGTTCCTCGAATGGCTCGAGGGGCGGGAGCTTCCAGGCGTGACCGCACTCGCGCGGTAAGGAAAGCGAACGAGGCCGATGCTCGGGGAACTCCATCTTTATCTCGGTGTCGGGCTTGCAGGGCTGGTGAGTTTTCTCAGCCCCTGCGTGCTGCCTCTGGTGCCGCCTTATCTCGGCTATCTCGGCGGCACGACGTTCGATCAGCTTTCGGATAAAGACGGCGTGCCGCGCGAGGTGTGGCGGCGCGTGGTGCTCACCTCCGTCTTTTTCGTGCTCGGGTTCACGACGGTTTTCATCGCGCTAGGGGCCAGCGCGTCGCTGGTCGGGCAATTGATTCAGACGTGGCGCATGGAGCTCGCGTTCGGTGCGGGCCTCGTGATCATCGTTTTCGGTCTGCATTTCCTTGGCGTGGTACGCATTCCGTTCCTCATGGTGGAACGGCGCTATCAGGCCGAGCAGCAGGGTGCGAGTTTGCTTGGCGCGTACGTTATCGGGCTTGCGTTTGCGTTCGGGTGGACGCCGTGCATCGGGCCGATCCTTGCGGCCGTGCTCGCGCTCGCAGCCAGCGAAGCCAGCCTCGGGGCCGGCGTGCGCCTCCTTGCCGTCTACTCGCTCGGGCTCGGCATTCCGTTCATTCTGGCTGCGGTTGCGATCCGCCCATTCCTTTCGTTCATGCAGCGGTTTCGCCGGCATCTCGGGCTCATGGAAAAGATCATGGGCGTGATCCTGATCCTCACCGGCATCGCATTCCTCAATGTGGTGGACTGGTTCTCGATCCACGCGCTCGGGCTCTGGATGATCGAGACCTTCCCGGGGCTCGCGCGCATCGAGGAAATGGCGACCCCCGAGCAGCTCCAGCAGGATCTCAGAAACTTCCAGCGCGGGAATTGAGGTCATGGCGGGCTCCGTGACCTCACCCGCGATTGCGCTCACCATCGCCGGCTCCGACAGCTCGGGCGGCGCGGGCATCCAGGCCGATCTCAAGACGTTCACGGCGCTCGGCGTCTACGGTGCGTCCGCGATCACGGCGATCACCGCGCAGAACACGCAGGGCGTGCAGGACGTGCTGGTGCTGCCGCAGTCCATCATCGCCGCGCAGATGGCCTCGGTTGCGTTCGATCTTCGCGTGGGCGCGATCAAGACCGGAATGCTCGCCGACCGCGCAACTGTCGAGACGGTCGTGGATGGGCTCGGCGCGTTTCCGAATGTGCCGGTGGTGGTCGATCCGGTGATGATTGCGACGAGCGGCGACGTCTTGCTTCAACCCGACGCCACCGAAGCCGTTCGCTCACGCCTGATCCCTCTCGCCGACGTCGTGACGCCGAATATCAAGGAAGCCGCGCGCCTTCTCGATACGGCGCCCGCCACCTCTCTCGACGAGATGGAAGCGCAAGGGCGTGCTCTTCTCGCGCTCGGTCCCAAGGCTGTGCTCGTCAAGGGCGGACACGCGGAAGGCGAGGATGCGACGGACATTCTCGTATTCGGGGCAGGCTCGCTGCGGTTTTCCAAACCGCGCATCGCGACGCGCAACACGCACGGCACGGGCTGCACGCTCGCGGCCGCCATTGCTGCCGGATTGGCGAAAGAACACACCCTTTCAGCCGTTGTGCGTGACGCGAAAGACTACGTTTGGGGCGCCATCGAGGCAGCACGAAATCTCGAAATCGGCAGCGGGCAGGGGCCCGTGAACCATTTGTACGTTATCTGAAGAAAACGCTGTTAAATAACTGTGGCGTCACGGCATCGCTCGCTAAGCATTTCATCAATAGCATCTTGTAAGGGGCTCAGGGTTCTGCAACTCTCCCCCTCGTGCAGCGCCATCGTCGGGGGGCGATTGAGCCGCGCACGTCTCTCCGCGAGGAGAGATTAGCCTCTACTGGGGGGAGCCAAGCGGCGATCAGGGACGCCGCGAAGCTCGACAAAACCGGTCCGGTCGCTCCGGACCGGTTTTTTCTTGCCCGCATGCACGAGTGCGGCTCGCGCCCAGGGCGTGCGTCTGCTAGAGCGCGCGGCAGCGCCGAAGACCTGGACCACACGACATGGTGCGACAGAACGAAGACGGGGAAGCGCCACCATCGCTCGCGGCTGCCGGCGCCGACTATCGGCAGCGGCTTTCTGCGTTTTACGGCGCGCTGTTTCTCATTCTCGGCATTCATCTCCCGTTTTTGCCGGTATGGCTCGACGCGCGCGGGCTCTCCGCGCAAGAGATCGCGATCGTGACCGCGGCCCCACTCGTGCTCCGGGTGTTCGTGACACCGACGACCGCTGTCTTCGCCGACCGCACCGGGCGGCACCGGAGCCTTATCAACATCCTTGCGCTGCTTGCGCTGCTGCTCGCGCTCTTGCTGTCGCAGATGCATGGGTTTTGGGGGCTTCTGCTTCTCGCCGTACCGTTTGCGATCGCGCTATCGACGATCATGCCACTCACCGAAACCATCGCCGTTGCCGGTGTGCGAGCGTATGGCCTCGATTACGGCCGAATGCGGCTTTGGGGCTCGATCTCTTTCGTTGCGGCAGGTTTTCTCTGCGGCTG
The DNA here is from genome assembly GCA_934555825.1 of uncultured Hyphomicrobium sp. Taxonomy (GTDB): domain Bacteria; phylum Pseudomonadota; class Alphaproteobacteria; order Rhizobiales; family Hyphomicrobiaceae; genus Hyphomicrobium_C. The sequence continues at coordinate 76,229 of CAKTFJ010000004.1, forward strand.
GCTCATCGACAAGACGAACGCGGAAGCGGTGATCGTGTGTCTCCTGGCGGGCGTTGTAACCACGGCCGCTTGCGCGTGGGCACTGCCGGAGCGGGCGAACCGCAATGCCTCGGCGCCATCCCCGAGTCCTAGCCCAGCGCCCGCAGCATCGCGGGCCGGGGCGGCAGCTGGATGGCACGAGGTCCGCCGGCTTGTCAGCACGCCGGTGTTCCTCGGCTTTCTCATTGCGGCAGGCGCCGTGCAGGGAGCGCACGGGATGTTCTACGCCTTCGGTGCGCTCGCTTGGCAGGCGCAGGGCATTTCGACCGTGTGGATCGGTGCGCTTTGGGCTGTGGCTATCGCGGGTGAGGTTCTCCTGTTCGCCTATTCGAGCCGCGTCGTTTCCCGTTGGGGGCCGGCTGCGCTGCTGGTCGCGGCTGGCTGCGCGAGCGTCGTGCGGTGGGGGCTGATGGCGCTCAGTCCCGCACTTCCGATGCTCGCACCGCTGCAACTCCTGCACGCGCTGACCTATGGCGCTTCGCATCTCGCGGCGATGCATTTCATTTCGCGCGCTGTTCCGGAGAGTTCTCAGGGCACTGCACAAGCGCTTTACGCCACGGTGGCAATGGGCGTCGTGATCGGTGGCGCGACGCTCGCTTCCGGCCGGCTCTACGCCCAGATCGGTGCTGAGGCTTACTTCGCGATGGCGGTGCTTGCGGCCATCGGCCTTGCGGCCGCGCTCTTCGTTCGCTCGCGTTGGAGCGGCGGTTTGCTGTGGGCTGCGCGATAGCGCCTCGGCATCAGCCCCACAACCGCGCCGGCGGTGGATAGAGCAGGCCGTTGTCGAAAACGGCCGGCGGATCGCGATCCTCCGCCAGCAGCAGCGGTCCGTCGAGGTCCACCCAATCGGCGTCTTGCGCCAAGAGAAACGCGGGCGCGACGGCGAGCGAACTGGCGACCATGGAACCGACCATGATCTTGAGGTCGGCACGGCGCGCGGCTTTCAGCATCGCGAGCGCTTCGGTAAGACCGCCGGCCTTATCGAGCTTGATGTTGACGGCATCGTAGCGCGCGGCAAGGCGCGGGATGTCGGATGCCACATGCGCGCTCTCGTCGGCACAGACCGGCACGGAGCGCGCGATCCCTTCGAGCGCTTCGTCTGCGTCAGCGGGAAGAGGCTGCTCGATCAATTCGAAGCGCGCGACCGCCGCGGCATCGAGCAAGGCCCCGAGCATCTCCGGCGTCCAGGCTTCGTTGGCATCCGCAACAAGGCGTGCATCGGGGCGGGCCTCGCGAACGGCGGCCATGCGGGCCGCATCTCCGTCGCCACCAAGCTTGAGTTTGAGCAGAGCGTGACGCTCAGCAGCCCGCGCGGCCCCCGCCATCGCACTCGGCGTATCGAGGCTCAGCGTAAAGCAGGTTTCGACCGCGCCGAGCGTCGCGTAACCCGCCTGCATCGCGGCCGACACGCCGGCCATCTTCGCTTCGAGATCCCAGAACGCGCAATCGAGTGCGTTGCGCGCGGCACCCGGGGGGAGGGTTGCGGCGAGGGCTTCGCGGCTCTCCAACGAGCCCGGCGTGTCGGTCGCCTTGGCGATGGCAAGGAGCACGGTCTCGACGGTTTCCCCGTAGCGCGCATAGGGCGTGCATTCGCCGTGTCCGGTGACGCGGCCGTCGGTCAAGGTGACGGCAACGACGCGCGCTTCCGTCTTGGCGCCGCGTGCGATCACGAACGGCGTCTTGAGCGGGAAGCTATCGACGGTGACGGTGAGAAGGGCAGCGCCCATGACGCGTGTCCGGGCAGCGCGCTGACCCGGCTCCTTAAGCGATGCGCCCGCTGACGTGCGCGAGGAACAGGTAGACGCGGCCCATATCGGAAAGGAGATGGGCGTTGACGGCGCGTCCGGAGGGGTCGCGGTGCTCGGCGTCGCGGCGGATGTTCTCGAAATCGACGAGGTAGTGATTGACGGTCCGCTGCAGGTCCGGATCGGTGCGGTAGCGGAGCGTCAGGTCGTCGAAGATTGCCTGGCCTTCAGGCGTGTAGATAGACCGCACCATGACGCCGCGCTGACCAGCATTGATGCGCTGCCAGAGGGCCGCCGTCGTCGCAGGGTCGAGTGCGCGCGCGATGGCGTCGATCTGATTGTGGAACGGAACGGGGGCCGCGGGCTGCTGCTGCGATTGAGCGGTGTGGCCGTGTGAGTGGCCGTGGTTTTCATCGTCGCGCGAGGCGCGCGCCAAGAGATCACCGAGCGACCAACCTTCGCGTCCGTCTGGGCCAGGGCGGGGAAGGGCCTGATACGGCGAAGCGGCAGGCGGCGCGGGTCTCGATGCGGCCGTGCGTGGATCCGACGCGCCGAGCGAGCTCAGCGTGCGATTGTCGCCGGGGGCTGCGCGACCCGCAGACGTGTACGCACTTGTCAGAGATCCGGCAGCACCGGTGTTGGGCGCCGGGATCTGCGCCTGTTGGGGCGGGGTTACGTCGCGGCTCGAAATCGAGCGCGTGGTCAGATTGGAGAGTTGCTCGATCGCGCGGAGCTGGTCTTGCAGCGCGCGGCGCATCGCTTCTGCATTCTCGCGCGTTGCGGCGGGCAGGCGGTCCATCTGCTCCTTGAGGCGCCGCTGCTCGGCGGCGATCTCGGCGGCGGCGTGGCTGGCGCGCTGGCGCACTTCGTCCGATGTCTGGTCGATGCGGTTGTGAAGCGACGAAAGCTGCTCAGTGACGACAGTCGAAATCGATGCGAAACGGCCACGCAGCTCTTCAAGGGCGCGCTCGCCTTCGGCTCCCGTTTCGATGCGGAAGCGTTCGAGATCGGTGAGCGCGGCCTGGCGCGCCTCCTCGGCGCTCGCGCGCAGTTGCTCGGCTGCGGCCCTCGCGCGCTGTTCTGCACTCGTGAGCGAGCCTTCCATCGACGAGGAAAACCCTTCGACGAAGCGGCCGAACTCGTCGGCCTTGCCCGAGAGCCGATCCATCGTGCTCGTCAGTTCCGCGTGGCGGCCCTGCAGCGTGGATTCGATCTTGAAGTTGGCGTTTTCGAGCGAGTTGGCGGCGCGCATGATCGCCTGCCCCTGGCCCTCGAAGCGGTTCGTGACGGCGTGGACCTGTCCAAGCAGATTCTCGGACACGCGCTTCAGCATTTCCGACTGGCCGGCGAGCCCTTCGATGGCTTTGAGCGACTGGCGCGTGATGTTCTCGCTCGTACGGCGGACGGACTGGATGCCGTGCATCAGGCTTTCGTCCAGATTGACGGCCTGGCGCGCAATCGTCTCGCTGAACGTGCGGGCGTGAGTGTCGAGGGCGCTGGTGAGGGCGCGCGCCTTTTCCGAGACCGCCGAGTCAATCGCCATCGTCGAACGAACGATCGACTCGTCGAATGTCTTGAGCCGCTGACCGAACGCAGCGTCCAGCGCCTTCGTGCGCTCGACGAGCTGCGTGTCGAGCGCTTGTGCGCGGTTGCTGAGAGAGGTGTCGAGGGCACGCGCATACTCCTCGAATACGAGGCGCAGGCTTTCTGTGCGATCCGTAAGCGAGGTGTCGAGCGTCTGGACGTAGCCGGCGATGGCGTCCTGCAGTTGGTCTGTGCGCGCGCCAAGGGCGGTGGCGAGGCCAGTGGTGTAGCCTTCCAGCATGCCCTGGAGATGTTCGGTCTGGTTTCCGAGTGTTGTCTCAAGGCCCGTCGTGTAGCCTTCGAGCATGACCTGCAACTTTTGGGTCTTGCCGCCCAGCACCGCATCGAGGCGCTCGGTGCTTTGACCGACGGCCGATTCCAGTGCCGTGAGGTTATCGCCTGCGCCTTGAATGATTCCCGCAAGCTTGAGCTGCTGACTGGAGAGCTTGTCGATCAACGTCGGAATGTCGGTACCGAGCGTCTTCAATGTCTCGGTCACGCGCTCGCTGGTGCCGAGCAGCGCGCTGCGCTCGCCGGCCAGCTCCTGGATCAGGCTGCGGATCTTACGCTCGTTGTCCTCGTAGGAGCGTTCGAGGGCGGTGACCTCGTTGTGAACGAGCGCTTCGAGCTCTCCGGCGCGGCCGAGCGCGCGCGAGATGGCGTCGTTCATGAACGCCACCTGCCGGCGCACCGCCTGACCCAGAGAGGCCACGGATTGCTCGGCCATGCGATCCGGCTCGGCGAGGCGGATCGCCACTTCCGTCATAGTGGACGAGCGAAGCCGCAGCTCCTCGGAGCGCCAGGCGAGAAGCGCGAGCGCCCAAAGAACGGCGATAGGGACGATGATCGCAGTCAGCGTCAGGAACGTTGCCGGGTTTTCGAGAAGCGACAGGAACGTTGCGCCCTCGGCGAATTCGGCCCGCAGGATGATCGATGAGAAGGCGAGGCAAATCACCGTCCAGACGCCGGTCGCGATGGCGGCGTAGCGGAATGGGGCGGACGACGGCTTCTGTTCGAGCGCGTAGATGAGGCCGCCGATGGACGGCGCATCGTCATTGGCGGCAACCGTGCCACGCGGCGGGCCCGCGGGGCGGCGGCGCGCCGTGCGGCGCGTCGAGGTTTCGCCGTCGGCGTTCGGCTCTTCGGCGGGCGGTTCCGGCTTTTCGGGCTGTGAGCGGACCGTGTTCGGCAGCGGCGGCGGAAGCGTGCGGTTGACTGCAGCGGTCAGCGAACCGGACTTCGCAGCGTCGGCAGGTCTGTCCGACGTGAAGTGGGACAGGATGTCGGAGAGGTCCGTACCGCCGACGGGGCGGTCATCCTGGTCCTTGCCCTTGGCGAAGGAGGGGGGGAGCGCTGGCGGCGCGCCGACGGCAGCACCCGTCGTGCCGGGCGACACGACGCCTTCGGAGCGCGCGTTTGCGGCCGCTCCCGAGCCTGATTTCTGTTCCTGAGCCATCCACCCGTCCGAGCCGGCACAAGCCGGCAACTCCGACCCCATGATATGCAGTCCGAGCCTTGTGCTCAAACAGGTTTTGGCGCCCAAAGCGGCTCCATCAACGCCCAATTTCCGGGGCCAGAGAGGGGAGTTTCCATCCCCTGCCGAGTAGGCCTCGTTTGGGGCCAAATGAAGTTCGCCCGACGGCTCGGCGCATCCGCCAGGATTAACGCTTTATTTCGGTGTGGCGACGCTGTATAAATTAGTTGTTTACAGCTTGTTAGTAATTTTAGTGCACGTTTTGGATTAACCTCTTGATAAGGTCGCTTCGACATGAGTCTCCAAAGCGCGCGTACCTCTCGCCTTCGCCAAGTCCGGCCGCTTTCCGGCGCGCCTACTGCGGGGCTTGCCGGGGTCGTGGAGCCGATCGACCGCGCGCACCTTTCCCGCTACACGCTCGGAAGTCCTGAGCTGGAAAGGGAAATCCTGGGACTTTTCGTGGCGCAGCTTCCGCTCAGCATCGAGCAACTCCGTTTTGCCGTGACGGACCGGGAATGGCAGGTCGCCGCCCACACCATCAAGGGGTCGGCGCGCGCTGTCGGGGCAGGGCAGGTCGCCCAGCTCGCGCTCGAAGCCGAACAGCTTCCGGCCGTCGAGGACGAGGCGGAGCGGGTCCGAATTCTTGCCGCATTGGAAGAAGCCACGGAGACCGTTCGCGCTTACGTTGCCGACGCGTTTGGCCCTGGCGCTCCGCTCGCATAAGCAACTTTCTGAAATTTCGCTTCTTTTCGCGAGGGTGCGGCACCAGCGTGCGCGCCGGTTGTGGCGCTTGAATTCCCCGTTCGCGCCCTTTAATGCTGCCCGCAACCCATTGCGCCCAGCCTGAGCGCCTGCGCCTCCTCTCGGCACTGACGGCCGAGCGGCGGCTAGATTTTTGGAGCCTGCCGTCCATGGTTAAACTGACCTTCATCCAACCCGATGGCGCGAGCCAATCCGTGGAGGCCGACACCGGCGCCACCGTGATGGAGGCTGCCAAGCAGAACGACGTGCCGGGCATCGATGCGGAGTGCGGCGGGGCCTGCGCGTGTGCGACCTGTCACGTGTACGTGGATGCGGCCTGGGTGGACAAAGTGGGCACGCCCGATCCCATGGAAGAGGATATGCTCGACTTCGCATTCGACGTGCGCAAGGAGAGCCGCCTCTCCTGCCAGATCAAGATTACCGACGCGCTCGACGGCATCACGTTTCGCGTTCCGGAAAAGCAGTTCTGAGACAGTGCTGCGCTCGTGATCGCGCGGCGCACATCGAGCCCAAGGAGACGCGCTCATGGCGTTGGATCAGCCCGACCTCAACAGCGAGACCGCACAGACGGTCACCGAGACAGACGCGGTCGTGATCGGCGCGGGTCCCGTTGGTCTCTTTTCAGTGTTTCAGCTCGGGCTCGTCGATATCAAGACGTGCGTGATCGACATTCTCGACAAGCCGGGCGGGCAGTGCTCCGAACTCTATCCCGAGAAGCCGATCTACGATATTCCGGCGCTGCCGACCGTGACCGGGCAGGAACTCACCGACCGGCTGATGGAACAGATCAAGCCGTTCGGCGCGACGTTCTTCTTCGGCGAGCAGGTCAACGAGCTTCAGCGCGGCGAAGACGGACGCTTTCATCTCAAGACGGATGCGGATCACGAGATCCGCACGAAGGTGGTGGTGGTTGCGGCCGGCGGCGGATCGTTCACGCCGAAGCGGCCGCCGCTCGCGGGCATCGAAGCCTTCGAAGGCACATCGGTGTTCTATTCCGTGCGCCGCATGGAGACGTTCCGCGGCAAGGACGTGCTGATCGTCGGCGGCGGCGATTCCGCACTCGATTGGACGCTTTCTCTCGCACCCATCGCGAAGTCCCTCACGCTCCTGCATCGGCGCGACGAGTTCCGTGCAGCACCGCACTCTGTCGAAAAGATGCGCGCACTTGTTGCCGACGGAACGGTGCGGCTCATGATCGGGCAGATGACCGCGTTGCACGGCGAGGGAGCGAACCTTTCCGAGGTGACGGTCAAGACAGCGGACGGCGAAGAGCGAATCCCTGTGACTGCGCTGTTGCCGTTCTTCGGTCTCACGATGAAACTCGGCCCCGTGGCGAGCTGGGGGTTGAACCTCAACGAGAACCTCGTGCTCGTCGATACGGAGAAGTTCGAGACCAGCGAGCCGGGCATCTTCGCCATCGGCGACATCAACTGGTATCCGGGCAAGCTGAAGCTCATTCTCTCCGGCTTCCATGAGGCGGCGCTGATGGCGCAGCAGGCGCACAAGTATGTGCATCCCGACAAGAAGCTGACCTTCCAGTACACGACCTCGTCGACGAACCTTCAGAAGAAGCTCGGCGTAAAGTAGCGTCCACCGAACGCACTCCACACTGTCATCTTGGAAGGCAAAGCCTTGTCCGGAGAGGAGCCAGTGCGTCTCTTCGAAGACGCGATATACGGCGATCCGCTTCGCTTGGTGGGATGGCAGGCGCGCTAGCGACCGGCAGGAGAGCGTTCGTAGACGAGCGCAAGCTTCGCGAATTCGCGCACCGTGAGCCGCTCCGCGCGCAGGTCTGGGGCAATGCCCGCTGCTTCGAGAAGTGTGTCCGGGTCCTGCACCAGCGTTTTCAGCGACACGCGCAGCATCTTGCGCCGCTGGCCGAAGGCGGCCGCGGTGACGCGGCCGAGGGACTTGACCGAGCATGCGGGCTGAGGTTCGGCGCGCGGCGTGAACACGACAACGGCGGACGAGATTTTGGGCGGCGGCGTGAATGCCTCGGGCGGAAGCGTGAGCGCAATGCGCACGTTTGCGCGCCACTGCGAGATGACCGAGAGACGGCCGTAGGCTTTGCTGCCTGGCTCCGCCACGATGCGTTCTGCGACCTCCTTCTGGAACATCAGGACCATGCGGTCCCACCAGGGAGGCCAGGGCTCCGTTTCGAGCCAGCCGACAAGCAGCACGGTCGCGGCGCCATAGGGAAGGTTGGCGGCAACAATGGCCTTCTCGCGCGGGTTGGCGATGAGCGCTTGCCAGTCGGCTTCGAGCGCATCGCCTTCGTGGACGGCGAGACGGCCGGGATAGTGCCCAGCAACCTCGGCAAGCGCGGGGAGACAACGGGAGTCGCGTTCCACCGCGATCACGCGCCCCGCGCCTTCCATCAGAAGCGCGCGCGTCAGTCCGCCCGGACCGGGGCCGACCTCGACCACGGTGCGTCCATCGATGGCGCCGCCCGCGCGCGCGATGCGGCGCGTCAGATTGAGGTCGAGAATGAAGTTCTGCCCGAGGCTCTTCTTGGCCGCGAGCTCGTGCTGGCGGATGACGTCGCGCAACGGCGGGAGGCCGTCGGGACTGGCTCCGGGACGCGCCGTGGAGGTGTCGTCGCCCGTCATCGGTTTGCACTCTCACGGCGCTTGGCGCTCTCGCGGCGCGTCGCAATGGCGTCCGCATATTTCAGCGCTTCGATCAGGCTTGTCGCGCGCGCCGCTCCGGTACCGGCGATGGAAAACGCGGTGCCATGATCGGGCGACGTTCGAACGAACGGCAAGCCAAGCGTGACGTTCACGCCTGTATCGAACGCAAGCGTCTTGATCGGGATCAGAGCCTGGTCGTGATACATCGCGAGGACAGCGTCGTATGTGTCTCGTGCGGCTGCATGGAACAGCGTATCGGCCGGATGCGGGCCCGTGACTGCCAATCCCTCACGTGCGAGCGCGGCGATGGCGGGGGCCACGATGCGTTCGTCCTCGTCGCCCATGGTTCCTTGCTCGCCCGCGTGAGGATTGAGGCCCGTGATCGCGATGCGCGGCTCGGGAATTCCGAAATCCACATTGAGCGCGCGATGCAGGATGCGCGCCGTCTCCTCAATTGCCTCTTTGGAGATCGCGGCGGGAACGCTTGCCAGAGGGATATGGATCGTGAGCGGCACGACACTGAGTTCGCGCGATGCGAGCAGCATTACGGGCTTGACGTTCGATGCGCCGAAGCGGGTTTCGGCCAGGGCACCGAGAAACTCGGTGTGGCCTGGATGCGGAAAACCGTGCGCCTTGAGCACGGCTTTGGCGATCGGGTTGGTGACAACGGCCCGCGCGGCACCGCTCCGCACCGCTTCCACTGCCGCCTCTATCGCGCCGATCACAGCGGGCGCATTTGCCGGGTCCGGCTTGCTAGGCACGACGGGCACGGGGCAGGCCACGGGATACACCGGAAAGCGCGTGGCGAAGATGTCCGCAGCCTCGCGAAGGTCCGACACGATCTCGACGGGGAGCGCACCGAACCCGAGCGCGTGCGCACGTGATGCGAGCGGCGCGGCGTCGCCAAAAAGGACGAAGGGCGGGAGAGCATACTCGGCGCGCCGATGCCACGCCGTCAGCGCGATGTCGAGGCCGATGCCGGCCGGGTCTCCCATGCTGAGCGCGAGCGGCCGCGCCTGGTCCGGTGCCTCTGCGCCGGCGGGCGGGCGCGTCGTCATCAGCGGATCTCGATCGCCGCGTCCTGCTGCAGGTCCTTGAGATGGCGCTGGGCGAGGACATCGAACTCGCGCTGGCGGAGCTCGTTCTGTGCGGTTTCACGCGTGGATTCGCCGCCGGTCCTGCGGCCGCACAGAGCCCATAGCTCGATCCCGCCGCTGCCGACGCTCGAAGGAAGCAGGTCGCCTTCACCGGCGTTGAGGAGGAGGGTGCGCATCGGCTCAGGAATGGTCGAGGGCTTGCGGGTGCCGAGATCTTCGAACTTCGCACCCGATGCGGCGGCAGCCAGCGCGGGCATGGATTCGCAGCCCGTGTACCGCGCCGCCAGCAGATCAGCCTCCGAAATGCGCCTGGCGATCACGGCTTGATCGACTTGGGCGGGAAGCGGAAGCGTGATGCGACGGAGCTGCAACTCGAGGTCGGCTTGGGCCATCGGAGTATTCGCAACGAAGCGGTCGACATCGCGCTCGGTGATCGCAACCATGCTGCCGAAACGGCGGCGTACAACTTCTCGCCAAGAGATTTCGGCACGGAAGCGGGCTTTCATCGTCTCGATGTCGACGCCCATGCCCTTCATGTGCTTGCCGAACTGCTCGAGGTTCATGTTGTTGCGCTCGGCAATGCCCGAGACGATGCGATTGACGTCCTCATCCTCGGCAATGGCGTTGAGGCGGCGGGCTTCCTGAAGCTTGAGCTTTTCCTCGATCAGCTCTTCCTGCGCCTGGCCGCGCGAGCGGGAGACGGCGCCAGCACGCGCTTCGCGCTGGATCTCGGCCATCATGTTGCTCTGCAGTTGCTTGATGAACGTCTCCTGCAGAGCGCGCGCCTGCTCCTGGGACTGCACGTTGTTCTTCTTCAGGAAATCCTGGAATCGCTTGTTCGTGTTCGGATCCTGCACGATGCGCTTCCAGCGCGCTTCGGCCTTGGCCTTCATGTCATCGGCGCTGCGGCCGCCGCCCTGAAGCGCGAGAAACGCAGCGCGCTGCTCGATCTCGTAGGCCGTGATCGGCTCGTCGTTGACGAGCACAGCAATCCCCTGAGCGCCCTTGGAGCGCGGAGCCCGGCCCGGGCCCGACTGGGGTTCAGCCTGCTCGACATTGGCGGTGAGTGTTCCGGCGTCCTGAGCGCGCGCGCTGGCCGGCGCTCCGACCCAGAGGGCGAGCGCAATTCCCGCACCCCAGCGGAGTGCGGTCGACGAAAGGGGGGCGGCACGGAATAGGTCGGTCATCTTCGCTGTCTCGCAGCACTCTCTGGCGCTCTGCGGGCCTTGATTCATTTTGAGGATAAAGCCCAGAGAACACCTTCGCAAAGGGCGGAGCTTTTATCCACACCAACCATGGCGGTGCCAAGGCGCAAAGGGCGCCTGCTGAGGGGGGCATGGCGGCATGGTAAAAAGGCCGGCGTGCCCAGGCTCCCGGAGCCGCTATCTCAAGGCTCTGCGTTAGGGCTGGTAGGCGGTCGCGTCCTCGCCGCCCATGAAGTCGACGACATTGGTCTGATAGTTGAAGCCGCCGAGGTGCTTCAGCTCGAAGCGCAGCATCACGACCTGATCGGGCCGGATGTCTCGATAGACATCCTCAATGAAGGTCTCGCTGTAGGTGGCGCTCAGCATGAAGCACTCGTCGAGATAGGCGAGGGTGATCGAATCGTAGAGGCGGGCGCCGCGCTCAAGATCGTAGCGCATCGAGCCGGATAGCGACCAACGATCCGTGAGCCTCAGCGTCGCATAAGCCGAGATATCCTGCTCGGTCAGGAAAGCGTTGGTCGGACCGATCGTTTCGTCGAGCAGGTTCGTGTTCGTATACGTGTAGGACGTACCGAGAGCCAGCGGACCGTAAGTGAACGTGGCTGCTAGCTCCTGGCGGCGAAGTGTGAGGTCGTCCTCGTCGAAGCGCGACTGGGCGATCACGCGGAAAACATCGGTCGGCGCGAGATAAACGCCGAGCACGTAGTCCGAGCTTTTTGTTTCAAGACCGCTGCGGGTTCCAAACGCTGTCGTGTCCTCGTCGTACGCATTCTCGCCCGAGAGGTGGAAGCTCTGGCCAGCGAGGACGCGTGCATAGCCGACCGGGCCCTGGAACGTGTATTGCACGCCGACGTTGGCGCGCGTGCCGGTCTCGAAGCGGTCGTAGCCCGAGAACTTGTTCGTGTCGAAGAGGTTCGTGTCGTCGAAGATCAAGCTCTTCGCGTCTTCGTTGGGCAGACCCTCCTGCTTCGCGCTGGCATTATGGGCAATGATCTGGCCAATCGGCTCGATCACATGCGACGTGCTGCCGAGGTTCGCAACCCACGGGTACGATACGGTGGCACCGCCCGTCGCGAGGCCGCGCAAAAACGTATCGTCGAGGCCGGCCAACCCGGGCGCGTTCGGATCCTCGTAGTTGATCTGATAGACGTCGCCCCGCAGTTCGCCGAACGGCGTGTAGGTGATGCCGACGGCGTCCGTGAAGCGGCGGCGCCATTTCACCTCGGTGACGACGCGGTTCATGTCCTGGGAGATCAGGTTCGATCCGACCCGTACGTCGGACCGAGACAGGCTCAGCGCGTTCGACTTCCAGGACAGCTCGCCGCCCAGCACCGGATCGCGGAAGACGTAGTTGTGGTCGATCACCGGATGGACGAGGGAGTCGGCGGAGTCGTTGCTATAGAGCAGGCTCTCGAAGTGATAGAGCTTGGCGCTGAAGTAGTTCCGATCCGACATGCCTTCGAGCCAGATGTCGTTGACGCGGTCCGTCAGCAGCAGGCTGTCGAGCTTATAGAAGCGGCGGAAGTTGTCGTCGCTCTCGAAGGTCGCGTTCCAGCCGTAGCTCCACCAGCTCGACAGCGAGAAGCGACCGCGCGTTTCGATGCTGCCGCGCCAACCGTCGAGGTCCTGGTTGCCGCTCGGCAGCTTGGTCCAATCCTGGTCGATTGCGGCAAAGGTGATCGAGTATTCGCCGTTGGCGAGCTTCTGGCGCCAATCGCCCTGCCACAGCACGCCCTGATCGCTCATATAACGGGGGCGGAACGTGAAGTCGTAATGCGGCGAAAGGGCAAAGTAGTACGGCAGCTCGACGAAGATGCCGAGCTCATCGGAATTGCCGTAGCTCGGCGCCAGGAAGCCGCTCTTGCGCTTCACCGACGGATCCGGGTGCTCGAAGTAAGGCAAGTACGCAATCGTCGTGCCGAGCACTTTGAACTCGGCGTCCTGGTAGCGGATCGTCGCCGCTTCTTGATCGTGAATGATGCGGCGGGCGCCCACGCACCACAGCGGTGGAACGTTGCCGTCGCTCTTACAAGCGGTGAACGTCGCTTCCGAGAATTCGGTGACGTTGCCTTCGCGCCGCTCGCCGCGGGCCGCAGTGATACGAGAATCGTCGCGCGTGACCACCGACAGCGACTGCACGAAGCCGTCGCGGAAGTCGTCCGTCAGCGTATAGGCATCGGCGCGAATGACGTTGCCGTTGGCTTCCTTGAGCTCGACGTTGCCCGATGCGGTGAGCGTGTTCGCGCCCTGGTCGTAGATGACCTGGTCGGCCGTCAAGATGTTCTTGTTGTAATAAATTTCGACGTTGCCGCGTGCGATCACGCGATTGCCTGACGTGTCGTAGATCAGTTCGTCGCCCTGCAGGTAGAGCGGCAGCGTCTCGTCAACCTTTTGGGGCGTGCCGAACATGCCACCCGGTTGCTGCGGGAAAGCCGACGGCGCGGCCGCACCGGCGCCGGTGCTGCGATATTCTTCGCTATACCCTTGAGCGTGGGCCGAGGGCGCGATGGCGAGGAGCGGAAGGGCCGCGGCCGAGCAGAGGAGGAGGGTCGAGGCAAGCACGCGCAAAACCCCGCATTCTCCACCAGCACGGCGAGAATACGTGGCGAAAACCTTCATGCATGTCGGCAGCAGCTCGTGCGCAACACGCATCACTCAGCCGTCCTCCTGGTGCAAGAGCACCGTTACCGAAACGAGAATGACCAGCAGCACAGGAATCCACACCGCCGCCCAGATCGGAGCGAGGCCAGCCGTCCCGATTTGCCTTGATATTTCAGCAAAAAGGAAAAACCCGAACCCCCCAGCCATTCCGGTGACGACCATAGTCTGGATGCCTCCGGAGCGGAAGGACCGCAACGACACAGTTGCCGCTAAAAAAACCATCGCGACGCACAGCAACGGACGGCTCAGGAGCAGCTCGTATTGAATGCGCAATTGAGCGGATGAAAGACCGGCTTTTTCAGTGATATAGATGAGGTCTGGCAGCTCCCAGAACGAGAGCGAGATGACGCTTCCGAAGGCATCCGCAACGCGCTCCGGAGAGAGGTATGTGGACAACAGATATGTCGGGTACGATTCCGGTTGACGGCCCACGCCTGACACCGTCGCCTCGTCAAGCACCCAAACGCCTTCTTCGAGGGTGGCGGTGCGCGCATCGACCCGCTCCGAAAACTTGCCGTTCTGGTCGTAGACGAAGGCTGTGACGGACCGGAGCTCGGTCCCATGGCCCTGGACGGACGCTGCGCTCAAGACCGATTGGCCATCCGGTCCATCCTGACGTAGCCACGGGCCAGACCCCTTTCCAAGGAGCTGCAACTCGCGATCGAATGCTTCGGCGTAGAGGTCTTCGGCCCGATCGCGGGCGCCAGCCGCGAGCGGGTTGAAGGCAATCGAGCTCAGAACGCCGAGCCCCAGCGCCACAACGAGAGCCGGCCGCAGGAACTGCCACACGGACATGCCACCCGCGCGCATGACCGCAAGCTCACTTTTCCGCGCCAGCATGAGGAGGGCGCCGATGGAGCCGACGAGGATCGCGAACGGGAGCAGAATCTCGGTATAGGCGGGCAGCCTCAGAAGTGTGATCCAGGCCAATAGCCATGCCGGAACGCTGCCATACTTGCCGGCTTGGCGTAAAAGCTCCACGAAATCAATCATGAAGATCAGAATCGAGCAGAGCCCGAAGACGCCGAAGATCGCCGTCAGGAAGCGCCGTCCGATATAGATCGAAAGCGTGTGTTTGCCGAACATGGCTCAGCCCCCATGTCCGGCAGGAGCGGTTTCGGGACGGCGCAAGCCGCGCTCTTTGAGACGCTGCCAGAATTCGACAACCTTCTCTTGGGCCCGCTCCACCAAAATCTGCGTCTTGGATATCCGTGCGCCCTGCATGATCCGGATCAGAGACCACCCGATCGCGGCGAGGGGGATGATGTAGAGCAGAGGGACAGCGCTCGCACTGATCGTGACAAGGTTGGTGGCCGCGAGCCCGGAGAGGCGCACGCCGACCCCTGACAGAAAACAGATGGCCATCCGCGCATTTCGACTCTGGCGCGTGCTTTGCGCCTGGCCAACGCCAGCCACCGCCATCAGCACAAACGCCAGCGGATAGAATATGTTAGAGAGCCGCTCATGCAACTCGGAGCGGAACCGGCCGGGATCGCGCTTATAATAGGAGTTCGCCTCGTCCGGGGCGATCAAGTCGCCCGTGTAATGCTCGCGGGGGCGGAACTGAACGGTCTGATCCCTGCGCTCCTCGAAGCTATCCAGGTCGACGGCGTATTTCTCGAATTCGATGATCTGCGTTGGCTCGGCTACGCCCCCTGAGCGGCGGAGAATATGCCCATCGATCATGAAGAGATACGCGCCGCCCTCCGAGTCGACGAGGAGACCTCGGTCAGCCAGATAGGACTGAACCTGCTTGTCGTCGCGCGCGTCGTGCATCACGAGGCCATGGAGCGTGCCGTCCAGGCTGCGCTCCCGGATGTGGACCGTAAGCCCTGGTTCCGGGCTTGAGAATCGCCCGGGCTGGATCACTTGACTGAGGAGATTGGTGCGGACCTCGATCACCTTCGTGCGGAGCTGCTGGAGGCTCCACGGCATGGCCAGATGATTGACGAACGCAAGAAAGCCCATGACCAGGAGCGCCAGGCCGACCATCGGCTTGACGACGGTCCAGATGGTGGCGCCGGATGCCGTCAGCACGATGATTTCGCTGTCGCTGTTGAGGCGGTTCAACGCGTGGATCGCCGTGATCAGGAGGGCGAACGGGGTGATGACGGCGATGAAGCCTGGCAATCCGAGCGTAGTCATCTGGATCAAGGTCAGCGCGCTTTGACCCTTGCTCGTCACGACGTTGAGTTCGCGGAGCGCGAGCGAGATCCACACGATTCCCGTGAGCGACAGGAGCACGATGAGCAGCGCACCCGACGTCTGACGAAAGATATATCGCGAGATGATCGTCATCCGACGCCGATACCGCTCAAGCTCCGGGCCCGGCAACGCCTTTTGCGCCTGCCGACTGCGCGAGGCGACGTCGTACGCCTCGCGGCCGGAGCGCCGCGCTACCCTTCAAGCCCTGTGTCCCCCGCTCAGGCCAAAATCGGCCCTGTGCCGTCCTTCCATGCCAGAATGGCGGAAATTCGGCCCTGTACCAAGCCGATAGCACAGGGTGTTCATCCCTTGCACGCGTCGCCTCCGGCGAGCGGATATTAAGGCTCCCGGCCGAGATTTCAGCCCGCGGCAGCTTGCACTTCGCGGGCGAGCGTCTAATTTCCACAGCGAAGATCGAAAAGTATTCCCGCCTTCGCGCTGGCCGACGGCCTTCCGTGCCCTAAGGGGACGGCGCTGTCCGCTCCAGACGCCTCTGTCTCGTGCCCCGCGCTCAACGCGCGGGCGCCGCTAATCATACCCGCCCGAGGAGCACCACCGAACGATGACCGCCCCGCTTGAAATCAGCTTCGCCCGTCTGGACGCGGCACCCGCCTCCACCCTTGCCGTTCTCGCCGGGCAGGAGCTTGCCCTCTCGCCGGCTGTGCAAAGCCTCAACACGAAGGCGCAGGGTCTTGTTCTCAAGGCCGCAGAAGCGGCCAGCTTCAAGGGCAAGCAAAAGAGCTCCATCGAAATCCTGGCGCCGCAGAAGCTCGACTGCCAGCGGCTGGTGATCGTTGGCGCCGGGAACGCGAACGAGCATTCGGACAGCGATTGGGCGACGCTTGGCGGCTATGCGATGGGTCAGATCGCGGCGCGCAAGACGACGGAAGCGAGCCTTGTGGCCGAGGTTGCGGGCGCGGGTGTGAAGCCTGACGTGCTCGCCGCAAACCTCGCGTTCGGCGCGTTGCTCCGCCATTACACGTTCAAGAAGTACAAGAAAAAGGGTGAGGCCGACGGAAACGGCGAGAGCGGCAACGGAACCGGCGGAGACAAGAAGGCGAACGGGGACACGCTCGAAAAGCTCGTCATCCATTGCGCGGACCCGGAGAAGGCGCGCGCCGCATTCGAGGCAAAGCAGGCGGTCGCCGACGGCATTCATTTCGCGCGCGATCTCGTCAATGAGCCGGCGAATGTGCTCGGCCCCGTCGAGTTCGCGGATCGCGTGAAGGAGCTCGAGAGCATCGGCCTCGAGGTCGAGATCCTCGACGACGCGACGCTGCGCGAGCTCGGCATGAACACGCTGCTCTCCGTGGCGCAGGGAAGCGCGCGTCCCGCCCGCGTCGCGATCATGCAATGGAACGGCGCCAAGTCGAAGCGCGCCAAGCCGCTCGCCTTCATCGGCAAGGGCGTCGTGTTCGATACCGGCGGCATCTCGATCAAGCCGTCGGCCGGCATGGAGGACATGAAGGGCGACATGGGCGGCGCGGCCGCCGTCGTCGGCCTCATGGTCGCCCTGGCCAAGCGCAAGGCGGCGGTGAACGCCGTCGGCCTGATCGGCATCGTCGAGAACATGCCGTCGGGCACGGCGACGCGCCCGGGCGACATCGTCGTGTCGCTGTCGGGCCAGACGGTCGAGAACCTCAACACCGACGCCGAAGGCCGCCTCGTGCTCGCCGACGTGCTCTGGTACGCGCAGGAGCGCTTCAAGCCGCGCTTCGTGATCGACCTCGCGACGCTGACGGGCGCCATCATGGTTGCGCTGGGCAAGGATTTCGCCGGTCTTTTCGTCAACGACGACAAGCTTGCCGACCAGCTCATCGCCGCATCCAAGGCCACCGGCGAGAAGGTCTGGCGGATGCCGCTCGACAAGTCCTACGACAAGCTGATCGACAGCCGGAACGCGGACGTGAAGAACATCGGCGGGCGCTGGGGCGGCGCGTGCACAGCGGCGGCCTTCATCGGGCGCTTCATCAAGAAGGACATGCCCTGGGCGCATCTCGATATCGCGGGTACGGCCATGGACGCACCGAAGAGCGAGATCAGCACGAGCTGGGCTTCGGGCTGGGGCGTGCAGTTGCTCGACCGGCTGGTGGCCGACAACTTCGAGAAGGCCGAGAAGGCTTAGTGTTCCAACGGGCCGCAGCGTCGGGCGACGCTGCGGCCCGTCGCAAATATCTGGCGCATGCTCGCAGACAAGCCTTTTGTTTAAAATTGTTAAGATCTAATATTTTCCATAATATATATTATGCGAACGAGGGGTGGCTCGAAATTTAGTGTGTCGGTTCGCTCGCTACGAGCCAGGCTGCGCGTCGCCGTTCGGCTAGGATCGACGCGCGCGCCGGACGCAGCGGTCTGTGCCATCGATTTTACGGCAGCCGCTCTTCGGCCGCCCGCACGACAGCGGCGATCACGGTGGCGTAGACCGATGCCACGAAGCCCGTCAGGACGTTCACGCTCACCACGATGGCGGCAACCCGCGCCCACTCCCGCGACATCACCTGGCTGAGCAGCGTCACGACGAAATCGTCGAAGGCCTGCTTGATCTGGAAGAAGAGCTCGCTCACCTGGCTGATGGACGGACGCTCGGGCAGCTCCCAGACCAGCCGCCATCCAATGTCGCTGACGCTTGGAGACGCCATAAGGCCGAGCCCCACGAGCGCGGTGATGCCGGCAGAGAACGCAAGGCCAAGCGGGGCACTCAGCCTGAAGAACCCCCAACGCCATGGCTCAGCGCGAAACGAGACCGAAAGCCCTCGGAGGATGCTCGCGCCCGCATATGTCACGATCGCGAACACCACCGCGACCCAGAACAGCCGGTCGCTGTCCGTGCCGGCAAACGTGAAGAGCGCGGCGAGCCCGGCCAGCACGCCTTTCATCAGCGCTTCGACACCGCCCACCAACGGTACGAGGATGAAGCGCGGCGCTCGCGCGCCCTCGAAGTAGAACGGCAGCTCGTGCCTGAGGCGTGCGATTTCGAGCCTGAGACCGAGGATCACCGCGAGGCCAGCCGTGCCGGCGGCGAACAGGAACGGATGGGTGTAGCCGAGATAAGCGATGCCGAGCACGGCCGCGAGTTCGGCCGCCATGATCAGTCCGTTGAGGAAAACACGTACGACGATCATGGCCCCTCCCCTTGGGACGCGCTTTCCCGCGCCGACATCCCCTCGTCGCGCGTTCGCGCCTCTTGAGGTTTAACGCGCCGTGACGGGGGCGCACAATGGTATGGGCCCGCATTTTCCGTGCCCCTGGTCAGCCGCCTGGAGTCGCGGGCGGAAGCGTGTCATGACGCATCGTGACTTCCGACAGCGCGTGGATACTGCACTGCATGACACCATCTAAAGACATCGCCCGCCTCATCGAGATCATGGCCGCGTTGCGCACGCCCGAGACGGGCTGTCCGTGGGATCTCGAACAGACGTTCGCGACGATTGCGCCCTACACCATTGAAGAGGCGTACGAGGTCGCTGATGCGATCGCGCGGGACGACCTCGTCGATCTCCGCGACGAACTTGGCGATCTCCTGCTGCAGGTCGTGTATCACGCGCGGCTCGCGGAGGAGCAAGGCGCGTTCGCGTTCGGGGATGTGGTGGAGGCGATCACATCCAAGATGATCCGCCGCCATCCGCATGTGTTCGGCGACGAGGATGCGCGCTCGACCGGTATGGCCGAAGGGTTCTGGGCGCGCATCAAGGCGGAAGAGAAAGCGGCGAAGCAGGCGGCACACGGCGACGCGCCTGACAATGCATCCGTCGGCGGCCTTCTCGCCGACGTGCCGGTGGGGCTGCCCGCGCTCACGCGCGCCATCAAGTTGCAGGACAAAGCGGCACGCGTAGGGTTCGATTGGCCCTCGCTTGGACCCGTATTCGACAAGCTGCGCGAGGAGATCGGCGAGCTTGCCGAGGTCGCCCTTCCCGCCGATCCGCGCGGCCCTCAACCCGATCGGAGCGCTGACACGCAGGCCAAGGTCGAGGAGGAATTCGGAGATCTCCTGTTCGTCATGGCCAACGTGGCGCGGCATTTGAAGCTGGACCCGGAAGCGGCGCTGCGGGGCGCCAACGGCAAATTCGAGCGCCGCTTCGCGCATATCGAGCAGCGACTTGCGGAGGGCGGGCGCACACCCGAGGGCTCAACGCTCGCCGAGATGGACGCGCTCTGGGACGAAGCGAAGGCTCACGAGCGGAGCTGATCGTTTCGGCACTCACATTTTTTCGCCCGGCAGTTTGCTGGCCTGCTTAACCCAGCGAGCGAACTGCTTTTCGTCAAACGGCTCGTCTTCAGTGATGTGGAAGTAGCGGACGTGCTCATGCTTCGACGCGACGGGCGGCGCGGGCTTGAGAGACGCGCCGCGGAAGAAGGCGACCTTCACATACTTCGTGAGGCAGTGAACGCCGAGGAACCACGTCTTGCCGTCGAGGCCGTAGAGGGGCGAGTTCCATTTCACCGCTTTTTGGACATCGGGCACGGTCTCTACGACGATCTCGTCGATACGCTGGCCAACGTCGCGTTTCCATCCCGGCATGGCTTTAATGTAGGCCTGCACCGGCGCGTTGCCGTATCCTTTCGGGACCTGCGGATTGCCGCCTGAAAGGAGCTTCGGCGTCGCGTTGGTGTCGGCCTTCGTGGGTATCTTCCGCGGCACGGAATTCCTCCCTATGCGTGTCAGCGGTCGGTGCGAACGATCATGCTCGCGACGCGTTCGCGACGAATGCCGAGGCCAAGTATGCGCGCTGGAATGCGTTGAAGAAATGGACACCGCTGCATGAGGCGCACGGGCAGCGGCGGCTTAGGCGCCTCCCGCGTACGCAACGTCGGGGCCACGATCCGGTTCTGCATGACGAGCTGAAGCCTTTGCGTGACGCGCGTGGGGAATTCGCGGCGGCGCTGCACGGCACGAAGATCCTCAAGCGTGACGGCGCGCGCATCGAGCGGACGTGCGAGCCTGTTGGCTGCGGCGACGGCATCCTGCACGGCGAGGTTCACGCCGACGCCGCCGATGGGGCTCATCGCGTGAGCCGCGTCGCCAATCGCGAGGAAACCCGGGCGATACCATTGCTTCAGGCGATCCACGCGCACGGTGAGCAGGTTCACGTCGTCCCAGGTGCGAATCGCATTCATGCGTTCGGCTTCGAACGGCGACGCGGCCGCGATCGCGTTTCGGAAGCCTTCGAGGCCACGCGCTTTCAGACTTGCGAACTCGCCTTTCGGGATGACGTAGGCGCATTGCCAGTAGTCTCCGCGATAGAGCAGCACGAGAAGCGTGCCCGCGCCGAAGCGGCCCATCGTATCCTCGCTGTCCGAGGGCATATGCGGCAGGCGAAACCAGAGCGCATCCATGGGCGCGCCCGCATCCAGCGTTTCGAGCCCCGCGTCTTCGCGTAAGCGCGAACCACGGCCGTCCGCTCCGATCACAAGATCGGCACGGACCTCGCCTTCCGTCTCTCCCGGGCCTTTCGTGCGGACGCCGACCACCGTGCCGTTTTTCTCGATAAGGCCTGTGGCTTCCGTCTCCATGATGAGGCGAAACCCAGGATAGCGCTCCCCCTGCTCCGCGAGAAAGTTGAGAAAGTCCCATTGAGGCATCAGCGCGATGTAGTTCTCGCGTACGGGAAGATGCGAGAAATCGGCGATGCTCACCTTTTCATCGCCGAACTGCGCAGAGAGGCGCGATACTTTTTGATGCGGCAGTGTGAGAAAGCGATCGAGCAGACCGAGTTGATCCATGATGTCGAGCGTCGAGGGATGGACCGTGTCGCCGCGAAAGTCGCGGAGAAAATCGCCGTGTTTTTCGAGAATGACGACATCGACGCCCGCGCGCGCCAGCAGGTACCCCGTCATCAGGCCGGCCGGTCCACCGCCCACCACGCAGCATCGGGTCTCACGTGTCACCATCCATGACCTCCTCCGGAGGGCAGGCGGACGTGAGACGTGCCGCGTGCCTTATACGTGGGGCGCGAGGCCTGCGCGCTCAAGAGCGTTCAGCAAGCGCTGTTTCTTTTCCGAGGCAATACGCACACGCACGTCAAGCGTTCCATCATCCTGCGTCTCGCGGGCAATCACCTCGGCGTTCTCGTGCAACCACGCCATGAGACGGCCTTCGCTGGCCGGGATCGCGACACGTACAATCTCATCCGCTACGCCGAGACGTGCGTCGATGCGGGCAAGCAGACGATCAAGGCCATCTCCGCTCACGGCCGAAATCAAAACAGGCTTGTGAGACCGGAATCGGGCAGCGGCTTGCGCTTCCTCCCGCGTGACCGGCGAGAGGAGATCGACCTTGTTCCACACTTCCAGGATAGGTCCGTCGGCTGCGTCGGTATCGACACCGAGATCGCGCAGGACATGCTCGACATCCACGGCTTGTGCTTCCGTCTCGCTATGAGCGATGTCCCGCACGTGGAGCACGAGATCTGCGCCAATCACCTCTTCGAGCGTCGCGCGGAACGCGGCGACGAGTTGTGTCGGCAGGTCGGAGATGAAGCCTACAGTGTCCGACAGGATGATGCGCCGGCCGGAGCCGAGGCGCACCTCGCGCATGGTTGGATCGAGGGTTGCGAATACCTGATCCATCGCCATCACGCCCGCTTGCGTCAGGCGATTGAAGAGCGTGGATTTGCCGGCGTTGGTGTAGCCCACGATGGCGACGACCGGATACGGCACCTTGCGCCGGCCCTTGCGGTGAAGCTCGCGCGTGCGAACCACGCCTTCAAGCTCACGGCGGATGGCGATGATGCGCTCATCCAGCATACGTCTGTCGAGCTCGATCTGGGCTTCGCCCGGGCCACCGAGGAAGCCCCGTCCGCCGCGCTGGCGTTCGAGATGGGTCCAGGCGCGCACGAGGCGGCCCTTCTGATACGTGAGGTGCGCAAGTTCGACCTGAAGGCGGCCTTCGCGCGTGCGGGCGCGCCGGCCGAAAATTTCGAGAATGAGGCCCGTGCGGTCGAGCACCTTCGCATTCCACGCGCGTTCGAGATTGCGCTGCTGAACTGGGCTGATGGTGTGGTCGACGATGACGAGACCCGCCGCCTCTTCTTTGACGAGGTCTGCGATCTCCTCAACCTTGCCCGAGCCGAACAGCGTCGCCGGACGCGGTTGAGGAACGGAGACGAGACGAGCCTCCACAACGTCCAGATCGATCGCTTCGGCGAGGCCCGTCGATTCGGCGAGCCGGTCTTCCGGAGAATGAAGCGAGACACGCTGCGCGCTACGCGGCGCGTCCTCTCCTGCCGCGCGGGCGCGCGTCAGCACCGGCACGAGCACCAGGGCGCGCATCGCCTCGTCGTCAACGGATCTCTGTTTCTTCGCGTCTTCGCGGGCCGGGTTCTTGCCCGGCTTCGTGCTGTGGTCGTCTATCGGACGCCTACCCTTACTGTCCGTCGGACTCCGCTTCCATCAAATGGACCGGCGCACCCGGCATGATGGTCGAGATCGCATGCTTATAAACCAGCTGCGAGTGTCCGTCTCTGCGAAGGAGCACACAAAAATTATCGAACCAGGTCACGATGCCTTGAAGCTTGACGCCGTTGACGAGAAAAATCGTGAGGGGCGTTTTGCTTTTACGTACGTGATTGAGGAAGGTGTCCTGGAGGTTCTGAGCGCGATCTGCGGCCATAGGTCGTTGCCTCTTTTTTTTAGCCTCTTCCTGGACTTTGAACTTGGGCGACGGTCACAGGCGCCGTCGTAATCAAAAAGCCGCCGCGAACGTGCCGAGCAATCCGCGATTTAGAAGCAGCTAACATAGCTGGATGACGAGACAATAGGCGCGCTATCCCCCGCCGACAACTGCAAGAATGGCCAAGATCCGTACTCAGTGACAAAGTTCGGCAACCTGATGAAAGTTTGAGCGCAGCCGACGCGTCAAATCTCCAGGATGTCCGTCAGCGATGGCAACTCCATTGATCCGTACAACCGGCATCACGAGACCGAAGGCAGACGTCACAAACGCCTCGCGCGCGGCCATTGCCTCATCTACCCGAAACGGACGTTCAATTAATGGGATTTTTTCCCGACTCAATAAGTCCAGAAGTGTTCTGCGCGTCACGCCCGGGAGCAGCTCGGAGCCGAGGGCGCGGGTGATCAGCGTGCCGTCCTGGGCGACGATCCACGCGTTGCTGGACGCACCTTCTGTCACGAAGCCGTCACGATCGACGAACCAGGCCTCCTGCGATCCGGCCTTTGCGGCCGCTTCCTTGGCGAGGACGGCCGGCAGCAGCATGACGGTCTTGATGTCGCACCTTGCCCAGCGGGTGTCCGGCATGGTCTCGACGGCGATACCGGCGCTTGCCCGCGCCTCGCGCGCTGCGCCGTCGAGGCTGCGTGCGAGGCAGATGACGGTCGGCGTGACGTCGGCGCGCGGAAACGGGAAGTCGCGGGGCGCCGCGCCGCGCGTGATCTGGAGATAAACGAGGCCGGTCTTCACGCGGTTGCGCCTGACCGTCTCCGTGAGCACGATCGAAAGGGCCGCGCGTGACATCGGCTGGCGGATGCCAAGTTCGCTGAGCGAGCGTTCGAGGCGCTCCATGTGGCGCGTCCGGTCGACGAGCGCGCCTTCCCTCACCTCGCACACCTCGTAGATGGCGTCGGCGAACTGCAGGCCGCGGTCCTCGACGTGGACGCCCGCTTGGGCATAGGGCAGATAGCGCCCGTTGACGTAGACGACCCGCGTCATGGTTCCCCCGCACCCGTCTCTGAACTTTGCCCGGTCAGCCGATCTTCAGTTCGCTGCCGCGCTGATCCGACGAGACGCCGAGCGCGCGCAGCTTGCGGTGAAGCGCCGAGCGCTCCATGCCGACGAACTCGGCCGTGCGTGAGATGTTGCCGCCGAAACGGTTGATCTGCGCCAGCAGATATTCGCGCTCGAAGATCTCGCGCGCCTCGCGAAGCGGCAAGCTCATGAGATGCTCGGCGCCGCCGTTGACGGGCAGCGGCACGTTCGAGCCGATCTCGTCGGGAAGCATATCGGCGGTGATGACGGTCGAGGGATCGCCGCCGGCGAGGATCATCAGGCGCTCGATGTTGTTCCTGAGCTCGCGGACGTTGCCCGGCCAGTCGTGCGCTTGGAGCACGGCGATGGCGTCCTCGCCGATACGGCGTGGCGCGAGGCCAGAAGCGTGCGAGAGCTGGCTCACGAAATACTGGATGAGATCGGGGATGTCCTCGCGGCGCTCGGCCAAGCCCGGCACGCGCAGCGGCACCACGTTGAGCCGGTGATAGAGATCCTCGCGGAAGCGGCCCTCGCTCATGTCGCGTTCGAGATCGCGGCTCGTCGATGAGACGATGCGGACATCGACCGACACCTTCTGCGCACCTCCGATGCGCTGGAACTTCTGCTCGACGAGAACACGCAGCACCTTGCCCTGCGTCTCGATCGGCATGTCGGCCACTTCGTCGATGTAGAGCGTGCCGCCGTGCGCTTCTTCGAGTGCGCCGACCTTGCGCGGACCGCCCGAGCGATCTTCGGTGCCGAACAGTTCCTCCTCAACGCGGTCGGGTGCCATGGATGCCGCGTTGAGCACGATAAAGGGGCCGTCCGCGCGGTGCGATTTCTGATGGAGCAGGCGCGCGGCCAGCTCCTTGCCCGCACCGGACGCGCCGCGGATCAGGATGCGGCTGTTGGTGGGCGCAAGGCGATCGATGGCGCCTTTCAACTGATTGATGGCGGGAGATTTGCCGATCATCTCGGCTGAGACGGTAGACCGCTCCTTGAGCTCGCGCACTTCCCGCTTAAGGGATGATGCTTCGAGCGCGCGGAGCGTGACGAGCACGAGGCGATCGGCCTTGAAGGGCTTCTCGATGTAGTCGTATGCGCCGCGCTTAATCGCGGTGACAGCCGTCTCGACGTTGCCGTGGCCGGAAATGATGACGACGGGCAGCTCGGGATAGGTGCGTTTGATGACGGAGAGCACTTCGAGGCCGTCGAGGCGACTGCCCTGTAGCCAGATGTCCAGGATGACGAGTTGCGGCCGGCGCTCCTCGATGATGCGGAGCGCCTCGTCGCTGTCGCGGGCAAGCCGCGTGCGGTGTCCCTCGTCTTCCAGGATGCCCGATACGAGCTCGCGAATGTCGGCCTCGTCATCGACGATCAGGATGTCTGCAGCCATCTCTCAAACTCCTCAAGGATCCGTCGTGTTCTTTGCAATCTATGTTTCGTGTCAAACGTCGCGGCCGCTTGCGGCACGCTTCGGTGTGTCGTCCGTGGCCTCGCCCGGTTTCGCCGTATCGGTGAGGATCGAAAGCGGAAGCGAAAGCGTGACGCAGGCGCCCGTGGGGCGGCCGGGCGCAGGCTCGGCGTCTTCGAAGATCAACGTGCCGTCATGCTGGTCGATGATCTTTTGAACGATGGCGAGGCCCAATCCCGTGCCCTTGTGTCCTTTCGTCGTGACATAGGGCTCAAGGAGGCGCGCGCGGTTGTGCTTCGGCAATCCGGGGCCGTTGTCGGTCACGGAAATCGCGATGCGCTCGGAGTCGCGGCGAAGCTCCACCTCGACGCGTCCTTCGCGCCCCGGTTCGGTTTCGGCCGCGCTCTCCACCGCCTCTGTCGCGTTCTTGACGAGATTGGTCAGCGCTTGCGTCAGGAGACGTCGGTCGAACGAGCCATGCAGCGGCGCGTCCGGCATCTTGAGCGTGTAGATGACGTTGCCGTGACTTTCGCGGAACAGAATCACCGGGTCCTGCACGGCATCACGCAGATCGCCCTGCTCCATGACGGGCTTCGGAATGCGCGCGAACGACGCAAACTCGTCGACCATCGTCTTGATGTCGCCGGCTTGCCGCTCAATCGTCGCGGTCAGCTTGTCGAACGTCTCGCGATCCTCGGTGATCACGCGGCCGTATTTGCGGCGAATGCGCTCGGCCGAGAGAATGATGGGCGTCAGCGGGTTTTTGATCTCGTGGGCGATACGGCGCGCAACATCGGCCCAGGCGGACGTGCGCTGCGCGGACACGAGCTCGGTGATGTCGTCGAACGTCACGACCGATCCGACCTCACCCGGCCCCTCCTTCTCGCGCGTGACGCGGACCGCGAAGATGCGCTCCTCCTCGCCGATGGTGACGGCCATCTCGTAGGCGCCGCGCGATTTCGATCCCGGCTCCTCGCGCCGTTCGAGCGCGGGCGCCAGCATCGGCAGCACGTCGACGAGCTTCTTGTTCACAAGTTCGGCTTCCGTCGTCGCGAGCAGTTGCTCGGCGGCGCGGCTCACCAGCGTGATGCGGTCATGGCTGTCGAGACCGATGACGCCTGCGGATACACCCGAGAGGACAGCTTCCATGAAGCGGCGGCGGTCGAGCAATTGCTCGTTGGCGGTGACGAGCGCGTCGCGCTGGCTCTTGATTTCGCGCGTCATGGTGTTGAACGTGTTGGAGAGGCGTCTGAGGTCGCCCTCCCCGCGCCGCTCCGGCAGCTCCACCGCGAGATTGCCCTGAGAGACCTGCTGGGCTGCCGCGATCAGGCGGCGGATCGGGGCAACGAAGCGGCCCGCGAACCAGAGACCCACCCAGATGGCCGCCAGCAGCGCGGTCATCGAAATCATCGTGTAGATCAGTGCGTGCGCGAGCCTGAGCCCGCCGCGCGCGCGCCGCAACTGGTTGTATTCGTCGACGGTCTCGGCTGTCTCCGTCAGGTGACCCATCACCTTGGGGCTCAGCGTGCGCGTCACGTAAAGGAAGCGGTCGTCGTAGCGATTGAGCTTGGCGATGGCCGCGACCTGCGCGGTTCCTGTCGGCGTGAACATCGCGACTTGGCCGGTGTCGGCCTGCCTCAAATAGAAAATAGGCACGGGCGCGAGCGGCATGGCGTCGTTTTCGAGCGCTTTGACGACGGGATTGCCCTCGCCGTCGAACACATAGGCTGTCTGCAGATCACGCAGTGCGGCCTGGGCCATCACGTGCTGGCGGAAGGCCTCCGTGTCGCCGGGAATATTGTCAGCCGAGGCGTCGATGTCGCGCACCATGTTTACGAGGTCGGTGCGGATGAGTTGTCTGTGCTCGTCGACGTATGCCTGCGCGACTTCCATCGAGTTGTCGATGATCGCGCGTGTGCGCGTAGAGAACCAACTGTCGAGCGAACGGGAGAACGTCGTCGTGGCGGCCGCGGCAAGGACGACAGCCGGAAGCGCCGCGATGATCGAGAACAGCAACACGATGCGGACATGAAGCCGGGCGCCGGCAAGCTTCGCGCGCCAGGCGCGCCACATGCCATAGCCCTGCCAGGCGATAACAACGATCATCGCCGCGATGAGCAAGACGTTCAGAGCCAGCGCACCGACGACGACCTCGTCACGCGGTGCGATCGGCGTGAGGCCGGTCAGGATCAAATACGTGGCGAGCGCTGCGATGATCGAAAGGATGACGATAACGAGGCCGGTCCAGAACGCGCGGTCGGTCAAGTCCAATGGCGAGGCGGCGGTGCCCGTCCACGCAGCTTTCTCAGGGTTGCCCGTTCCGGCCATTTGTCTTCCGTCCTTGACCCAAGAAATCCGAGTGGCGTTGTCCGGGTATTCCCACGCGTGTCACTCTCCGAGCACGGATTTCGTGAGCGGCGCGGTTTCTTCGCAACGTCGAGGAGCGCTACAGCAGAGCGCACACTGTTCAGGGGGTAATTGAGACACCCTAACTGTGACATTCTTGCGACGCAACGGTGCGACATCGCCATCCACTGTGCAGCGTTGCCACGTGGGATTGCGGGAATGTAACGCCGTTTGCGCACCCGGCCGCACAAGTCGTGTTGCAGGGCGGAGAACGCCCGTTCGGTGCCTAGCTTACGGGACTGCGGAAAACGCGGATGTCGAGCGCCTTGATACGGCTCCGGAGCGTGTTGCGATTGAGGCCGAGGAGCTCGGCCGCGCGGATCTGGTTGCCGCGGGTGGCTGCGAGCGCTGCCGACAGCAACGGATATTCCACCTGGCGGATCACCCGGTCGTAGAGGCCGGGAGGGGGCAGCTCCTTGCCGAAGCTCGCAAAGTATTGCGTGAGGTGGCGCTCTACGAGCTCCGAGAAATCCTTGGGTTCGGATTCTGCCGTCGTACTGCGCTGAGGGAGCGCCTCGGCCAACTCCTGATCGATGATCTGCTGGGTCAGCGTGTCTTGCGTATAGAGCGCGCCGACACGGCGGACGAAGTTTTCCAGCTCGCGCACGTTGCCCGGCCAGGGATGCGCCTTGAGGCGCTCGATGGCGCTCGTTTCGATGGACTTCTGGCCCAGGCCTTCCCGCGCGGCCTGGCGCAGGAAGTGGCGCACGAGATCGCCGATGTCCTCCACGCGCTCACGCAGCGGCGGCAAGCGCAGCGGCACGACATTGAGGCGGTAGTAAAGATCCTCGCGGAAGAGGCCCTGTTGGATCTGGCTCCTAAGGTCGCGATGGGTGGCCGCGACGATGCGGACGTTGGTCTTGATCGGTGTGCGCCCGCCGACGGTCGTGTATTCGCCTTGCTGGAGCACACGAAGCAGGCGCGTCTGCGCTTCCAGCGGCATGTCGCCGATCTCGTCCAGAAAGAGCGTGCCGCCCTCGGCCTGCTCGAAGCGGCCGATTGCACGCGCCTGCGCGCCGGTGAAGGCGCCCTTCTCGTGGCCGAAGAGCTCGCTTTCGATCAGCTCGCGCGGGATCGCGGCCATGTTGATGGCGACGAAGGGCCCTTGGCGACGCTTGCCGTAGTCGTGCAGCACGCGCGCCACCAGCTCTTTGCCGGTGCCGCTCTCGCCCTGGATCATCACCGTGAGATCAGTCTGCGTGAGGCGGGCCAGCGCGCGGTAGATCTCCTGCATGGCGGGCGAGCGGCCGATCAGCGGCAGTTCCTCGCTTTCCATATCGCTCGTCGCTGCGCGCGGGCGCCGGCCCTGACCTGCGAGCGCGCGCGCGACGACGGAGACGACTTCGGAGAGATCGAATGGCTTCGGCAGATATTCGTAGGCACCCTTCTCGGCTGCGGTGAGTGCCGTCATCAGCGTGTTCTGCGCGCTCATGACGATGATCGGCAGTTCCGGGCGCACTTTCTTGATGCGCGGGATGAGGTCGAACGCGTTTTCGTCGGGCATCACGACGTCGGT
Organism: uncultured Hyphomicrobium sp.; assembly: GCA_934555825.1. Lineage (GTDB taxonomy): Bacteria > Pseudomonadota > Alphaproteobacteria > Rhizobiales > Hyphomicrobiaceae > Hyphomicrobium_C. Next base: position 105,668 of record CAKTFJ010000004.1, read on the forward strand.
GATCACCACGTCGCCCTCGCCCTGACTGACCCAGCGCCAGAGGGTCGCGGCGTTGCCGGTTGCGCGTGGCGCGTACCCAGCGCGCGCGAGTGCCTGATTGAGCACCGTGCGAATGGCGGTGTCGTCGTCGGCGATGAGGATTGTGCCGCGAGCCATGGGCGTCATGCTCTCCTGTCGTTGGCGGGGACGGGCCGGTGCAGAACGGAGCGGCCGTCGTAATGGGAGCGGTCCTGCATGGGCAGGAGGACGCGAAACATCGTGCGATTGGCCTCGCTGTCGCACTCGATGATGCCGCCGTGATCGCCGATGATCTTGGCAACGAGGGCGAGGCCGAGGCCGGTGCCGTTGTGCTTGGTGGTGACGAAGGGATCGAAAAGATGCGGACGCAGATGGTCGGGCACGCCGCTCCCGTTGTCCTCGATCTGGATCATCAGCGGCAGGCTGATGCGCGCATCCGTGCCGGGCACGGAGAGACGGACGCCGGGACGGAACGACGTCTGCATGACGATGCGTCCCTCGCTGTTACCCTCTCCGAGCGCTTCTGCCGCGTTCTTGATGAGGTTGAGGAACGCCTGCACGAGCTTGTCGCGATTTCCGGGCACGGGGGGGAGCGACGGATCGTAATCTTCGATGAAGCGCACGCCGCGCGCGAAGCCGGATTCGGCGAGCCGACGCACGTGGTTCAGCACGTCATGGATATTGACCGGCTCCTTGGCCAGCGGGCGCTCGTCTCCGAATACCTCCATGCGGTCGACAAGGTTGCGGATACGCTCCGTCTCGGAGCAAATAAGCTGCGACAGAACGCGGTCCTCGTCCGACAGGCTCTGCTCAAGAAGCTGGGCTGCGCCCTTGATGCCCGACAGCGGGTTCTTGATCTCGTGCGCCAGGACCGAAGCCATGCCCGATACGGAGCGGGCCGCGGCTCTGTGGGTCAACTGCCGTTCGATCATATGCGCCATGGTGCGCTGCTGAAGCATCACGACGATGAGAGATTCGGCCTCGCTGATGGGGCCGGAGAAGACATCGACCAGCCTCGGGCTCGGAAACTTCGGACTGCCAAGCTCGATGCCATACTCGTTGACCGTCGATCCGCTTTCGCGCACCTGATCGACCAGCGAGAGAAGCGGACACCCGAACGCCATCACGTCGTCGAGGCGCAGACGGAGCAGCAGCGCCGTGCTCATGGAGAGGAACGCTTCAGCCGCAGCGTTCACGTAAACAATCTGGTTGCCCTCGCCGACGACCAGGATGGGGTGGGGCAGCGAACCCAAGAGCAACTCGTGATCGAGCGCCGGCTTGCGGGCAGGGGCTGCTGGACTAAGCTCGGCCAATTTCTTGCTCACGCCGCGTTCTCCAGCACATCCGCATCGGATTGGTCGCTGTAGAACGCATCGAGAAGCTCGAGCGCGCGCACTGCGTCGTCCTCCGTACACAGGCGCCGGCGCCAGGCCTTGAGCGTTTCCATGCGATGCCCGCTCGTCTCCAGATACCAGCCGATATGTTTGCGGGCGTTTCGAAGGCCCAGGAATTCGCCGTAGTGGCCGAGCATCGCTTCAACGTGGCCGCGCGCGATGCGGGCCTGCTCGGCAAGCGGCAGCGCGGTCGTTTCAAGCGCGCCATCGGCAAGTGCGGCTGCGATCTGGCCCGGCAGCCAAGGCGCGCCATAGGCGCCGCGCCCGATCATGACGCCGTCGGCGCCGGAGTCCGCGAGCGCCGTCCGTGCGTCCGCAACGCTCGTGATGTCGCCGTTCACGATCACCGGGATCGAAACGGCCTCCTTGACAGCGCGAACGGCGGACCAATCGGCCTCGCCCTTGAAGAACTGCTGGCGCGTGCGCCCGTGCACCGTGAGGAGCTGAATGCCGGCAGCCTCGGCACGCCGCGCGAGTTCCGGCGCGTTGCGCGAACGATCATCCCATCCGAGCCGCATCTTGAGCGTGACAGGCACGGTGACGGCGCTCACCACCGCCTCGATCAGCGCGAGCGCGTGGTCGAGATCGCGCATCAGGGCCGAGCCCGAGGCCTTGCCCGTCACCTCACGGGAGGGGCAACCCATGTTGATGTCGACGATGTCCGCGCCTTTGGCTTCGGCGATGCGCGCACCCTCGCCCATCCAACGCGGCTCGCAGCCCACGAGTTGTATGACAAAAGGCGCAAGCCCCTCCCCTTCTGCGCGCTTCAGCACATCGCTGCGGCTCGCGACCAACTCAGCGCTTGCCACCATTTCGGAAACGACGAGTCCTGCTCCGTGGGCATGAGCCAAGCGGCGGAACGGCAGGTCGCTCACGCCGGTCATGGGGGCGAGAAAGACATTGTTGGCAATGGGTTGTGAGCCGATTTTGAGTCGCGTCACAGGCGAACGATCTCTTCTTGCCTATAAGTTGGGCACCTGATTTCTGTGCCTTTGATTTAGGCACAATATGTCGGGCGTCCCGCCCGCGCAAGCGCGAAGCGCCGGCTGGCGATTGCCCAATTGCCGCGCCACGGCTAAGTCCCAGGCAACTGCAGCTCAGCCTGGAAGCCTATCGTGACAGCAGCCGCCTTGATCGTTGCCGCCGGACGGGGGTCCCGCGCCGGCCGCGCGGGTCTCTCGCCCAAGCAATATGCGCTCCTTGCAGGCCGGCCGGTGCTGGCGCACGCGATTGCGGCCTTTCAGGCGGTCCCTGCCATCCAACGCATTGCCATCGTCATTCATCCCGACGACGCGGATCTTTACGCAGACTGCGCCCGGCTGGCGCCGGATCGCCTTCTTCCGCCTGTGATCGGCGGAGCGACGCGGCAGGACTCGGTGCGTCTCGGGCTTGAAGCTCTCTCGGCCGATGCGCCGGAGCATGTGCTGATCCACGACGCCGCCCGGCCCTTCGTGGCCGCAGAGACGATCCAGGGCGTGCTCGACGCGCTCCGCGATCACGAGGGGGCCCTTGCCGCTCAGCCGGTGGCCGACACGCTGAAGCGGGCGCACGGGGATGGCACCGTCACGGAGACGCCCCCGCGCGATGGGCTGTGGCAGGCGCAGACGCCGCAAGGCTTCCGCTTCGCCCCAATCCTCGCCGCGCACACGCGCGCCGCGGCCGAGGGACGCCATGACTTCACGGACGACGCAGCGCTCGCGGAATGGACCGGCCTTCGCGTAGCCCTCGTGGCGAGCCCGCGAAAGAACTTCAAGATCACTACGCAGGAGGATTTGGCGATGGCCGAGGATCTGCTTCGGTCGGCCCAGCCCGTTTTGGAGACCAGAACAGGCACCGGTTTCGACGTTCATGCCTTCTGCGAAGGCGATCACGTCTGGGTCGGCGGCGTGCGTATCCCCCACGACAAGGGGCTCTCGGCCCATTCGGACGGCGACGCCCCCCTGCATGCGCTGACGGATGCACTGCTGGGGGCGATCGGCGACGGCGACATCGGCCAGCATTTTCCGCCGACCGATCCCAAATGGAAGGGCGCGGCCTCGCACCTCTTTCTCGCGGATGCGGCCCAACGCGTGGCGGCTCGCGGCGGACGCATCGTCAACGTCGACCTCACGATCCTGTGCGAGGCGCCGCGCATCGGCCCGCATCGCGATGCCATTCGCAACCGCGTGGCGGAAATTCTCGGGCTCGACGTGGCACGCGTCAGCGTCAAGGCGACCACAACCGAACGGCTCGGCTTCACAGGACGCGGCGAAGGCCTTGCGGCAATGGCCTCGGCGACGGTGGTCGTGCCAGCCTGAGATGACGCATCGCACATGACGCACCGCAATGGGCTTTTCCTCAGAGCGGGGCCGGGTTCGCGTTGACCCCCCTCCCAGAATCGCGGCATCAAAAGCCTAGGTGGTTGTATGCCAAAAGCGATGCAACAAGCGATGCACTAAGCTTTACCAGGGGCCACGTCCATGAACCTGATGACCCACACGCTCGAGCGTCCGGTGACGGACCACGCCTCCACGGCCAACATCTCCGAGATTGCCGAAACGACGTCGGCAACCTGTCTCGCAACCCGCGTGCGCCAGCTTTCGCGCATCATCACGCGTCTTTACGACGATGCCATGCGCCCGCTCGGCATCACGGCCAGCCAGTACACGCTGCTTGCCCAGCTCGCATCACGCGACGGCATCACGGCGGTGGAAATCGGCCACGAACTCGACATCGAGAAGTCCACCCTTTCTCGCAACCTGAAGCGCCTGCTGGCGCTGGGCCTCATCATCATGGATCCGCCGGCAGGCCGGCGTGGTCGCGGCCTTCACCTGACGGCGAAGGGTCAGATCACGCTCAAGGACGCCTACCCCGTCTGGCAGAGCGCGCAGGCGCGTGCTGTGTCCGTCATGGGCGTGGACACGCGCTCCAAGCTCGACGATCTGCTCCGCACGGCGGAGAAGCTGATCGCCGACTGACGGCTCCCATAATCTCGTTTATGTCTTCGAGGGCGCGCCGCAGGGTGCGCCCTCAAGCATTTCGGCTTTGTGCGGAGCGGCTGGCATGGTTCTTCCCGATCTCGTTCCTGAAGCGCAGCGGCTTCTTTCGAACCTTCGGGAGCGGGGCTTCAAGCTCGCGACCGCCGAGAGTTGTACGGGCGGGCTCCTCGCCGCTCTATTTACGGAAGTGGCGGGCGCGTCCGATGTCTTCGAACGCGGTTTCGTCACCTACACCAACGCCGCGAAAATCGGCCAGCTCGGCGTGGATCTCGACATCCTGCTCCGGCATGGCGCCGTAAGCGCAGAGACGGCGGCCGCCATGGCGAATGGCGCGCTCCGTTGCTCGGCGGCGGATATCACGCTCTCGGTCACAGGCATCGCCGGCCCGACGGGCGGGACACCCGATAAGCCGGTGGGGCTCGTCTATCTCGGCCACGCATTTCGCGGGCGGCCCACGCAAACGCGCGAGTTACGGCTCGGCGAGGACCGGACGCGGTCGGACATTCGCGAAAAGACGGTTGCAGAAGCCCTCGCCCTGCTGCGGCAATCGTTTGGCGGATAGGCGTTTGGGGCGCACAGAGGGTAGCCCCTCCATGGCGTCTCAGGGAACCAGTTAAGCGCCGCCGTCGTAAGCATCGGCAGGACTGGGGGCGCAGAGAGCGCATCACTTACAGCCTGAGAGGCTGAGAGAAAGGGCAGCGCCGTGCTTCATCCGCTCCGTTTGCTGTATTCGTTCGCCGTTGCGCTGATGGCGTTCTCGGCCACCGCTTTCCCTGCTTTGGCTGCCGACATGACGGCGCGGCAGATCACACAGCAGCTCTATCAGGCGGATGCCGCGGCCTCTCCCGTCGACTTCAGCGGCAGAGATTTCAGCGGCCTCGATCTTGCCGGGCTCGCGTTCAAAAAGGCCCGACTGGCGAAGTGCGATCTCTTCGGTGCGGATCTCTCAGGCGCAGATCTGAGCGGCGCCGACCTCACCGCCGCACGCCTCGACCGTGCGCTGATCATTCGGACACGCTTCGACGGTGCGCAGCTTTCGGGCGCGAGCCTGCTGCGGCCGAACACCCGTTCCGGTTTTGATTACACGCCCGGCGAAGCGCCGAGTTTTGCGGGGGCGGATCTCAGCCGGTCCAAGGTGTTCGGGCAATTTAACGGCGGCAACTTTTCGAATGCGAAGCTCATCGGCGCCTCGCTCGCGCCGTTCGGCAATACGGGTTTCATCGAGATGCAATGGCGGACGCGGCTGGACGGCGCGGACCTGTCCGGCGCCGACCTCTCGGGCGCAAACCTCACCCATGTCTCTCTGCGATTTGCCAACCTCAAAGGTGCAAAGCTTCGCAACGCCGTGCTCAAGCACGCCGACCTCGCGCACGCGGACCTGACGGACACCGACATTACGGGGGCGGATCTCACGGACGCGGATCTCTATTCCGCCAAGCTGACGCGCACGAAAGGGCTCTCGAGCGTTGGTGGATTGGCGACGGTGCGCAATCGCGACAAGGCCGTCCCTTAGTACCTACTCGTCGGACCGGGCGTCTTTCTGCTGAGCCCGCCAGAGCATGGCTTTGTCTTCCTCCGGCGAGATGTAGCCGTCGCCGTTCGCGTCGATCTCATCGAAGATTTCAGCGACGCTCGGGTTGCCTGCAATCGCTTCCTCGCGGCTCAACCGGCCGTCGCTGTCTGTATCGTGCGCATCCCATTCCGTCTGCCATGCCGCTGCGTCGAAATCTGCAGGCGGCTCCAAAGGAGCGCCCTGTGCGAGTGCGGGGACGGCGAGAGCGGCGATGAGCGCGCAGCAGTGGACGATCTTCATTCTCTTTCCCCTCCAGAGCCCATCTTGAACGATGCTTAAGGGAGGAGTCAGGCATTTTTCGGGAGCTAGACTGCATAAAGCGTTCGGGCGCGGGCCTCGAAGGCTTCCGTGTAACTCTTTACGGCCTTCTCGAATGCGGCACCGACAATCAGCGACAGCATGGTCGAGCTGAACGCATAGTCGATGGTGAAATGGACATCCGAGCCCCCGTTCGCGGCAACAAACCGCCAGTCGTTTTCGAGATGACTGAACGGGCCGTTGAGATGGCGCACGCGAACTTCGCCAATCTTCGGAAGAAGCTCGACGCGCGTCGTGAACCGCTCGGTAATGGCCTTATAGCCGACCGTCATGGTGGCAGTAAGCTCGCTTCCCTCCGGCGTCTCCTTGCGTTCGAGGACGGTGAGCCCTTCGACGAGCGGCAGGAATTCCGGATAGCGCTCGACGTCGGCGACGACAGCGAACATTTGCTCTGGCGTGAAGGCAACACGCCGGACGGTATTGAAGCGCGGCACGTGGTGTGGGTCCTTATCGTGATGTGATCCCGGAGCCTGCGAGACGCGCGGCCTTGAGACGTTGGAAATCCTCGTCCGCATGATAGGACGAACGCGTGAGCGGGCTCGATGCGACCACATGGAAGCCTTTCGCGAGCGCGATGCGGCGCAGGTCGTCGAACTCGTCGGGCGGAACGTAGCGCTTGACCTCGGCATGCTTCGGCGACGGCGCGAGATACTGGCCGATGGTCAGGAAGTCCACGTCCGCCGAGCGCAGATCGTCCATCACCTGCAGCACCTCGTCGCGCGTTTCGCCCAAGCCCACCATGAGGCCCGACTTGGTGAAGATTGCGGGATCCAATTCCTTTGCGTGCTGCAAGAGGCGGAGCGAGTGGAAGTATCGCGCGCCGGGGCGAATGCGAACGTAGAGGCCGGGGACCGTTTCCAAATTGTGATTGAGCACGTCGGGACGGGCGGCGACGACTTTTTCGAGGGCGCGTTCCTTGCGCAGAAAATCCGGGATCAGCACCTCGATGCTGGTGGCCGGTGCACGCGCGCGAACCGTCTCGATGACATCTGCAAAGTGTGAGGCGCCTCCGTCTGCGAGGTCGTCGCGATCGACAGACGTAATGACGACGTGGCGAAGGCCAAGCGCTTCGACGGCATCTGCCACTTTCACCGGCTCGGCCGCGTTAAGCGGAAGTGGCACGCCGGTTGCCACGTTGCAGAACGCGCACGCGCGCGTGCAAATCTCGCCCATGATCATCATGGTGGCGTGACGCTGCTGCCAACATTCGCCGATGTTGGGACAGCCCGCCTCCTCGCACACGGTCGCGAGGCCGTGCTCGCGCACGATGGCACGCGTCGCAAGAAAGGCTTCGGAGCCGGGCGCGCGCACGCGAATCCATGCCGGCTTCGGCGGCATCGGATTGTCGGGGCGATGCGCTTTTTCGGGGTGACGCTGTGACGAGCGCGCGCGTCCGCCCCGCATGTCGATCAGTGTGACCATCAGCATCCTCTCGCTGGGCCTCGGCTCAACTTAGGGGGCAAGAGGCCGCGATTAAAGCGGACAATGGTCGCGATTTGAGCGGTTCTGGTGGGTTTTTGCGGTCCGGCGCGTCAGCGTCCGCCCAGGAAGCGGGCGACGATCACGACAAGCATGGCGCCAATGGTCGAGATCGCAATCTGATTGCCGTACGGAATGACCGAATCGAAGTCGTACGGCAACGTCAGAAGCCCGGCATTGGCGAGGCTTCCGCCGACCACGGCGCCGATGAGGCCGACCAACAAGTTGCGTATCAGACCGCCGCCGCCGAGCAAGAGCCCTGCAAGCCAGCCGGCGACCAGTCCGTTGAGGACCATGACGACCCACTGCGGATTATCGGCCGCGAATTGTTGCAATTGCTCCATGCATCTCCTGTTCGAGCGCGACCGCGTCCAATTGAATTGGGATCAGGCTCTATCTTTTACGGCCGACATACGTCGTCATATCGAAAGACAGCTCTCCCGGACCTGGGCGCTGTCTTATGCGTGGCGGTGCTTCAAGCGTGCAACGCTACTAAGCGTGGCACACCATCAAGCGTGACATTGTGCGCCGAGATAATCGTTGAGAAGACGATTGTAGAGATCCGCATCGGCCTTTTGTGAGGCAGAGACTTTCCGGCCTGCCGCCTGCGACTGGATGACGGAGGGCACGCCCTTCGCGTCGAGCCGGTTGAGCTGCTGCTTGATGGAGCCGCAGGTTTCGCCAGCCGCAAGTGCCTTGCGCGCAGGGCCTTGCTGATTGCCGCCGGACGCGCAGCCCGCGGCTAGGACGGCCGTCGCAACGGCACCCAGCAGTGCCAACCGAAATGCGCCGCCACGCACCGTCGCTGTCATGGATCAGAAGCCCTCTAAAACAGTATTCGCCGGCAAATTATGATTTTCAGCAGAAGTGTAGAAGCCCTCTGCGCTTCTCTCAAGGCATTCGCGCGAAAGTGTGGCCAGAGAGCAGCACTTTCCACCAACAGCCATACACGCGCGCCGTCCCGTCCGGGCGATCCGGTCGGGACACCAGCCTGTTCAGGCGCGTGTTACGGGCGCGACTGCGGAATGACCGGCGGTGCGATGTGGCGCTGGGCCGGGGGTGTCGGAGTTGCCACGGGCGAGGGTGTCGCAGCGGACACAACCTGCGCCGCGTTCGCTGTCGGCGGCGCTACGGGTGCGGCAGGCGCGGCCTGTTGCGCGGCGAGCTGCGGCACGCGAACGCCGGGTGCTGCGCACTTGGCCTGGAACTCGGCGTTGGCCTTGTCCAGTTCCGCCGCCTGTCCGAGCGAGGTGCGCTTGACGGACACCGTCGAAGACTTTCCGACGGACGCTTTCTCCAGCCGCTCCGTGAGGCCGTCCTGGCGCAGAGCCTGGATGCGCTGGGCGAGCGCATGGCACGACGGATCGACCGCGTTTGCAGCGGGAACCGCCTGAGCGGTGTTGATCGACTGCGTGGTGAGCGGGTTCGAAAGGATTCCGCTGTCCGAGCAGCCCGCGAGGCCGAGCCCGACGACTGCGGCTGTAATCAATGTCGCTCCGGATTTCCGCATGGTGTCCCCCCATGATCGACGGCCTAAACGTTGCCGCTCCATCGCTCTGGTCTACGGTCTTGTTCGCGTACGTCACAAGAAGGCGGGGCCAATTTGTCGGTGTATGGACGAAATTGACAGAGGCGAATCTGTGGAAATAGCGCTGCCGTGGCGTGGCAGCCACAACGGGGTCCTCACGGGATCCAGAACCGCGGGCGAATTGAACGACCAAAAGTAAGACGCGCGCCGATTCCCGGGCTCAACCCTGATGAACCAGGCCCTTCACGGCGTGCGCAACATCCTGAGCACGCGGCACGGCAACGGCCTGAAGCTCGGCGGCGTAGGGCATCGGAACGGATGCGCCCGCGATCCGACGCGGCGGGCTTCGCAAGGCGCGGAACTGGTTCGCTGCGACGTGAGCGATCAGTTCGGCACCGATGCCACCCTCTCCCGCGCCGTCTTCGACCGTCACCAATCGGCCCGTGCGTGAAACGGATGCCGATACAGTCTCACGGTCGAGGGGGCGCACCCACATCAGATCGACGATCTCTGCCTCGATCCCATCGAGGCTCAATTCGTTCGCGGCTTCGAGCGCCGTCAGCACCGCGCGGCCAGCGGCGGCAATCGTCACGTCGGTTCCGCTCCGTACAATGCGCGCCTTGCCGGGTGCCGGATCGAACGGATCATCGACCGTGGCATCCGGGATGGCATAGAGCAACTCATGCTCCAGCACGGCCACGGGGCCGGGATGCTGGATCGCGGCGCGGAGGAGCGCCTTGGCGGACGCCGCGGTTGCCGGGTGTGCAACCTTGAGGCCGGGGATGCGTGCAAGATCGGCCGCGACGCAGCGCGCGTCCTGTCCGGCCATTCCCGGCACGTAGCCGTTCGGGCCGCGGATCACGAGAGGAACGGCTTGTGCGCCACCCGAGAGATAGAACGCTTCAGCCGCCGTCGCGAGATACGGCGTCAGGACTTCGAGTGCGCGACCCCAATGAGCGATCTCGACGACGGGCTTCAAACCTGCCATCGCTGCGCCGAGCGCCACGCCGAACAGCGCATCTTCGAGGGCGGCAACCTTCACCACGCGCTTTTCGCCAAACGTGTCGAGAAGCCCTTGCGCGACCTTGGGCGCACCACGGTTCTGCGCAACGTCGGTGCCGATCAGAAAGACGCTGTCGTCGGCGTGCATCTCCTCGGCGAGCGCATCTCTCAGCGCCTCGCGATATGTGGTCCCGCGTGCAGGAGCGAGCCCATGATCACGTCCTTGCGCGGGAGATCGCCCGGATTCGTCAGGGGGCAAAGCTCCCAAGCTGGCGAAACCGAGCGCTGCGGACGGAGCGTCTTCTAACGGGCGCGACACCCCGGCAAAAACGATGGCGATCGGCGTATTGACCTTCACGCCTTCCGTTCCTGCGGGCACGAGGATGCGCTCGACGCGGCCCTCGCTCGACGCTTCGAGCTCGAGTGTCGCTGTCGAAGTCGCGATCTCGACGAGCACATCGCCTGCCGCGACGTGCTGGCCTTCGGAGACGTGCCAGCGCGCAATTCTGCCGTCCGTCATGGTCGGTGTCATGGGCGGCATGAGGATCTGCTGGCGCATGGGATGCCTCACGCCTCGACCGATGAAAGAAGCTCGCCAGGCGACGGCGCGGGCTCGGCCTGCGCTGTCATCTTCGCGGCCGTGACCTCGTCCCTCACCTCTTTTTCGAGCGCTTTGATGTCTCTTTCTGCGAGGACGCCCGAGGCGAGAATGCGCGCGCGCGCCTTGCTGACGGGATCTGCATCCTCAATGCGGGCTTCCGCACCGCCACGCCGCGCCGGCATCCCGCCATGGCCGCGGTAGCGATACGTGAGCATTTCGAGAAGCGTTGGGCCCTCGCCGCTACGGGCACGCGCGATGGCACGGCGGGCGGCCGCTCGCGCACGACGAACGTCGATGCCGTCGACCTGCTCGCCGGGAAGCGCGAAGGGCGTGCCGCTCTCGGCAATCGCGGACGGCACGGGACCGAGCACGATGCCGGCACCTGGGTTGGCGGTGTTGTTGTCGACGACGAAGACGATCGGGAGCTTCCGGTCGGCGGCGAACCGGTAGGCTTCGAACACACGTCCGCGGGCTGCCGCGCCATCGCCGTAGAAGCATAGCGTCACGGCGTCGTCGCCTCGATACCGGGAGGCGAACGCAAGGCCGGCCCCCACGGGGACGTTGAGGCCGGCAAAGCCGTGACCGCCATAGAAGCGGTGTTCGGGGTCGAACATGCGAACGGAGCCGCCTTTGCCCCGTGACACGCCCGCTTCCCGCCCGAGAAGCTCCGCCATGACGCGGCGGGGCTCGACGCCGCGGGCCAAGAGAACGCCGTGGGTGCGATAGCTCGTGATGACAGGATCGGTATCGCGCGCGGCCATCATGAGGCCGACGATGGCGCCTTCCTGCCCGATGGAAAGAGGGCAGAGCCCATGGATCGCTTCGAGAGCGTAGAGCTGTCCGGCTTTTTCTTCGAAACGGCGGATGAGCAGCATCGTCCGGTAGGCCTGGATTTCCTCCTCCGGCGTAAAGGCGATGCTATCTATGCTCGCCGAACCAGGGGGCACCCCCGCCATCTTGGTGTCTCGCTCCGTTCTGGAATGGGCTTTGGACATGTGTGCTGCCCACGCATCACGTTGCCATAGCGCCACGAAATTTACACGACAACGTCCGGCGGAAGCCAGCTTTGCGTGAGGCCCCCGTGCCTGATACGCGTCAGGCGCCATAGACTACGGACTTGGGACCGCGGACTTGCGGTGCCGGCGCACGTCTGGCGGAGACCTGTGGCAACCTGACGGCAGGACGGGACGCTGAGCGACCGAGGCCGACGTCTACCTCACGTCGTGCGGCTTTTCCGCGACAATGCTGTCCCTGGGGTGGGCAAAGCCCAGAACCTCGCGGGCGATCTCTTCGACGAAATCGGGGTCGGGAAGGTCGGGGCGCAGAAGCGCGACATCGCGCTCCAGTTTGGAGCGCACGGTCTCGAGGCTCTCAAGCTGGAACTGAAGAGCGCTTTCGCGCTCGAGCAGTCGTTCTCGAGCCTCGAGACCGTGGCGGCCTTTCAAGGTGTGATGGGCGAAGTACGCCGTTAAGCCGAGGCAGAGAAGCAAAACCAATGCCTGCCGAAGCTTGGATCGCCGATCGTATGAAGGCTGACGCAGCACGGGTGTTCGTCGTTACGCACTATGAGATCCGGGAACGAGGTGAGTATGGCGCGGCACTCTTAAGGCTAGGTAAAGCGCCGTCATGAATTGGAAAAATTGACATCGTCATCGCCAAAGCAAAGGGCCGCGGGAGCATATCCCCGCGGCCCTCTACTCGTGTGCCGTGATTTCTATACGTGCGCTTAAACCGCCCGGCTACCGCGCAGGATCGATCGGCCCGCATAGCGGGCGACATCGCCAAGCTCGCCCTCGATGCGGATCAGTTGGTTGTACTTTGCGAGGCGATCCGAGCGGCAGAGCGAGCCGGTCTTGATCTGTCCGCAGTTGGTGGCCACTGCGAGATCGGCAATCGTCGCGTCCTCCGTCTCGCCCGAGCGGTGGGACATGACGGCGGTGTAGCCCGCGCGCTGGGCCATCGAGACCGCGTCGAGCGTCTCCGTCAGTGTGCCGATCTGGTTGACCTTGACCAGGATCGAGTTGGCGGTCGCGGCCTTGATGCCGCGCGAGAGACGCGTCGTGTTGGTGACGAAGAGGTCGTCGCCCACGAGCTGGACATTCTTGCCGATGGCATCGGTGAGCGCTTTCCAGCCCTCCCAGTCGTCTTCGGCCATGCCATCTTCGATGGAGATGATCGGGAAGCGTGTGACGAGGTCTTCGAGATAGCGCGTCATGCCGGCGCTATCGAGGCTCTTGCCCTCGCCTTCGAGCTCGTACTTGCCGTTCTTGTAGAATTCGGTCGAGGCGCAATCGAGCGCGAGCATCACGTCGTCGCCGGGCTTGTAGCCTGCAGCCTCGATCGACTTCATGATGAAGCCGAGGGCTTCGTCGGCGCTCTTCAGGTTCGGCGCGAAGCCGCCCTCGTCGCCGATGCCCGTATTATGGCCGGCGTCCTTGAGGCCCTTCTTCAGCGTATGGAAGATCTCCGCACCAATCCGGATCGCATCCGCGCACGTCTCTGCCGAGACCGGCATGATCATGAATTCCTGGATGTCGATGGGGTTGTCGGCGTGGGCGCCACCGTTGACGATGTTCATCATTGGAACGGGGAGCACATGGGCCGCAGCGCCGCCCACGTAGCGATAGAGCGGGAGGCCGGCCGCCTCCGCGGCAGCCTTGGCCGCCGCCATCGACACGCCGAGGATGGCGTTGGCGCCAAGGCGGGCCTTGTTCTCCGTGCCGTCGAGCTGGATCATGGCCGTGTCGAGGCCGCGCTGGTCCTCAGCGTCGAGACCGGTGAGCGCATCGGCAAGCTCGCCGTTCACGGCTTCGACGGCCTTCAGCACGCCTTTGCCGAGATAGCGGCTCTTGTCCCCATCGCGCAGTTCGTTGGCCTCATGCGCGCCGGTGGATGCGCCGGAAGGCACGGCCGCGCGGCCAAGCGAGCCATCCTCCAGCATGACATCGACCTCCACTGTCGGGTTGCCCCGGCTGTCCAGGATCTCGCGGCCGAGAATGTCGACGATGGCGGTCATGGGCTTTTCCTTGGAAGTCTGATGGACAATGGTTTTTATGAGCCGTGAGGCTGTTTTTCGTGATCGGGCGGCGGGCGCCGCGCCAGTCCCCTTCGGGACCGTGCGGGTTGTACCTGGGTTCGTGGAGCGCGGAAAGACCCCATCGGGTAGGTTCGGAAACCATATTGGACAATAGGAGCCATCCGTTCATGGCAGATGACAGTGCGTTGGTGCTCTTTTCGGGTGGGCAGGATTCGACTGTTTGCCTCGCCTGGGCGCTTACGCGCTTCGAGCGCGTGGAGACACTCGCTTTCGATTATGGGCAGCGCCACGCGGTCGAACTGTCGCAGCGGGACGCCGTGCTCGCCGGCTTCAGGGCGCGATTTCCCGCATGGGCCCCGCGTCTTGGCGCCGACCACAGTCTCTCTCTCCCCGAACTCGGACGCCTCAGCGAAACCTCGCTCACGCGCGAGACCGAGATCGCGATGACGGACGCGGGCCTGCCATCGACGTTCGTGCCGGGGCGCAACCTCTTGTTTCTCGTCTATGCGGCCGCGCTCGCCTATCGGCGCGGCATTCGGACGCTTGTCGGCGGCATGTGCGAGACCGACTATTCCGGCTACCCCGACTGCCGCAACGAGACGCTGCAGACGTTGGCACGGGCCGTTTCCCTCGGCATGGACGTCGAGATTCGAATCGAGACGCCGCTGATGTGGATCGACAAAGCCGGCACCTGGGCGCTTGCCTCTGCGCTTGGCGGCGACGCGCTGGTCGAACTCATCGTTCAGGATACGCACACCTGCTATCTCGGAGACAGAAGCCTGCGGCACGCGTGGGGCGCGGGATGTGGCGCGTGCCCGGCGTGCGAGCTTCGCGCCAAGGGATGGGACGCATGGAAACGCGAGACGACGGTAACCGCAACGACGCACGACGTACCGCGCTGATCCGTGCCGTCGATGCTGCGCTGGCGGGCCGATGGGACGAGGCTCACGATACCGCCCAGCGCTTCGAAGGCGATGCAGTGGCCGACTGGCTGCACGCCCTCCTGCACAAGATCGAAGGCGACGCCGGAAACAGCCACTACTGGTATCGGCGCGGTGTCCATAGCTACGACGCGTTTTCGGATCCAAGCGCCGAACTTGCTGCAATCCGCGCCGAACTCTCCGATTAAGGAACTTGCTATGGCGCCGTTGTCGGCGGGACCGACGCTCTTATGGTGTGCAACGCTTCCCACGACAGACTATCCTGGACCTTCACCCATGCGCTTCTGCCTCGCTTCCGCTCTCGCCGCGGCCATCCTTCTCCCGACACCGTCCTCGGCCGACTCGATCGACAATTTTCATGGCCGGTGGGAAAAGGTTGGACAGGCGTGCCAGTATTCAACGGAGGAGATCGAGGGCGACTATTTCTCCGTCGGGGCCGATCTCTTCAAGTACAGCTCCGGCCTTTGCCCTGATCCGGTGTTCAAGCTCTCCGGCACCCAGCTTTCCGTGACAGCGCACTGCGCCTTCGGCGAAAGCGAGGAATCGCCCATAGCCGAGCAGTTGTCTTTCGATGGCGCCGAGCTCGTTGCAAACGGAACGCGCTTGAACGGCCGATACGAACGCTGCGGGCCCACGCCGGACTAAGCCAAACGTTAAGGATGTGGCAAAGCGCCCCCCGGCCTAAATCGGGGGCTCCCGTGGCAACCTTCCGTAAGCGTCCCCACTTATGGGAGGTCAGCTCCGAACATCAGGAGACACCTCATGGGAAAGTCTGAGTCCAAATCCGACCTCAAGAAGGCCGCCGAGAAGCGCAAGGCCCCGCTCGCCACGCCTAGCGATCTCGGCGACAACGCCGTGCGCGACCTCACCGGCGCGCTCAACGAAACGCTTGCCGACGTGTTCGCGCTCTACTTCAAGACCAAGAACTTCCATTGGCACGTCTCGGGGCCGCATTTCCGCGATTATCATTTGATGCTCGACGAGCAGGCCGGCGAACTCCTCGCGTTGACGGACGTCATCGCGGAGCGGGCGCGAAAGCTTGGAGGCACCACGCTGCGTTCCGTCGGCCATATCGGCCGGCTGCAGCGCGTCGAGGACAACGACGCCGACTACGTCTCGCCGTCGGACATGATCGCGGAACTGAGGGACGACAACAAAGACATGGTTGGGCATTTTCGGGGGCTGAAGGAGTTGGCCGACGAGCACCGCGATTTCGCGACCTCGGCGCTGGTCGATACCTGGATCGACGAAGCGGAGAAGCGGCACTGGTTCCTGTTCGAGGTAAGCCGCCAGACGGGGCCGTAAAGGGCGTTCCGTTCCACCATCTTGCGGAACATGGGCCTAACTCTTAGGGAAAGGCCCATGTACGCTGTCAAAGAGATTTTCTACACGCTGCAGGGCGAGGGCGCGAACGCGGGCCGCGCGGCCGTGTTCTGCCGTTTCGCGGGCTGCAATCTCTGGTCGGGCCGCGAACAGGACCGTCCGCGGGCTGCGTGCGATTTCTGCGACACGGATTTCGTCGGGACAGACGGCGAAGGCGGGGGCAAGTATGCCGATGCGCGCTTGCTCGTCGACGCCATTGCGGCGGCGTGGGGGGGGGGCGAGCAGGACCGTTTCGTCGTTCTCACCGGGGGCGAGCCTGCGCTTCAGATCGACGACGCGCTGATCCATGAGTTGCACGACCAAGGCTTTTCAATTGCCGTCGAAACCAACGGCACCCTCCCCTTGCCCGCGGGCCTCGACTGGATCTGCGTGAGCCCCAAGGCGGGGACCGACCTCGCCCAGACGTCGGGCGACGAGCTGAAGCTGGTCTACCCGCAAGAGGGGCTCGCGCCGGAGAGCCTGCTTGGGCTCGATTTTTCCCGGCGCTACCTGAGCCCCATGGACGGGCCGCATCTCGCTGAGAACACGGCGGCCGCAGTGGCGTACGTGAAAGCGCATCCCGTCTGGCGGCTGTCCGTCCAGACCCATAAGCGGATCGGAATTCCCTAAGCCGAGCCGGCGGTTAAGGCCTCCATGCCGCAGGGGATGGCGCCCCGCGCTGAAATCTCCTATTTGAGCGCCATGCGCATCTACAAAGACTTTCTGTTCGAGGCGGCGCACTATCTGCCGTCCGCCCCCATCGGCCACCCGAATTCCCGGGTGCATGGCCATTCGTTCCGTGCGCGTGTCGTTATCGAAGGCCAACCCGACGCCGAGAGCGGCCTCGTGTTCCACTTCGACGATCTCACGGCCGCCATTGACGACGCGCGCGATGCGCTCGACCATCGTCTTTTGAACGAGATCGAAGGCCTCGAAGCGCCGACGCTCGAACGTATTTCGATCTGGCTTTGGAACCGGCTGCAAAACCGGGTGCCGGGCCTCGCCGAGATCCAGGTCTCGCGCGATAGCTGCAACGAGGGTTGCATTTATCGGGGCGACGCGCCGGACGTGCGTCAGGCCGCCGAATAAGCTCGAAAGGACGCGCTGAGATGGGCCGCGAAACCACCGGCATTACGCTTCTCGGCGGGGCCAGCGAGATTCCGGAGAGCCCGGACAAGGCCCTGCTCGAACGCGTTTCCAATCCGCACGCGGACACGGCTTATGTCGCACGCTTTGCCGCGCCCGAATTCACGTCCCTTTGCCCGGTGACCGGCCAGCCCGACTTTGCGCATCTCGTGATCGACTATGTGCCGGACGCCTGGCTGGTCGAGAGCAAATCGCTCAAGCTCTATCTGGCATCGTTCCGCAATCACGGAGCGTTTCACGAAGACTGCACCGTCGCCATCGGCAAGCGCCTGGTCGCGCTGCTGGAGCCTCAGTTTCTCCGCATCGGGGGATATTGGTATCCGCGCGGAGGCATCCCCATCGACGTATTCTGGCAGACGGGGGCGCCGCCCGAGGGCGTCTGGCTCCCCGACCAGGGCGTTCCGCCGTATCGCGGACGCGGGTGACCGCCTTCAGGGCCGTCTTTACCTGCATTCGACGTTGCCCTCCTCGACGTTTTGCCGTGTAGCGCTTGCAACACGCCGTTTCGCTCCCCGCTCCTGACGGAACTCCCAGCGACGGACGCGCGTCATTCTTTCCGTTGCCTTTGAAGCGGCCGGCGACGTGTCCGGACGCTGTCGCGTGGAGGCCTGTCGCCGCACGCGCCGAACGACAGGAGCGGAGATGATCGCAGGACTTCCCGACGAGTTGATTATGGCTTTCGCGGACGGCGAGTTGCACCCACCGCTTGCTTGCCATGTGCGTCAGGCGATCGGGTCCGATCCCGAAGCTCGCCGTAAATACCGGGCTTTTCTCTCCACGCGCCCGCTCGCGGGCAACGCGTTCGATGCGATTCTCGCAGAGCCGGTTCCGGAACGCCTCACGAGATCCTTGGGGCGCGGGAGGTCTTGAGGGGGGCATTCACCCCATTTGGCGCTCCATGAGGTCCACGCATATCCGGTCAAGTTTACGCCACCTTTCCGATCGGGCTTTGCGTCTGGTCAAGGCTCCCCTCTTGGGCCTTTGCTAGAAGGTCGCATGTCACAAAAACTGGTTTGTGCAGGCGTGGATGCCGGCTTGGGGTCCGGAAAACCGGATAGTTCGATGAACGCAGTGCCGCGCAAAGAGCTCGCAGAGCGGATTTACGAAGGGATGCGCGCCCACTATGGGCCGGCGGTCTATCGGCCGTGGCAAGAGCTTGGCCCGCTGACCCGGAGCCGCTTCCTGGTGCTCGTGTCCGAAATGGAAAGCGTTGGGCTGATCGACCCCGCATATCCCGAGCATAATCCGTAGGCTCAACGGCCAAGCCTCCGAGGCAATCCCTGGGCTCGATCAGGGCGTCTCGGACGTTTTCGGCGGCGCAGCGCGATCGATGACTGCCGGATTTCCGCCTTCGGCAGGGTTCGAGGGCGGCGGCTCTTCAAAGGGGCCGTAAAATACGAAATACGCGATCAGAAATACGAACACGACGATTGCGGCGAACGCTCCAAGGCGGAACATCGCGCGCGTGCCGGGACCTGGAACCATGTCGGGCAAGAGGCATCTCCTGTGCAGCGGTAACGGCCGCAACCAAGCGATGTTCCCTCTCAGTCTCGTCGGTTCATCAAGGATTTGGCTGGGGCGGGAGGGTTCGAACCTCCGAATGGCGGAATCAAAATCCGCTGCCTTACCACTTGGCTACGCCCCATCAGCCGCCAGGGCGGGGCAGCTCGAAACAGCCCTGTGAAACGAATGGTCGGAGCGGGGAGATTCGAACTCCCGACCCCTTGCTCCCGAAGCAAGTGCGCTACCAGGCTGCGCTACGCTCCGCCCGACCTTCGTTCCGTCCCAATGTGAATGAGACCCGCGCTGCCAAAGCAATGCGCGAGGCGGCTTTATAGCGGCGACCCCGGGACTGGGCAAGCCGCTCCGTACGTGATTTTCAATGGACGCGGGCGGCAGCCGAATTTGTCGCCATCCCCGCCCGGAAAACGCCGAGGGCCGGCTCGCGTTCTGGCGGCCGGCCCCCTGATTGGGCACGTAAATCTCTTTCCGCGCAGACGCTCTTCAGCGCTGGGGCTTCTGCAGGTTCTGCATGGCTTCCGTTACGAGGCGACCAAGCTCCTGCGCCTGGAGTGCATAAGCCTGCATCTGAGACTGAGCGAAGCGGCTCTGATGGGCCAGGATTTCCTGTATGTCCTTGGCGCTCGCGAGGTCGCTCGCCAGGGCAAAGGCCGCCTCGGCGTTCTGCTTGGCGAACTTGGTCGCGCGCTCCTGGACGGAGCGGAACCCCGAGGAAACGTCGTTTGCCGGCAGCGACTTCGACCAGAACGTCATGGCCTGGGTCATGGCGTCGATGAACTGGCCGTAGGCCTGACGGGCCTGCTCGACGTTCTGCTCCGCCATATCGCGCACTTGCTGAGGAATCTCGAACGGGTTCTGGGACATTGGGTTCTCCGGCGTTTCGGGGGGTCAAATCTCATTTAGTGGTAACGTTTCGTGTGGTTCGCGCAAAGCGGTTTCCCTTTGTCCAGCTCAGGACACGGCGCCACGCGCCGGATTGGCGCAGACTTTCGGTCGCGGGCCCTTGCTCCATCCGCCCTCAGTCCGGCAGCGGGATGAACTCCGTGGTGTCGGTCGGCACGGGAGCAAAGCGCCCTGCTTTCCAATCCGCTTTTGCCGCGTCTATTCTATCTTTTGATGACGAGACGAAGTTCCACCAAACGTGGCGGGGCCCGTCCATAGGCTCGCCGCCGACGAGCATAAGGCGCGCGTTCGTGGTGGCCAGGATCGAGATGCGGTCTCCGGGGCGGAAAACCAGAAGGCGGCCCGGGCCGAACGTTTGGCCCGCAATGTCGATCTCGCCCGATACGATGTAGACAGCGCGCTCGTCATGATCCGCATCAAGCGGCAGGACTGCACCCGGCGCAAGCATCGCTTCCGCGTAGAAGCATTCATGCGGAAATACCGCGGGTGAGCTTTGCCCGTAGAGCGAGCCCATGATGAGGCGGACGGTCTTGCCCTCGCCTGAAATCCGGGGAAGTGCGCTCGCGTCGTAATGGGCGAAATCGGGCGCACCTTCCTCGTGCGACTTAGGCAGCGCCGCCCAGGCCTGAATGCCGAACAGGCGCGACGCGACGGCCCGCGCCTCCGCGCTCGTCCGCTCCGAATGCACGATGCCGGAGCCTGCGGTCATCAGATTGAGCTCGCCCGGCTTGATCTCAAGCTCGGTGCCGAGGCTGTCGCGATGCATGAGGCCGCCGTCGAAGAGATACGTAACCGTCGCAAGCCCAATGTGCGGATGGGGGCGTACGTCGATGCCATTGCCGACGAGCAACTCGGCGGGCCCCGCCTGATCGAAGAAAATGAAGGGACCGACCATTTGCCTTTCGGCCGACGGCAACGCGCGACGCACCTCGAAGCCGCCGAGGTCGCGAACGCGCGGGACGATGACCTGCTCGATGGCGTCAGAGGAAACCGCGTCACCGAACTTGGGGTCGTCGCAAGGTTGCCAGCTCATCGCTCAATCTCCCGATCACGCACATCTTTCGGCATCGAACGTTTCTTTCGACGAGCAACGTTCGATGTGGCGGCAAAGATCCGGTGCGAAAGTGTCTTGGCCGGACACGGCCGTGCCGCTACGCTTGCCACAGTAGGATCAACTCCCGAGGATGAACAAGACCATCATGGCGACGGATAAAACCGGAGCAGCCGCCAACGCGCTTCCATCCGACACGGAGGCATTCATCGACGCGAACGCTGCCGTGCTCGGCCTCACAATCGCGCCAGAGTGGAAGGCCAACGTCGCGATGTTCGTCGACGTCGCGCGCGGTATGGCAGCGCGCATCGAGGCGACGGGTGCAGCCACGACTTCCGAAGCCGCGCCGGTGTTCACGCTGCGCCCACTCTCGCCGCACGCACCGAAATGAGCGCGCAACCCTTACCCTCCGGCGCACGAGAGATCGCTCGCGCCGTCCAGCACGGCGACGTTTCTGCCGAAGAGATTGCGCGCGCAGCCCTCGACACTATCGTAGCGCGCGACGCAGACATCGGCGCCTTCACCGACATCACGGTGGAGCGTGCACTCGGAGAAGCGCGGGCCATCGATACAGCGCGCGCGAAAGGCGGAACTCTCGGCGCCCTTGCAGGCGTGCCGTACGCGGTGAAAAATCTCTACGACGTTGCGGGGATTTCGACGCGTGCAGGCTCGAAAATCAACGCCGCCGACCCGCCCAAGACCGCGGACGCGCTGCTCGTCTCGCGCATGGCGACGGCGGGCGCCGTTCTCACCGGCGCGCTCAACATGGGCGAATATGCCTACGACTTCACGGGTGAGAACGCGCACTATGGGCCCTCGCGCAATCCGCTCGATACCGCGCGCATGACCGGCGGCTCGTCGGGCGGCTCTGCCGCGGCTGTTGCAGCCGGCTTCGTGCCCGTTTCGCTCGGATCCGACACCAACGGTTCCATTCGGGTGCCCGCGGCATTCTGCGGTCTTTATGGCTTGAAGCCCACCTATGGACGCTTGCCGCGCACGGGCACATTTCCATTCTGCGACAGCCTCGATCATCTTGGACCGTTCGCGCGCTCGGTGGACGACATCGCGTTTGTCTACGATGCGCTGCAGGGCTACGACCCTTCCGACCCGGTGTGTGCGGCGCGTGCTGTCGAGCCGGTTACGGGAGAGATCGCGAAGGGTCTCGACGGACTTCGGATCGGCGTTGCGACCGGCTATTTCCGTGTCGACGCGGATACCGGGGCGCTCGATGCGCTGGCGCGCGCGGCGGACGCAGTCGGGGCCGCGCAGGACGTGGACATACCGGGCGTGGCGGAAGCTCGCGCCGCGGCATTCCTCATCACCAACGCCGAGGGAAGCACGTTTCATCTCGACCGGCTGCGGCGGCAGGCGGTCGATTTCGATCCCGAGACACGGGACCGTTTCCTCGCGGGGGCGATGCTGCCCGCAGGCTGGGCCATTGCTGCGCAACGCTTCCGGCGCATGTTCGAAGATACGATGCGAGGCGTATTCTCGCAGGTGGATGTGATCCTAGCGCCTGCTGCGCCAACACATGCACCGCTGCTTGGACAGAAGACCATCGTGCTCGGCGGTCGCGAAGTGCCGCTGCGCGCCAACATGGGGATCTATACGCAGCCGATCTCGTTCGTCGGCTTGCCCGTTGCCGCGGTGCCGGTTTGCGAGCCCGGCGCGCTCCCTTATGGCATTCAGGTGATCGCAGCTCCGTGGCGCGAGGATCATTGCCTGCGTGTTGCGGCAGCGCTGGAAGCGGCCGGTGTCGACCGGCGCAACCGGGCTTCCGCTTAGGCCGACCGCAGCTTGCCGAGGCTCGGAGACGCCGGCGCGCCGAACGTGCGCCGGAACGTGTTGGCGAAGTGGGCCTGATCGGAAAAGCCCGCTGCATGGGCCGCGCTCGTGAAGCTCGATCCGGCAACGACCTCGCCGATGGCGTGGCGCAGTCGCTGCCAACTCCGGAACCGGCGGAAGGGCACGCCAACCTCGCGCGCGAAGAGGTGCTGGAAGCGCGACGACGAGAGCCCCGCGTGACCGGCGGCGTCTACGGCAGAGACGGTATCGTCGGGACGTTCCGACATCAGCGCCACCGCGGCGGCGATACGCGGATCGAGCGCGCGGTGGGCTCGCGGCGTCGAGAATGCGAGCAGGCTGTCGAGCGCCGCGCCGACCCAGCGCAGGCTGTCGGGCGTCTCGTAGATCGCGCGGATTTCCGATAGCTCGCCGTCGGTACCGATGACCGCGCCCGCAACCTCGCGACCGTTCGTGACGAGCGGCACGAGCGCATTGCTCCCAGCCTCGCTCGGCTCAAGATAGAAGACGGCAAGCGGTTGGCCTTCGAGGCGTAGCGCATAGGTGACGCCAGCGGGGATGACGGCGGTCCGGCATTGCGTCCAGGGTTCCGCGCCGATTCTGACCGCAAACGGCGCGTAAAGTCCCGCGAGGTAGACCGGCACGCTGTGGGCGTGCGGCGCGTTATAGGTCAGCGGGCCAACGAATAGCGCGCGTCCGGCATCCAGGTGCCAGATGGGCTTCAGGTCCGTCTCGGTCGTGGCAGCACGTTCGTACAAGTGTGCCTCTTTTCCGCAGGCTAGGCTCCCCGCGCCTTAGCAGTTCAAAGGAACGATCTCAATGTCCACCTCCGATGTCCGCCCGAGCCGCCGCGCCCTTTTGACCTCCGCCGCGGCCCTCGCCGCCGTGCCGCTGGCCACCCGCGGATTGAGCGGCGTGGCAGAAGCCGCTGCGCCGAAGCTCGGAACGTGGCAGCCGAGACACTGGCGCTACAAGGTCGGCGCGTTCGAGCTGACGACCATCGCGGATACCGAGATTTTCATTGACGGGCCCTATCCCCTCATCGGGGGGAATGCGTCGGAAGAGGAGGTCGCCACGTTGATGCGCGACAACCTTCTGCCAACGGATGCTTATCAAGCTGGTTTTTCGCCGACGATCGTCAACACCGGGCGCGAAGTGGTGCTGTTCGATACGGGCAACGGCGAGAACGGCTTCGTCTCGCGCCCCAACGGCGGCTGGCTGGCGGCCGGTCTCGCGCCTGCTGGCTTCAAGCCGGAAGAGATCGACGTGGTCGTCATCACGCATGGACATTCGGATCATATCGGCGGGCTCATCGAGGGCGGCAAGCCGCTGTTCCCCAACGCGCGCTATGTGATCGGCGCGGTGGAGCACGATTTCTGGGCGCCGGAAGGCAAGCATTCGGGCGATCTCGAAGGCCTGGCCGCCGTCTACCGCGCCAATACGGCGCCGATTGCCGAGCGCTTCACGTTCGTGAAGCCTGGCGACGAGGTGGTGTCCGGCATCCACGCGGTGGAAGCGTATGGGCACACACCCGGGCATCTCAACTTCATGATCGAGAGCGACGGCCAGCAGCTCTACATCTGGGCCGATTGCGCGCATCATCAGGTGGCGTCTCTCGCCCGTCCCGACTGGCACTGCGTGTTCGACATCGACAAGGAGCAGGCCGCGGCGACGCGCAAACGCGTGTTCGACATGCTGGCAACGGAGCGCATTCCGGTCGTGGGCTATCACATGCCGTTTCCGTCAGTCGGATTCGTCGAGCGGCTGGACGGGGCCGGGTATCGCTGGCTCGCGCATACCTATCAGCTCAACCGCTGACGGAGCGCGGCCGGCACGCGGTTTGGTTTGTACTCAGAACTGGCTTAGGGTGACGGCCGATACCGTCACCCTTGCCTGAGTTCCCATGCCTGTTTCCGTTCTTGTTGCGAGCGGGATGATGATCCTGCTGCCCGTCGCGCTCGGGTGGATGCTCGTCCGGCGTTTGGAAACGCCTGCGACGCTCCTCGCCTGGGGCGCGGGGACGTTTCTCTTCGCACAGGTGCTGCGCTTGGCGTATCTGCAGTTGGTCGCGGTGCTGTTCGAAAGCGGCGCCCTGCCCATGCCCGCGGCGGCGTATCTCGCAGCATTCAATATCGCGCTGCTCGCGCTTACGGCGGGGATTTTCGAGGAAGGCGCGCGCTATTTCGCCTATCGCAAAGCCATTCCAAATGCGCGGTCATGGAACAGCGCGGTGACGTTCGGGGCCGGGCATGGCGGCATCGAATCCATCCTGCTCGGTATCGCGATGCTCTGGCAGGCTACAACGCTGCCCGGAGGAGCCGAGACACTCCCTTGGTTCATGCCGCTTCTCGGCGCGATGGAGCGCGTCTTCGCACTGTGTCTCCACGTGACGCTGGCTGTGGTGGTTCTCCAGGCGATTACGCGGGGCAATCTGTGGTGGCTCGTCGCGGCCATCGCAGCACATGCGGCAGCCAATGCCATCGGGGTGGGCGTTCTCGCCGTCTACGGGCCGTTCGCTGCGGAAGCGGCGCTCGCGCTCATCGCTGCTTTCGCGCTTGCCGTTCTGTTTCGTCTCCGCGAGCGTGGTTAAGAAAGTGTGCGGAGCCTCTGCTGACGCGGCCTGGAGCGTGACCTCTCGGGAAGCGACCCCATGCCGCTTCTATCCGTGCTTGAAACGCCTTAAGTTTGTCGGCTTGCGGCAGGTTCGAGGGCGGATGACGCACGATCTCACTTTCAAGACGAGCATGAGCTTCGACTACGGTGTGCCCGCGCCGGTCAGCCCGGGCGTGGTGCGCCTCGTTGCGAACAATCCGAGCCCGCTGACGTTCAAGGGCACAAACACGTATCTCGTGGGAATGACCGAGCTTGCGGTCATCGACCCCGGTCCCGCCGACGATGCACACCGCGCGGCCATCCTGAAAGCTGCGGCGGGCCGGCCTATCCGGCAGATCGTCGTCACGCACGCACATCGCGATCATGTGGACGGCGCGGTGGCGCTCAAAGACGCTACGGGGGCTACGATCTACGGCTATGGCCGTGAGGAGATTGCAGCGGCGGGTCCCGCCATCCAGCCGCAGGGCTCGGAGTTCATCGATTACGTCTTCGCGCCCGACGTGCGCGTCGATCATCACGACATCATCGAAGGTCCGGAATGGGCACTGGAAGCAATCCATACTCCCGGCCACGCGCCGGATCACCTCTGCTTCGCCCTCGTCGGCCGCAACATCCTGTTTTCGGGCGATCACGTGATGGCCTGGAACACGACGCTCGTCGCTCCACCTGAGGGACACATGGGCGATTATGTTGCATCGCTTCAGATTCTGCTCGCGCGCCGTGAAGCGCTGTATCTGCCTGGGCATGGAGACCGGCTGGACGAACCGCAGCGCGCGGTGCGTGCCTATCTCCTGCATCGGCGTTGGCGCGAGGAGCAGGTGCTCGATGCGATCCGTGGCGGTCGCGGGAGCGTGGACGCCATCGTGCCTGTCGTCTATCCGACGATCGACGATAAGCTCGTGCGCGCCGCCGCGCTCTCGGTGCAGGCGCATGTCGAACACCTGATCGCGCGTGGGCTCGTCACCTGCGACGGCGATCAGACGCTGAGCGGCTCCCTCGCTCCCGCTTAGCGGCGGGCGCTTCCTCTTTGGCCTCCTGCGCCGTCGGCACGGACGCGTCGATGCGGGCTTGGATCTCCTTGATCAACTCGCGGACACGCTCGGCATTGCGGCCCATGTCTCCGGTGGCGAAGCGCTGGGCGGAGCGAATATCTACGCGGGCCATTTCCGCGTTGCCCGAAACGCGGATCGCGATGTCATCGTAAAGGCCCATGATCAACGAGCGATCCACCGCCTCGATCATTCCAGGCGTGCCGGCTTCGAGATTGGGAGGCTCCTCGTGCTCGGGCGTCATCTTGAGACGCTTCACGGCATCGACGGCGGCTGCGTAGACGTCCTCGCTCGAACGGTCGATGCGGATCGGGCGAATGTCCGAATAGGCGCGCTGCTGCTCGTCTTCGAAACGGGCGCGGTCGTAAACGGGGGAATTGCTGCCGGGGCCGCGCAGGCGCAGCACCGCGGAGAACCTCGGCGGGTTGCCGAAGTCGGTAGTGATGTCGCTCACGAGCGGATGCTCGCGCACCCAAGCTATGCCGACGAGCGGAATGGCGATCAACGCGAGGCTCAACGTCACGGCGAAGAGCACACGCGCGGTGCCGGGGCGGCCCGTATGCCAGATGATTAAGGCTGCCACGATCGCCGCGAGGATCGAGAGGACTGCGATCCCCAGCGCCACCATGACGAGGTTGAAGGCGACGGGTGTGGCCATGCCGACGACACGGTGGAGAAACGCCGCCGCAACGAGAAGCCCGAAGGCGAACAGCGCGGCCCGGGTCGCCCAACGGCTTGCAGCCGGCTCTCTTTCGAGTTCAGCGACCATGGTCGTTCGGGTTGCCTTGCTGTTGGGAGACTCGGATGAGGATACCCTCGGAATCGGACGAATTGTAGGGCCGCGTCGCCCGACCCTGTCGACGGTCCGCCGCTCGGCCGTTGAGCGATGCAGCTCACGGTTAGCGGACGGAGGCCTTTCCGTGCGGAAACGCCGTATTGTCAGCGCCTGCACACCGCCGCCCCGCGCTGTTACATTTGCACCGGCTCGTCACAAACGGCGGCGCATCGGTCGTCCAAATTGCGTGCTATCTTGCGTCCTCAGTCGACAGAAGCGAGCATTTTAAGGCACGCACACGAGTTGCATTTGCCAGCAGCGGTGCGAGCCGGCGATCTCGCGGCGCGATGTCCTGAAAATAGATTGTTTTCCAATCTCTTCCCTCGTCGCCGAACTGTCACGCGCGCTGGCTACACTCCTCGTCGTCATTTCCCTGCGCTTTTTTAGCGAGCAAACTCTCCCATGGCCTTCCGTTTCAGGCTCCACGAGCCGATCACAAAGGGATTCCGCCGGATCGGCGCAGAACAGATCGAGCGCGCGCTCGGCCAGCTCTCGGCCGGGGTCGATGCCGTCCGCGAGGTGCACGAAGCGCGCAAGTGCCTGAAGCGCCTTCGCGCGCTGCTGAGGCTCGGGCGCGAGGCGCTGGGGGAAGAGGTTTTCCAGGCGGAGAACGCACGCTTTCGAACGATTGCAGGCCGGCTCTCGTCGGTGCGCGACGATCACGTTGTGATCGAGACGCTGGTGCAGCTCGAAGCGACGACTGCGGATGACGAGGCGCGCGCTGCACTCCGCCGTGCGAGAGCAGCCTGTCTCGAAGCGCAAGCGTCGGAGGACGCTGCGGCACATGCCGTCGATCCGGCCACCCTCTCGGAAGTGCGTACCGAGCTTGCCGCCGCACTCGAGAGCTTCCGCAATCTCAAGCTCAGCCCCAAAAACACGTCCGCGCTGGTGGCCGGGCTCGTGCGCGTTTACAGGCGCGGGCAGAAAAGCCTGGCCGCGGCCTACTCAAGCGGCGACGACGAGGACTTCCACACGCTGCGCAAGGCTGTGCAGGCCCATTGGCGGCATATGGCGCTTCTCACACGGGTTTGGGCCGACATGTTCGAGGCGCGCGTAGCGGCGGCGCGAGAGCTTTCTCAAATTCTTGGGGACGACCACGATCTCGCGCTCCTCAAGGCGCGGGTGGCCGCGCTCGACGCCGGGGCGCTCTCCGAGGGCGAGGCCGAAGTGGTGCTCTCCCTGATCGCGAACCGCCAAGAGATGCTGAGGCGCCTTGCGGAGCCTCGCGCGGAGATGCTGTTCGCTGCTTCTGCCAAAGCACACGGCCGCTGGGTCACCGCCCTCTGGGACGCCGCGGTGGCCAAGGCCACGGTGGATGCCGAGGCGGAAAAGAGCGGGCACTCGCCATCCACATCCTCGAAAAAGCAGGCGTTTTCCCGCTCCTAGCCCCTCCTTCGGGGTCTGTTGGGCTTGCCTCCACCGCTCGAAACGCGCATCTGACCTCTCTAGAGCGTGATCATTGCAAATCGAACCGGGATCACGCTCTAGGTCTTTGGTGAGACCGATGATTCACGTTTCAGGCTGATAGGGCCTGAAACGATCATGGTCTAGATGTGCGTAGAACGTCCATGCGGAAGACGGACGCGGGAGCAAACCTCAAGATGTTGACGAAACCTGACAACGGCTTCGAGCCGGATCGCAGCCACTGGCCGAAGGATCATCCCGACGTCCGGCACGGTCGGGTGGGCGTGCTTCTCTTGAACCTCGGTACGCCGGACGGCACCGATTATTGGGCCATGCGCCGCTATCTCAAGGAGTTCCTCTCCGACCGTCGCGTGATCGAGGAGCCGCGCTGGAAATGGTGGCCGATCCTCAACTTGATCATCCTCACTGTCCGCCCCGGACGGAAAGGCAAAGACTACGCCACGATCTGGAACAACGAGAAGGACGAAGGCCCGCTTAAGACCATCACGCGGTCGCAAGCCGAAAAGCTCGCGAAGCGCCTTTCGGATGCGCCGCATGTCATCGTCGATTGGGCGATGCGTTACGCCAACCCCTCGACGGAAAGCCGGCTCGAAGCGCTGTTCGCTGCGGGCTGCGAGCGCATCCTGCTGGTGCCGCTCTATCCCCAATATGCCGCGGCAACGTCCGCGACCGCCTGCGACCAAGCTTTTCGCGCGCTCATGAACATGCGGTGGCAGCCTGCGGTTCGCGTCGCGCCCGCCTATCACGACGATCCGACTTACATCGACCGCCTTGCCCGTTCGATGAAGGCGAGCCTCGCCAGACTCGACTTCGAGCCGGAGCGTATCGTGGCGACATTCCACGGGATGCCGGTCAAATATTTCGAGGCTGGCGACCCCTACCATTGCCATTGCCAGAAGACGTCGCGGCTTCTGCGCGAGGCGCTGGGCTGGCCCGAGGATCGCTGGCTCACGACCTTCCAATCCCGGTTCGGCAACGACCCGTGGCTCGAACCTTATACCGACAAGACGGTGGAGCGTCTGGCCGCGGAAGGCATCAAGCGGCTCGCGCTCGTGGCGCCCGGGTTCTCGGCCGACTGCCTGGAGACGCTCGAAGAGCTCGACGGCGAAAACCGCCACATCTTCGAGGGCGGCGGGGGCGAGAAGTTCGCGTACCTGCCGGCCCTCAACGACAGCGAGGACGGTGTCGACGTGATCGAGGCCATCGTGCGCCGCGAGATTTCGGGCTGGGTCTGAGGTCTGCCACAAAGATAACCGACAGAGTAAGGATCATACAACGTCGGCGCTGACGGCGGCCCGGAACGGGCTTATGCTGCGGCGCTTTCGTCTATGGCAAAGCGTGTTCATCCGCCTTCGGGGAGAGGGTCCCACATGTTCAACGGCTTCGAGGTTTTCGGCATCCTTTTGATCGTTCTCGCCGCGGCGGTGCTGTGGTCGACGGTCAAGATCATCCCTCAAGGGTACAACTACACCGTCGAAAGCTTCGGCCGCTATACGCGGACGCTGTCGCCGGGGCTGCATTTCCTCGTTCCCGTCGTCGAGCGCATCGGCCATCACGTGAACGTCAAGGAGCAGGTGCTCGAAATCCCGAGCCAGGACGTGATCACGCGCGACAATGCGATGGTCCGTGTCGACGGCGTTGCATTCTTCCAAGTGCTGAATGCCGCCAGATCCGCCTACGAGGTCGATCACCTCGAGAACGCGATCGTCAACCTCACCATGACGAACATCCGCACCGTGATGGGCTCGATGGATCTCGACGAACTCCTCTCGAACCGCGACATCATCAACGCGAAGCTGCTCGACGTGGTGGATCAGGCTACCGAGAGCTGGGGCGTGAAGGTGACGCGCATCGAGATCAAGGACATTGCGCCGCCGCGCGATCTCATCGACGCGATGGCGCGGCAGATGAAGGCCGAGCGCGAAAAGCGCGCGCAGATCCTCGAAAGCGAAGGCTTGCGGGCCGCCGCAATCCTCAAGGCGGAAGGCGAGAAGCAGGCCGTCGTGCTGGAAGCCGAGGGCCGGCGCGAAGCGGCATTCAAGGATGCGGAGGCACGCGAGCGCGAAGCGGAAGCAGAAGCCAAGGCCACGCAGATGGTGTCGGACGCCATCGCATCTGGCAGCGTGCAGGCGATCAACTACTTCGTTGCCAACAACTATGTGAAGGCTCTCGAAGAGCTTGCGAAGGCGCCGAACCAGAAAGTGGTGCTGATGCCGCTCGAAGCGTCCTCCGTGATCGGCTCGCTCGCAGGCCTCACCGAGATCACCCGCGAGGCCTTCAGCGCTGGCGGTGGAAACGGCGGCGGATCGGCTGCGCCGAGGCCGGGCACAAAGCCGGGCGGCGGGCGCTCGTCGGGTGTGCCGCAGGTTTAAGTAGTCGCTGTCATTGACAGCGAAGCTTAGACCGCAGCGTTCAGCACCTCGGGCTTGCGAGGCCCCGCCATCTTCTCCTTCGCGAGGGCAAGGGCTGCAACGTAGTCCGGCTTGCCGCTGCCGAGGAGCGGCACGCTCGACACGGCGAGCACATCTGCCGGCACCATCAGCTCGTTAGCGCCCTTGCCGCGGGCGAAACGGCCGAACGCGTCGCGCGTGGCCGCGCTCTCGGTCGTCATCAGCACGAGGCGCTCGCCCTTGCGCGCGTCGGGCAGCGCGACGACGACACTCGTTGCCGCCGGCCATAGCTCAGCAGCCAGCGCCTCCACGGACGCAAGCGAAACCATCTCGCCGGCGATCTTGGCAAAACGCTTGGCGCGGCCCTTGATGGTGAGGAAGCCCTGCGCGTCGATGGCGACAATGTCGCCGGTGTCGTGCCAGCCGTCCTCGGGCGGCTCGAGAACACCGGGGTTCTCGGCGCGCATGTAGCCCAGCATCACGTTGGGGCCGCGCACATAGAGGCGGCCACCCTCCTCGATACCGGGCACAGGTTCGAGACGCGCCTCCATCAATGGCGACAAGCGCCCGACGGAGCCCGACTTGTTTGCGAGTGGCGTGTTGATGGCAAGCACGGGCGCCGTCTCCGTCACGCCGTAGCCTTCCAGGATACGGACCCCGAACTTCTCCATGTAGATCTGGCGCGTACGCTCCTTCACGGCTTCGGCGCCGGCGAGGATCAGGCGGACGCGCGCGAAGTCATAC
This sequence comes from uncultured Hyphomicrobium sp., assembly GCA_934555825.1. Taxonomy (GTDB): domain Bacteria; phylum Pseudomonadota; class Alphaproteobacteria; order Rhizobiales; family Hyphomicrobiaceae; genus Hyphomicrobium_C. Next base: position 137,379 of record CAKTFJ010000004.1, read on the forward strand.
GGGTGCGCGGTGCGGGCGTAACCGTTGAGGAACGTGTCGGTGCCGAACAGGATGGTCGCGTTCGAGCCGTAGACCAGCTCCGGCACAATGCGGTAGTGCAGCGGCGTGGGGTAAAGATAGACGGGCACGCCCGCGACCAGCGGCATCACGAGGCCCGCTGTGAGCCCGAACGAGTGGAACACCGGCAGCACGTTGAAGACCTTGTCCTCGCCGTTCACGGCGACGCGCGTGAGGGACTGCATCGCGTTGGCGAGCATGTTCCGGTGCGAGAGCACGACGCCTTTCGGCAAACCTTCCGAGCCGGACGTGAAAAGGATGGCGGCGGGATCGTTCGCGTCGCGCCGCACCTGTGGGGTCTTGCCGCGCAGGATGCCGCGCAGTTTATCTCCAAACCCAATCGAAGCGCGCACATCTTCCAGATAGACGATGCGCCGGCCTTCTTCCTTGAGCCGTTCGATCACGGTCTCAAGGTGCGCTTTCTCGATGAACACGCGGCTCGTGAGAACGACGTCGGCTTTGACCGCCGCGCAGGCGGCCGCGACGTTCTGCGGGCCTGCTGTGAAGTTCAACATCGCGGGCACGCGGCCGATGGTCTGAAGCGCGAAGAAGGTGACGGCGACGCCGGCCGAGTTCGGCAGCATGACGCCGACGGAAGCACCGACGGGTGCGAGGCTCGCGAGCTTCGCGCCTAGCACCTGCGCGCCGAGGATGAGCTTGCCGTAGGAGAGTTTCGTGCCGAGCGGGTCTTCGATGGCGGGCTTGCCCGTATCGCGCGTCGCTTTCGCCTCGACGAGTGCGGAGAAGAGCGTCTGATCGAGGTTCGCGGTCTTTACCGCCGCATCGACCATCAGATCCTGAAGCGCCATGCCGGCCGCCTGCCGGCGCGCCTTGCCTTTGAGGCCCTCCGGCACGGGCAGCTTCACGGGCGGCAGGATCGTGACGGTGGTCTTGGGAAACATCGTCTTGCGCGCCTGGAAGCGGTTCAAATAGCCGAAGTGGCTGCGCTCGGGTCCGTCGATGCGCACCGGCACGATCACGGCATCGGCCTTGTCGGCAATCATCGCGGTGCCGTCATAGACTTTCATCAGACCGCCCGTCACCGTGAGGCGGCCTTCGGGGAAGATCACGATGGTCTCGCCGTTCTTGACAGCCTGGATCAGGTGGCGCGTGCCGAGCGGGCGGGCGGGATCGATGGCGTGCGTCCTGACGAACTTGAGCAGCGGCCTGAGCCAGCCCTTCTCCGACCAACCCGTGTCGATGGCGAAGGCGGCGTGCGAAGGCAGGATCGCGTGCATCAGCGGCGCGTCGAGCAGGCTCACGTGGTTGGGCGCGATGATGGCCCGCGTGCCTTCGGGTGGCAGGTTCTCGTAGCCCTTCACCTCAAGGCCCATGAAGGTCTTGAACAGGAAGGCACCGACATCCTGTGCGCCCTCCTTGCCCCATGCTCTCAGAATGAAGGCCATGGCGAGGAAGTTCGCGACGCCCAGCACAGTGAGCAGCAGGACGAGGCCCGCGCCGTTCCACTGCGCGACAGCGGCTCCAAGGCTTCCAGCCGTCATGAAGGCGGCCGCGATCACGTTACACGCCGCGATCACGCGCGCCTTTTGAGCCTGAGGGGCCCAAAGCTGAACGGCGGCGAAGGACGGCACGATGAAGAGACCGCCAGCCACGGCAAGCCCGAAAAGATCGACAAGGACACGCCAGCCGCTCACCGTCTTGAGCAGCGCCGCGACGGTCAGGACTTCGGCCCCGGGCGCGATGCCGGACGTGGTGAGCGCAAGGTCGAGCAGGAACAGGCCCATGAGCAATGCGCCGATGGGCACAAGCGCAAGGTTCGGGCGCGTCTTGCTTGCGCGCGCCGCAAGCGCCGACCCCACCGCGATGCCGACCGTGAAAACGACGAGCGCCAGGATGACGACGTTCTCGTTGCCGCCCATCGTATCCTTCAACAGCACCGGCAGGAGCGCCAGCGCCACCATGCCGACGAGCCAGAACCAGGAGACGATGAGCGCGCCGACCCAGAGACGGCGCTCGGCGCGGAGCTGCCTGATGAGGGCTGCTGTGGAGGTTATGGGATTGAAGTCGACGGCGAGACCGGGGGCGGCCGCTCCCATCTTCGGGATCAGGCTCGCCGCAAGCCAGCAGAGCACGGCAAGGCCCACCACGAGCCCCGCAAGCAGCCATACGCCGCCCGCATTGCTGGCAGCGAGGCCGCCGCCGATGGTGCCGATCAGGATGGCGGTGAAGGTCGCGCTTTCGACAAATGCGTTGCCGGCCGGCAGCTCGCGCGGCTGCAGCAACGCGGGAAGAATGCCGTACTTGATGGGCCCGAACAGCGCCGCGATCACGCCGTAGAGGCCGAGAGCGATGAAGAGGACGAACGTCGACTGCATGAGAAATCCCACAGCCGCGACGACGGCCACCGGGATTTCAGCACGCTTCAATTTTTCGGCCACCACCGCCTTGTCGTATCGGTCGGCCAGTTCGCCTGCGATGCCCGACAGGATGAAGAACGGCGCCACGAGGACCGCGCCCGCGAGCGCGACCAAGGGGCCGCCCTCCTCAGAGCCGACCGTGAAAAGAATCAGGATTACCAGCGCGTTCTTGACAAAGTTGTCGTTCAAAGCCGAGAGAAATTGGCACCAGAACAACGGCGCGAATCGGCGGCTGGTGATCAGGGCTTTGACCATCGAGAACGGATCCTGAGACGTGGCCGAGACGGCCGGTAGGGGAACTGGCGACTAGAGCGTGATCGTTTTAAGTTGAACCAGGATCACGCTCTAGGTCCTTGGTGAGACCGATGATTCACGTTTCCGGCTGCTCGGGCCGGAAACGATCATGGTCTAAGCCTTAAGTATGGGCTCCATCATGGTCAAACGACGGCCCATTGTGGCGGATGCGTTCCGCCGGGTGGGCGCTCAATTGACAGGTTTGCCGGCCCGGCGGCAAGGTGCCTTCTGGCACTTGCAGGGGATAGTCCCTACGTGAGCCTATGAACAATCCCGGATTTCCGATGGCCGATACCCAGTCCAGCGCAACAGAACGCCTCCGCGAGATTACGGTCAACGGCCGCACGACACGGAGCGCGGCAATGACACTCGCTGATCTCGTTGCCGAGCACGGCTTCGCCGACGGTCGGGTGGCGACCGCGGTTAACGGCGATTTCGTTGCCGAACGCGCACGCGCTGCCGCACGCCTCCGCGACGGAGACAACGTGGAGATCCTGTCCGTCCGTCAAGGCGGCTAGGCCCAAACCTTATGAACCAGACCGAGCCGCTCCGGCCTTCCCCGCAGGCGCCCGCGCCTCAGCCCCTCGTCTTTTACGGCGAGACGGTGGCGTCGCGCCTTCTGCTCGGAACGGCACTTTATCCCTCGCCGCACATCATGAGCGAAGCGGTGCGGGCGTCGGGCGCGGGTATCGTGACCGTGTCCCTCAGGCGCGAACAGGCGCGGGGACGCACGGGCCAGCGCTTTCTCGACCTCATCCGCGCGCTTTCCGTCCGTCTCCTGCCCAACACCGCCGGTTGCCGCACAGCACGCGAAGCAGTGACGACGGCGGAGATGGCGCGGGAGCTGCTCGACACCGACTGGATCAAGCTCGAAGTCATTGCCAACGACGACACCTTGCAGCCCGATGTGTTCGGGCTTGCGGAAGCCGCGGAAGAGCTCGTGAAGCGCGGCTTCAAGGTGTTTCCATATATGACCGAGGATCTTTCCGTCGCAGACCGGCTGATCGCCGCCGGGTGCCAGGTGCTGATGCCCTGGGGCTCGCCCATCGGGACAGGGCGCGGACTTGCCAACCCGCAGGCCATCAAAACGCTGCGTGCTTACTACCCTGACGTGCCAATCGTGGTCGACGCGGGGATCGGTGCGCCCTCACACGCAGCGCAAGCACTCGAAATGGGCTGCGATGCGGTGCTGCTCAACACTGCCGTCGCGCGCGCGCAGGATCCGGTACGCATGGCGGCAGCGTTTGCGGCCGCCATCGATGCGGGCCGTTCGGCTTATGAAGCCGGCCTCATTCAACCGAGCGACCGCGCGCAGCCCTCGACACCAGTCGCCGGTACGCCCTTCTTCGATCTCGGCCCTCATGGACCGGGATCCAAGCCGCTGTGAGGCGCGCATGATCTGTTCCAGCGTGCCCGACGTGTTCTATCCCATCGTACCCAGCGCGCTCTGGCTCGAACGGCTGGTGCCACTCGGTGTCAGAACCGTCCAGCTCCGCCTGAAGGACAGGACAGAGCGCGAAATCCGGCAGGAGATCGCCGCATCGATTTTGGTGGCGAAGACCGCGAATTGCCGCCTCATCGTCAACGATTACTGGGCGGCCGCCATCGACCTCGGCGCGACGGACGTGCATCTCGGACAGGAAGATCTTGCGACGGCCGATCTCGCTGCGTTGCGCAGGGCGGGGATCGCAGTCGGCATTTCTACGCACGACGAAGCCGAGCTTGAGACGGCGCTGGCGGCCGAGCCTGCTTACGTCGCGCTGGGCCCGATCTACGAAACCAAGCTCAAAGCGATGAAGTGGGCGCCACAGGGGCTTGAGCGGATCGGTCAGTGGAAGAAGCGCATCGGCACTCTGCCGCTGGTCGCCATCGGCGGCATCACGCCGGAGCGCGCCGGGCCGGTGCTGAGCGCAGGGGCGGACAGCGTGGCGGTCATTACCGATTTCATGACTGCACCGCACCCTGAAGCGCGCGTGCGGCTGTGGCTCGATTGGGCGGCGACGGTACGCGTCTGATCGTTCGGCTCTTCGTTCGACTTTGGCTTGATCGCTCTCTGGCGTGCGCTTCGAGCGCTGTTAGCGCAACGGCTTCCAGTCGGGATGATCGAAGCGCTGGGCATAGATGGTGAGCGAGTCGTCCACGATCAGCATTCCGTCCATCGCTTCCATCGGATCGGAGCCCGCAACCGCAACCGCGCCACGCTCGATATAGCCTGCGAGTTTCACGATCTCCTCGCGCGCCTCTCCGGTCATCTGCGTATCGGCTTTGATCCGCTCCACTGAGGATTTGACCTTCCCGTGGTAGGCGCGTGCGTCAGCCGGCGGCATCCGACGATGCGTGACGAGCGTGTAGGCATTCACGGTCAAATCCCGGATGGTCGTCATTTCCTTTCTGACGACGTCGTCCGTCGCGAGCTTTGCGGGCTGAGCGAGCGCGGTGGCCGTGAACATGACCGCCGCCAGCAGAAGCCAGAGTTTCCGCATTACGTGTCGCTCCCCTTCTCTCGCGCAACCGCGCGCCAGCCGATGTCGCGGCGATAGAAGCCGCCCGGCCAATCGATCTTCGCAATCGCCTCGTAGGCGCGGGCTTGCGCTTCGGCGACCGTCGCGCCGAGAGCCGTTACGTTCAGCACGCGGCCGCCGTTCGCGAGAATGCGGTCTCCCTCGCGCGTCGTGCCGGCGTGAAAGATCTCGACGCCAGCCACCCCACGCGCCGCGTCGAGACCCTTGATCTCGGTGCCCTTCTCCGGCGTTCCGGGATACCCCTTGGCGGCGAGAACAACCGTCAGTGCAGCATCGTCGTTCCAGCGCAGGTCGAACGCGTCGAGCACGCCATCGGCCGTGGCCAGCATTCCGGCCAGCAGGTCCGATTTGAGGCGCAGCATCAGCACCTGCGTTTCCGGATCGCCGAAGCGCACGTTGTATTCGATAAGCTGCGGGCCCTTGGCCGTGATCATGAGGCCCGCGAAGAGAACGCCCTTGAAAGGCGTGCCGCGTGCTGCCATGGCGGCGACCGTGGGGCGGATGATTTCGTCCATCGTGCGCGCGACCATGTCGGGCGTCATGATGGGCGCGGGCGAATAGGCGCCCATGCCGCCCGTGTTGGGACCGGTGTCACCGTCACCCACGCGCTTGTGATCCTGCGCGGTTGCGAGCGCAAGCGCGGTCGTGCCGTCGCAGAGCGCGAAGAAGCTCGCCTCCTCGCCATCGAGAAATTCCTCGATGACGACTTCCGCACCGGCCGCGCCAAACGCACCTTCGAAGCAGGCGTCGATGGCGGCTTCCGCCTCCTGGCGCGTCATCGCGACGACAACGCCCTTGCCTGCCGCGAGGCCATCGGCCTTGACGACAATCGGAACGGGCTGCGTCGAGAGATAGGCCTTGGCGGACGAGGCATCGCGGAAGCGGCCATAGGCGCCGGTCGGAATGCCGGCTTCACGGCAGAGATCCTTCGTGAAGCCCTTAGACCCTTCGAGTTGGGCCGCCGCCTTGGACGGGGCGAAATGCTTGATGCCGGCTGCCTTCAAGGTGTCGCCGAGCCCTGCCACGAGCGGCGCTTCGGGGCCAACGACGACAAACCAAATGTCATGCTCTTCGATAAATCGGAGCACCGCCTCATGATCGGCAACATCGAGCGCAACACATTCGGCGACCTCGGCGATGCCTGCGTTGCCGGGCGCGGCGTAGAGCTTCGTCAGCAGCGGACTGGCTGAGAGCGCCCAGGCGAGCGCGTGCTCCCGCCCTCCGCCTCCAATCAGTAGAACGTTCATGTTTATGAGGGCCCTGGCCGTCTTGGATGGGATTTCTCCCATCGTGTATCATGGATCGTTCGGCAGACAAGCAAGGACCCGATTCGTGGCGCGAACTCCCTCCCCAGCCCCTGCACAATCCGGAAACGTGGCCGAATTCTCGGTCTCGGAGCTTTCGAACGCGATCAAGCGTGCGCTCGAGGACGGATTTGGGCACGTGCGGCTACGGGGCGAGATCTCGGGCTATCGGGGACCACACGCTTCCGGGCATTGCTATTTCGCGCTCAAGGACGAGAAGGCGCGTATCGATGCGGTCGTGTGGCGCGGCGTATGGGGGCGGCTCCGCTTCAAGCCCGAAGAGGGCATGGAGGTGATCGCCACGGGGAAGATCTCCTCGTTCCCCGGCTCCTCCAAATATCAGATCGTCATCGAACAGATCGAGCCCGCGGGGCTCGGCGCGCTGATGGCGCAGCTTGAAGAGCGCAAGCGCCGCCTCACGGACGAAGGGTTGTTCTCGGACGAGCGCAAAAAGCCGCTCCCCTTCCTGCCGCGCGTCGTCGGCATCGTCACAAGCCCGACGGGCGCTGTGATCCGCGACATGCTGCACGGCTTCACGGAGCGCTTTCCCACGCGCGTAATCGTATGGCCGGTGCGCGTGCAAGGCGAAGGCAGCGCGGCGGAAGTTGCCCGCGCCGTGCAGGGGTTCAACGCATTGGCTGGCGACGGCCCCGTGCCACGCCCTGACGTGCTGATCGTGGCCCGCGGCGGCGGCAGTCTCGAAGATCTATGGAGCTTCAACGACGAAACGGTTGTGCGTGCGGTGGCGGCGAGCGGCATTCCTGTCATCTCGGCCGTCGGGCACGAGACCGATTGGACGCTGATCGATCTCGCTGCGGATGCCCGCGCACCGACGCCAACAAAGGCGGCCGAGTGGGCCGTACCCAAATATGCCGACCTCATCGAGCAATCGGGCAAGCTCGGGCTTCGGCTGACGGTTGCCGTGCGGCGTGTGCTCGATGCCTTGCGGCGGGATTTAAGGTCGGCCGCACGCGGCCTCCCACGCGTGGAAGATCTCGCAGCCCTGCCGCGCCAGCGCCTCGACAGCGTCGCGCATCGCCTCGACGGCGCGCTCCGCGCACGGGTGCAGCGCTGCCATACGCGTTTCTTCCAGGTGGCCGGGCGGCTGCCTCATCCGCGCACCCTCGTTCTTCATCCGCGCCGTGCCCTCGACACGACGAGCGCGCGGCTCGGGCGTGCACTTTCGGCCAACACGCAAGCCCACCATACGCGTCACGTACGCATCACGGCGCGCCTCTCTCCGGGGCTGCTCTTCAACAGGCTGCATCGCGTCGCAGATCGCCTCGACAATCTCGACCGGCGCGCGCGCGAGTGCCTCGGGCGGACGGCATCGGTGCGACGAGCGCGGCTCGAGCGGGCGTCGGGGCGCTTGCAACCGGCGCCTATCCGACAGCGAGTCGAGCGGTGCCAGGAGCGGCTGGACGCGTTGACGCGGCGGGCACGCCTCGCGGTCGGCGGCCGCCTGGTGCAGCATCGCAACGCGCTCGGCGGGCAGGCCAAGATGCTCGGCTCGCTCGGCTATCAGAGCGTACTCGCGCGGGGCTTCGCGCTCGTGCGGGATGCGGACGGGGCGATGGTGCGCGCGGCGCGGGCCGTCACCGCCGGCCAGGTGCTCGAAATCGAGTTCGCGGACGGGCGGATCAAAGCGGACGCGCGCGAAAGCGGTGGCGGAAGTGCGCAGACCATGCAATCCGAGCCCCCGTCAACCACTTCGGCCACGCCTGCGGCCCGGCCGAATAAGGGATCGCGCGGCGGGCAGGGGTCCCTGTTCTAACTAAATCGGCAATCCATGCCTTGACGCCGCGCCTCCGATTGGCGATTTCAACGGAACCCTCGATCCGTTTCCCTCGAAATTTGGGTCGATTTTGCAGCCCCGCCCTCTTGGGCGTTCCGGAGCAGAGCTTTGATGAACCGCTTCGACAAGCTGTTCGGCATGCGCGGCGAAGCGCAGGTGCGCTATCTCGACGGCGAATTCCAGGTCATCTCGCCGGGCGAGTTCGTGCGCTGTGCCGTGACCGGCCAGCAAATCGACCTCACCGATCTACGCTACTGGAACGTCGAGTTGCAGGAAGCCTATGCGTCGGCCGACATCTCGTTCGACCGCTATCTTCAGTCGATCGGAAAGACACGCTCGGCGCCTGAAAGCGAGGCCTAGAGTTGTAGAGCTGTGGCGTCTGACAAGGCTAGGCGCGCGCACCGGCTTTGAGAGCGCCATCGATCAGCGAATGCAGGCGCACGAGATCGCGCCCCTCGAACGTCACCTCGATGGGAAGTGTCCGCGAGCGCTCTCTGAGTTCGGCCAGAGCGCCCGTCGCACCGGCCAGCCGCGCAAGATCCTTCTCCGTCGTCGCAAGCTGTGCACCCGTTGCCTCTGCCTCCGAGAGCAGGCTTTCCGCTTCCTTCTCTGTGAATGCGTGGTGATCGGGGAATGCGCGGGTTTGGAGCCCTTCGGGACCGAAGCTCTCCAAGAGGCGGAAGAAGCGTCCCGGGTTCGCGATGCCCGCGTAGGCGAGGATCTGGGCGCCGGAAATCCAATCCGTCTCTCCGCTCGGCGTGACGGCACCGCGCAGGACGGGGCCGGGAAAGCGCTTCTTCAGATCTTCGAAAATCGGAGACGGGCCTTCCGGCGGATCCTCGCCGATCACGACGATGCAGTCGACGTGTCCAAGCTGAAACTCGAGCCGCGCACGCAGCGGCCCAGCCGGAAACACATGGCCGTTGCCAAAACCACGCCGCGCATCGACGAGCGCAATCTTGAGATCCTTCTCCACGGACGGATTTTGCAAGCCATCGTCCATCACAACGGCGTCGATGGCGCCTTCGCGCTCGATGGCGGCAAGTCCCGCGGCACGGTCACGCGAGATCATGACGCGAGCGTCCTTCGCGATGAGAAGCGGTTCGTCGCCGGCTTCGCTGGCCGAGTGGCGCGCGGGATCGACCCAGACAGGGCCTGAAAGCGATCCGCCATAACCGCGCGTCAGGCAGGCAGACGCTACACCGCGCGCGGCAAACGTTTCGAGGAGAAAACGCGAGAGCGGCGTCTTGCCCGTTCCGCCGACCGTGAAGTTACCAATGCAGATCACGGGGAGTTTTGCGCGATAGGGCCTCGCCGCTCGAAAGCGCCGCTCGACCGCCCAGCCGTACAGGCTGCCCAGCGGAGACAACAGGCGCGACACAACTTGCGAGCCCTCGGTGGCGTACCACCATGAGGGCTCGTCAAGACGCACGGCGCACTCCCGTTTGAGCGGGCAAAAGACCGAGAAGCGCCACGACCGTCCGATCAAGCGCGCCGGCGAGCGACGCAATGGCAGACGAGGCGCCCGTCCTCATGCCGTCGAGGGCGCGGTCATCGGTGAGAAGCAGCGACACCGCCTGCGCGAGCTCGTCGGGCGACGCAACCTCGCGCACGCCCTTGTGGCGGATGAGGGCACGATAGAAATCGCGGAAGTTCGTCCAATGCGGGCCGGTCAGAACCGCGGCTCCGTGGCCGATGGCTTCAATCGGGTTCTGCCCGCCGCGGGCGATCAGCGAACCGCCAACGAAGGCAACCTTGGTGAGCGCATAGAGGGTGCCGAGCTCGCCGATGGTATCTGCGACGTAGATGTCCGTCGCCGCGTCGGGGAGCTCGCCCAACGAGCGGCGCGCAACCTTGAGGCCGCGCGCGGCGAGCATATCGGCGATCGCCTTGCCGCGCTCGGGATGGCGGGGGGCGATAATCGTGCAGACGTTCGGAATGCGCTTTGCCACGATCTCATGCGCCTTGGCCACACTCTCCTCTTCGGGATCGTGCGTGCTTGCAGCCACGAACACAGGACGGCCGGAAAGCGCGCGCGTGAGGCTTTCCAGCGCGGCTGCATCGACCAGCGGCGGCGGCGCGTCGATCTTGAGATTGCCGAGCACCTCGACGTGCCGCGCGCCGAGGTTGTCGATGAGACGGCCCACCGGCTCGCTCTGCGCCAAGATCATGTCGAAGCGAGAGAACAGCGGGCGCGCGACGCTGCCAAAGCGCGCCCACCGCTTGGCACTGCGCGCCGACATGCGTGCGTTTACGAGCGCGAGGGGCACACCGGCATGCGACGTCTCGATGATGAGGTTCGGCCAGATTTCGCTTTCCGCGAACACGGCGAGATCGGGTTTCCAGTGATCGAGAAACGCCTGCACGTATTTGGGAACGTCAAGCACCACGAACTGATGCAGCGCGCGGGGCGGAAGGCGACGTTTCGCAAGGGCGGCCGACGTCAGCGTGCCGGTGGTGAGAAGAACGTTGAGATCTGGACGCTCCGCGAGCATCCGCTCGATCACGGGGAGCACCGCATTGGTCTCGCCGACGCTTGCCGCATGAAACCAAGCGAGCGAACCTTCAGGCCGCGGCAAGCTTGCCTCGCCATAGCGCTCACCGCGGCGGCCGGGGTCTTCCTTGCCCTGGCGGCCGCGAATGGAAAGAAGAAGGGGTGCCGCGAAACGCACAAGGCTTGTGCCGCCTTGATACGCCTTCAGCAGAAGGCCCACGGGCGCGCGCTCCGTCGAGCGCGGTGCGGGGCCTCGCGGTGTCGCGCGCGCGATGTTGCCGCCGACCGTCCGATACGCGCGCACGGTCACTTCGTTCATCGCGTCCTCGACCGTGCGCCGACATTCTTCCAACTGTGCGTCGGTGGCGTCGGCCGGCACCCAAATCGGATCGCCGATGACATAGACCAACTTGGAGAACGGCAGATTGATCGTCATCCGGCTCCACGTGTTGAGCGCGATGAAGCGCGACGTCGCGACTGCGTACGGCACGATGGGGCGGCCGGAAAATTTGGCGAGCGTGACGATGCCGGTGCCTGCACGGCGCGCGGGGCCCGGCGGGACGTCCGCCGTCATCGCGAGCGTGCTACCCTCTTCGAGCAGGCGCATGGAGGTGCGGAGCGCGGACGCCCCGCCTCTGTCGCGACGGCGATGACCGGCACCAGCGCCTCTCACGACGTTGATATTGAAAGAGCGAAGCAGGACTCGCACGGCCGACGCATCCTTGTGCCGAGCGACCATGGCCGACACCGGAAACGCGCCAATGTGCAGCGTGGGCATGAGAAAAAACTGCCCGTGCCACATCGCGAGAATATAGGGATGCAAAGCTGCCGCGCGCGCGCGGGCATCGGGGGGATCGTAAGTGACCTTGGACGTGGCTAACACGAGGCGCGTGTAGCCTGCCGCGAGCGTGCCGAGGAGCCTGCCGAATAACGGCTCTTGGTGTGGCGATTGTGCCATCGATCGGCTTTCCTCGCCTCCCCCTGCTTCAGCCGCAAGCGCTTCCGACGACGTGCTGCCGGCCAATTTCCTATAGGGATTGTCTCCTAAACGCAACCACTTCGGCCCGATTGCACACCCGCAACCGGGCGACATGCACATGGATTGGACGCTCGAACAAACCAAGAGCAAAGTCGTGCCGACACCGTAAGCAGATGCATCCTCCCGGAAGGTGAGATCAGCGGATCAACAAGATGTTCGACAGGCCGTGCCCTCTAGTGATACCCAGCCGCTGGTCAGACAGCCGCCCCACGGCTGCGGCGACCGGAAACGGGCGCCTCTCGGGAAATGCATGACGGAATGCCAGAATACACGAGACGGATAAAGCGCGCGCTTCGGCGCAAGGCGTGGGCGGGGTTCGATGCGCTGGTCTCCGTGTTTCCGGTGTCGTGGCGCGAGCGAGCCGAGCCCTATGCGCGCTATCTCGACATGCTGGTTCTGGATCATCTCGTGATCCGGCTTGCTTTTCCGAACCGTCATCGGCTCTCGGACGAAGCTTGGCGTGCTGCGCAGCCTCTCCCGCATCAGGTGCGCGATTTTGCGCGGCGTGGGGTGAAGACCGTCGTCAATCTCCGGGCGCAACCGCAGTCGTCGAGCTACCTCTACGAAGCCGCCGCGTGCCGCAAGGCCGGGCTGAAACTCGTCGACTACCGCATTCGCTCACGCGCCGCGCCGAGCCGGGAGGAAGTGCTCGGCGCCCGCGATCTGTTTGCGGGCCTCGAATATCCGATCCTTATTCATTGCAAGTCAGGCGCCGACCGAGCGGGGCTCATGAGCGCGCTCTACATGCATACGCGCCAGGGCGTGCCGATTGCGGAAGCGCGCCACCAACTGTCTTTGAGGTACGGGCACATCCGCCAAGCCGACACGGGCGTCCTTGACGATTTCTTCGATGCGTACGTGGCGTATGCCGAGAAGACGCCCATCGATTTCTACACATGGGTCGAGACGGTCTACGATCCCGAGCACCTCACGGCGGAGCATCATTCCAAGCGTTGGGCGAACCGGCTGGTCGACAAGGTGTTCCGCCGCGAATAGCGGCGCCGGCGGGACGGATGCTCTCTATCAGTTGAGCGGCAATCCGGCCGGCGAGCTTTCGGGATCGGCCTCTTCCGTCAACAGCTGCGCGCGCACGAGCCTCGCATACGCGCCACCCTTCGCGATCAGATCCGCATGCGTGCCTTTTTCGACGATCGTGCCCGCATCCATCACGCAGATGAGATCCGCGTTCTGAACCGTCGACAACCGGTGCGCGATAACGATCGTGGTCCGCTCGCGCGTAAATGCGGCGAGCGCTTCCTGCACGAGGCGTTCCGACTGTGTATCGAGGGCACTGGTCGCCTCGTCCAGAAGCAGGATCGGCGCATTTTTGAGGATGGCGGACGCGAGCGCGAGACGCTGGCGCTGACCACCGGAAAGCCGGACACCCCGATCGCCAATCACGGTGTCGTAACCCTGCGGCTGACTCAGAATGAACTCGTGTGCGGCGGCGGCCTTGGCGGCGGCCACGATGTCCTCGTCCGTCGCGTCGAGCTTGCCGAGCGCGATGTTGGCGCGGATCGTGTCGTCGAACAGCGTCACGTCCTGGCTGACGAGCGCGATTGCGCCGCGTAACGACGACAGCGTCACCTCGCGAATATCCTGACCATCGATGCGGATGGCGCCGGCCGTCACGTCGAACAGGCGCGGCACCAGATTGACGATGGTCGACTTGCCCGCTCCGGACCGGCCGACGAGCGCAACGGTCTGGCCGCCTTCCACCTTGAGATCGAAATCCGTCACGGCCTGTAGATCTTCCTGGCCGTAGTGGAACGAGATGCGGTCGAAGGCCACGGCGCCCTTGTCGAGCACAAGCGGCTTTGCACCCGGCAGATCCTTCGTTTTCGGCTGCTCGTCGAGCACACCGTAAATGCTGTCGAGCGCGGCGAGGCCTTCCTGCACGCGCGTCATGAGGCCGCCGACAGCTTTCAGCGGCTGGGCGGCCATCAGCAGCGCCGCCGTCAGGCCCATGAAATCGCCGACCGTCGCCGCGCCGCTCGAAATCCGCCAATAGGCCACCCAGATCACGCCGGCGACCGCAACGCCTGCAAGCCCTTCGAGAATCGATTCGAGGCGCGCCTTGGCGGATACGACCTTGAGCTTAAGGCGATAGACCTCCTCGAAGCTGCGGCTCACGCGGTCGGCCGCGTAATCCTCAAGACGAAAGGTTTTGATCAACCGCGTTGCGCCGAGCTTCTCGGCGAGCAGCGACGTCATGCCTCCGAGTTCGGCCTGGGTGCGGCTCGCATTGCGGCGGACGCGCCGCGCGATGGTCGAGATCGGTACTGCCGCGAAGGGATAGACGCCCAGCACGACGAGCGAGATCATCCAGTCGAGATAGAACATCGCGCCCACGAGCACGACGACGGACATCATGTCCCTCAGCACGGAATTGATCGAGGCGTGGGCGGCCTGCTGAATGAACTGGATGTCGTTCGTCAGCTTCGACATCAGCCGGCCGGGTGTGTCGCGTGTCAGGCGCGCATAGTCGGCGTTGATCATATGGCGGAACGTGACGTTCTGCATGTCGACGCCAACCTCAAGCATGACGCGGTTGGTCGCCACCGTTTGCGTATAGAGGAAGATGCCGCGGGCCGCCGTGACGACGATGATCGCCCCCAGCACCCACGGAAGCCAGGTGACGTCACCTTCGAGAAGATTGTCGAACGAGAACTTGATGACGACGGGATAAGCGCCGGTTGCAAGCGAAAGGGCGGCCGTCAGAAGAAGGATGACGAAAAGCTCACGCCAGCGCGGGCGGAGCCAATCGTTGATGAAGCGAGAAAGCAACAGACGCGAATGCGCGTCGAAGGCAAAGCGCGCTTTCTTCCGAGGCCCGGACGGCGTCTCGGGGGAGGCTTCTTTCGTCTTCGACATTCCGTGTGGGGCTCCAGATCCAAGCCGGGCTTACGCGACGGCTTTGCCTCCCGAATGGGACTCGGCACCGTTCTGATTAGGCTCCAACAGGCGATGCATATGGACGATAAAATAGCGCATTGCGGCGTTGTCCACGGTCTTCTGGGCCGCGGCCTTCCAAGCCGTATAGGCTTCCGCGTAATTGGGGAAAATTCCCACGATATCCAGGCTCTCGAGGTCGCGGAACTCCAAGCCATCGAGTGACTCGAGCTCGCCGCCGAATACGAGATGCAGTAGCTGCTTGGGAGCTTTTTCCCGCTCACCGCTCATGCGCGCAATCCTCTTCCGTCCAAAGTGTGGCCGCCCGATGCCGCCTGCCCCTTCCTGCCCGATCCCTCGCGCAGGTTCAAGGCTCGCGGCAGGCCTCCGAAGGCATTTCCGTTCGCGAAAGGAGCATGAAGATACGGGCCGTTAACGAGATTCTTTAACAGGATATCCAACCTCATGTGGCATTGTCGCAGAAGGGTCGCGCAGACGGCCTCTCAGAAGTCATCAGGGCAAGAACGTTAGGCCGGCGCGGATCATGGGGGGACCCATTCCGCGCCGAAGTTCTTTGTCGGGCCGCCAGAGGGACCAGACGCCCGCTCCCCCCTCGCCGGCGCGAATCGCCCGAACATGGCGCTCTCCGCGCGGCGCGGCCGTATCGCGCCCCTGCTCTGCCCAAGCGTGCGGCACCCTCTGACATCCCATTGCGCAGGACCTCGACGGATCGGCGTTGCCGCCCGTGGCCGCGTTCGCTAGCGTTGGGGCGAACCCTTCCACGGCAGAGAACCGAACGGCCCTGATGAGCGAAAATCCCTACGCAACCGGCCTCGACAAAAATCCGGCGAACTATCAGCCCCTCTCCCCCCTCGGCCTTCTGGAGCGGGCGGCGGCCGTTTATCCAGAACACACTGCAATCATTCACGGGAGCCAGCGGACGAACTACGCCACGTTCTATGCCCGGAGCCGGAGACTAGCCTCCGCGCTTGCCCGGCGCGGCATCTCACCGGGCGACACGGTTTCGGTCATGCTCTCCAACACGCCGGCGATGCTCGAAGCTCACTACGGCGTGCCGATGACGGGCGCTGTGTTGCATTGCCTCAATACGCGGCTTGATCCGCCGATCCTCGCCTTCCAGCTCGACCATGCGGAGAGCAAAGTGCTGATCACGGACCGAGAGTTTTCCGGCCCTATCAAGGAGGCGCTTTTGCTCGCCTCCGTCAAACCGCTCGTGATCGACTACAACGATCTCGAGTTTCCCCAAACCGGCGCCGCACTGTCGGACCTCGACTACGAAGCGTTCGTGGCAGAGGGCGATCCCGAGTTCGATTGGCGCAAACCCGACGACGAGTGGGAGGCCATCAGCCTCAACTACACGTCGGGCACGACGGGGAACCCGAAGGGCGTCGTCTATCATCACCGCGGGGCCGCGCTGATGTGCTACGCGAACACCATCGCCACAGGTATGGTCCGCCATCCGGTCTATCTGTGGACGCTGCCGATGTTCCACTGCAACGGCTGGTGCTTCCCGTGGACGCTGTCGCTGGTGGCGGGCACACACGTCTGCCTGCGCTGGGTGCGCGCCAAGGCGATGTACGACGCCATCGTCGATCACAAAGTTACCAACCTTTCGGGCGCACCGATCGTGATGGCGACGCTTCTCAACGCGAGCGACGAGGAGAAGCGCGAGATCACGCACCGCGTATCGTTCAACCACGCAGCCGCACCGCCGCCGGAGTCGGTGATGGCGCGCATGAACGAGGCGGGCTTCGCGCTGACGCATCTCTACGGGCTGACCGAAACCTACGGACCTGCGACGCTCAACGAATGGCACAGCGCGTGGGACGATCTGCCCAAGGCCGAGAAGGATGTGCGGCGGGCGCGGCAAGGGGTGCGCTACCCGGCTCTTGAAGGGCTCACCGTTATGGACCCCACGACGATGACGCAGGTGCCCGCAGATGGCGAGACGCTGGGGGAGGTCATGTTCCGCGGTAACATCGTCATGAAAGGGTATCTGAAAAACCCTGAAGCGACGGCGGAGGCATTTGCGGGCGGCTGGTTCCATTCCGGCGATCTCGGCGTGCTGCATCCGGACGGCTACATTCAGCTCAAGGATCGCTCCAAAGACGTCATCATCTCGGGCGGCGAGAACATCTCCTCGATCGAAGTCGAGGACGTCCTTTACAAGCACCCCGCGGTGGCGCTCTGCGCAGTCGTGGCCAAGCCCGACGACAAGTGGGGCGAGACGCCGTGCGCATTCATCGAGCTCAAGCCCGGAACGAACGCAACGGCGGACGAAATGATTGGTTGGTGTCGCGAGCGGCTCGCGCATTACAAGGCGCCACGCCACATCGTTTTTACCGAGGTGCCGAAAACGTCGACCGGCAAAGTGCAGAAGTTCAAGCTGCGGGAACTCGCGAAAGACGCATAAAAAAGCTCGGCCAAACGTGCCGAGGGTGAGCGCATATGCGCGACGATGGAGCGTCGTCGCCCTCGTCGTTTCAGCGTCCGATCGGAGAATGCAAAACCAGCGGCGAGGAAATGCGCTCCCTCGCGTTCCGAGAATGCTAACCGACCCACAAAGAGGCTGCAGGCCCGTCCCGCCGACGGCACGAATAGGCGTTTCGCCGAAGATGCCCGACGTCTCATGCCCGCATACCTGACCGACCGGAAGGCAGACCGGCCTAAAAGGCGCCGGTTCGTCTTCCGGTTACGGCCGATGCGACGTGTGGTTGGGAAAACCCCTGTGTTTTACGTCAGTGGCGTGTTCGCACTTCGAGCCGAACAATCTCGTCCTTCAGCTTCAGTTTTTCTTGCTTAAGCCGACGGATCATCAGGTCGTCCGAACCGGGTCGTGACGTCTCCTCTTCGATCCGGCGTTCAAGTTGCCGGTGCTTCTCTGAGAGTTCCTGAAGATGAGCCGAAAGCGCCATCCTGACCTCCTTTTCAGAGTTGAAGACAGTAGTATTGTTACAGATATGCCACGGATTGTCCATTGGAAGGGGTGGGTGCCAAAGGTACACGTTGAACGATTTCTTTACCGCGAACGTCTTGCTCGCGCCGTTTTATGCAAAGCCATTCGCGCACTCATTGTCCGACTTGCTTGCGGAACATAATGTTTAAGCCGATATTCCCTTCGTCGAGCAGGGTACGCGGGGTCCCCGGCAACGCTGCCGGCTGACCTTCGAGCAGTGAGCGACATGCAGCGGCAAAACGACAGGGAGCTTCGAGACGAACTCGTGCAGCTTCGGAGTGAGCACCGGGCTCTCGACGACGAGATTTCGACGCTTGAAGCCGACGGCGCGATCGATCAACTGACGATCCGCCGGTTGAAGAAAAAGAAGCTCGCCCTCAAGGACCAGATCACCAAGATCGAGGACCAGCTTCTGCCCGATATTATCGCCTAGAGCGCTCTACTCGACGTCTGTTCTTCTCAGGCAGAATTGCCGTTCGTCCGTCTTCCAAGCGAACCTGCTGGCGATCAGGTCGAACCGACCGCGTAATGGACGCGTTTACGGAGCGTATTGCCGGCGCCGGGGCGGCAGCGATTTCAAGGTGTTCGGTTCATGCGTTCCGCGGCCGTCGACCAGTGGCTCTATCCAACGGACCGCGGGCTTTATTGCGCGCCAGCCGACGTCTACGTCGACCCTGCGCGTCCGGTCGAACGCGCTATCGTCACGCATGGGCATAGTGACCATGCGCGTGCCGGGCACGGAGCCGTGCTCGCCACACCCGAAACCGTCGAGGTCATGAAGCTCCGGCTCGGCGCGGACGGAGCAGGACGCTTCGAAGGCGCGGCATACGGCGAGGTTCGCAATCTCGATGGTGTCGCCGTTCGCCTCGTACCGGCTGGGCACGTCCTCGGCTCCGCGCAGGTGGTGCTCGAATGGCGGGGACAACGCGCCGTCGTGTCCGGCGATTACAAACGCGCGGCGGATCCCACATGCGCCCCGTTCAAACTCGTGCCGTGCGACGTGTTCGTCACGGAGGCGACGTTCGCGCTGCCCGTGTTCCGGCATGAACCGGCCGAGCGGGAGGTCGGCCGCCTCCTCGCCTCGCTTGCGCGGAACCCCGAGCGCACGCATCTCGTCGGCGCTTATGGGCTTGGCAAAGCTCAGCGTGTGATGCGGCTTGCGCGCGATGCCGGCTACGATGCGCCAATTTATCTTCATGGCGCGCTTGTCGAGATGACGGCGCTTTACGAACGGCTCGGCATCGCGCTCGGCGACGTGCGGCCCGTGCCGCTGGACGCAAAGCCTGCCGATTTCGCGGGCGCGCTCGTGCTCTGTCCGCCGTCGGCGCTCGGCGATCGTTGGTCGCGCCGCTTTGCCGATCCGGTGACGGCGTTTGCCTCCGGGTGGATGCGGATCCGGGGACGCATCCGGCAGGCAGGCGTCGAGTTGCCGCTCGTTATTTCAGACCATGCGGATTGGCCGGACCTGATCGCGACCGTGATGGAGACCGGCGCTGACGACGTGTGGGTGACGCACGGCCGTGACGACGCCCTTGTCTACGAGTTGGCGCGGCGCGGGCGAAAGGCACGCGCGCTTTCTCTGGTCGGCTTCGAGGACGAGGGAGAGTAGCCCTATGCAAGCGTTTGCGCTTCTCCTCGATACGCTCTCGACGACGCCGTCCCGTAACGCGAAGCTGGCGCTTCTCACGGAGTATTTCCGAACGACACCCGACCCCGATCGCGGCTTTGCACTGGCTGCGCTGACGGATGGCTTGTTTCCGCGCCTCCCGCTCCGGCGCAGCCTCGCCATCCTGATGGAAGGGCGGATCGATCCCGTACTTTACGCGCTCTCGCGCGACTATGTGGGCGATACGGCGGAGACAGTCGCGCTCATGTGGCCCGATCCCAACGTGCCGCCTGTCACTCCCGGGCTTGCGGAGACGGTCGAGCTCTTGGCGACGGCGGCACCGGCCGACGTTGCCGAAACGCTGGGCAGCCTGCTCGACCGGCTCGACGCGCGCGGACGCTGGGCGCTTCTGAAGCTGATCGGCGGCGCTCCGCGTGTCGGCGTGTCGGCTAGGCTCGCGAAGACGGCGCTGGCCGAAATGGGCGGTCATCCGCTCGCCGAGATCGAGGAAATCTGGCACGCGCTTGCTCCGCCCTACACCGATCTCTTCCGATGGCTTTCCGGCCAAGGCCCGCGCCCCGATGCTGCCGGCAAACCCGTGTTCCGTCCGCTCATGCTCTCCCACGCCATCGAAGAGACCGACTGGCCGGGCTTTTTGCCGGAGGATTTCGCGGCCGAATGGAAGTGGGACGGTATCCGCGTGCAGATCGCAGCCCACGGGACGCACGTGCGCATGTTCTCTCGCGCAGGGGACGACATCTCTCGCGCGTTTCCGGAGATCGTGGCCGCCTACGAGGGGCTCGACGTTCTGGCGGATGGGGAGCTTCTGGTTGTCAGGAGCGGCGTCGTGGCGCCGTTCAACGACTTGCAACAGCGTCTCAACCGTAAGGCCGTCACGGGCCGTCTCATGCGCGAGCATCCGGCGCACATCCGCCTCTACGACCTTCTGATCGATCAAAACGAAGACTTGCGCGCGCTTTCGTTTCGCGAGCGTCGGACACGGCTCGAAGCATGGGTTGCGAAACATCGACCGCTACTCAGCGACGTCAGCGAACTCGTGCCGTTTTCATCGCGTGAGGACTTGGACGCGCTATGGGCCGAAACGCGGAGCAGCGGCATCGAAGGGCTGATGCTCAAGCGCTGGGACAGCCCCTATCTCTCGGGGCGGCCGCGCGGACACTGGTTCAAGTGGAAGCGCGCGGCGCTCACGCTCGACTGCGTGCTGATGTACGCCCAGCGCGGCTCGGGAAAGCGGTCGTCCTATTATTCCGATTACACGTTCGGCGTGTGGCGCGAGATTGTGGCGGGTTCCAAAGATGGTGCGCCGCGCGGCGACATCCTGCCCGGCCATGAGCTGGTGCCGGTAGGAAAAGCCTATTCGGGCATGACGGATGCCGAGTTGATCGAGATCGACCGCTTCGTGCGCAATCACACAGTGGAGCAGTTTGGGCCCGTGCGGGCGGTGGAGCCCAAGCTCGTACTCGAAATCGCGTTCGATGCGATCTTTCCTTCAGCGCGACACAAGTCGGGCCTCGCGATGCGCTTCCCGCGCATCCATCGCATTCGCTGGGATAAACCGGCGGCAGAAGCCGACACGCTCGGTGCCGCGCAACGGCTCGTCGAAGCGGCGGAAGGCGGCGCGATCGCTCCGCTCTAGAACCCGATCCCGAACTGGCTCATGAAGGTGCTGTTGGCGTTCCCCGAGCGTGATGTCGCGCGCGGCTGAGGACCTTGCTGGGCGCGCGAGATCTGGCGCCGGTCTGGCACGTGCGGGGCCAGGTGGTTGCGGCCCTTGCTGATCTCGTCCCACCTGCCGTCGAGTGCGAGCGTCACGCGGCGCTCGTGGCCGTAGATGTCGCTGTAGGTCTTGAGGGTGCCGTCCTCATCCACCCACGCCGTCTGGTAGACGATGTGCATCGGAATGCGTCCGTCGATCAGCACCTCGTTGTTGAGAGGGCCGCGCTTGGCCAGCTCATCGACTTTCGCGGCGTCCCAGCCCTTGTCGTGCTCAAGCACAAGCTCGGCCATGCGCAGAGGATTGCGCAGCCGCAGGCAGCCCGCGCTCAGCGTGCGCTGACGCTGGCCGAACATCCATTTGTCCGGCGTGTCGTGCATGAAGATCGTGTGCTGGCTGGGGAAGGAGAACTTCACATAGCCCATCGCGCTTTTCGCGCCCGGCGGCTGCACGACCTCGTAATCGCGGATGTCGGTGTTGGCCCAATCCATCGTGCGCCAGTCCAGACGGCGTCCGCTCTTGGTTTCGACTTCGAGGCCGTACTGGCGCATCATGCCGCCGCCGCGCAGAAGGCTCGGCCACAGCTCGCGCACCTTGATGCTTTCGGGTACGCGCCACATGGGCCGGAACGTGACGTCCTGCAGACGGCGCGAGAAGATCGAGGTCTGCTTGCCGAGCTCGCCCACCACGATGCGCTCGGTGTGGATCGTCTTCCCGTCCTTGACGACGTCGATCATGTAGGCCGGTACGTTGGCGATGATGTGGAAGTCACCGATGTCAGGCCACTTCCACCGCCACATCTCCATGTTGGCGCGCAGACGCTTGGCGGCGGCGTTCGGAGCGGCGTTCTTGTTGCTACCGAGCGCTGCCACGTACTTCTCGCGCAGCAGGTGGAACTGCGGATGCTTCGGGTGCGTGTCGAGCAGCGCCTGGGCCTTGTCGGACGCGTCCGCAAGGCTTGCAAGGACGTCGGCCGGCTCGATGAGCTGCGCGCGCCTGTCCAGGTTCGAGTTGAGCTGCTCGGACGGCGACATGATGCGTCCGCCGCGGGCGTGGCGCGCGTACTTCAAAACGGTCTGCATGAGATCGACTTCGGCCGCAGCCTGATCGGCGGGCGAGAGATCCCGGCTTTGCGCATCCGCCAGCGCGGGCCGCGGGAAGTCTTCGGGATTGAGGCCCCAGTCGTTGGCGGTGCCGAGCGCTTCGATCACGCCGTTCGCATCGGCGTTGAAACTGCCCGCGCTCACCCACAGCGGCGCGTATCCGCGCGTGGCATAGAACTCCAGAAGCGCGGCGCGCTCCTTCATCTCGTAGTCCTCGCCCTCTTCCGGCATTTCCGCGAGGCGTGCGCGAACAGCCGCTGCTGCGGGCGTTGCCGGATCGAGATGGGGCTTTTCGGTTTTCTCGGCGGTCACCTGCTCGGGAACGGCATGAGCGCCGGACTCGTCCGCGATGGCCGCTTCGGTCGCTTCCGTTTCGGCGGCAGGGGTTGCGGGCGCATCGGCGGCGATGGTTTCGCCCGCCGCAGCGGCGTCCTCGTCAGCGGCTGATGCGCGAGCGGTTGTGTCCAGATCGGTCGTGTCGTCCGCATCTGCGGTCGCGGGCTCCGGATCTGTTTGCTCGGTTTCGATCTTTGCCTCGGTCGCCGGTTCGGGTTCGAGATCGGGCGTCGCCGCTGCTTTGTCCTGCGGTTCGGGCGCGGCGGGCCGCTCGGCGGCCGCTTCAGGAGCGCGTTCGGACTGGACCTCGTACGTGACGTATCCGGCAGGGACCGTCGTTACCTCGGGGATGACCGACGAGATCGTGGCGCCGGGCTCGATTGCGCCGGTTTCGAGTGTGTTGGCGGTCGGGGCCGGTTCTGCCCGTGGCGCGTCGGCGGCGCCTAGACCCAGCATCAATGCCAGCGCCGTAAAAGCGAGGCGGCCCATCACGCGTCTCCCATATCCTGCGTTGTCCTCGGCCCGTTCGGAGCGCTAAGGCGCGGAAACACTAGGTGATTCGGCTGGCGGCGAAAAAAGACGCCGCGCGATTTCGGCCCCACCCTCGCACTGCTACCCAGTTTTCTGTCGCGACTTTGGGCCAGGAACGGGGCGCCGTCCCGCCTGCCCTTAAGGAAAATGAGCAGTGGGTCCCGTTTGCAACGGTGCGGGATCTGCCTTGCCAGAGGCTGCCGTCTTCCTCTAAATGCCCCGTTTTCCCGTTGGGCCCGCCTCGCGAGGCACCCTGGCACCGGAACCAAAGGCATGACCGAACGCCGCGCGGACGTGGGGATCATCATGGGCAGCCAGTCGGACTGGCCCACCATGAAGGCGGCCGCGGCCATCCTGGATGCACTTGCCGTCCCCTACGAAACCAAGATCGTCTCGGCGCATCGCACGCCCGACCGGCTCGTGGCTTACGCGCGCACGGCGGCAGAACGAGGGATCAAGGTCATTATCGCGGGCGCGGGCGGAGCAGCACACCTGCCCGGCATGACGGCCTCCATGACCGCGCTTCCCGTGCTCGGCGTGCCGATCAAGACCAGCACGCTCTCCGGCGTCGACAGCCTCTATTCGATCGTGCAGATGCCGGGCGGGGTTCCCGTCGGAACGCTCGCAATCGGAGAAGCCGGCGCAACCAACGCGGGCCTGCTCGCAGCTCAGATCCTCGCACTTTCGGATGCGGCGCTCGCCGCCCGGGTCGCGGACTGGCGCGCCAATCAAACCGCATCCGTTGCCGAGGTTCCGAAGTCCGAATGAGCGCCCTCCCTCCTGGCTCCACCATCGGCATTCTCGGCGGCGGACAGCTCGGCCGCATGATGTCGCTTGCCGCCGGCCGTCTCGGCCTCAAGTGCCACATCTATTCCGACGTTTGGGGTCCGGCGTTCGACTTCGCGGCGGCTTCCACCGTTGCACCGTACGAGGACACAGCGAAAATCCGCGCTTTTGCAGAAGCGGTCGATGTCGTCACGTACGAGTTCGAGAACGTGCCGCTTGAAGCGGCGGCCGCCGCCGAAGCCGTGTCTCCGGTGCGTCCCGGCCCCAAGGCGCTCGAAGTCGCGCAGGACCGGCTGGCGGAAAAAACCTTCATTCGCGATCTCGGCATCCCCGTCGCGCCATTCGCCGCTATCGACAACACCGCCTCGTTCGACGCAGCCGCAGCCGAGATCGGCGGAGCCGGCATCCTCAAGACGCGCCGGCTCGGCTACGATGGCAAGGGCCAGGTACGGATCGGGAGCGCTGCCGAGTTGCCTGGCGCATTCGACGCGCTGAAGGGCGTGCCCTCGATCCTCGAAGGACTGGTGCCGTTCGCATTCGAGGTGTCCGTCCTGGTCGTGCGCGGCGTCAACGGCGAGACGCGCTTCTACGACGTGCCGCTCAACACGCATAAGGACGGCATCCTCGACACATCGACGGTGCCCTCCCCGATCTCCGCCGCCCACGCCAAGCGCGCGACCGAGTTGGCGGCGGGAATCGCAGAGGCGCTCGGGTATGTCGGCGTGCTGGGCGTCGAAATGTTTTACCTCGGCCCGGACGCCGCCGAGCCGCTCGTCATCAACGAGATCGCGCCGCGCGTGCATAACTCCGGGCACTGGACGCAGGATGCCTGCCTCGTCAGCCAGTTCGAGAATCACATCCGCGCGGTGGCGGGCTGGCCGCTCGGCTCGACCGAACGGCACTCTGACGTGACGATGACCAACCTGATCGGGTCTGACGTGGACCGCTGGGCGACGCTCGCGGCCGAGCCCGGCACCGCGCTCCACCTCTACGGCAAGCCCGAGGCCCGTCCTGGGCGGAAGATGGGGCACGTGAACCGTATCAAGCCCCTGACGGCTTAAGCGGGCCGAAGTGAAGCCCAAAAGCCGCATTTTGGGCTCCGAATTGCGGCGAGCCCCGTGGACAAGCGGGGTAACGTTTGATAGAAGCCAGCCAAATCTTAAGCGCTCAACGCGCCGGCGGGTTTGTTCGCCGGGGCTTTGGGCGGTGTTATTTTCAGCCAATTCAGAACTTTAGAGGTCACCGCTTGCAGGTACTCGTTCGCGACAACAACGTCGACCAGGCCCTCAAGGCGCTCAAGAAGAAGATGCAGCGCGAGGGTATTTTCCGTGAGATGAAGCTCCGGAACTACTTCGAGAAGCCGTCTGAGAAGAAGGCGCGCGAGAAGGCCGAGGCTGTTCGCCGCGCCCGCAAGCTCGCCCGCAAGAAGCTGCAGCGCGAAGGCCTGCTGCCCGGCAAGCCGGCTGCCGCACGCGGCGCCAAGGGTCCGGGCCGTGGCGGCCCCGGTGCCCGTCCGGCCGGTGGCGGCTTCGGCGGTAACAGCGGTGGTGCTGGCGCGGCTGGCGGCAGCGGCGGATACTCGTCCAACCGCTAAGCGCTCAGGCTCAAGGGCCTCCGCGACAAGCTGAATTCGATGTCGCCGTCGGCTGATTGTCCGGCGGCGATATTCTTTTTGGGGATCGTTGCCCTCATGCGGATCTTTGATCCGCTGAGCTTCTGGCTCCTACGTCTGCCCTCGACTATCGTCGGGACATGGCCAAGCTCTATTTCGCGTCTCTCGTCACCCTCTCGCTGCTCGTCGCCATGGTGGCGGGCGTCGTCATCGCAGGGCTCGTCGCCACGGGGGCGATGGAGACCGGTCCCGCACTCGTGCTTGTGGTGCTCATCAACGGCGTGACGTTCCTCATCAGCCCGTGGCTTACGGATCTGATGCTGCGCTGGGTCAACAAGGTCCAGTTCATCGACGACGCCACGCTCAAAGCCCGTTATCCGCACGTGCACGCCATCGTCCACGACGTTGCGCGCGACTACCGCTTCTCCGCGCCCTCCATCGGCATCATCCCGGACCGCAATCCGACTGCGTTCACCTACGGGCTGTTCCGCTCCAACGCGCGGATCGTGCTGACGGACGGCATCTTCGAATTCCTGAACGAGGAGGAGACGCGCGCGGTCGTTGCGCATGAGCTGGGCCACATCGTCAACCGCGACTTTCTCGTCATGACGGCGGCAGGCACGCTGGTGCAGATGCTCTACGTGCTCTACGCGAGCTTCACCCGGCAGCAGCGCTCGGGCGGCGGCGACAGCAAGGGCAAGAACAACCTCTTCATCGTCGGCGTTGCAGCCTATGTGTTGTACGTGCTCGGCACTTACGTGCTGCTCTATCTCAGCCGCACGCGCGAGTATCTTGCCGACAGCTTTGCAGCCGAACGCGTCGAAGCGCGCCATCTGGCAAACGCGCTCGTCAAGATCGCCTACGGCATTGCGGAAGCGACCGACACCGAGGAAACGCGCCAGCTTCTCGCCTCCACGCGCCACATGGGCGTGATGGATTTCAAGGGCGCGCGCCATCTCGGGCTCGTGGTCGAGGCTTCTCGCGCACGCCCGGAGGCGACGGCGGAGGCCATGCTGTTCGACATCTACAATCCCTGGGCGCGCTTCGTGGAGCTGTCCTCCACGCATCCGCTGACGGGCAAGCGCATCAAGGCGCTCTCGGTGATCGCCAAGGAGAAACGGCAGGCGTTCGACGATATCGACGTGGTGGCGGCCGCAAAGCGCGCGAACGTGAACCCGGCCGCGCTCTGGCGCAAGTTCGTGCGCGAGCTTGGGATCGTCGCGCTGCCGACGCTCGTGTTTTTCGGGGTGGGGCTTATGGGGCTCGCGAGTTCGTCGCCCTTGTTTGCTGTGCTCGCTTTCCCCGCAGCGGCAGTCGTCTGGGCCGCTTTGATTCCCGTGGTCTATCCATTTGCCGCGCCCGAGGAAACGGACGTCGTCTCGCTCATGGGCGATGTGGCCGCCTCGCCTATTGTCGGCCGGGCGGTACATCTCAAAGGCGATGTGATCGGGCGGGCGGATGCGGGCTCTGTTATCGGCGAGGATACGATCTTCGCCGACCCGACCGGGCGCATGACGGTCGATTTCCGCTCTCTGCTCGGACCGCTCGGCGATATGTGGGCGGGATGGCGCCGCGTGGCGCGCCACATCGGGCAAAAGGGCGATGTCGTCGGCTGGTTTCGCCGTGGCATGGGCGGGCACGTGATCCTGAGCGAGCTCAACACGACGGCCGGGCGGCTCAAGGCCTATCCCTATCTCGCAGGCGTCTCCACACTGCTGATCGTGTTCGCGGTGATCCTCGTGATCACCGGTATCGCATCGCTGACGTGACGCTCTCCGCTAGAGAGGTACCAACCGCAGGGCGAGGTGCAGGATTGCATCGACGCCGCGCCACATGAAGCCGCCCTCATCGACGTCGGTTTCGGCGTAGAGCGGTGTTTCACTCACCGCCACGGGCTCCGGGTTTCCGGGCACTGTGCTGGTGACGCGAAACATCGCGACCTGTTCACCCTTCCTGATCGGCGGCTTCAGCGGCCCTTCGTAGACGATCTCGCCGCGGATGCGCTGATCGAGCGGAAACTTAGGCAGGATGACTTCCAGGTTCCCTTGCCCTGTGAGCGGCACGTAGAAATTCTCGCCGCCCCACACGCGCGCGTAGCCGACGGCCTCGCCGGCATCGAACAGCTTGGCGCGCGAAACGCTCTTGGCGCCCCATTCCAACATGCGCCGTGCCTCGCTGCGCCGATCGCGCTCGCTTTCAAGACCCATGATCACGCCGATCAGGCGGCGGCCTTCCGTCACGGACGACACGACCAAGCCATAGCCCGCGGCGTTGGTGTGTCCGGTCTTGAGGCCGTCGACGCCGAGCCCTTCCTCGGCGAGCAGCGGATTGCGGTTGTAGAACTTGTGGCGGCGGTAATCGAACTGGCGTTGGCTGAAGACCTTGTAGTGCTCGGGATATTCGCGGATCAGATGGCGCGCGAGCATCGCGAGCTCGCGTGCGGTCATCAGATGCTCGGGATCGGTGAGGCCGGTGGGATTGCGGAACGTCGATTTTTTTAGGCCGATGCGGGCCGCCTCCTCCGCCATCAGCTTGAGGAAGCCGTCGACGGATCCGGCGATCCCCTCAGCGACCGTAATCGCCGCATCGTTGCCGGATTGCACGGCGATGCCCTGGATCAACTCGCGGATCGGCGTCTTGGTGTTGATGGGGATGAACATGGCGGCCGTGCGCGAGGGTGCGCCACCCGTCCGCCACGCGTGCTCGCTGGTCGTGAACTCGTCATCGAGCGTGAAGTTGCCTTCCTTGAGCTCCCGGAAGAGCACGGCGAGCGTCATGAGCTTGCTCATGCTCGCGGGGGGCACGAGCTGATCGGCGGCCTTCTGGTAGATGATGGAGCCCGAGTCGTAATCCATCAGGATCGCGTTGCGGGCTTTGGTGGAAAAGCCTGCCTGCTGGGCCATTGCGCTCACGACGAGAGCAGACAACGCTCCAAGCACGAGCATACCGATCGTCAGCAACCGTCTCATGTGGGCGTGCGACCTCGTTCGCGAAGCGGGACCGCGTTAACTAAAAGCCGCCCGCGAGACGAGTCAATGCGCGTGCCGCCAGAAACGCGCGCTGATGCCCGCGATAAGACCCTCAGTCCGCTTTCACATTTGAGGACGTTGTCCAATCCGCCGCGTGCATGGAGATGGTGCCTTCATTGAAGGCGCGTGCGTCGTAGAAGGGCAGCGTGCGCTCGAACGTCACCGAGACCGCATCCTCGGCCTCCGCGATGCCGAGCACGCCACGGTCCTCCGCCTGCCTTACGGTGAGCGTGAAGGTATAGGGGCCGGGCTCGCGGATGATCTGCTCGGGCTTTTCGCCGTCGCCGCGGGTGTAGAACAGCACCTGCTCCGTTCGGCTCGTGCGGCCTGCGAGCGGAAGGGGCGCGAAGCTCGCATACGCCCGCGTGCGCGTGCGCTCCATGGACCAGACGCCAAGCTCGGCCGCATAAAAATGTTTCGTCTGCTTCGTGCGCGGATCTGTGACGGCGAGGTCGAGATCCAGCACCGTGCCCGTGCGTGCGCCCTCGTTCGACAGCGTAACCGGGATCGAGATCATCTCGAAGTTGGTGTTTTGATACGGTGCAGCATAGGAAATGACGCGGGGCACAAAAACCTGGACATCCGCCGTCTTGAGCGAGCTTTCCCACAGGCTGTAGCCGGAGAACAGCACCGCGACGCCCGACAAGATCGTCGCTCCGAGGCCGCCGTTCGAGACGTGGCGCGCCGTGTCGGTAGCGATTTCCGTGGCGTCGTGCGTGGCGTCGCGTGGCTTGAAAATTTTCATCGTGCTTCCCCCAATCCCCTAGGCTCCCGCGCGGACGCAAATGTCCGTTCAATTCCGGCGAAGGTGTGGCTCTGCCGATGTCTGAACGCTTCTGCCGTGGTTAAGGAAGGGTGGGTAGGCCGATCCAACCCCTTGGAGTAGGACGATCCGCGGCGGGTTCGTGGCATTGCGGAGAGGCTAGGCACTCTCGTATACCGAGCGCCTTATAAACACGCATGGCCTCGGCACGTCCTCCGATCGGCGATCCGGCGGAAGACGTAAGAAACGCGGCCGCTCCCGGGGAAACAACGCTCATGCAAAACAGCAAGGTCATGACGGCCGACGAGGCCATCGCGCGGATCAAGGACGACGACGTCATCGCGACGACGGGCTTCGTCCAGAGCTGCATCCCGGAGATGCTGCATGCCGCGCTCGAAAAGCGCTTCGTCGAGACCAGGGCGCCGCGTGACCTCACGCTCATCATGTGCGCGGGCGCTGGCGACAGCAAAGGGCTCGGTACCGGCCGCCTCCATCACGAAGGGCTCTTGAAGCGCGTCATCGCCGCCAACTTCGGCCGCATGCCGAAAGTTGCCGAGGCCGCACAGAACAACAAGATCCAGGGCTACAACCTGCCCCAGGGCGTGATCTCGAAGCTCTACCGGAGCTGCGCTTCCGGCAGCCCCGGCCTGTTCACGAAAGTCGGCCTGCACACCTACGTCGATCCTCGCTTCGGCGGCGGCAAGGTCAACACCGTCACGCGCGAAGACCTGGTCAAGCTGCTCGAAGTCGAAGGGCAGGAGTGGCTGTTCTACAAGGCGACACCGATCAACGTCGCACTCATCCGCGCAACCAGCGCCGATCCGCTCGGCAACCTCAGCATGGAAAAAGAGTGTCTGACGCTCGACGTGCTGGCGCAGGCGATGGCCGCACACAATAACGGCGGCGTTGTCATCGCGCAGGTCGAGCGCCTCGTCGCAGACGGCTCGATCAAGCCGAAGGACGTGAAGGTTCCCGGCATCCTCGTCGATTGCGTGGTCGTTGCCGATCCGCCCGAGATGCACCGCATGAACTACGGCGTCATGTACGATCCCGCGCTTGCGGGCGAAGTGCGCGTGACTGTCGACAACCTGCCGACGATGGCGCTCGACGAGCGCAAGATCATCGCGCGCCGCGCCTCGTTCGAACTGCCGCTCAACGGCGTGATCAATCTCGGCGTCGGCGCGCCGGACGGCGTTGCGAACGTGGCCAACGAAGAAAAGGTTACGCCCTATCTCGTCATGACGACGGAAGCGGGTGCGATCGGCGGCGTGCTGGCGGGCGGATCGAGCTTCGGCTCCTCGGCCAACGCGCACTCGATCATCGACCAGAACCAGATGTTCGACTTCTACCATGGCGGCGGCCTCGACCTCACATGCCTCGGCATGGCGGAGTGCGACAGCCTCGGCAACGTCAACACGAGCAAGTTCGGCGGTCGCCTCAACGGCTGCGGCGGCTTCATCGACATCTCGCAGAACGCGCGCGCAGTGGTGTTTGCGGGCACATTTACGGCAGGCGGTCTCAAGATCGCTGTCGAGGACGGTAACCTCAAGATCGTGCAGGAGGGCCGCGCGCGGAAGTTCGTCAATCATGTTGAACAGGTGACGTTCTCGGGACAGTACGCCGCCGATAAGAGCCAGCCTGTGATCTACGTGACCGAGCGGTGCGTGTTCCAGCTCACCGATCACGGTCTGGAGCTGATCGAGGTGGCGCCCGGCATCGACATCGAGCGGGACATCCTCGCGCACATGGCCTTCAAGCCGCACATCCACAGCCCGATCACTATGAACCCGGCGCTGTTCTCGGAAGGCCCGATGGGTCTGCTTGCCGACCTCATGAACGAGGGCCTCAAGGACCGCATCAGCTACGACGCGAGCCGCAACCTGCTTTCGATCAATCTTTCGGCCTGGGCTGCGCGCAAGAAGGCGGACGTGGCAGATCTGAAGCGCGCCATCTCAGAGGCCTGCACGGCCGCGGGCCGCAAGGTCAACGCGGTGGTCAACCAGGATGGATGCCGTATCGCGGAAGACCTCTACGACCAGTACGCCGACATGGTCGCTTACGTGAACAAGCACCACTACGAGCGCATGGCGCGCTATGCGACGAGCGTCATCACGCGCACGAAGCTGCAGGACGCCTTGCGCCGCCGCGGTCTCGAAACGCGCGTGTACGACAGTGCCGAAGCGGCTTACGCGTCGCTCGGACTCGCGGACGCGTAACGGGAGCGCCCTTTCAAGCCGCGAACAGGTCGAAGCCGGCGAAACGCAAGAGCTCGTACGCACACCACACGATGATGAAGACCGCGAAGGTCGTGGCCGTCGTGTGGGCGTACGCGCGTGTCA
Source organism: uncultured Hyphomicrobium sp. (assembly GCA_934555825.1). Taxonomy (GTDB): domain Bacteria; phylum Pseudomonadota; class Alphaproteobacteria; order Rhizobiales; family Hyphomicrobiaceae; genus Hyphomicrobium_C. The sequence goes on from CAKTFJ010000004.1 coordinate 168,971, forward strand.
GCAAAGGCTGCCGGCCATGGATGCTGACCGCGATTGCCGGGGCAACGACAGCGGCCACGACAGGCAAGGACCAAGGTGTGGGAAGCGTTGTGATGGCAACGAAGGCCGCGACGTAGGCGACGAAGTACGCCACGACGTGCCTTACGAAGGGCGGACGTCCAGATGGATCTCCGAGAAACCAGATCCTGAAGTTCACCGCCGCGGCGGTGACGACCGCGGCGGCGAGCATCCAGGCCAACGTCAATTGCCATTGATCCATCGGCTGCGTTTCTCCAGGACACTCCACTTGTCCGGCAGCTTAGCGACGAAGACCGCCGTCGCAATAGTAAGTTGGCGGAACGTTCGTCAGACGATCTGAGATGCGGCGTCGGGGCTGCCGAGCGCGTCTTTCAGGATGGCGAGCGCGCGCGCGAGTTGCGCCTGGCTGCGCGCAGCCCCCAGCGCAAGGCGGATCGCGTTCGGCGGAGCGGCATCCGTCGCGAAGGCATCCGCTGTGACGACGGCAAGGCCGCGTCCACCCAGATGCGCCACGAAGCGCGGCGCAGGCCAACGGTCCGGCAAGCCGAGCCAGACATGCAATGCGGCCGGATGAGCAGCCGCGTCGTGTCCTTGAAGCGCGTTTCGCGCCAACGTTTGACGGGCGGCGGCTTCCACCCGAACGGCGTCGATGAGGTCGCTTGCCGTGCCGTCGCGCATCCACTTGGCGGCGATTGCGGCCATCAGCGGAGAGGACATCTGCACCACCGCGCGCAGAAGCGCTGCGCAGCGCGCGGTGGCCGCCGCGTCCGGCGTGACGACGAGCGACGTGCGCAGGCCGGGCGCGATGGCTTTCGACAGGCTTGCCGCAAAGTAACTGCGCTCCGGAACGAAGGATGCGACGGGTGGCAGACCCGGCGCGAGGAAGGTATAGGGATCGTCCTCGATCAGGACGAGGCCGCGCTTGCGCACGACGGTGGCGATGCGTTCGCGCCGCTCGGCGCTCATCGTCGCCGTCGTCGGGTTCTGCATAGTAGGCGTCAGATAGACGATCTTGGCAGCTCCGCCGCGTGTCGCGCGGTCGAGCGCAGCCGGGATCATTCCCTCGCCGTCCATCTCGACGCCCACCAGCACCACCCCGAGCGCCGCTGCCGCCGCCTTGAACCCTGGATAGGTCAGCTTTTCGGTGAGGATCGTATCGCCCGGTACGGCGTGCGCGAGAAGGAGCGCGAACAGAGCGGGCTGCGTGCCCGGCGACAGGATCAGGCGGTCCGGTGTCAGCCCCGCTGCGAGATCCGGCACCATGCCGCCAAGCCATTCGGCTGCAGCCTTCCGCTCCGTGCCGGTGCCGCCGGGCTGCTGATACGTGAGATAGGGCGCGAGGCCGGTCTCGGCGCGTACATCGGCAAGGGCGCGCGCTAAGCGCCCGTCGAGATCGGCATCCGCCGGCTGGGGCGGGAGGTTCATGGAGAGATCGATGCCCGGCATGGCGGACGCCCTGAGACCGCTTGCGGGCTGCGGCTTGACGAACGTGCCGCGCCCCACGGTCGCGTCGGTAAGGCCTTGGCGGCGCGCTTCGGCATAGGCGCGCGTCACTGTCGTGAGATCGACACCGAGCGCGCTCGCCAGTGCGCGGTGTGTCGGCAGCGTCTGCCCGGGCCGGAGACGTCCTTCCTCGATCGCCTCGGCAAGGGCGTTGACGATGCGCTGAAACACCGGCCCCTGCCGGCTTAAAATTGTATGCGTCCAATCCATACAAATAGGTCATATCGCGCATTGCTGATCCATACAATGCGTTTTATGCCTCTCCTCAACGAAGCGCTAAACGCCCATCGCAGGAGGATCGCAATGACTGAGGTTCAGGACGAGCCCACCGTTTCGCAGGCTCTCATCAATGGCGTGCGGTGCACGTGTCCGAACTGCGGCGAAGGGAAACTCTTCCGGCGCTTTCTGAAAGTCACGGAGACGTGCTCCGTCTGCGGCGAGGCGCTCCATCACCATCGCGCCGACGACATGCCGGCCTATATCGTGATGTCCATCGTCGGACACATCGTTATCGCGCTCGTGTTCTGGGTCGAGTTCCGTATCGGCGGATGGCCGACGTCGCTGCACCTCGCGTTGTGGCTGCCGCTGACCGTTATCCTCTCTCTGGCCTTGCTGCAGCCGGTGAAGGGGTTCATCGTCGCGCTTCAATGGTCGTTCCGGATGCACGGATTCAGCGCGAGCCGTCCTCCGCGGCGCGTGGAAGCGACGAACTGACGGGCGCTGGCAACGTCGCTCGGCGTCGCGAGCAACAGGTCCGCCGAACGGGCAACCTTTCGAGAAGAGCGTCACGGCCTTGAGCCCTTCCTCCTCCGCATTGCCGCTCTCTCATGCTCTCCTGGCACTCGCGGTCACGGCCGTATGGGGGACGAACTTCGTCGTCATCCATATCGGCCTCGATCAACTTCCGCCTCTGCTCTTCGCTGCGCTCAGGTTTCTCGGCGCGCTTCTGCCGGCCGCGCTTTTGCTGAAGTGGCCACGTGGCGTGCCTTGGCGGAATCTTGCCGCCTATGGCGTGCTCGTCGGCGCCGGGCAATTCGGCCTGCTCTACATCGCAATGAACGGGCACATCACACCGGGGCTTGCCTCGCTCGTGGTGCAGACGCAGGTGTTCTTCACGATCGCGATGGCGGCAGCGTTCAACGGGGAACGATTGCACCAGCGGCAGATGCTGGCGCTGCTGATCACTCTCGTAGGGGTCGGCGTCATCCTCATGCACACAGATGGCGCAACGACGCCGCTCGGCCTCACGCTTGTGCTTGCGGCCGCGGCCTCTTGGGCGGCGAGCAACATCGTGGTTCGTGCCACGCCCACAGCCGACATGCTGGCTTACGTCGTGTGGGCGAGCCTGTTCGCCGTGCCACCTCTTTTCGCCCTCTCGCTCGCATTCGAGGGATGGCCTGCGATCCGCGACGGGCTTGCGAGCGCGGACACTGTCACGTGGGCGGCCGTTGCTTGGCAGGCCCTCGGCAACACCCTGTTCGGCTATGCGGCGTGGAGCTGGCTGCTGGCGCGCCACCCCGTCGCCAACGTCGCGCCGATGGCGCTGATGGTGCCGGTGTTCGGCATCGCCGCTTCGGCGCTTTGGCTCGGCGAGCCTTTGCAGACCTGGAAACTGGTTGCGGCAGCATTGGTGATGGCAGGCCTCGCGCTCAATTTGCTATGGCCCCGCATCGCGGCTGCGACGCGATCCCGGAATTCGTAAGTCTCTGGACTTGACCTTCCGCAATTAGAACATATAGAGAACATTCATGGAGGTCTCCATGGAGCTTCTCGATAAACTCGCGATCCTCGCAGACGCCGCGAAATACGATGCATCCTGCGCGTCATCCGGCGGGGCAAAGCGCAAAGCCTCGGCGGACGGGCTCGGCTCGACCACGGGCGCCGGCATTTGCCACGCCTATACGCCGGACGGGCGCTGCGTCTCGCTGCTCAAGATCCTGCTGACGAACTATTGCTTGTTCGATTGCGCCTACTGCATCAATCGCCGTTCATCGAACGTGCCTCGCGCGCGTTTTTCGGTGGATGAGGTCGTGGGGCTGACGCTCTCGTTCTACAAGCGCAACATGATCGAGGGGCTGTTCCTCTCTTCCGGCATCATCCGCTCGGCCGACCACACGATGGAACAGCTCATGCGCGTGGCGAAGACGCTGCGCGTGACGCACGGGTTTGCCGGATACATCCATCTCAAGACCATTCCCGAAGCGAGCCCGTGGCTGATCGAGCAGGCGGGGCTGTGGGCCGACCGGCTGTCGATCAATCTCGAACTGCCGACCGCGGCAGGCCTCACGCGTCTCGCTCCAGAAAAAAGCGACGCGACGATCCGCTCCGCGATGGGGCAGATGCACGAGCGCATCACGGAGGCGCGCGCCGAGCGACGCCGGTTCTCGCCAGCCGGGCAGAGCACGCAGGTGATCGTGGGCGCGGACGCGGCGACCGATACCGACATCCTGACGGCAAGCGACGGTCTCTATCGGCGCTTCAAGCTGAGCCGGGTGTACTACTCGGCATTCAGCCCCATCGATCATGCGAGCGGGCTGCTTCCCCCGCAGGCGCCACCGCTCGCGCGCGAGCACCGGCTTTACCAGGCGGACTGGCTGCTCCGGCATTACGCGTTCTCGGTCGACGAGATCGTGTCCACGAGCGCCGACGACATGCTCGATCTCGAGATCGATCCGAAGCTTGCGTGGGCTCTGAAAAACCGCGGCTCGTTTCCCGTGGACGTGAACACCGCGCCGCGGGAGATGCTGCTGCGTGTTCCCGGGCTTGGAACGCGGGCGGTGGACAAGATCGTCGCGGCGCGGCGGCACACGCGTCTACGCGCCGACGACGTGCGCCGGCTGACGTCCTCGTTCCGCCGCGTGGCACCGTTTCTGATCACGTCGGATCATCACCCCGGCGCTGCAACCGACCGCGCGGACCTGCGTGCGCGCATCACGCCACAAACGCAACTGAGCCTTTTGTGATGAGGGTTACGTCGGTCACACTCGGAGCCGGCGCCGACTTGAACGGCTTTCGCCGGGCCGTCCGCCGGCTCATTGCAGACGACATTTCGCCTGAGGCGGTGGTCTGGCAGACGGATGCAGCGCCGTCGCTTTTCGATGCGAGCCCGATGGCCGGAACGCTCGATACCGCTCCGCCCATCTCCCTGCCTCGAACGGCGACCGATCTCATCCGCCATGTCGTCTGCCACCACGATCCGGAGAGGTACGCGCTGCTCTATCGCTGCGTCTGGCGCCTCCTCAACGGCGAGCGGGCCTTGCTCGACGTTGCGAGCGATCCCCTCGTCGCGCGTCTCGCCCTGATGGCCAAATCCGTGCGGCGCGACGTTCATAAGATGCACGCGTTCCTGCGATTTCGCTGTGTGAGCGACCGCTCGGGCGAACGCTACATCGCATGGTTCGAGCCCGCGCATTACATCCTTGAGGAGACCGCGGATTTTTTCGTCGATCGCTTTCGTAGCATGGTGTGGTCGATCCTGACGCCCGTGGGCTCCCTTCATTGGGACCGCGAGACGCTGAGGATCGGACCGCCCGGCGACAAGGCCACGCTGCCCGCTACAGGCGCGGTCGAAGCGGAATGGGACACCTACTACGCCAGCACGTTCAATCCGGCGCGCGCGAATACCGCTGCCATGCTGCGCGAGATGCCGAAAAAGTACTGGCGCAATATGCCGGAGACGAAATTGATCCCGGACCTGCTTCGCTCCGCCGGTTCGCGCGTTGAGACGTTCATGAGCAACGCGCCTGCCCTGCCCCGCAAGAAGGATCCGGCGAAAGCCGTGGCGCGGATGCGCGACGGCGAGGTGCGGACGCTCGCAGACCTCAATGCGGTGATTGCGGCCGCAGAGCCGTTCGTGCCGGGTGGCACGCGGGCCGTGCTCGGTGAAGGGCCGCTCAAGCCTGCGCTTGCGTTCGTCGGCGAGCAGCCTGGCGATCAGGAGGATCTTCAGGGGCACGCGTTCGTCGGCCCGGCCGGCCAGCTTCTCACGCGCGCGATGACCGAAGCCGGCATCGACCGCGATGCCTGCTACCTCACCAATGCGGTGAAGCACTTCAAGTTCGAACAGCGCGGGAAGCGCCGATTGCATAGGACGCCAACTGCGGGAGAGGTGCGCCACTATCGCTGGTGGCTCGACAAGGAGCTCGAACTCGTCGCGCCCAAACTGATTGTCGCCCTTGGCGCGACTGCCGTACTCGCCCTCGTCGGCAAAGCGCTGCCGATCACCAAGTTGCGCGGTCCTTTGGACTTCGACGGACGCCCCGGCTTCGTCACGGTTCATCCATCTTATCTGCTGCGTCTGCCGGATGCGGCCGCCAAACGCGACGCTTACGCCACCTTCGTCGCGGATCTCGTGGCGGCGCAGGCATTGGCCGCAAAGCTCGGCGCGGCGGCGTGAGCTGCCTCGCTACGCCGCGCTGTCTCCGGCGTCGCGAAGCAATTCTTCGATCTTTTCGATCATCGGCGTGGCGCCCATCTCACGATAAAGCTCGAGCGCTTGCCGCCAATGAACACAAGCAGCCGGGGAATCGCCGCTCATTTTGGCAATGTTGCCGAGGTTGGCGCGGTTGACCGCTTCTCCCTGCTTGCGCTTGATGGCTTTATTCAGAAGCAACGATTCCTCGTACATGCGCCGCGCTTGTTCGAGATCGCCTCGCTTCAAACTTATGCTGCCGAGGTTGCCAAAGTTGCTTGCCATGCCTTCTTTGCGATCAATCGAACGGTTGTGCACGAGCGCTCTTTGAAACATCTCTTCGGCGTGTTCCAGCTCATTGCGCGATCCATAGACAATGCCGAGGTTGCCGCAATTGACGGCCATCCCCTCTGGGCGGTCCAGCTCCTCGTTAAGCGCGAGGGATTTGCGGAAATGAGCCTCCGCCTGATCAAGGTTGCCGCGACCGAGATAAGTTTGGCCGAGTTGGTCGTATAGATCAGCGATCTTATCGCGAGAGCCTGCCGGCTCTAACATGGCCAATGCACTTCGAAACAGTGCCTCAGCGTGATTGAGATCGCCGCGTGTCCGAGAGATTGCGCCAAGATTAGAATACTGAACTGCGACACCCTCGCCTTGACCCATTGCTTCGTAGAGGGCGAGGGCCCTTCTATAAAGGCCTTCGGCCTGATCCAGCGCTCCGCGCTTCTGGTAAATGGTACCGAGATTGCCGATTGCGACGCTTAACAGTTCCGGAGATTCTGTCTCCGCGCCAAGCGATAGGACTTTTTGATAGCTCATGGCGGCTGCATCAAGGTCGCCAATGCGATCCTGGAGATGACCGAGTTTGTTCCAGCCGCCCGCATCATCCGGATCGAGTTCCGTAGCCCGAGTGTAGGCGCGCAAGGCCGCAGAGGTGTCGTGCAGGAATGCGAGGGCGCCTTTTTGCCGCCAAAGCGCCGCTTCGCTCTTGGCCACCCGTTCGCGCGCCCCCGCGCGCTCCGCGATGAGCGCGTCTATGGCAGCCTCGGCCGCCGCACCCGTCGTGTCCTCGAGCGCCTTGCTTTGACCCGCCTCCAGCAGCGTGTCGATGGCTGCGTTCAGGTCCTGGGCGAAGCCCGCGTGCACAGCTGCCGACGCTGGTTCTCTGCCGGCTGTGGCCGCTGCCGTCTCACGGGCCGCCAGAGCGGCCAGGAGTTCGGCGCGCAGCTTGTCTATGTCCTGCTTGGTCGCGCCGCCCCCACCCCGAATTAGGGCGATGACGCCCCAGACGCCGAGTAACGCAGAAGACAGCGCCCCGATCCAGTCGATGACCAACTTGGTCCGCTCGTCGGGCCGCCAACCTGTCGCCCACTCAATGGCCGCAGCGATGCCATTGCCGATGAGCTCGGCCACTCCAAGCAAAAAATCCATGGGGCTCCCCGCGCCGCGCGTCGACAACTGTCAGTCATCGTATTGCACGGCGCGGGTGAGGCAACAGTAAGTTTGCGGACTAGCGCTCGAAGCGCTTGAACTTGATGCGGTGAGGCTCTCTTCCGTTTGCGCCGGCGACTCCGCTACGCGGAGCCGGCCGCCGGCGCGTATTTACCGCTCGAAGCGCTTGAACTTGATGCGGTGAGGCTCCACGGCGGCATCGCCGAGGCGGCGCTTCTTGTCTTCCTCATAGGCTTCGAAGTTGCCTTCGAACCATTCGACGTGGCTGTCGCCCTCGAAGGCGAGGATGTGCGTCGCAAGGCGATCCAGGAAGAAGCGGTCATGCGAGATGACCACGGCGCAGCCGGGGAAATCTTCGAGAGCCGCTTCCAGCGCGCCGAGCGTCTCGGTGTCGAGATCGTTGGTCGGCTCGTCGAGCAGCAGCAGGTTGCCGCCCTCCTTCAGCATCTTGGCCAAGTGCACGCGGTTGCGTTCACCGCCCGAGAGCAGCCCGACCTTCTTCTGCTGATCGGGGCCCTTGAAGTTGAACCAGCCGCAATAGGCGCGCGAGCTCATCTCGCGCTTGTCGCCGAACTTCATGATGTCGAGGCCGCCCGAGATCTCCTCCCAGACGGTCTTCTTGTCATCCAGGTGGCTGCGGCTCTGGTCCACGTAAGAGAGCTTCACGGTGGGGCCGAGCTTGATGGAGCCGTTGTCCGGCTTCTCGGCGCCCGTCAACATTTTGAATAGCGTCGTCTTACCGGCACCGTTCGGACCGATCACGCCGACAATGCCGCCCGGCGGCAGCTTGAACGAGAGGTCATCGATCAGGAGACGGTCCCCGAACGCCTTCGTGAGACCTTCGGCCTCGATGACCATGTCACCGAGACGCGGACCCTGAGCAATCGAGAACGACGCCTTGCCGACCTCTTCGTGCCCGGCCTGCTCGACGAGCTTGTCGTAAGCCGCGATGCGGGCCTTCGATTTGGCCTGGCGGGCTTTCGGCGACGAGCGGATCCATTCCAACTCGCGCGCCATCTGCTTCTGGCGGCTTTCCTCGGCGGACTTCTCGCTCTCGGCGCGCTTGGCCTTCTGTTCGAGCCAGCTCGAATAGTTGCCCTTCCACGGCACGCCCTGGCCGCGATCCAGCTCCAGTGTCCAGTCGGTGAGGTTGTCGAGGAAGTAGCGGTCGTGCGTGACGAGGATCACGCAGCCCGTGTAGTCCTTCAGATAGCGTTCGAGCCACGCCACACTCTCGGCGTCGAGATGGTTGGTGGGCTCGTCGAGCAGCAGGATGTCGGGCTTCGAAAGCAGGAGACGCGTCAGCGCCACGCGCCGCTTCTCGCCGCCCGACAGCTTTGATACGTCGGCGTCGCCCGGCGGGCAGCGGAGCGCGTCAAGCGCCTGCTCGACCTGGGTGTCGAGGTCCCACAGATCGAGCGCGTCGATCTGGTCCTGGAGCGCCGTCATCTCGTCGGCGGTCTCCTCGGAGTAGTTGGCGGCGATCTCGTTGTAGCGGTCCAGGATGGCCTTCTTCTCCGCCACACCCTCCATCGCGTTGCCGAGCACGTCCTTGTCGGCATCGAGCTCCGGCTCCTGCGGCAGGTAGCCGACCTTGACGCCGTCTGCGGCCTTGGCTTCGCCGAGGAAGTCATCGACCGTGCCCGCCATGATCTTCAAGAGCGTGGACTTGCCCGCGCCGTTGAGGCCCACGACGCCGATCTTGGCGCCCGGCAGGAACGACAGCGAGATGTCTTTCAAGACCTGCTTGCCCCCCGGGTATGTCTTGGAGAGCTTGTGCATGTGGTAGACGTACTGGTGGGCTGCAGCCATTCGGGCGCCTCTTTCGCAAATCGGTTTCGGGAGTTGCCGGGGTTTTAGCGGATCGAGCGAGCAATCTCAATTCCCCAGAATGGCGCCCTCGAAAGGGAGCAGGCCGCCGGACAGGGGCGATTGCGCATTTCTGGAGGGCGCGGCACGCTTTGCCCTCCCTTTGCCCTGAGGTGTCTGCCATGCCGAACCACGTCAATGCTTCCCCCGTCCCTGCGGCCAAGGCCCGGTGCGCAATCACGGGGCGCGAGTGGCCACGCCGCCAGCTCGTCAACCTGGAGACGGTGCGGCCCAGCCTGGCAGACCGCATCCGGCGCGATTTTCCCGATCTCCCACCTGACGCGCTCATTTCGCATGACGCCTTGATGCGCGTGCGCTCCGAATATGTCGAGGAGATGCTGCGCGACGAGAGCGGGGAGATCAGTACGCTCGAACGGCGCGTGGCGGACAGCCTCGCCACCAACGAGACGCTCGCCGAGAATATCGAAGCGCAGTTTCAGGAAAAGCGCACGTTCGGTGAGGTGGTCTCCGACCACTTGGCGGCTTTCGGCGGAAGCTGGCTTTTCATCCTGAGCTTCCTCGCCGTCCTCGCGGTGTGGATGGCGATCAACGTAGCCGAAGGGATGCAAAAGGCGTTCGACCCCTATCCGTTTATTCTGCTCAACCTCGTTCTGTCATGCCTCGCGGCTCTGCAGGCGCCGATCATCATGATGAGCCAGAAGCGCCAAGAGGCGAAGGATCGGCTCCGCGCGCTCAACGACTATCAGGTGAACCTCAAGGCAGAGCTCGAAATCCGGCATCTGCACGAAAAGCTCGATCACCTCATCAACCGGCAGTGGCAGCGGCTTGCCGAGATCCAGCAGCTTCAGCTCGAGATCATGCAGGATAAGCGGAGCTGACGCCGATCAAACATTCGAGACGCCGGTGAAGAAGTAGCGGCCGAGGCCGATGGTGAAGATCAGCCAGCCCCACAGCGTGTGCTCGATGAAGACGGCCCAGAACGAGCGTGTCACCGCGTAACGTGCGGCCAGGATCAAACCGCCGAGCGCGGTTGCCGCTATGGCGAACATGGACCCCATCACGATGTGGGCATAGCCGAACAGAAGCCCGTTCACGATCACGATGAGCCAGACTTGCGTGCCGAACATCGGCCCGTAGCGGTGGAAGAAGAATGAGCGGTAGAGCAGCTCCTGCGCGGCGACCGAGAAGATCGGATAGCCGATCATGATGCGCATGTAGGTGTCGGGACGATTGGTCGGGAATTCGAGAAACCACGACGGGTGATAGGTTTGCACCCACCACGTCGCCGCGCCGCCCATGACGAGGAAAATCAACACAATCGAGAGTGCATTGCGCCAGCGGACGGCGCGCCGCAACTCGTCGCGCAAGCGAAACGTCGGGTCGATCAGCAGCAGAAATGCCGCGATGAACAGCACGGGCAGAAGGGCGACGAAGATTGGAATCTTGGTGCCGGGCGGGATGTAGTCCGACAGCAGCGGAATGCGCTCGCCGTGGACGAGCCACATCATCACGAGCGGCGCGACACCGAATAGCAGCCCCATCTCGGCAAACCGCCACGTCCACCCGAAAAGAGAGAGCCGTTGGGGCGAGGCCACCGTGCCGCCCGCCTTGATCACGTCCGCCACCGCATTCCCCCAAAACGTCGTTTGCCCCGTCACACCGTGTCGATGTCCTATCCCTCGGCTTGGAGGGTTTCCCGCGATGTGCGGCTACGTCAAGCCGGTCAGCAGGCTCTTGCGGCGCTGCCAGCGCTGCTCGATTTCGGCGGCGATGGATTGTGCCGCGTCGAGGGCTGGATAGCTCCACGTCTCGATGGACTCGAAGCGCTCCGGTGCGGGCCGCGTCACGCCGAGATCGTGCAGGGCGGCATGGAAGACCTTGAATTTCTCGGCGCCGCCTTCGGGTTCGAAGACATAGATCGGGCGGCCGGTCGCGGCTGCCTCGCCCGCCATGTTGACGCTATCGGCCGTGACGAGAAACGCGTCGGCGTGGCTGAGAAACGCGGCATAGGGATTGGGCCCCTCACCGGTCCAAAGCAGCGCGCCGGTCTCGCGTTGCAGCGCTTCGAGCGCGGCAACGAGCGGAGCTGGCGTGCGCCGCGACGTGGTAATCATGAGCCCCGCGCCGAGTGCCGAGAGCGAGCGGACGAGATCCTGAAACCTCTGGATCACCGGCTCCGGATAGAGGTAGCGCTCGTTCGGACCGCCGACGAGGACGGCGACGCGAGGTGCGCCGAGCGCGGCAATCGCAGCGTCGGGAGCCGCGCGCAGCTCCGCGAGCCGCCGAGAGGAAAACCTATGGGGGGCCGTCAACGTCGTAACGACATTGGCCCCGCGCCGTTTGTCATGCTGCGGTACCCAGAAGAGATCCGCCGTCGCGGGGCCCGTCTTGGGATCGAGCATGACGACCGTGTACGTCTTCAGACCCGCTCTGCGCTTCAAGGCGCGGATATAGGGCGTCGTGGTGCGGCCTGCCGCGAATGCGATGCGCGGCCAGGGTGGCGCAAACAGTGTGCCGTTGCGGCCGAACCGTTCGGCGGGCGAGATCGGGCCCCACGGCGCCATCGCCTTCCAAACACCGGAAGGCCGAATGCGCTTCATCTCCACTTCGAGCCCAAGGGCTTCCGCAACACCGAGGCACAGGGCCTCATGCCCAGCCTTCCCGTCGCTGATGATCCACGCTTTCGCGCCCGCCATGGCGCGCTCAGGTCCCATGTGCGCGCGCTCCGTCGGCCGTATCGCGTTCTGCATAGGTCTCACATTCTCTCGCGCCAGAGCCCCTGTCTACTGCTTCCAGAGGCGGCAAGCCCAGCAATAGACAGGGCCTCATATGCAAGAAATCTTTGCATTTATTGCTGTGCTGCCCTACGCCGAGAGGCATCGATCCTATCGAGGACATTTCATGGCCTTCCGCCTGGACGCAACCGACCGCCGCATTCTGCGCGAGCTGATGGCCGATGGCGCGCTCACCAACGTCGCACTGGCCAAAAAGGTCGGGCTTTCCGCGCCGCCGTGCCTCCGGCGCGTTCGCGCGCTCGAAGCCGCCGGCGTCATCCAAGGCTATACGGCACTGGTGGACGAGCAGGCGCTCGGCTTCGAACTGACGGCGTTCGCGCTCGTCGGGTTGCACAACCAGGCCGAGCCCGATCTACGCGCCTTCGAAGATCTGGTGCTGTCCTGGCCCGTCGTACGGGAGGCGCACATGCTGTCGGGCGAAAGCGACTACATCCTGAAGTGCGTCACCCCGGATCTCTCGACTTTCCAGGACTTCGTATTGAAGGAGCTGACGGCGGCGCCCAACGTCGCCAGCGTCAAGACCAACCTCGCCATTCGCCGCGCGAAGCTTGCGCCCGGCGTGCCGCTCTCCGTGCCGGACGACGCGGGATAGCGTCGCCGATCGTGGTGAATGCTAAGGAATTTCTAACGTTTATCCCCGAGTCTTCCGCGCTCGAGTGCGCTCCAGCGAGCAGATCGCACTCTCCGCTCGACGTGATCCGCAGTCGTCAGCTCGACGGCCGAAGCGGTTGTACCGCTCGCACGGATGGCGCGCGGAGTCGGTTCTCTATGGTCACGAGGTTTACGAACCAAGCGGGGCAGGCAACTTTCTCGGACGAGGATCTGCGCCTCTTTCTCGATGCGATCCCGACGCCGTTGTCGTGGGCAAGCATCGCGGATGAGAAGATTCGTTTCGTCAACCGCAGCTTCAAGAGAACGTTCGGTTACGCCGACGATGCGTTTCACACCATTAGCCAGTGGATCGATCAGGTCTACGTCCGCGCGGAAGACCGGATCAAATCGCGTGTGCTCTGGGAACGGCTGAGGACAGTCGGCCAGAGCACGATCGACGAGGTCGATACCGTCGAGCTGCAAATTCTCTGCGGTGACGGGACGGTCAAGACCGTGCAGCATCGTGGAGTTCTGCTGCATGATCTCGGCATCGCCATCGCGACGTTCGAGGATATTTCACACCATAAGACCGCAGAGAGCGCGTTGCGCTCCATCGCGTTTCTCGATTCCCTGACCGGCCTGCCCAACAGGCGGGCGCTGGAGCTTCGCTGGGCACAGGATCTCCCCACGCGGGAAGCCGGCACGGCGATGGCAGCGTTGTTGCTGATCGATCTCGACGGCTTCAAAGCCGTCAACGACAAGCTCGGACACGAAGCCGGGGACGAGGTGCTCATCGAGGTCGCGCGGCGTCTTCGTGCCAGCGTGCGCCACGACGATTTGGCGTGTCGTCTCGGCGGAGACGAATTCGTCGTCTACCTGCCGACACTTGCGGATATGTCGCGTGTTCCGCGCGTGTGCCAGCGTATCAAATCGGCCGTTTCGCGCCCCATCCAGATCGGAACCGAACGCGCGACAGTGGGATGCACGGTCGGTGCGAGCCTCTTCCCGCAGGACGGGCGGGATTTAAAAGAACTGCTGAATTGCGCGGACCAAGCACTCTATCGCCCTAAGGCGGCCCGCAAGGGAAGCTGGGGATGGTTTCGCGTTCCGGCCGTGGCGTGATCGCGCCCACCGGCAGTCTGCTGCGCTACGTTACTTTCTGCTTATTGTAAAGATCGGGGAACAGACGCGCCCAAAGCGCTGCGATGCCGATGGCGCCTGCGCCGCCGATCACGACGGCCGGCACCGCGCCGATGAGGGCTGCCATAGTGCCTGCGCGGAACTCTCCCACCTCGTTCGACGCACCGATAAACACGCTGTTGACGGCACTGACGCGGCCGCGCACGTCGTCGGGTGTGGCGAGCTGGATCAGCGTCGCGCGGACGTTGACACTCAGCATGTCGGCCGCGCCCATCACGAACAGCATGGGTATCGAAAGCCAGAGCGTGGTCGAGAGGCCGAAGACCATGATCGAGAGGCCATAGACCGCGACGCCCGCGAACATGATGCGGCCCGCGTGATTGCGGATCGGATTGCGCACGAGATAGATGGCGGTCAGAAGCGCGCCCACGCCTGCGGCCGAGCGCAGAAGACCGAGCCCCATCGGACCCGCATCGAGAATGTCGCGCGCAAAGACCGGGAGCAGCGCCATGACCCCACCGAGCAGCACGGCGAAAAGGTCGAGCGTGATCGCGCCCAGCACGACCGGATTGGAACGGATGTAGCGCACGCCGGCGAGCATGGTTTCGATGGAGCGCTTCTCTCCGCTTGCGCGCTGCGTCGTTCTCGGAATGAGGGCCGTCAGAACGATCGCCACGCAGAACATCGAGAAGGCGACGATGTAGGGAACTTGAAACGAGATGCCGTAGAGCAGGCCGCCGATGGCGGGACCGACGGTAAAGGAAGCCTGCATAGCGGAAGAGTTCCACGCGACCGCGTTGGCGAAAGCCTCACGCGGCACGAGGTTGGCGGCGAGCGCCTGTAACGACGGCGTCAGGAACGCTCGCGCCAAGCCGAACAGCGTCAGGATGACGAACACCGGCCAGATGGGGTGGCCCGTGTCCACTTCCGCCGTGTGCAAGACCCAGAACACGCCGAGAGAGGCCGCGCAGATCGCTTCGAGCGCCATGCAAAGGCCCATGACCGCGCGACGATCGTAGCGGTCGGCCACCGCGCCTGTCGCGAGAACGAAGAGCAACGCGGGTGCGAACTGGACGAGCCCCACCATGCCAAGCAGAAACGCGTTGCGCGTTTCGTCGTAGATCTGCCAGCCGACTGCGACGGACACGATCTGGATTGCGAAGCTGTTGAAGAAGCGCGCCAGCCAGTAGAGCACGAAGGCCCGATAGGCGAAGGCGGATGTTGGAGCCGGGGCCTGTGCGCCGATGCTATTTTTCTCACTCATCGTTCAGCTCGCACTCAAACGCCGGGGGGCATTGTATGCCCTTTCAAATGTGGTTCAGATCGCGCGCAGCGGCCTTGACGATTTCGACACGCGACTTTGCGGATGCGGCATTCGTCATATCGATGTTCAATGCAAACAGCCGCGAACCCTTGACGCTCTCGATCCAGCCGACGAACCAACCGAGTTCGATCTGGTCGGCCCATCCCGTCTTTCCGCATAGGACGTATTTCGCCGTTCGCTCGATCTCCATGACTTCGTGGACGAGCGTTTGTGCCCGTTCCGAAACGGCCAAGCGTTTCGCGCGGAGCGCATCGAGAAAGCGTATCTGTTCGAGCGCGGAGATCCGGAGGTTGCCAGCGAGCCAGAACCTATCGATGGCGGCGCCCGCGATATCGCGATTGCCGTACTGCAACCTATCGACAAACTGCTGCATCCGCTCGGGGCCGATATGCCGCGCGACGTCCTGGTAGACCCAAACGGCCGAATTGCGGAAAGCATCGCGCAAGGCCTGATCGCGGTTCCAGGCTGCGACGGGCTTGCCTGAAAACCCACGTTCCTTGCCGTCCCAATGGAACACCGGCGCGTCGAGACTGTCGGCCACACCGGTTTCGAGTGCGATCAGCGTGTTCGGGATCTTGAACGTCGAGGCCGGCAGAAAACCCTGCTCGGCGCGCGCGGCGTCGGAGACGCCGATCGCGCCGCTTTCAAGCTCGAAAGCGAGAACGCCTATCTGCCCTGCTGCTGCGATCGGACGCGAAAGGCGGGGCGCAAGCGTCACGGGTTTGGCGGCCGCGAAGGCCCCGGATACCGTGTAGGCTAGAAATCCGCTGCCTAAGGGCACACCGGCGACGAGGCCCGCGAGCAAGCGCCGCCGGTCTAAACCCGGTCTCAGGGACGTCCGTGCAAGCGACGACCGCGCCCCTGCGTCAGAGCCGCGGGGCACGATCGACCTCACTTCCACTCGATCTTGAGGACTTCGTAAGAGCGCGCACCTTTGGGCGTCGTGACTTCGGCGGTATCGCCCTGGCCCTTGCCGATCAGCGCGCGCGCGATGGGGCTCGAAATCGAGATCTTGCCACCCTTCACGTCGGCTTCGAGGTCGCCCACGATCTTGTACTTCACCTTCTCGCCGGTGTCCTCGTCCTCGAGATGGACGGTGGCGCCGAACTTGATGGATGAGCCCGTCAGCTTCGACGTGTCGACGACCTCGGCACGATTGATCTTGTCCTCGAGCTCGGCCACGCGCGCCTCGTTGAAGCCCTGGGCTTCCTTCGCAGCGTGATACTCGGCATTCTCGGAGAGATCGCCGTGCGCGCGTGCCTCAGCGATGGCCTGGATGATCCGCGGGCGCTCCTCGGCTTTCAGACGATGAAGCTCCGCCTCGAGCGACTTGAAGCCCTCGATCGTCATCGGAACCCGTTCCATCGACATCGCTAACGTCTCCCTTTCGGTCTGGCCGTCAGGCCAGAACCCTGAAAAATTCCAACGATCCCGGTACTCGGTAGTGCGACTTTACGCAGGCTAACGCCCGACAGAGCCAAAACGCCTCAAGAGGCGTGGCCCACGTAGGCCTGCAGAGGAGCCACTTTGAGGATATCGGCCTTCAAGGCCTTGATCGCGCGCGTCACGGCGACGGCGCCTGCCAAAGTTGTATAATACGGAATGTGGTGAAGCAAGGCCGTGCGCCGGATGTCCTTGCTGTCGGAGACCGCCTTGGCGCCTTCAGTTGTATTGAAGACCAGCGAAATCTCCCCGTTCTTGATCGCGTCCACGATGTGGGGACGCCCTTCCAGCACCTTGTTTACAACCTCACATTGTACGCCATTGGCTTCGAGGTGCCGTTTGGTGCCACGGGTGGCGACCACCTGGAAACCAAGCTCCACAAGCTCGCGGAGCGGGGCCAGGATGCGATCCTTGTCGCTGTCCTTGACCGAGACGAATACCGTGCCCGCAAGCGGCAGCTTCTGGCCCGCGCCGAGCTGGCTCTTGGCGAACGCGATCGAGAAGTCGCGGTCGATGCCCATCACCTCGCCCGTCGAGCGCATCTCGGGGCCGAGGATCGGATCGACGCCCTGGAAGCGGGCGAACGGGAACACGGCCTCCTTGACGGCGACGTGGTCGACACGCGCGGGCTTCAAGCCGAAATCGGCGAGCGGACGGCCGGCCATCACCTCGGCGGCGATCGCCGCGATCGGCAGACCGATCACCTTCGCGACGAACGGCACCGTACGCGACGCACGCGGATTGACCTCCAGCACGTAGACGGCTTCGTCCTTGATCGCGAACTGCACGTTCATAAGGCCCACGACGCCGAGGGCCAGCGCCATCTCGCGCGCCTGACGCTCAAGCTCGGCGATGACGGCTGGCGAAAGCGAATGGGGCGGCAGAGAGCAAGCCGAGTCACCCGAGTGGATGCCTGCTTCCTCGATGTGCTCCATGATGCCGGCGATGAACGTGTCCTTCCCGTCGGAAAGGCAATCCACGTCCACTTCGATGGCGTCGGCCAGGTACCGGTCGATCAGAAGCGGGCGTTTGTCCGATACGACAAGCTCCGACGGACGGTCGAGGGTCGCCGAGAGGCGCGTGATGTAGCGTTCTACTTCCGCGCGGTCGTGGACAATCTCCATCGCGCGGCCGCCCAGCACGTAGGAGGGACGGATAACGACGGGGAACGTCACCGCTTCCGCAATGCCTGCCGCTTCGCCCGGCGTGCGCGCGATGCCGCTTTCCGGCTGCGTGAGCCCGAGCTTCTCGATCAACGCCTTGAAGCGGTCGCGATCCTCCGCGAGGTCGATCGCATCCGGCGAGGTGCCGAGGATCGGAATGCCGGCTTCTTCCAGCGCGCCCGCGAGCTTCAATGGCGTCTGCCCGCCGAACTGCACGATCACGCCTTTGAGCGTGCCGCTCTCCTGCTCGCGGCGAATGATCTCGATGACGTCTTCGGCAGTCAGCGGCTCGAAATAGAGCCGGTCCGACGTGTCGTAGTCGGTCGAGACGGTTTCCGGGTTGCAGTTGACCATGATGGTCTCGTACCCGGCGGCCGTCAGCGAGAAGCACGCGTGGCAGCAGCAGTAATCGAACTCGATGCCCTGGCCGATGCGGTTCGGGCCGCCGCCGAGAATGACGATTTTCTCGCGGTCGGAGGGCGCGGCTTCGCAAACGGGCTGACCTCCATCCTTGCCCGCCTCCGGCAGGACGAGGCCACGCTCGTAGGTCGAATACATATAAGCCGTCGGAGACGCGAACTCGGCGGCGCAGGTGTCGATGCGCTTGAACACGGGGCGCACGCCAGCCGCGTGGCGCGCCGCGCGCACGTCCGCTTCGGTCTTACCGGAAAGCTTTGCGAGACGCGCATCCGAGAAGCCCATAGCCTTGAGGAAGCGAATGTGCTCGGCCGACGCCGGAAGGCCGTGCGCCTTCACGCGCGCTTCGACCTCGATAATCTCCTGGATGCGCGCGATGAACCACGGGTCGATCTTGCACGATGCATGCACCTGCTCGGCGTCGACACCGAGACGCAGAGCCTGCGCGACCTTCAAGAGACGGTCCGGCGTCGGGCGGCCTAGTGCGGCACGGATCACGTTCTTGTCGTCGCCCGCGCCCAAGCCTTCGAGCTCGATGTCATCGAGGCCGGTGAGGCCCGTCTCCATGGAGCGCAGCGCCTTCTGAAGGCTTTCGGCGAAGGTGCGGCCGATCGCCATCGCCTCGCCCACAGAGCGCATGGCGGTGGTGAGCGTCGGGTCGGCGCCCGCAAACTTCTCGAACGCGAAGCGCGGAATCTTGGTGACGACATAGTCGATGGTCGGCTCGAACGACGCGGGCGTCGCGCCGCCCGTGATGTCGTTCTCCAACTCGTCGAGCGTGTAGCCGACTGCCAGACGAGCCGCGACCTTCGCAATCGGGAAACCCGTGGCCTTAGATGCAAGCGCAGACGAACGCGACACACGCGGGTTCATCTCGATGACGACAAGGCGACCGTCGTCCGGATTGACGGCGAACTGCACGTTAGAGCCGCCGGTCTCGACGCCGATCTCGCGCAGGACCGCCAGGGAGGCGTCGCGCATGATCTGGTATTCTTTGTCGGTCAACGTGAGCGCCGGCGCGACGGTGATGCTGTCGCCCGTGTGCACGCCCATCGGATCGATGTTCTCGATGGAGCACACGATGATGCAGTTGTCCGCCTTATCGCGGACGACCTCCATCTCGTACTCCTTCCAGCCGAGCAGGCTCTCGTCGATCAGGATCTGACCGACGGGCGAGGCATCGAGGCCGGAGCGGACGATCTGCTCGAACTCTTCGCGGTTGTAGGCCACACCGCCGCCGGTGCCGCCGAGCGTGAAGGCCGGGCGGATGATGGCGGGGAGCCCCACCATATCGAGCGCGCGCATGGCTTCGGCAAAGCCTGCCTGCGTATCGTAGCGAACGATCTGTCCGGTTTCGTCCTTGATCGGCGGCGAGGAGGCGATCATCGCGCGCGGGCTTTCGAGGCCGATGCGATCCATGGCCTCGCGGAACAGTTTGCGATCTTCCGCCTTGTCGATGGCTTCTGCGCGGGCGCCGATCAGCTCGACGTCGTACTGCGCAAGCACGCCCTGCCGCTCAAGCGCGAGCGCGGTGTTCAGCGCCGTCTGCCCGCCCATCGTCGGCAACAGCACGAGCTTCTCGTTCGGCCGTGCCGTCCGCTCCGCGGCAATGATCTTGGCAACGATCTCGGGCGTGATCGGCTCGATGTAGGTCGCGTCCGCCAGTTCCGGATCCGTCATGATCGTGGCCGGATTGGAGTTGACCAGAATGATCCGGTAACCCTCGGCTTTGAGCGCCTTGCAGGCCTGGGTTCCGGAATAGTCGAACTCGCACGCCTGACCGATGATGATCGGACCGGCACCGATGATGAGGATAGAGTCGATGTCTGTGCGTTTGGGCATGGCGAGGGCGGTTCTATTCGACGGTTTCGGGTTTGGCTATAGCCCAGACGCACTCCTCCGCGTGGTCGGCCTGCGACCCGTTGGACGGAGGATGGTCATGAGGGGCTTTCGACACTAAGCGAGGGCACCTTTCGGCACCCTCGCAGATTCTTTCAACCCTTTATGCGACGTCTTTATTGAGCGCCATCCGTTTTCGGCGGCTCGATCACATCCTTAGGGGGTTCGATCTCGATTTTGTCGGGGTAAGTATAGACTTCCTTGAACAGCGGCTTATCCAGGTGCCCCTGCCGGGCCAGAATGCTGCGGACCGGCAGACCCGTTTCGGGGTTGAGGTAAACCATGCGGACGGCCTCGTTTTTCTGCGCGGAACTCTGCATCTGCTTCATTTCTTCCGGCATATCGGAGGGCGGATCGGGATCAATGCCCCGATAGGCGCGCACTTTCTCGCCTTCAAGCGTCTCAGCGCCGATGCATTCGAACTTGCCGACTTCCTGGTAGACCTGGGCAATGCTCTTGATCATGTACTGAAGGAGCATATCGGTCTCGGCGGCGGGCAACAGCGTCCAGCCCTGGCCGCTGTTGGTCCAGGCCTTCTCGTCCACGACGATGCTTTCCACACGCGGCCCCGTGCCGCCGATCGGTTCCACGATCTGGCGCATCCGATTGGGGGTCTGATACTCGACGGTCATCTTCACCGGCCCCGTTTCGGTGATCATGTTCGTCTCTTTGCGCAGAAACGGCTGCTTGCCCTGCGACATCACCGCGAGCGCGACTTCCTGTGAGCAATCGGCCAGTGCGGGGGTGGTCATCAGGCCCACGGCAATTGCGAGGCCGGCGAACGTCACATGACGCATCATCGTTTCAGTTCCTTCCCTTTGGGCGGCTTCGTGGCCCCGCTTGTCAGAGGTCCGAAGCTTCGTGTGTGAATTAGGTTGTTTTTGGCTGGCCGCAAGCAGCCGCATTACTGCTCAGCGTTGAGATCGCGGTTGCCCATCGGCGGGATGATATTGATGTCCGTCGGATAGCTGAACTCTTCTCGGTGGACCGTCTCGCCGCTGCCGTCCGGCGTGCCGACTACGTTAAAGGCCGGGAGGCGCGTTTCGGGATCGACATAGATCGTGCGTGCAAGGACCGCTCCGTCCGCCCCCGTCTCCGGCGGGCTCTGGTAACCGAGGTAGGTCTTACCTTCGTAGCTCACCTCGCCCAGACACTTGAAATCGACGCTCGCCTTGGGCGGCTGGAACGTATTGAGGATGTGGATCGCCACCACACGGGCGTGCGGGGCTTCCATCTCGCCCCAGGCGCCGTTGTCCGCGCTCCAGGCCCAGCGGTTGACTCCGATGGTCTCCACGACCTGATCGCCCACTTTAACCGTGCGGTGCATGCGGTTCGGCGGCTGATAATCGAAAACCTGCTCCTGCTCGAGGCCCGCATCGCTTTCGGAGACAATGCGCGTGCGCCACGGGTTCTCGTGTTGCTTGACGAAGGCGGCCTCCACCTCGGCACGGCCGTCGCAGGCATGGGCCGCAGGGACGAAGGCGCCGCAGGCAAGAAGCGGAAGGGCAAGCAATTTCAAGCGCATGGGACCACTCATTTCACGACATAAGGTTTCATCTGCCGACGGGCGCGCACTCTATACGCGTCAGCAGGAAAAAGTCGATCATGATATGGGAATTTTTGCTAAAGGCGATACCAACGCCTTACCGTTCGCGCTCAGCAGGTACGCCCTTCTGCTCGCGCATCGCGTTCACGAAGCGGGTGAACAGGTAGTGGCTGTCCTGCGGACCGGGCGAGGCTTCCGGATGGTACTGGACCGAAAATATCGGCCGCCCTTCCAGCCGCAGGCCGCAGTTCGAGCCGTCGAACAGCGAGACGTGGGTTTCCACGACGCCTGCCGGCAGCGTCTCACGATCCACAGCGAAGCCATGGTTCATCGAAGTGATTTCGACCTTGTCGGTCGTGAAGTCCTTCACGGGATGGTTCGCGCCGTGATGGCCCTGATGCATTTTCTGCGTCTTGGCGCCGAGCGCGAGGCCCAGCATCTGATGGCCGAGGCAGATGCCGAACATCGGGAGGCCAGAATCGACCAGCTTCTTGATCTCCGGGACGGCGTACTCGCCGGTGGCGGCCGGGTCGCCCGGGCCATTGGACAGGAACACGCCGTCGGGCTTGCGGGCGAGCACATCCTCTGCAGAGGTCGTGGCGGGAACGACCGTCACCTTGCAGCCTGCGGAGGCGAGGCAGCGCAGGATGTTGCGCTTCAAGCCGTAGTCGATGGCGACGACGTGGAAGTCGGGGTTCTCGTTGCGGCCGTAGCCTTCGCCCCAGACCCAGCGCGTCTCGTCCCAGGTATAGCTCTGGCCGCTCGTCACGTCGGGCACGAGGTCGAGCCCGAGCAGGCCCGGCCAGTCCTTGGCCTCGGCCTTGAGCTTCTCGATGTCGAAGACGCCCGTCGGCTCGTGCGCGATGACGGCGTTCGGCATGCCCTTTTCGCGAATGCGCGCGGTGAGCGCACGCGTGTCGATACCCGCGATGGCGATGATGCCGCGCGCCTTGAGCCACTGATCGAAGTGGGCCGTCGCGCGATAGTTCGACGGGTCGGTGATGTCGGCGCGCAGCACGGCGCCGCGCACGCCGGAGCGCGACGCGAGATTCGAGGTTTCCGTATCCTCGTCGTTGGTGCCGATATTGCCGACGTGGGGGAACGTGAAGGTGATGATCTGCCCGGCATACGACGGATCGGTCAGGATTTCTTGATAGCCGGTCATCGCGGTGTTGAAGCAGACCTCGCCGGCGGCACTGCCGGTGGCGCCGAGGCCCATGCCGGCAATAACGGTGCCGTCATCGAGCACGAGGCGGGCCGTGAGCGGGGTCTCGGTCCAAGGTGCGGGCGTGGCGGTCATCGTGAGCTCGATTTTGGGCTCGCAGGGGACGGTCTCGCACGCTCAGGTTACATGCAAGGGACAGTCCGCGCGAAGCCTGGTCCATGGATCGCGGCGGACCCTATGCGAGGGTGTTTGCCGCGTCAAGAAATTGGGAACGGCCTGCGTTGGCACACGCTGTCGCTCCCCTCGCCGCCTCCTTGCCGGGAGGCAAAGGCGGCGGTTGCTCGCGTTCGTTCGGCTCCTGTCCTATATAGCGGCCAATCATTCGGACAAAGAGAGGGTGCCATCATGCGCGCACGCATCACGCAGGACATCAAGGACTCAATGAAGTCGGGAAACAAAGCGCGCCTCTCGACGCTCCGGCTGATCACGGCGGCTATTAAGGACCGCGAAATCGGCGTCGGCGGCGCGGCACCTGCAGAGGTTGGCGATGCAGACGTCGTCACCATCCTGCAGAAAATGGTGAAGCAGCGCCGCGAGAGCATTGCGACCTACGAGGGCGCTGGACGCAACGATCTCGCCGACCAGGAGAAGGCGGAAGTCGCGATTCTCGAAGAATATCTGCCCCAGCAGATGGACGAGGCTGCGACGAAGGCGGCCATCGGGGCGCTGATCGCGGAACTGGGGGCCGCGGGACCCAAGGATATGGGGCGCGTGATGGGGGCGCTTAAGGAGCGCTTCTCCGGGCAGATGGACTTCGGGAAGGCGAGCGGGCTGGTGAAAGAGTTGCTGAGCTAATCGCTCGAAGTGAAGTGCCAGGGGCTTAGCCCCTGGACCCATATTGATTTGCGAGTGCCGTGACCGGCAGCCTGTGGATTGGGCTGACAAGTATGGGCGTGCGCCGTTGCTGCCGCATAGGGCGTCACGGGAATCGCGTAACTTAAAGTTACGCTTTTTCGTCATTTGCGAAACTAGGCCCACTGAAACACATGCGTTTTTCGCCCCACCTCCTGGACGAGATCCGCGCCCGGCTCCCGGTGAGTCAGGTCGTGGGCCGGAAGGTGTCGCTCAAGCGCAAGGGGCGCGAATACGCCGGGCTCTCGCCATTCAAGATGGAGAAGACACCCTCGTTTTTCGTCAACGATCAGAAGGGCTTCTATCATTGCTTCGCGTCCGGTGAGCATGGGGACATCTTCAAGTTCGTCATGGCGACCGAGGGACTGAGCTTCCCCGAAGCCGTGGAGCGGCTTGCGCAGGAAGCTGGCGTCGCGCTGCCCAAACCCGAGGCCCACGACCAGGAGCGCGAGGACCAGCGCACCCGGCTGGTGGCGCTGATGGAGGCAGCTGCGAAGTTCTTCGAGGATGCGCTCAAGGGACCGCAGGGGGCGGAAGCGCGCCGCTACATCGAGCGCCGTGGCCTCAAGCGCGAGACGCTGGCGGCGTTCCGCATCGGATACGCACCGAATTCCCGCTCCGCCCTGAAGGACCATCTGGCGGGGGCGGGCTTCTCGCTCGAAGAAATGGTCGTGTCGGGAATGCTGATTTCGGGGGACGACATCCCCGTCGCCTATGATCGGTTCCGGCACCGGGTCATGTTTCCGATTGCGGACGCGCGCGGGCGCATCGTGGCCTTCGGTGGGCGGGCGCTCGACCCCGACCAGAACGCCAAGTATTTGAATTCTCCGGAAACTCCGCTCTTTCACAAGGGGCATTTGCTGTTCAACGCGCATCGGGCGCGTCCGGCTGCACATGACAAAGATCGCGTCATCGCCGTCGAAGGCTACATGGACGCGATATCGCTTTCAGAGGCGGGCTTCGTCGAAACGGTGGCGCCTCTCGGGACGGCGCTCACAGAAGACCAGCTCAAGCTGCTCTGGCGGATGGCGCCCGAGCCGATCCTCTGCTTCGACGGCGACAGCGCGGGCAAGCGCGCGGCGTTTCGGGCCGTGGACACCGCGCTTCCCCACCTGCAGCCCGGCGCGAGCCTGTCGTTCGCGTTCCTGCCGGACGGCCTCGATCCGGACGACCTGGTGCGCCAACAAGGCCCCTCGGCGCTCGAAACCGTGCTGGGGCGTGCGCGGCCGCTGGTCGATGTGCTGTTCGAGCGGGAATGGGCCGACCGTGACTGGTCGACACCCGAACGGCGGGCTGGGCTCGAAAAGACGCTCAAGGGGCTTATCGCGAAGATCGCGGACGACAGCGTGCGCGCCCACTATCGCCAAGCCCTCGCGGACCGGCTCGCGGCTGCATGGGGCACATCCACCGCAGGCGGGGCAGCCTCGGCTACCGGATACGGCCGTCCGAACGCAGGCGGCTGGGCGCAAGGCGGTCGTGGGGCACGGCCAACCGGCGGCAAACCGGGGCGTCGCGCGTTCGGCCGGGGTACATTTCCGCCGGGTCTCGGAGACGGCACCGAACACGTTAACGCCAGCAGCAGCCTCAGAAAAAGCGCACTCGTGGCGTCCGATGGGGGCCTCGTCCCGCCCCGGCGCGAAGCGCTGCTGCTGAAAGCCGTCCTGAACCATCCGTGGTTGATCGAGGAAGAGGCAGAAACGCTCGCCGACCTTTACTTCACGTCGAGTGCGCTTTCGCGGGTACGGGATGCAATCCTTTCCGCCCACGCAATCGACAATTTACTTGACACAGAGAGACTTCGAACCCACTTGAACAAATCCGGTGTTGGCGGGGTCTTGACCCTCGTCGAACGCGCGGTTTCGCACAAGTGTGATCGGTTTGCTGAGCCCGAAGCCGGGCGCACCGAGGTGGAAGATGGCTGGCGCCACGCCCTCGCGTTGCATGAACGGCATGTGGGGCTGCAACGGTCGCTCGAAGCGGCCGAGCAGGCTTGGCATGAAGATCGCAGTGAGGCGTCCTTTGCCCGGATCTGCGATCTCAAGCGGCAGCTCGAGCTGATGAGCAATCCGGATGTGCTCGGCCCAGGGGCCGGGCCCGGTCACACACCTTGACGGTAGCGGGGGGAGGAAACGCGACGTCACGGAAACCCGACCGGATCGATAAACCACAGGCGGACTTCGGCCTTCGCGGGGGCCGGGTGCGCCATATGGCATGTGTGCCTGGCTTTCATTCCTGGGGGAGCCGCGACACGGCGCCCCTCGGGAGCAGGTTTGAAACCGACGGCCTGAACGCGCACATGCTGACCGGAGGCCAGCCTCCCTCATTTTTGGCGGACGATTGAGAGACATGGCAAACGCTGCAAAGAAAGACGAGCAGGATACGGCGACGGCTGAATCCCAGGAGCGCGACAGCCCCCTGCTCGACCTCTCCGATCAGGCGGTCAAGCGGCTGCTCAAGACGGCCAAGGCACGCGGGTATGTGACGCTCGACGAGCTCAACTCGGTGCTCCCCTCCGAAGAGGTCTCGCCCGACCAGATCGAAGATACGATGGCGATGCTGTCCGACATGGGCATCAACGTCGTCGAGACCGACGAAGGCGAAGAAGGTGCCGACGCGGCGGATAGCGAGTCCGACGACGAAGAGGGCGGCCGCTCGGTCGTTCAGTCGGGACTGCCGGCGCGCTCGGAAACACGCGCGGAGCCGGCCGAGCGCACAGACGATCCAGTTCGCATGTACCTGCGCGAGATGGGCTCGGTGGAGCTGCTTTCGCGCGAAGGCGAAATTGCGATTGCGAAGCGCATCGAAGCCGGGCGCGAAGCGATGATTGCCGGGCTCTGCGAAAGCCCCCTCACCTTCCAGGCCATCATCATCTGGCGCGACGAACTCAACGACGGCAAGATTTTGCTGCGCGACATCATCGATCTCGAAGCCACCTACGAGGGGCCCGAGGCGAAAGCCCCGCCCGCAGTCGCCGGGGAAGGCGAAGAGGGTGCCGAGGGTGAAGGTGCGGAATCCGCCGAATCCAACGACGATGACGACGAGTACGAGAACGCGCTTTCTCTCGCGGCGATGGAAGCCGAGCTGAAACCGAAGGTGCTCGAAACCTTCGACAACATCGCGAATACGTACAAGAAGCTGCGCAAGCAGCAGGACAAGAAGCTTGAGCAGCAGGTGGCGGGCGAGAGCGGCTCGCGCCAGCAGCAGAAAGCCTACGATAAGCTTCGCGAAGAGATCATCGCGGACGTGAAGAGCCTCTCGCTCAACAACGCGCGTATCGAAAGCCTCGTCGAGCAGCTCTACTCGATCAACCGCCGCCTTGTCGGTCTCGAAGGCCGGCTGATGCGGCTCGCCGATAGCTACGGCGTCGCGCGGCTGGTGTTTATCGACGAATACTTCGGAAACGAGCTTGATCAAACCTGGCTCGACCGCATGGCGGACAACGGCAAAAAGTGGGGCCAGCTCGTCAAGAACGAGCGTCCGACCATCGAGCAGATTCGCAAAGAGATCCACGAGCTCGCAACCGAAACCGGCCTCGAAATCACCGAGTATCGCCGCATCGTGAAGGCGGTGCAGAAGGGCGAGCGGGAAGCTCGGCAGGCGAAGAAGGAGATGGTGGAAGCCAACCTTCGCCTCGTGATCTCGATTGCCAAGAAATATACGAACCGCGGCCTGCAATTCCTGGATCTCATCCAGGAGGGCAACATCGGCCTGATGAAGGCGGTCGACAAGTTCGAGTATCGGCGCGGCTATAAGT
>CAKTFJ010000005.1 GCA_934555825.1 uncultured Hyphomicrobium sp.
ATGACATCGCGCGAACTTACTGAGCTTTGGGCGTCGGATCGTGGTCTAGCGGCAGACGAAGCAACGCTGTCCATCATCCGGAAGCGGATCGGAGCCTGCATAAAGGGATGCGTGAACCAAAGCTTGATTGAGTGCGTAGGACAGACAACGGACCACGGCCCCAATGGGCCTTATAAGCTCTGGAGACTAAAGAGGGGTGGTCAGTGACCGCCCCTCAAAGTGCTTAAGCCGTCGGAAAGTCCGAGGGCAACGTTCGCGCTGCCGGGATCTCGGGGAACAGGCGCCCCTTCACCACGTCAGCCACGCGGCCAAAGTTGAGCTGGAAATACGACGCGACCCGCGCGTAGTTGTATCCCAACTTGATGGCCAGCTTGATGACCGGAACCATGTCCGGCGTCAGCTTGCGATCACGCATTAGTGCCTCCTTTTAGGCAAAAGAAGCCCTTGAAGCGGAGGCCGAAAAATGAGATTCTGCACCTGTAGATGGGCTGCAAGAATTACATCTTCAGTCTGACCGCCCAGCGGGTCGGGCATATCCGCTGACACCACAGGCCACACTGCAATCGGGTACCAGCCGTTTGCTTTGTGGCCTTTTGCGTTATGGCCGAACAGCGCG
Organism: uncultured Hyphomicrobium sp.; assembly: GCA_934555825.1. Taxonomy (GTDB): domain Bacteria; phylum Pseudomonadota; class Alphaproteobacteria; order Rhizobiales; family Hyphomicrobiaceae; genus Hyphomicrobium_C. The sequence goes on from CAKTFJ010000005.1 coordinate 617, forward strand.
GTGCTCATGCGATGCTGTTCGGCTATCTACGTATCAGCATGGTTCAATCCTCTATCGCAATGCGCGCGTGACTCACGCGCGAACATTTAGGGCACAACGTCCTGCTATCGTCAAGCGGGGACCGACATCTTTCCGCCCCCCTTTCTATTTTTCATTTGGCAGCATATATTCTGCGGCGGCGGTATATTTGATCGGAACAGGAGCACCCCTCATGACGACGCGGATGCGGAGCCCAAGCTACCCCAGCACAAGCCTGCAAGATGCCATTGAATTAATTAGGAAATTGCATCAAGTCGAGAGGTCGAACCCAATTGATCGGGATGTGGCCGCAAAGGCGCTAGGCTACGTCGGAATTACTGGGCGCTCGGCAACTGTGCTGTCGAACTTAATTCAGTATGGCCTTCTGGAAAAAACTGGAAAGAACGAGGTTCGCGTAACGAGGCGAGCGGTGGAGATCCTTCACCCAGATTCGCCGCAATCGAAGGCGGATGCAATTAGGGATGCAGCCAGAGAGCCTGAGTTATATCAGAAGGTTATGGAGAGATTTGCAGACGGGCTGCCATCTGCAAACGCTCTGCATTCCTATTTTATCAAGGAGGGGTTTACCGATTCCGCTATTCCAGCGGCTATCCGAGCCTTTCAGGAGACCGCCTCCTTCGTAGAGAATGCGATTGAAAACGATAGTCATTCACATGGGGGTCAAGAGCAGGCTTTATTGGCGCCAAATCAACTGGTTGAGGCGGCTGACAAAATGCAAAGAGGTAGCCAAGCCAAAGGTGGTGGCGCCGGCGTCCCACCGGAGCTCCCATCTCCGAGTGCCAAGAAGATGCCTGACTACAGATTTTTCGATGATGAAATCTGGCTGAGTGGCGTAGTTACGAATAGGCAGCAGGCTAAGAAGGTCGTCGAATTTATCAATGCGGTGATGCCACTCCTTAAGAGCGAAGATGACGATCCTGTTTCACCGGCGGATGCCCCTGGCACGTTGCCAATATCCGGACCAAAGGGGTGATTTTGATGCAGTTGAAACAGCGCTCACCAGCATCGCGAACTGATTTCCGTTACTGACGCGGCGCGCGTCTTCGCGCCAAGCAAGTTCTGTCGCATATGCGGACAGATATTTGCCTGCGATGTGGTGGTGGATGCCGGTCTCGGCACGCCTCATGCGGCTGAAAAAGCTTTCCGCCTGATTTGTGCAAGCGCCATCGTGCGAGTACGCGATCTGGTGGTTGATGCGCTTTATCGGGAAGTTTGCGGCGAGTTGGTCCCAATGAGAAGCCTCATCGGCGTGCACCGTTGCGCCAGGGGCGATAGCCTCACGTGCGATGACAACACCATCGGCTTCGCGTGCGACAACGCTGGTGACAGTGCGTCCGCCGCGCTCGCGCGCAACGACAACTGACTGCCGCTTGCCCGACTGATTGGCCTTCTTACGAAGGTCTTTCCGGTCCTCCGCACGGTTCGCGGGCTTCACGTATCCGCCGAAGTAAGCGCCGTCGATTTCAACATTGCCTTGAAGCGCGCCCTCGTTGCGTGCGAGCGCTAGGGACTCGCGGAGCTTGTGCAGCAGCACGAAGCAGCTTTTGTAATCGCATCCGAGATCGCGCGAGAGCTGGAGAGCCGAGTATCCTTTTGCGCCGTTCGTGAAGATCGCAATTGCGCCAAGGATGTCACGAAGCGTCAGCTTGCGGCTGTGAAAGATCGTTCCGGACGTCAGGCTGAATTGCTTCGCGCACGCTTTGCACTTCCAAACCTTGCGAGCGGCAAGGTGGTAGTGATCCGCACCCGAGCAGCGGGGACAAACCGGAGCGCCGTCCGTGGTTGCCCAGCGGATCGAACGAAAAGCGGTCTCGGCTTGGCGGTCGGTCATGCGAAGGACCTTCGTCAGCGAGAGTGTCTTTGCGGCGGGGGACAGAAGGAAGTGTTGAGCCATTTGAATCACCTTATATGGTGATTTCAATATGAAGGTGGACCAGCCCTCCGTCAAGTGCTAAAATCACCAAAAGAGGTGATTTTTATGCCAAGCACGATTCTGACAAAGAAAAGCGCGCCTCCGAAGCCGGAAGCGCGCAAGGCGCTGCCCATAAATGCGGAATACGAGGAGAAGGCGAAGGCGCTTCTTCGATACGCTATGGCTCAAAAAGGTGTGGGGATTGAAGAGTTGGCAGACCGCCTAAACGGCATGGGCGTGGAGATAAGCGCTGGCGGACTGGCGAACAAAATAAGCCGAGGCGGGTTCAGCAGCTCCTTCCTGCTTCAGTGCATGGAAGCGCTCGAAATCAATCTTGCAGCATTGCCGCGCTGATAAAGTCGTTGGGGGTCGAAACGCTGCGTGGGCTTTAAGTGACCGGAAAACATCAGCGTTCCAGCTACTGTTAACTATTTCAGAACAAAATAAGAACATTCATTGACGCGAATCGGTGGATGCCCTATATGTCAATAGCGACCTGCTTCCTGCTGACAAGAGTCCCTGGGCTCTTCGTTGCCTAAACAGCCGATAGGTGGGATAGCGGCTCGCGACTTAATAATGATGTTTCGTTCCATGGCCCCAGAGGTCGTAAATATAGCTGATGCGGTTTTCAATTAGCTTGAACGAACGATCGTATCCCCCCTCCCATTTTCTCTGAATAGCCCAACTGCAATAGTCTGCTAGTTGTAAGCACGGGTCCGTCGCGGCTGGGCAAAAATCCGTCACCCACTGATTCCTAGGGATTTTTATAGTCTGGCGAACGACATCATTCACGGCGCTGGTGAATGCCCTTTGCCCCTTTTTAGTTCCGATAGATGCGGCAACGATGTGCAATTCATCGTTGGGTTTCAAATGCTTAGCTAGGCCATGCTGGAAGTGATAGAACCAGCCGTACTGGTAGAACCTCTCCTTGGAAACTGTTACCTGGGGCTGCGCCTTTGACTTTTCCATGATTGTCGCTTGCACTTTGAAGTCATGCGAAAGGATCGTTTTGAACACCTCGTCTCGGACGACTTGAGCGTCTTGAGCTGCATGAAAGTACTCGCCTAGCGAATATTTATCCCAAGCCAACCGGCGTCGCAGTTCCAAGAGGGCGTTGGCCACTTCACACTTTTCAATCGTGACGGTGCAAAGGATAAAATACTTGCTGGCGCCGTTACCGCGTTTGAAAGTCAGGCATCCTGACTCGTCGGCAAAAACATACTTGCGCACGTTGTTCCCTCACAAATTATCTGTTGAGAGATTGACCGCAAACTGCGCACGGATCAAATTCTAGTCTCGGCTCGGCGTCATTAATCAATAGAAGATCACCATATTTGGTGAGTTTGCCCCATAATACCGTGGAACTCGGGTAACTCGTCGAGGAACAATACGCCGAGGTGGGCGAGGCTTGCTTCGCCAGGGCGCGGGCGCGTGCCGCCGCCGACGAGGGCCGCCATGCTCGCCGAATGATGCGGGGCGCGGAAGGGCCGTTCCGTGCAGAGCTTTCCGCCCATCAACTCGCCTGCGAGGCTGTGCACCATCGAGACGTCGAGCATTTCTTCGGATGCGAGCGGTGGCAGGATCGACGGCAGGCGCTGGGCAAGCATGGATTTGCCGGAGCCCGCGGGTCCGATCATCAGGAGATTGTGTCCGCCGGCCGCCGCGACCTCGAGCGCGCGCTTAGCGCTTTCCTGGCCGCGCACGTCGCGCAGATCGGGAAGCACAGCGCCTTCGTCGTTTCGAGTGAGCGCCGGCTTCGGCCGCGAGAGCGCTTGCAGTCCCTTGAAGTGATTGACGAGGGAAAGGAGGTGCGGGGCGGCAAGGATATCCGCGTCGTCGCCCGCCCAAGCCGCTTCGGGGCCGCAGGCTTCGGGACAGATGAGGCCTTTGTCGATGGTGTTGGCGCCGATGGCGGCCGGCAGTGCACCCGGAACGGGGCGTATGGCGCCGTCGAGAGCGAGCTCGCCGATGGCCGCGTAGCGTTCGATTGCATCCGGTGCGATGGCTTCCATGGCGACCATAAGCGCGAGCGCGATGGGAAGATCGAAGTGGCTGCCCTCTTTCGGAAGATCGGCGGGTGCGAGATTGATCGTCACGTGCTTGTAGGGCAGCCCGAGGCCGACCGCGTGCAGCGCATTGCGGATGCGCTCGCGGCTTTCGGCCACCGCCTTGTCCGGCAGGCCGACGATCATGAATGCTTGGGCGCCCGGCGTGATGCGAACTTGCACCTCCACGGCGCGTGCTTCCACGCCCACGAACGCCATGGTGGCAATGGTGCCGTACATTCGGCGGGTCCCCGTTTCTCCGTCCAGGGAGCGTATGCGCGCGGAGGGTCTCCCGCAACCGCCGGCAGGGCGCCAGGCGCTCGCCGTACAAAATATATTGCGGCGGCGAGGGATCATTTCGCGCTGTCAGACGTTGTCGCTGCTTCTTCGCGTGTTTTGCGACAACCCTGTGTCTCGTATCGCTGACGGAGCAGACGCATGGGATCGGATGCCCCCCGCGCCGACACCATTGCCAGCCATTTCGGATGGTTCCCGTTGTTCGCAGTTGCGATCTTTTTTGCGGCCGCGGCGAGCGACGGGGCCGAAGAGCGCGAGCATAAGTCCGTGGCGTTTCTCGCCGTGGATTACAATGGCGGCAACGCGGCCTACGCGCCAGCGAGTGCGGCCGAGCAGGCGCGTATCGCTGCAATTCAAGCGCAATTTCAGGATCGGCTGGCCGAAACCGGCCGCTTTACGTTCGTGGCCGTTCCGCCTGCAGTGCGGGCGCGGATCGACAAAGATCAGGCGATCGGCGAATGCGGCGGTTGCGAAATCACCTATGGGAGGGAGCTTGGTGGCGACGTCGTCGCGTGGATCAACGTACAGAAGGTGTCGAGCGTTATCCTCAATGTGAATGTCTACGTGGCGGACGTGGATACGCAGAGGATCAAGTTCGTGCGGAGCGTGGACATCCGGAGTGATGACGACGACGAGAGCTGGTCCAGAAGCCTCGATTATCTCATAAAGCACCATCTCCTTGAGACGCCGATCTAGGTGGGCGAAGCGCGATCCATCGAATAGGCTGCTCCTCCGACTTCATGAGGACATGTCATGCTCGTTCCGCTGCTCCGCAAATTCCTGCCCATCTCTGTTGCGGTATGTTCCGCCGTTTCGATGCCGGTGCTGTTCGTCAATGGAGCTTTAGCGGACGAGGCTATTCCAAATCTGGTCGGAACGTGGGTTGGAGAAAACCGGACGATTTCCGACAAGAAAGGTTTCAGCGACTGGGGTACCAAGACGGTGGAGATCACCGAGCAACGGGACCGCCGCTTCAAAGGCCATTTCACGTATGCCGATGGAACGAAGCATTTCTTCGGCATCATCTACCCGGACAATGAGACGTTCACGTGGGTGGCATCCGACAGCAAGGGCTACAACCACGGGCGTGTGCTCGGGCCGGATCGGATCAGCGCCTGCTACATCGAATCCGGTGAGGAAGCGACGGCGGGCTGTGCGGACATGAAGCGCAAAGCAAGCGGGGAGTGACGTCGATACCGGTCGCGCTATTTTAGTGCGTTTTCTGGGCGACCTTGGTTTCGATGGCGTCCCAGATGAGCGCGGCGATGTCGGCGCCGCCGAATTCCTTTACCTGTCGGATACCTGTGGGAGATGTGACGTTGATTTCGGTGAGATAGCCGCCGATGACGTCGATGCCAGTGAAGATCAGGCCGCGGGCTTTGAGCTCCGGGGATAGGCGCGCGCAGATCTCGCGTTCGCGCTCGGTGAGATCGGTCCGGTGCGCCGTGCCGCCGACGTGAAGATTGGAACGCGTTTCGCCCGCTGGCGGGACGCGGTTGATCGCGCCGGCCACCTCGCCGTCGACGAGGATGATGCGTTTGTCGCCGCCGCGCACTTCGGGCCGGTATTCCTGCACCATGAACGGTTCGCGGAATACGGTCTGGAACAGCTCAACTAAGGAGCCCAGGTTCGTATCGTCGGGGGCGACGCGAAACACGCTCGCGCCCCCGTTGCCGTAAAGCGGCTTCAGGATGATGTCCTTGTGCGCACGCCGGAAGGCCAGCACGTCGTCGAGGGATCGGGTGACGAGCGTTGCCGGCATCAGGTCAAGGAAATCGAGGACGAAGATTTTCTCGGGTGCGTTGCGCACGTGCGCGGGATCGTTGACGACGAGCGTCTTCGGATGGATGCGCTCCAGGAGGTGCGTCGTCGTGATGTAGGCCATGTCGAAGGGTGGATCCTGGCGCAGCAGCACCACGTCCCACTCCGCAAGGTTCTCGCGGCTGTTCCTTCCTAGGCGATAGTGGTCGCCGATCTTGTCCACGACGCTCAACGCGTGCCCGGTGGCCATCAGATCGCGGCCGTCGAGCGCAAGGTTCTGCGGCGTGTAGTAGAAGATCTCGTGGCCGCGGCGCTCGGCTTCGAGAAGGATCGCGAAGGTGCTGTCGCCGCGGATGTCGATCCGCTCGATCGGGTCCATCTGGCAGGCTACGCGAAGGGGCATGGGCGGCGCTCACGGGATCAGGGTTCGGATCGCGCGAAGGCTTAGCACGACATGCTGAGGACTGCGCAACGGCGGATGTTCGCCGATGCGCTTATGGCCTGCCGAGACGCGAGACGCCAGATGTGTGCACCTACCAGCGCGGTCCGAGATAGGGCGGATAGTAGCGAGCGTCCGCGCAGCCTTCGCCGTCCCAATAGCGGTATTTCCCGCAGGACGCGGGGCGCAGAGGGCCGCCCCACGGGGGGACCTGCCATCCATACACGGGCGGCCGATAGACCGTCAGCGGCGGCGCCGGGAGCGGTCGGCGATACTCGACAACGGGTGGCGGCAGGTCCGGCACGCGATAGATGCGGGCCGGTTGCGGCGGGACGTAGTAGACGCCGCCGTCGTCGTAATAATCGTCTTTGAAGCTGCGATGGCGGCGATGCCGCACGTCGATGAGCGATGCATTGTCTTCCGAAGCGAAGGCGGCTGCCGGAAGAGGCGGCGCGGCGTTTGTGGCGCCTGCAACGCAAAGAATTCCTGCGCCTGCGAGAAGGCTGCTCAACATCGTACGGGTAATCACACGCATAACCGAACTCCATGATCCCCCGATGTGCGGGATCATAACGCGCGGGTGCGTCGAAGTCGTTGCCGGCGCTTCAGAAAGCGCCGGCGAAATGCCGTTAATCTTGATTCCTGGTGACTAAGCCCGCCGAATTTCTCAGCGCGCTGTCAGGCTTTTTCATCGCCCGAGATGACGCGGCCCATCCATTCCTCCTCGGTGATGTTGCCGGCCTTCTCGACAGCGGCAAGTTCGTGCGGACGCAGAATGTCCTGGAGGCCATCGATACGCTTCCATTCACAGAGCGGCGTTTCGACCTCGGCGCGCGGCACGTATCGGGAAGCGGTCTTCTTCTCGTAGCGGTGCACGTAGCGCGGGCAGTTGATCCAGATCTCCGTCACCGCGACGCGAACCGCCAGCTCCGCCTCGTTGAAGAGGCCGAGCAAGGCGCCGTCTTTCACCACCTCCGCGCGGCCCTGAAGGCGCAGGCGGAACGGCTTTTCGAAATCGATGAAGAGACAGCCGATCTCGGCGTGGCCGGTGATGTTGCCGGTCGAGTAGTGCATGCCGTTGCCGTCGTAGCTCGGGAAGGCAATCGTGCCGTTGTCGAGCACACGGACAAAGCCGGGGTCTCCGCCCTTGTAGGAGACGGTGGGGCGGCCGTTGTGATCGACGGTCGAGAGGAAGAACATGTCGCGGCTCTCGATGAACGCGCGGGCCGCGTCGTCGATCTCGGGTTTGACGGCGATGGCTTCGATGCGGTCCGCCATGGCGCGGCTCGCGAAATGGTCCTGCAACTCCCGGTGCTGTGGTCCGTACAGGCGGCTCATGGGCTTCCTCCCCTTGTCATGTCCGGTCGCGTGGGACGGCGCCGGATCTGTCTATGGTTTTGTCTAACACGCAGCGGACTTTACCGCAGCGTTCCGTGGGTAACAGCGGCCTCGGAGCGTGTCTTGTACGTTCGGGTCATGACAGATCGCGGAACGCGAGATCTCTTGGAGGTTGCCATGACGCCCTCGACCCTGATCGCTCCGGTTTTCAAGTCCACGACCGCACGCGCCGTTTTCGCCGCCATCGCCGCAAGCTCCGCCTTTGCCGGGCAGGCTAATGCCGTGAGTCTCGGCGTCAAACTTGCCTGCGCTTCGGACTACTACTCCTATTGCAGCCAGCATGGCGTGGGCAGCCCGGCCGTCCGCTCGTGCATGCGGGCGAACGGAGCCAAGCTGTCGAACCGCTGCGTCAATGCTTTGATCGGCGCCGGCGAGGTCTCGCGTGGCGAAGTCGAGCGCCGCCGTGCGGCTGCGGCCCGGTCTGCTGCTTCGAGAACGGCTTCCGCCCACTGAGCTTGCCGCATCCTCGTGAAAACGGGGGCGCGTCCCCAATCGGTTCGCACCCCCGTTTCCCGTTTCATTCACGATTGCCAAGGCTCAATCGTCGTCGTCATCGTCGGACGAGCCGCCGTGATCGGCCTTGATGGCCTCGACACCGGCCTTGAAGATGCCGTTGATCGTGTCGCGCGCTTCCTTTGCCTCTTTTCCCTCGGCCGGGTCGAAGGTGGCGCTCCATGTCAATTTGACCCCGTCGAGATCGTCACCCTCGGGCAGGACCTGGAACTGTCCGGAATAGTTCTGCACCGGCAACGGGCTCTCGATGATCGCGTAGCGATACATTGTGGCGCTGCTGGCGATGAGCTGCTCCTTGATTGTGCCGCCGCCGTCCTTGAGGGTCAGCGTGCGGAACGTGTCGTCGCCTTCCTTGCTTTCCTCGCACTTCTCGACCGCTGGGTGCCAATCCTGGATTGCGCACCAGCCGCCGTACTTTTCCCAGAACGTCGTGCGCTCGGCTTCGGCGGTGCCCTTTTCGACGTCGTACTCGTATTTCTGTCCCACCACGAGGCTGGCTGCCGAGGCCACACCTGCGCCGAGCGCGAAGGCAGCCGCGGATGCCGCGAGGGCGACGATCGGTTTTTTCATCAGCGTTTTCTCCCAAAAAGACGTCGGGTGAGGCCCCGTTTCGAAGGTGCGATGTTACATAGTAGCGTATAATTATCCCGAGCCGAGTCAGGAAGCCCTTGCAATCACACATATTCGTGTAGCGATGCGGGCGACAGGAGGGCGCTTAGAGGGCGTCCCTGAGGTAGCGGGGCCATGAGCGCGCTACGAGCAGCACTAGGTCGAACCCGATTTCGTGGGACTGATAGCGCGCGTTGCGGGTTAGCCAGAGGCTCGCCGCGCGCCGGATTCTGTCGCGTTGAGCGGGTGTTAGGGCGGATTCGGCAGCCTCGGGCGTCGAGCGGCGCTTGACCTCGATGAAGGCGATGCGGCGGCCACGGACGGCGATGAGGTCGATTTCTCCGAGGGGTGTCCGCTGGCGGCGGCCCAATACGCGGTAGCCGCGCAGCATGAGCAGAAGGGCCGCGATGCGCTCGGCTGTGTGGCCTTGCCGCTCGCTTCTGCGCCGTGAGGCGCGCACGCCATTGGAGACGTGGCGCGGCGCTTTCCCGGTCATTGGCGGCGCTTCAGGTCGAGGGCAATGTCGTAAACTCGCGCCTTAGGGACCTTCAGCGTGTCGGCCACCATCTTGGTGGCGTCGCGGAGGCTCAGGGTTTCGAGCGCGGGGCCGAGACGTTCGGCAATAGTGGCGTCGCTCGCTTCCTCGTCGGCCGGGGGGCCGACCACGATCACGACTTCTCCTTTGGGAGGATCGCTTTCGGCTTTTTCGGCAAGCTCTGCGAGTGTGCCGCGGCGGACTTCCTCATGCAGTTTGGTGAGTTCGCGGGCGAGGACGGCTTCGCGGTTGCCCAGCCGGTCCCTGAGGTCTGCCAGCGTTGCGGCGGCGCGGTTGGGCGCTTCGAAAAAGACGAGCGTGCCAGGGACGGCGGCGAGTTCCGCGATGCGGGTGTTGCGTGCGCCCTCCTTGGGCGGCAGGAAGCCCGCGAAAAAGAAGGCGTCGGTGGGAAGCCCGGCAACGGTCAGGGCCGCGAGGGTGGCTGATGGTCCGGGCACGGCTGTCACGGGGTGGCCCGCGGCGGCTACGTCGCGCACGAGCTTAAAGCCGGGATCGGAGATCAGTGGGGTTCCCGCGTCGCTGATCAAGGCGACGGTGCGGCCGGCCGACAGCTCGCTCACGATGCGTGGACGCTCGGTCTCGGCATTATGCTCATGGTAAGGGCGCAGCGTTGCGCGGATCGCGTAATGGGCGAGGAGCGTGCGGCTATGGCGGGTGTCCTCGCAGTAGACCAGATCGGCACGGGCGAGAGTCGCGATCGCGCGCAGCGACATGTCGGCCAGATGCCCGATGGGTGTCGCGACGAGATAAAGACCCGGGGCGAGCGGTTGCGCCAGTTGGCGCTCGATCTCGAAAGCGGCCCGGCTTGCGGTCGTCGAGGGGACCGCCGGCTCTGTCTCCCGGGTGTCGTCTGCCATATCATCCGCTCTGGTTAACGGTGCGCAGTGCCGCTCGGGCGGGGCACCGCCCAGCCGTTATGCGATCACGTTTTCACCCTTTTGCCGTGAAAGATCCAAGCCATATTTCAGCGGCTGGCACAATTTGCTTCACCCTGCCGTCTTCGCCCTGTAACGAAAACTTCCCAGACCCGTTGCCAGGGTTGGCTGTAACCCTGCGTGCGATCTCCAAAAGGCCGATGGTGTTTTCTGCGTGACGACCGAGTCTTGCCGGCCGCCCTCCATTCGGCCTGACAGCGGAGTTTCTGGTCGGCTCGCGGTTCGAGCCGCGCGAGCGCTTACGTGGTGGCGTCTTATCTTCGTCGCAGCGGCTGCTCTTTGGCTCGCGGCGTGTGCGACCAATCTCGGTGGATCGGGCGGTCTCACGGAGGGCGTCGGCGTGGATCAGCCCGCGACTCCCCCGACCAGTGGGCGGCCGCAGAAGCCCGTTCGCATCGGATTGTTGCTGCCGCTCTCGGGGTTTGGTCCGCAGGCGGCAACGGCGCGGGGGATGAAGCAGGGCGGGGAGCTTGCGCTTTTCGAATTCGATACGCCGCTCGTGCAACTCATCGTCAAGGATGACAAGGGAACGGCTGAGGGTGCGGCTCAGGCCGCGACGGACGCGATCGGTGAGGGTGCGGAGATCCTGGTCGGGCCGCTAACGGCTGAGGCAACAGTTGCTGTCGCTCCCGTGGCGCGCCAAGCCAATGTGCCCGTTCTCTCGTTCTCCAACGACCGGCGCGCGGCGGGGCCGGGCGTCTACCTCATGAGTGTTCTGCCCGAGCAGGATGTCGAGCGGATCGTGGCCTACGCTGCCGGGCGTGGAAAACGCCGTTTCGCAGCCTTGTTGCCCGACGACGGTTACGGCCAGGTGATAGAGCCCGCGCTCCATAGGGCGGTGCAGCGCCATGGCGGATCGGTGGCGGCCGTGACGCGCTATCCGCTGACGGCGAATGCCATGCTGGAGCCGGTGAGAACAATGGCTGACGGGATCCGGCAAAGCACGGATACGGTTGTGCCTGTCGATACGCTGCTGGTCGCGGGTGGCGCGGAGGTGCTGCCGCAGATCGATCCGATCCTCACCTATTCGGGTGTCCGGAGCGATACGGTGCAACTCATCGGGACGGGGGGCTGGGATTATCCCAACGCCGGGCGTGCGCAGGCCTTCGTGGGTGGCTGGTATCCCGGCGCGGATCCTCACGGCTGGCGCGATTACGTGCAGCGGTTCTCGCGGACGTTCGGGCAGCCGCCGGTGCGCCTTTCAAGCTTGGCGTACGACGCCGTCAGCATTGCGATCACGCTGTCTTCCGCCGAGCCGGGGCGGCGGTTTACGGCCGACTCGCTGACGCGGCCGGCCGGGTTCACGGGGATCGACGGGCATGTGAGGTTTCGCGCCGACGGGCTATCCGAACGGTCGATCGCGGTGCTGGAGTTGCAGACCTTCGGCGGGCACGTGCTCGATCCCGCGCAGCCTGTTCCTCCGCCCGACGGGCGGTGAGGGGCTGACGGGTTTCGGCTTTAAGCGGCCGTGAGCAAGCGGTCTTTCGGGCGCGTCGCGGCATTTCTGCGCGACAGGGCGAGGAGGGCTTCAATCGAGGTGTCGAGGCGGACGGCGGTGTCCTCGGCCGCTGGCTTTTGCTTCTGCCGGGCCGGAGCGTTGCTCAGCGCAGGGGCCAGTTCATCCCGCATCTGGTCGAGGACATAGGTGATCGCGCCAAGTTGTTCGCGTGCCTTTTCGTGCAGTTCCACCGCTCGTTCTACGCCCTTCACGCCGCTGAGCAGGGGTTCGGTGGCAAGTGCCCAAGACAGCGGCTCGTCCAGAAGCTCGGCTTCGATGCGGGCAACGACGGGGGCCTGAATTGCGGCTACGGGCACGGCCTTAGCCGGCGAGATCGCCTTGCGTGTTGCGAGCGGCTTCAGGCGCACGATGGCGGCGGCCCCTGCTTCCGCCGTGCGGCGGGCGCGTGCGAGCGCAGCGGACGCGCGTTCCGGCAGGCGGCGACTCTCGTCCATTACGAGGAAAACGAAATCCTCGAACCAGAACGGATTGGAGGACGTCATCCGGAAGCTAGGCATTTTCGGTTTTCCGTGCGCGCTGGAATTCGGACTGAAAGTCTGTTGCGTACGCAATACCGAGATGCCGATCCTTTTCGGCATTTTCCTTATCCATGAAAGCTGAGCTTATTCGCTGCCTTAGGCAAGCGTGTTGCTAGTATTTTTTATGTTCGCGCAGCGGTTTTTCAAGGATACCGGCCGGAAATACGTGGTTTACGGTTTATGACCCCGCCAAGTTGCAGGGACTCCCGATTTGTTTTTTTTGCAGCGGAGAAAAAGTTCGCTCTGGCTCAATTGGCGGGAGCGGGAAGAAAAATCGGGAGGGATGCCGCGGCGATGCCAGCTGCGGGCGAGAGCAGGGGTGCGGCTGCCTCCTCGGCCCGGGCCTCCTGGACCGGTATCGGGCCCCGGTAGCGATAGTGGCCGGTGATCTGGTCGACGAAGAGCGCATCTTCGAGCTGCGGGCCCCAGCCGCGGTTGTGTACGATCATCGGCCGGCCGGACGGTGCAATTTGCGACGAGACCACCGCGATGTGCGAACGGGAGCCCCTATTCTGCGGCCGGTGATAGGTCACGATGTCGCCGGGCCTGTACTCTTCTGCAAATGGCGAGACGGGGAGACTTTCGCCATGCGTGGCGAAGAAGCGGCGCAGCACCTCTGTCCGGCGATGGTCAATATTGCGGTCGCCGCGGCCGGACCGGGTCTGGTGGACGAGCGCTTGCAGGTCGATCCCAAGCGCGCGGTAGGCGCGCACGACGACGTCGGTGCACACACCGAACATGTGGTGCACGTCGCCCATGGGGTAGGCGATGCTGCGGTAGGCGTCGTTGTAGACGACGAAGCCGGTGATTTGCGCCTCGGCGGCCTCGGCCAAACGCAGGCCAAAGGCTTCGGGGCTGAGCGAGACTGGCGCGGTGGCGCTGACGGGAAGCGTGCTGGTGATGAGAGGCGCGCTTCGCTCGGCATCTGCAACCGTACAGATGCCGGGTAGGATCGGCCGGCCGCTGTCGTCCGCCTCGAATGCCTCAACGGGTGCGGGTACGACGGGTGAGTGGGAGAGGCCGACGGTTGGGACCGGGTTCAATAGGGCGAGCGTGGCAACCGGTTCTGCCGGGGGTGTGGCAGCATCGGGGCGAGCCGCTTCCGGTAGCGACGCGAGGCTATCGGCCGATCGTATGAGGTCGTCTGCGGTGGTTACCCGGTGGGCGTCAGTGCGGGTTGGCTCGCGGACACCGAGGATCGTTTCCGCGGCTGGATTCGCGATTTCGGTTTCAGGGCTGCCGGTGAACGCGCGGACTGCGGTCGTCGGTATCGTTGTTTCGCGGGCGACCGCAACGGGCTTCTCAGGTTCAGCAACGGTCGTCGCGGGCGGCACGCTTCTCTTTGCGATGTCGGGGTGCCGCGCGACCACCTCCTGATCCGGTCCGTGGGTCGCAGCGAGCGTGACGTAGTCATAGAGCGTGCGCATCGATTGATGTGCGACGAGGGCCGAGGCTACGAGGAGGACCGGCAGGAACAGAAGCAGCAGAATCTGGCGTTCGTCGCGCGAATAGGGAAGCGCGATGGCTTCAGAGGCCGTGCGCAGGTTTCCAAACCGCCAGCGGAGATCGCCAACTGAGACGCGCTCTCCGAGGCTCGTCAGCCTGGAAAAGCTTCGGCGTGCGGACGTTTTGATTGCCGAGAGGCGGTGGCCTGCCCTGGCGAGCGGGCGCTGTTGGCGAGCGCGGCTTGTGTATCGCGTGAGGTGGGCCGCGGGGGCGAGAGCACGCTGCGGAGCGATCGCCGGGCTTGGGGCTCGGCGTTTGGCCTTCGGCTTGGGCTTCCGCGGCTTTTTCACCTAGCAAGCTCACTAACAGGCTCAGATGTCGGGAAAATCCATGGTTTAAATGTAAGCGATAAGCCGATGGTCGGCCATCGGAATTATTGGTTTACGACTGGCCCTCAGCCGGAATGCCCGGCTCGTGGTGCTCAAGGCCCACACGTGCGCGCACCTCCGTGGGATCGACCCCTTCTGCACGAAGCTCGGCCAGGGCACGGGCGCCGGCGCTTTTGGCGAGTTTGCGTCCGTCGGGGCCGACGAGCAGGCGGTGGTGATGATAGACCGGCGGGTGAATGCCGAGGAGGACTTGCAGGAGACGGTGCAACCCGGTTGCCGCGTAAAGGTCCTGGCCGCGGACGACGTGGGTGATGTCTTGGCGCGCATCGTCGACTACGCAGGCGAGGTGGTAGCTCGTCGGGGCATCTTTGCGCACGATGACCGCGTCTCCCCACACAGCGGGGTCGGCTTCGATTTCGTGGGGCGTTCCGTCGTCGTCGAGCTCGGTGAACGTGATGCGGCGGGCGTTCGTTCGCAGTTCGAGTACGTCGAGCGCTTGATCCATATCGAGGCGCAACGCGAACGGTTCGTTGCGGGCCATGCGTGCTGCAATCTCCTCTTTCGCAAGCCGTTTGTGCAGACCGGGATAGAGCGGTGCGCCATCCGGATCGCGTGCGCTCGGTGCGTGCGTCGAGGCTTCGGCGATTTCGGTGCGTGTTGCGAAACAGGGATAGAGCAGGCCCAGCTTCACAAGTGTGTGGGCGGCGGCCTGGTAGGTCGTGAAGTGCTCGCTTTGGCGCAGCACAGGCTCTTCCCAACTCAAGCCGAGCCACGCGAGATCGTCGAAGATGCCGGTGATGTGCTCTTCGCGGGTGCGGGTGAGGTCGATGTCTTCGATACGGATGAGGAAGCGGCCGCCGAGGCTTTGCGCCATGTCGAAGTTGAGAAGCGCCGAGAGCGCGTGGCCAAGGTGGAGAGGGCCGTTCGGGCTCGGTGCGAAGCGGACTATGGGACGCGCAGCACCGTTGGCCGGTTTGCCATTGTTTGGCCTTCGCGGAAGCTCTGCGGGCCGCCAGCGGCGCGTGTATGTTTCAAATTTCATGAGGCCAACCTACTTTGAGTGAGCGTCTGCGAAAAGCGGGGAGCGTCGATCCCATGGCCGAGAAGATCCCCGTGAGGAAGACGCCGTCGTCGGCACGGAGGTCGCGCGTGAGTGCGTCGCTCGAGAGTGCGGGCGATATTCGCGCGGGAGCGTTGGCGTTGCGTCGGCTGTGTCCGGTGATGCGGCGTGTGCACGACACGATCGGCGATCCTGTGCTTCGGCGTCATCCGGCTGGGTTCGAAGGGCTTGCACGTATTGTCGTCGGCCAGCAGCTTTCGATTGCGAGCGCGGCTGCGATCTGGGAGCGCACGGCGCGCGCTGTCGATCCTTTCGATCCGGAGACGCTGCTCGCGCAGAACGACGTCACGTTGAGAGCTGCAGGCCTGTCGCAAGGAAAGATGCGGACCTTGCGCGCTGCTGCCGCCAACATTCTCAGTGGTGCGCTGGTGCTCGACGCGGACATGCCGGATGCGGATCTTTTCGAGGCGCTCGTGGGCGTGAGTGGCATCGGGCCGTGGACGGCGGACATCTACATGTTGTTTTGCCTCGGCCGGACGGATGGCTTTGCGGCCGGCGATCTCGCGCTTCAGATTGCGGCGCAACGTGCGTTCGAGTTCGAAGCGCGGCCCAGCTCAGGCGAATTGATGGCGCTTGCCGAGCGGTGGCGGCCTTGGCGCGGGGTTGCGGCGCATCTTCTCTGGGCGTTCTACGCGCACCAGCGCGTTTCGCGGTGATGTGCGATCCGTTGGCATCGCCGGCGCGTATAAATTGGGTCATCTGACTGATACGGCGCGGAAAGTTCCCATTAGACGGGGGTTCTTCACAGAGCTGTCATGCGTCGCTAGTATCCGCACCCGATATCGGAGGGTTCCCTTCGATTCGACGCGGACCGATTGGAAGCAGCCTCGTGAATGCTCATGCTGCCAAGCCGGACTCGTTTCCGGCACTGGTTCTCAACGCCGACTTCCGGCCCCTGAGCTACTACCCGTTGTCGCTCTGGAGCTGGCAGGAGTCGGTGAAGGCTGTCTTTCTGGATCGCGTCAATATCGTCTCGGAATATGAGCGCACCGTTCGCTCGACGAGTTTCGAGATGCAGCTTCCCTCCGTCGTCTCTCTCAAAACCTACGTCAAACCTGCGCTTTATCCCGCTTTCACGCGGTTCAACGTGTTTTTGCGCGATCGCTTCAGTTGCCAGTATTGCGGCATCAAGGACGATCTGACGTTCGATCATCTGATCCCGCGCTCGCGCGGCGGCTTGACCCGTTGGGACAACGTGGTGACGGCGTGCGCGCCCTGTAATCTCAGGAAAGGTGCGGAAATGCCGTGGGATATCGAGATGCGGCCGCATCAGATGCCGTATCGGCCAACGGTGTTCGAGCTGCACCGGAACGGGCGCCTTTTCCCGCCGAACTATCTGCACGAGAGCTGGCTCGACTATCTCTACTGGGATACTGAGCTCGAGCCTTAACGTGCTCTGTGCGCACGAAGGCGTTCCATCAGTTGCCGTTGAACGCTCGGCAACTTGCGGAGATGGCCGCCTGCGCGGCCATGACAAGTTGTCAGGAGCGTTTGCAGATCTGTTTCGCGGGCGCAAAAAAGGCCCCGTTGCCGGGGCCTGAATTGGAAGGTCCAAGCTGATAAGCGTCAAGCAGCGCGCAGGTCAGGCCGCGCGCTTCTCGGGCTTAGCGCAGAGCACAAGCGCGATCGCCTCGACGGCCTTGCCCCAGTCGGCAGCGTTCTTCGTGTCCGCTGTGCCGGTTTCGGCGCCGAATGCGCGCATCGCGTCGCGGGCTGTTCCGCCGTCGCGGAAAAAGCGAGCGCAGGACTGGCGCGCAATGCCGACGGCCTGGTGCCATTCAATCGGATTGACGTGCTCGGGAACCATTGGGTCGCTCCTCAATTTACTGTGACTCAAACGTTGGGGGGGCAAGCACACCGGTTCGCTTCAGTGCCACTACGCAAATACCGGTCCATGTGACACCAACTGGGACTGATCGTCAGGTGCCCGGTATGCTTGCCTACTCGTTGGAGGCTTTTCGAGAGCCTCCGAATTCCTTGGCCGACTACTGCTTCGTGTAGGAAATCGGCCGGTTTCCTGCTCGCTTCTGCGACTTGTCCGCGGCGGGGGACGCGGGCTCATCACGGAAGCCGTCTTTCGTGGCTGCGAGGACGACGCCAACAACATCCTGCAGCGAACGCCAGTGACTTTCTTCCAAACGCATTGACATCACTCACTCTTACGCGACGACCGGAACATGCGGGACCCGTCACTCAGTTGAGCGAAACGCTGGATCCTTTCTGCCGGAGACGCTGAACAGAATTCCGGGGTGCGAACCGCTCGGCCAAACGCATGGACTTCTGTGTCCGAGCAGTTCGCTTCATTCGTTCGAACACGCGTTTCAGCGTGTCTTTGGGGGACTTTTGGGGGTACGCCAACGCAACGCTACGCGGTATTTCGGTACGCAAGACTCGGGTACGCAAGACTGGGGTACTCAACTCAGGCTTACTCAACGCAACAACGCTACTCGGTACGCTACTGACGCAACGCTTACGCATTCGGTTCCAGGGAGATGGTCGCTCTGTTGTGGAAAACGCCGATGCCATCTGCTTCCGTCGATCGTGGGCGGACACAACACTTGCCCCTTTCTCCGACACAAAGAGCGTTTCGGCAGTTTCGAGCGGGACACCCTCCCAGAGCTTCCCGCACGTCCACATTTCCCTCCCTCCGCGGTCCGCTGACACTCACGCTGTTCCATTTGCGTTCCGCGTATGGACTCATATGACCGTGACACTGTGGCCACGGCAGGGCGCAAAAATGACTTGCGGTGGAAATCATCTTGACAAGCTACGTCGCGGCCACATGCGAAGTTCGCAAGCGGCTCACGTGTCTCGTTTTTTGGTTTGCGGAGAGCGCTTGTTGATAATTTCAAGCGCTTGAAACGGCCCGGAATTCAGTCGCGCGCGGACGCCGCAAGAAAGGCAGCTTTGAGCGCGCCGGTGAACGCGACGAGGGAAGCGACGACGTTCCAGCCCGCGAACGACAGTCCGGCAAACGTCCAGGGTGCCTCGTCGCAGCGCACGACGCGGCTTTCTGCGAGGCTCGAAAGAAGATCGGTCGCAGAGGTGGGGAGCGCCTGGGCTGCGCCGCATGTCGTGGGGCCCGGCCAGAATTTCCATTCCGCGCCAGCGTGGTAGACACCGAGCCCAGCGTTGCCGAGGAAGGCAAGCGCGACGACGAAGAAGAGGAGCGCGGCAAGGCGCGGCATCTCGGATGTGAGCGCCATGGCAACGAAGAGCAGCGGGATCGCCGCGTAATACGCATAGCGCTGCATCAGGCAGAGCGGGCAGGGCGTGTAGCCGCCGAGATGCTCGAAGGCGAGAGCGACGAGAATGATGCCCGTCGCGAAAAATAGCGTAAGGCCGCCGGCACGGTAGGCTGCGCTCTTCTCGGGGACTTCAGACATCAACATACTCAATACCCTTGGGATGCCGGGAGCTTAGACCACATACTTGACGGCGACAAAGCCGCCGATAAGAAGCACGACGAAGACGGTCGTCACCATCGTGAGGCGACGCTCGATGAATTCGCGGATCGGCGGGCCGAAATAGTAGAGCAGGCCCGCGACGAGGAAGAACCGCGAGGCGCGGGCCGCTATGCTGGCGAGGATGAACGGCAGGATCGGCATGGCCGTTACGCCTGCCGTGATCGTGAGCACCTTGTACGGGAACGGCGTGAGGCCGCCCAGGACGATCAAGATCCAGATGCTCCATTCGTTGAACCAGGCGGAGAATTCCGCGACTTTGTCGGCTTTGCCGTAAAGTTCGAGGATCGGCTGGCCGATCTGTTCGAACAGGAAGTAGCCGATGATGTAGCCGGCGATGCCGCCGATCACGGAGCCGACGGTTGCGATGGAGGCATAGAGCATCGCTTTGGTGCGCTCGGCGATCACCATCGGGATCAGCATCACGTCCGGTGGGATCGGGAAAAACGAGCTTTCGATAAACGAGATCCAGAACAGCGCGTGCTTTGCGCGGCCGTGGCGGGCGAGATCCATCGTCCAGTCGTACAGCCGCCTGATCATGGTCGTCGTGCTCCGTCGGAGAGGTTCGCGCGTGCTTAAAGCGCGGCGGTCCGCTTGTCTATTGCGGCTGGGACGCAGTGAAGGCGGTGTTTTTATTGGGCTTGAGGTGCGGTTTCCAGCCCCGATGTCAGTTCCAGGACGAGGTGGTTAAGGATGAAGCGGCCGTCTCCCGTGGCGCGAATGCGGCCGAGGCGGGGTGCAGCGTCTTGCGCGGCCGGTGTGAGGCCGGGGCCGAGGCAGGCGCGGATTTCGTCGAGACCGGGTTCGACATCGGGTGAGGTGAGCGGCGGGATCTGCTCGATGAGGCCCTGTTCGGAGAGTTTCCGGAGGCGGGCCGTGCTGGGTGCGAGGCCGCTGATCCGCGAGAGGCGGTCGAGATCCACGCCTTCCGCAAGACGCAGGCCCATCAGCAGCAGCTCGTCGGCTTGGGCGGAAGCGGGGATCGCTTCGGTAGCCGCGATGCCGTGGCCAGCCTGCTCGACGTTCGCGAGCCACGCTTCGGGGCTGCGTTCCGTTTCCGTGGCGAGGAGCGCGTCGGGTGTTTGCAGGCGGCCGTGTGCACCGGGGCCGATGCCTGCGTAGGTGCCATAGCGCCAGTAGGTGAGGTTGTGGCGGCTTTGCTCACCCGGTGCGGCGTGGTTGGAAATTTCGTATTGGGGTAACCCGGCTGCTGTCGTGAGTTCCTGGGTTACCTCGTAGAGATCGTGTGCGGCTTCTGCTGCTGGGATCGCGAGGCGGCCTTTCGCGTAGAGCGCTGCGAAGGGTGTCTCGGGCTCTATGGTGAGCTGATAGAGCGAGAGATGACCGCCAGCCATTGCGAGGGCTTCGGTTAGCTCCGTCCGCCAATCGGCCGGTGTCTGGCGCGGGCGAGCGTAGATGAGATCGAAGGAGACGCGGTCGAATGTCCTTTGTGCAAGGCCGACGGCGGCCTTCGCCTCTTCCACCGAGTGGATGCGGCCGAGGCGTTTGAGATCCTCGTCGCGGAGCGACTGCACCCCGATAGAGACACGGTTGACGCCGGCTTTGCGATAGCCCGCGAAGCGGCCGGCTTCGACGCTGCCAGGATTGGCTTCGAGCGTGATCTCCGCGCTGGGCGCGATGGTCCAAAGGTTTGCCATGTGATCGAGGATTGCCGCGACCGTTTCGGGCTGCATGAGAGACGGTGTGCCGCCACCGAAGAAAATCGAGGTGACGGGCGCGCGTGTGCGGTGCACGAGGCTGGCTGCGTGATCGAGTTCGCGTTTGTAAGCAGCGAGGAAGCGCGGCTCGTCCCAGCCGCCGAAGCGGACGTGGCTGTTGAAATCGCAGTAAGGACATTTTTGCGCGCAGAACGGCCAGTGGATGTAGACGCCGAAGCCCGGCGTGCCGTCGTCGGCTGTTGTGGCTCGGGTCAGCGTTGTCATCGGCTTGCGGAAAGGAGCGCGCGGGCGAGCGTGCGCCAGCGGGGCTCCGCTTCTGGCGCATCGGCTTTTTGTGCAGCCTCTTCGAGTGCGCAAAGGAAGCCCGACAAGTCGTGCACCGGCCAGTGAGTGCCGTTTGCCGCCAGATCTTCGCGCAGAGATCCAATGAAGCGGGCGAGTTCGGCTTGCGTCGAGAGATTTCGGGCGGCGGCTTCGAGGCCTTCGAGATCGCGCCCGGCTTTCGGGCGTGCGGCTTCGGTGGCGATGCCTTCGAGGCATTCGCGCTTGAAGGCGGCGAAGGCGCGCGTGCGGTGCGAGATTGCGTATTTGCCTGCCGGCTCCATCTCGCCGAAGGTTTCGATTGCGCCTTCGGGCACGAACATGGGGTCGAAACCGAAGCCGTTTCCTCCGCGCGGCGGCCAGACGAGCGTGCCATCCACGCGGCCGCGAAACAGGCGCGTTTCGCCCGTGGGCCAAGCGAGGCAGAGCACGGAAATGAAGTTCGCAGTGGGCGGTGCGCCGGACCAGGCGCCGCGTTCTTCGAGGGCGTCGTGCACGCGCTGCATCGCGCGGCCGAAATCCTTGCCCGGCATAGCCCAGTCGGCGGAATAGACGCCGGGTGCGCCGTCGAGGGCGTGGACCTCAATGCCGGAATCATCCGCAAGCGCGGGCAGGCCCGACGCTTTTGCAGCGGCGATAGCCTTAAGGCCCGCGTTGCCTTCAAACGTGGTTTCCGTCTCTTCCGGCTCGGCGAGGCCGAGGTCGCCGGCCGAGACAGCGTCGAGGCCGAACGGGGCAATCAGCTCCTTGATCTCCCAGACCTTGCCCGGGTTGTGGCTCGCGACAACGAGGCGCGTGCCGGACGTCAGCGTGGTCATGCGTCAAAACCCCAAATGCGCGGTTCAGCGAACTCGACGGAGTTGCCGGCGGGATCGCGGAAGTAAATGGAGCGGCCGCCCTGGGGCCACTCGAAATCGGATTCGATTGGGACGCCCATATCGGAGAGGCGCTGACGCCATGCGTCGATCTCGTCCGCATTGGCTGCGAAACAGACGTGGCCTTGGCCTTCGGCGCCGTGGGGTGGCACGGGGAGCGGGCCATCGGGCGGAGTTCGGGTTGCGGCCGGATTGAAGACCAGCAGCATCTGGTGCGCGAGCTTATAGAACACGTGGCGGCCATCGACTTTCGCGTGCGGCGCGGCGCTGAGAAGACGCGTGTAGAAGGCTTCCGCGGCCGGAAGGTCGCTCGCGTAAATTACCGTTTCGAGGATGGCCGGTTTTTGCATGGCATCGGTCTATGGCATTGAGGACGCACGACCTCAACCGATCACGCCACCGTTAGTTTCTGCAGTTCGATCAGCTCGGCGATGCCTTTGCGGGCGAGCCCCATCAGCGCATCGAAGCTTTC
The DNA here is from genome assembly GCA_934555825.1 of uncultured Hyphomicrobium sp. GTDB lineage: Bacteria > Pseudomonadota > Alphaproteobacteria > Rhizobiales > Hyphomicrobiaceae > Hyphomicrobium_C. The sequence goes on from CAKTFJ010000005.1 coordinate 22,924, forward strand.
CTGGCTGAAGGCGGTGGTTTCGGCCGTGCCCTGGACCTCGACGATGCCGCCCTGGCCGGTCATGACGAAATTGGAATCGGCATCGGCGTTCGAGTCTTCCAGGTAGTCGAGATCGAGGACGGGCGTGCCGTTGTAAAGGCCGCAGGAGATGGCGGCTACGTGGTCGCGGAGAACGCCGTCCTTTACCATGTCGCGGAGCTTCATCCATTGGATGCAGTCGTGCAGCGCAACCCAGGCGCCGGTGATGGCTGCGGTGCGGGTGCCGCCGTCGGCCTGAATCACGTCGCAGTCGATGGAGATCTGGCGTTCGCCGAGTTTCGGGAGATCGACGACAGCACGGAGTGCGCGGCCAATGAGGCGCTGGATTTCCTGCGTGCGGCCCGACTGGTGGCCGACGGACGCCTCGCGGCGCGTGCGGTCTGTGGTGGCGCGCGGGAGCATGCCGTATTCGGCGGTGACCCAGCCGCGGCCCTGGCCCTTGAGCCACGGCGGAATGCGCTCTTCGAGGCTTGCGGTGCAGAGCACGTGCGTGTTGCCGAATTTGATCAGGCAGGAGCCCTCGGCGTGCATGGAGACCGCGCGTTCGAAGGAAACGCGGCGAAGTTCGCCAGGCTGGCGTTTGGAAGGGCGCATAGGTTCGGCTTTCTTGGAGTTTTTGGGAGACCGGCATAGGGAAGGCCGTCGCCCTGTCCCTTCCATCCCGCTTTTAGGTGTGCGCGCGACCCTAAGGGAGGCCCCCATTGGGATCAACCTCAATCGGCGGATGCAGGCGGCCGTTTGCCGGACGCTTCCTCAACGGATTTGCGATGGATGTGGATTGCGGCCGGGGTCTTGCATTGAACGGGCTTGCTGCCATTATTTCAGGGTCCCGAGCGGCAGCATGCCGTTCGCCGACATGAGATCCCGATGTCCGAACCGCAGTCCGAAATCAAAAAACTCTCCGAGCGCTCGCGCGCCATTCTGCGGCAGATCGTGGACAGTTATCTGACCACGGGTGAGCCCGTGGGTTCGCGCAACCTGTCGCGGGTCTTGCCGATGGCGCTGTCGCCGGCGTCAATCCGGAACGTGATGAGCGATCTCGAGCACGCAGGGCTTATCTACGCGCCGCATACGTCGGCGGGGCGGCTGCCGACGCAGTCGGGGCTGCGCATGTTCGTCGACGGTTTGCTGGAGGTGGGAGACCTCAGCAACGAGGAGCGGCGCAAGATCGAGGCGCAGATCGCCGTCCGGCGCACGAAGTCGCTCGACCAGGTGCTGACGGAAGCTGGCGAGATGATCTCCGGCCTCTCTCATTGCGCGGGCGTCGTCCTGGCCGAGAAGCAGACGGCGCGGTTGAAGCATATCGATTTCGTGCCGCTGGAGCCGACGAAGGCGCTCGTCGTGCTCGTTGACGAAGATCAGAACGTCGAAAACCGCCTGATCGGGTTGCCGGCGGGGCTGCCGCCCTCAGCGCTGACGGAAGCGGCCAATTATCTCAACGCGCATATTCGAGGTCTCACCATCGCGGAAGCGCGGCAGGCGGTGGAGGTGGAGCTCGGACAAGCGAAAGCCGAACTCGACAAACTGACGCAGAAGGTGATCAAGGCGGGGCTCGCGGAATGGTCGGGGTCGCTCGACGACCGGAAGAGCCTGATCGTGCGGGGGCAGGCGAACCTGCTTAAGGATCTGACGGCGATCGAGGACCTGGAGCGTATCCGCCAGCTTTTCGACGATCTCGAAAGCAAGCGGGATCTGGTTCAGATCCTGGGCCTTGCGGAACAGGGCGAAGGGGTCCGTATTTTCATCGGTTCTGAGAACAAGTTGTTCTCGTTGTCGGGTTCGTCGCTCATCGTCGCACCGTTCCATGACGAGGAGCGGAAGGTTGTGGGCGTGCTTGGCGTGATCGGGCCGACGCGCCTTAATTACGCGCGCATCATTCCGATGGTCGATTATACGGCGCGGCTCGTCAGCCGCGTGCTGACTTGATTTTTCTGTCTCTGCGGCTGATATCGGGCGCTTGTGTTCTGCGCCCACGCTGAACCCGTTTCGGGTGTCCGCTGCTCAGCGGCTCGCTTGGGCGCATTCTCAATTTTCGCTTCGATCTGGAGATCTCATGTCTGACGAGACGATGAAACCGAATGCGCCGGGTGCGACAAGCGGAGCCGATGCAACTTCCTCGGCGCCTCCGTCCGATCCGGTTCTGGAGGCGGAGCGCCTGGCGGTTGAGGTCGACACGCTGCAGGGGCAGATCGCCGACCTCACGGACCGGCTGCTCAGGGCGCACGCCGAGATGGACAATATGAGGAAGCGGGCCGAGCGCGAGCGCGAGGATACCGCGAAATATGCCATCAGCAAGTTCGCGCGCGATATAGCGGGTGTGGCGGACAATTTCGAACGCGCCAAGCAGGCTGTCCCGGCAGATGCGGCCGAGCAGGATCCTGTGCTCAAGGGGCTGCTCGAAGGCGTGTCTATGACGGAACGCGAGTTCCTTAATGCGTTGGAGAAGAACGGCGTTCGCCGGATTGTGCCCAAGGGCGAGGTCTTCAACCCGCATCTGCATCAGGCGATGATGGAGGCGCAGAACACCGACGTTGCGCCGGGGACCATCGTGGAGGTCTATCAGGCGGGCTATGTGATCGATGATCGTGTGCTGCGCCCGGCCATGGTGGTTGTGGCCAAGGGTGGGCCGAAGCCGGCGCCTGGTGCGGAAGCGGGTGGCGACGCGGGATCGGAGGCCCAGGCAGAAGCCGGGAACGATGCCGATGCACAGCCGCCGCCGGGGAACGATAACGCCGTGTGAGGGGGAAGGGCGCGGCCCGGCTCGGGCGCGGCGTGTCGTCTCGGCGTGCGGGCCGGAAGGCCCTGGCGAGGGCGGCGCCGCCTCCGGGCGGGTGGAGCGCCTGAACCGCCTCAGGCGGCTGAGCCCTTACTTCTCGGTAGTAAAGACGCAGTATAGCCAGCTTTTTGCGGGCGCGGGGTGAGCACAAAGAGCTTGCGCCTGCCCGCGTGAGAAGTGTTAAAGCAAGGACCCCATAAATTGATCACGCGGCGGTGATCCGCGCCCGTTGCGCGCGGAAAAGACCACCCTATATACCGCCCATCATCAATTGTTCTCCATTGGGGACCGTATCCATTGCCTCCGATTGAGGGGGTTTACGGACAATCTGGACGCCGGCCTTTATTGGGTCCGGACGGTCTGCCGCAACGAAGAGGAATTACGGAGACATGGCTAAAGTCATCGGTATCGATCTCGGCACAACCAATTCGTGCGTTGCCGTGATGGACGGGGGTAAGCCCCGGGTTCTCGAGAATGCCGAAGGCATGAACACGACGCCGTCCATCGTCGCCTTTGCGGACGACGGAGAGCGTCTCGTCGGCCTGCCCGCCAAGCGCCAGGCCGTTACCAACCCCACCAATACGCTGTTCGCGATCAAGCGTCTGATCGGACGTCGCTACAACGATCCGCTGGTCGAGAAGGACAAGGGTCTCGTTCCCTACACGATCGTGCAGGGCCCGACGGGCGATGCGTGGGTCGAGGCGAGCGGCAAGCAGTATTCGCCGCAGCAGGTCTCTGCGTTCATTCTGCAGAAGATGAAGGAAGCGGCCGAAGCGAAGCTCGGCGAGACGGTGACGCAGGCCGTGATCACGGTGCCCGCCTACTTCAACGACGCTCAGCGCCAGGCAACGAAGGATGCCGGCAAGATCGCCGGCCTCGAAGTGCTGCGCATCATCAACGAGCCGACGGCAGCGGCGCTTGCCTACGGTCTCGACAAGAAGAGCGGCGCGAAGACGATTGCTGTGTACGACCTCGGCGGCGGCACGTTCGACATCTCGATCCTCGAGATCGGCGATGGCGTGTTCGAGGTGAAAAGCACGAACGGCGACACGTTCCTCGGCGGTGAAGACTTCGACATGAAGCTCGTGAGCTATCTGGCCGACGAGTTCAAGAAGGAGCAGGGCATCGATCTCCGGAACGACAAGCTTGCGCTGCAGCGTCTCAAGGAGGGTGCAGAAAAGGCGAAGATCGAACTGTCGAGCTCGCAGCAGACCGAAATCAACCTGCCGTTCATCACGGCCGACCAGACCGGTCCGAAGCATCTCACGATGAAGCTCACGCGCGCCAAGCTCGAGAGCCTCGTCGACGATCTGATCGCGCGCACGCGCGGTCCGTGCGAGCAGGCTGTCAAGGACGCCGGCCTCAAGGCTGCCGAGATCGACGAGGTCGTTCTCGTCGGCGGCATGACGCGCATGCCCAAGGTGCAGCAGGTCGTGAAAGAGATCTTCGGCAAGGAGCCCCACAAGGGCGTGAACCCTGACGAAGTCGTTGCGATCGGCGCTGCAATCCAGGGTGGCGTGCTGAAGGGCGAAGTGAAGGACGTTCTCCTGCTCGACGTGACGCCGCTGTCGCTCGGCATCGAGACGCTGGGTGGCGTGTTCACCCGCCTGATCGACCGCAACACGACCATTCCGACGAAGAAGAGCCAGGTGTTCTCGACGGCGGAAGATGGGCAGAACGCGGTGACCATCCGCGTGAGCCAGGGCGAGCGCGAGATGGCGGCGGACAACAAGCTGCTTGGCCAGTTCGATCTCGTCGGCATTCCGCCGGCGCCGCGTGGCGTGCCGCAGGTCGAGGTCACGTTCGACATCGACGCGAACGGCATCGTGCACGTGTCGGCGAAGGACAAGGCGACGAGCAAGGAGCAGTCGATCCGTATTCAGGCGTCTGGCGGTCTCTCCGACTCCGACATCGAGCGGATGGTGAAGGAGGCCGAGGAGCACGCGGCCGACGACAAGAAGAAGCGTGAGCTGGTCGAGGCCAAGAACCAGGCCGAGGCGCTTGTCCACACCACGGAGAAGCAGCTTCAGGAGAACGAGGCCAATGCGGCTGTCGCAGCCGTGAAGGCCGACGTCGAGCAAGCCATCGAGGCCGTGAAGGCTGCGCTCGCGAAGGACGACGCTGAGGAGATCAAGTCGACGACCACCGCACTTGCGCAGGTCGCGATGAAGATCGGTGAAGCCATCTATGCCGCCAAGGGTGGCGACGGCGATGCCTCCTCGGGTGACGACAGCTCTTCGAAGGGTAGTGACGACAACGTCGTCGACGCCGATTTCGAAGAGGTCAAGGACGACAAGAAGCAGGCCTAACGGTCTGCATCATCCAGGCTTCTCCTCCCGCTTGCCGCGCTCTCAATGTCGTGGCTCGGCGGGAGGAGGGCCTTTTTCATATGAGCCCATTTGCATGAGCCGAGGGGGCGGGCGGGTAAACGGAGCGCGACGGGCGCGCCAATCGCTCAGCCATAGATCTTGCTTCCCGCCGCGCTCTGCCCGATAGAATGCCGTCCCATGGCCAAACGCGACTATTACGACATCCTCGGAGTTCCCCGCACGGCGAGTGAGCAGGATCTCAAGTCCGCGTTCCGCAAGCTAGCCAAGGAATGCCACCCCGACCGCAATCCTGGCGACCAAGACGCCGAGCAGCGCTTCAAGGATCTCAACGAGGCCTATGAAGCGCTCAAAGACCCGCAGAAGCGCGCGGCTTACGACCGGTTCGGCCATGCCGCTTTCGAGCAGGGCGGGGGACGTGGCCAGGGCGGTTTCGGGCCCGATTTCGCGTCGTCCATGTCGGATATTTTCGACGATCTTTTCGGCGAGTTCATGGGCGGACGGCGCGGCGGTGGCGGACAGCGCCGTGGTGCATCGCGCGAGCGGGGTGCCGATCTCCGCTACAACATGGAAATCACGCTGGAAGAGGCGTTCGACGGCAAGGCGGCCGAGATCCGTGTGCCGACGAGCATCGCGTGCGATGTCTGTTCCGGATCGGGCGCCAAGGCTGGAACGAAGCCGGTGCCGTGCCCCACGTGCGGCGGCATGGGCAAGGTGCGTGCGAGCCAGGGCTTCTTCACCATCGAGCGGACGTGTCCGACATGTGTCGGACGCGGCGAGGTGATCGACGATCCGTGTCCGGCATGTTCGGGCGCGGGGCGCGTCATGCGCGAGCGGACGCTTCAAGTGAACATTCCGGCCGGCGTGGAGGATGGCACGAAGGTGCGTCTCGTCGGCGACGGCGAAGCGGGCGTGCGAGGTGGACCGCCGGGCGACCTTTACATCTTCCTCTCGCTCAAGCCGCACTCCTTCTTTCAGCGGGACGGCGCCGACATCTTCTGCCGCGTGCCGATCTCCATGACGACGGCGGCGCTGGGCGGGCAGATCGAGGTGCCGACGCTCGACGGGACGGCAAGCCGGGTACGCATTCCGGAAGGAACGTCGAGCGGCAAGCAATTCCGGCTCAAGGGCAAGGGCATGCCGGTGCTGCGCTCGAAGCAGGTGGGCGACATGTACATCCAGGTGGATGTGGAGACGCCAAAGAACCTCACGCGGCGCCAGCGCGATCTGCTCGAAGAGTTCGAGAGCGAGAGCCACAAGGATACGAGCCCGGAAAGCGCGGGTTTCTTCGCGCGCGTGAAAGATTTCTTCGAAGGGAAGGGCGGCTAACCGTCGCCCGCTTGGAGGGCGATCCGTCCTCGGTGGCGGTGGATCGCGCTCGTCGTTACGTGCTCACGGAGGGATTATGAGCCTGTCGTCGACCAAGCTTCTTTTCTTTGCGGGCAGCGCACGGGATGCGTCCTACAACAAGCGGCTCGCACGGCTTGGCGTGGAGATTGCCGAAGCCAACGGGCTTGCCGCGACATTCGCCGATCTCGGCGACTATCCGCTGCCGCTCTACGATGGCGATCTGGAAGCCCTCGAAGGTGTGCCGGAGAATGCGCTCAAGCTCGAAGCGTTGATGAAGGTGCATACGGGTATCTTTATCGCCTGCCCGGAATACAATGCCTCCATTACGCCGCTGCTCAAGAACACGCTCGATTGGGTGAGCCGCGTGCGCATCGAGGGAGAGGAGCCGCTTGCCGTTTTCAAGACGCGCGTGTTCGCGCTGGGCTCGGTGTCGCCAGGCGGCATGGGCGGGCTCCGCGGCCTCAATACCGTGCGCACGGTTCTGGAACTTGGCTTAAGTGCGCTGGTGCTGCCGGATCAGTTCGCTGTGTCGCGTGCGGCCGATGCTTTCGAGGGCAACGGCCATTTAAAAAACAAGGACAGCCAGGAAAACTTCAAGCGTCTCATTCAGAAGCTGGCGCGCGCTGCGCATGTGCTGCACGGGTGACGATCATGATCAGTCCCGCGAGTGACCATCTCATCGTTGCACTTGACGTGCCGACTGTAGAGGAGGCGCGCCGGCTTGTGGCCGAGCTCGACGATTCCGTTTCCTTCTACAAGGTGGGACTCGAGCTTCTTTTCGTGGGCGGGCTCGATCTCGCGCGCGATTTGAGGCGCGCGGGCAAGCGCGTGTTCCTCGATATGAAGCTTCTCGACATCGGCAACACGGTGGAACGCGCTGTGTCGAATGCGACGGAGCTGGATGTCGATTTCCTGACCGTGCACGGTCACGATCTCAAGACGCTCAGGGCGGCAGTCGCCGGGCGGGGAGACAGCCGCCTCAAGCTTCTCGCGGTGACGGTGATGACCAATCTCACGGCCGACGATCTTGCCGAGCAGGGATCGACATCGACGCCCGCAGACCTTGTGTTGCGGCGGGCGGAGCTTGCCTACAAGGCGGGATGTGACGGCGTGATTGCGTCTGGACAGGAAGCGGCGGGCATCCGCGCGGCGACAGGTCCGGAGTTTCTAATCGTTACCCCGGGTATCCGTTTGCAGGGCAGCACGACCGACGATCAGGAGCGCGTGATGACGCCCGATCACGCCATATGGTCTGGGGCCAATCACGTCGTCGTGGGGCGCCCGATCACTCAGGCAGACGATCCCAAGGCGGCGGCGCTGACCTTTGTCCATCATATCCGCGAAGCGCTGGCCAAGCGCGGTGCGGGCGGTACGAGACCTCACTAGCTCAAGCAAAAGCATCCGTAAGGGGAAGAAGCCATGGCCAAGGGATATGTGATTGCGCACGCCGTCGTGACGGATGCGGAGAAGTGGGCCGAATATGTGGCCAAATCGAAAATCGCGCTGGATAAATTCGAGGGCCGGCCGATCGTGCGCGGCGGCAAGTGCGAGATTATCGAGGGGAACGGCACGCAGCGAAATGTCGTGCTGGAGTTTCCGAGCTACGAGCACGCGCTCGGGTATGCGACAAGTCCGGAGTACGCGGAGGCCAAGGCGCTTCGGGCCGGAGCTGGGACGCTCGACATCACGGTGGTCGAGGGCGTCTGACAATCGCCTTGGTGCCGTCGCGCGGTCGCCGAAATCCGCATTCAGGATCTATTAAACTCGGCGCACGTAGGCTTGTGCGTGCGCGGAGTATTGGTCTTGGCCGGAGGCTGCATGATGTCCAGGCTTTTGTTCCAACTCGAAGATCATTTTCGCTTTTTGGCCGAGCAGGGCGAGGGCGTGCCGGCGCGGGTGGTTTTCGGCATCCTTAGCGGTGTGTTCGCGTTTGCGGGAGATGTGCTTCACGCCTGCAGGAGCGGGCTTCGGCCTCTCTGAGACGCGCATTCGCCTCCCAATCGGTTTCCGCTGTAACAGCCAATGCTGTTAGTGTGGCGGCAATTGATGCCCCCACTTTTCCGGGGTTTTCCTGGCCGAGCCGAGACCGATCATGCATCGCCCTACAGACGGAGGCCGCCCGCCGTGGCGCGCCTCGGTGCTCACACTCTTTCCTGAGATGTTTCCGGGGCCGCTCGGGCTTTCGCTGGTCGGGCAGGCGCTGAAGGCGGGGCTGTGGTCTCTCTCGCTGCATCAGATCCGGGAGTTCGGCATTGGGCGGCATCGGGCTGTCGACGATACGCCGGCCGGCGGCGGTGCGGGCATGGTGATGCGCGCGGACGTTCTGGCTGCGGCGATCGACAATGCGCGTGCGGCTGACCCCGACCTGCCGCTGCTTTACATGTCGCCGAGGGGCGAGCCGTTGACCCAGGCGCGGGTGAGGCGTCTGTCGGACGGTCCCGGCGCTATGATCCTTGCGGGCCGCTTTGAGGGGATCGACGAGAGGGTGATTGCGGGGCGCGAGATCTTAGAGGTTTCGATCGGCGACTATGTGCTGTCGGGTGGAGAGCTTGCGGCGATGGTGCTGCTCGATGCCTGCGTGCGGCTTTTGCCGGGCGTGCTTGGCGCGGAGGAGAGTCTCTCGCAAGAGAGTTTCGAGGACGGTCTGCTCGAATATCCGCAGTATACCAAGCCGCGCGAGTGGGAGGGCCGCCCGACGCCGGACGTGCTGCTTTCGGGCGATCATTCGAAGATCGCGAAGTGGCGGCGCGAGGAGGCCCTCCGCGTAACGCGCGAGAAGAGGCCCGATCTGCTGGAAGGCCGAGACAAGCGGCGGTAGTTGCCGTTTGGCTTTTGCGGCCTCTCGCGATGCACGCAAGGCCCGAATAAGCGAACGACATCAGGATCGCAGAAAACGCGGGATGCGGCGCATTCCGGGAAGGAGCGATCTTGGTCTGGCCCACGCGGATGCGACGGCGGCAGCGCAAACATGCGTTCGAGCAGGCGCTCGATGAGGTGCGGCTGGATCCCGACGGCGAGCCTGTTTCGTTCGAGGAGTTGACGGCCGGGCGTTCTGGGGCTGCGCGCTCCGTCGCGAGCTTCGGCGATATTTCGGTGGCTTCGGGGTATGTTGCGCAGGGGGCGCTCAAGCGAGCCTATGACGACGGTGCGGACGAGGAGCCGCCACGTCCCGTGATCCGACCGAGCGAGGCCGTGATCACGCTCAAGGTGGAGCTTGCAAAGAAAGGTCTCACGCCGAAGGATCTCGCCCGGTTGAGGCGACAGTTTGCGGCAGACCATCACCCCGACCGGGTGCCTCAGGATCTGCGCGAGGAAGCGTTGCGTGCGATGGCGGAGGTCAACGCCGAGATCGACTTGGCGTTGAAGCGCGTCGCGAAGCCGTGACGAGACGGGTGCCGCTCGGCACCGTTACTTCATTGAGCGGCCGTACTCGTCGATTTCCAGATAGTCCTCTTGGACAGCGCCGATGCCGATGCCTTCGATCCGGTCTTCCCAGCGGAAGGCGGCGAAGAAGTCCTGGCATTCGCCCATGACGCCGTCGGGGTAAGCGCGCATGTGCTCGACCTGTCCATCGTAGAACCAGACGGTGATGAACATCTCTTCGCGATGGGTGACGTATTTGCGCCAGCGGTGATCCAGGAAGCGGATGAAGAAGCGGTTCGGGCAGTACTGCCAAGCCTGGCGCAGCCCATTCACCTGAATGTACTGGGGAGGGCCGAGGACGGATTGCAGCTCCGTCTGATTCATGCCGGGACGAACGTAGACGATCGCGGCGGGGCTGTTGCCGAGCGCGACGTGGGCGCCTCCGAGGATGGTGAGGGCTGATGCAACGCCAAGGCCAAGCCATCTCGCCCAGGCCGGATGGCCGTCCGTTTGGTGCATGTCGCCGCTCCGAGGCTCCCTCCAATGCGGTGTTCAGTAGAGACGAGGCGCCTTGCGCCAGGCTTGAGACGAGAGCGACCTCCCTCCGTAAGTGCCCGGTTGGGCAACGACTCTCGCGCCCGCGACTGGCCCCTTTCCGCAACACATCAAGGGCGATTCGATGTGGAATCTGAGAAATCCTCAACAAAACGTTGATCTAGATTCGCAAATCACTGCATCCCGGACAGGTGGGGTTTGCGTAGTTGATTTGGGGGATGCCGACATGGCCGGGGGAACATCACATGATCGTCGTGGTGGACGAGCGAGTGACAGTAACGGATGGGTATGCGTCCTGGTTCAGTAGGGAGGGAATCTCGGCGTGTGGGCTCGCGCCGGGAGAGTTCGAGGGCTGGGTGAGCGCTGTCTCGGAACAGGATATGCGCTCCATCGAGGCCTTCCTGCTGGGTGATTGTGCCAATCGCTGCGGGCTTGCGAAGCTCATTCGGCGCCGGTCGTCGGTTACGGCTGTGATCGCAATGAACGAGAGCCGGTCTCTTGAGGAGACGCTCGACCTGTTCGCGTCCGGCGTCGACGACGTCGTGAGGAAGCCGATCCATGTGCGCGAGATCATCGCGCGGGTGAAGGCGATCCGTCGCCGCGCGAGCGGGCAGGCGGACTACACGGACGTGGGCGACATGCGCGTCTACTTCGACGGCCGCGATCCGGAGATCGGTGGCGAGGTGCTGCAGCTGCCGAGACGCGAACGGCGCATCCTCGAATATCTGGTCTCGAACCGCGGTTGCCGAATCAACAAGACCCAGATCTTCAACTCGGTCTATGGCCTCTTCAGCGAGGACATCGACGAGAACGTGGTCGAGAGTCACATCAGCAAGCTTCGCAAGCGGCTGAGGCATCGGCTCGGATACGATCCGATCGATTCCAAGCGCTACCTCGGCTACCGGCTGATGGTCGAGCCCGCTGCGGAAAAGCGTAGCGAAGCTTGTGTGTCCGCCAGCTTCGCACAAGATGGAGATGATCTACTTGGGGAGTCCGAGCGCTTCTCAAAGGATCCCGTCGCATGAGCATCTCCGGCATGATGCGGACCAGCGTGTCCGGTATGGCCGCGCAATCGAACCGTCTGGCTTCTGTTGGCGACAACATCGCCAACGCGAGCACGCACGGTTACAAGCGCTCGTTCATCGAATTCTCGACCGTCGTGCTGGAGAGCGGCAAGGGCAGCTATCAGCCGGGCAGTGTCGATTCTCAAATCCGCTATGGCATCACGCAGCAGGGCGGCTTCGACTATACGACGTCGAAGACGGACCTTGCGGTGAGCGGTAACGGCTTTCTTCTTGTCAGCTCCGGGACCGGCAACAACGATGCAAGCTATCTGACGCGGGCCGGTTCGTTCGTGAAGGATCAGGACGGAAACCTCGTCAACGCGGGCGGTTACTATCTGCTGGGCTATCCCCTCTCCGCTGGGCAGACGCCGACCGTTTCGGCGAACGGCACGACGGGCCTGCAGGTGGTGAACGTTTCGAGCGCCTCGCTCGAGGCGACGCCGACGACGATTGGAAAGTTTTCGTTCAACCTGCCCGAGGACGCGACTCCTGTTGCGCCGGGTCAGCTTCCTTCCACGAACACGGTGAATTCTCCAGATACGAAGAAGACCTCGATGGTTGTCGTCGACAACATCGGCCGTGAGGTTGTTCTCGACGTCTACTATGCGAAGACGGGTGCCAACACCTGGGAAATGACGGTCTTCGACGCGAGCACTGCGCACCCGACGACGACATTCCCCTACACCGCCGGCCCCCTCCGCACGGCGACGATGACCTTCGACAGCTTCGGTCAGTTCGCGAGCGTAACGCCGGCTGGTCCTACGCCCAATACGATCCAGTTGACCGTGCCCAACGGCTCCAGCCTCGTGATCGATGTCGGTGGAACGACCGAGCTTGCGGACGGTTTCCAGCCGCTCGCTACCGAATTCAACGGCAACAAGCCGAGTGCGGTGGAATACGTCGAGTTTTCGGCTGACGGCAAGCTTTATGCCGTGTACGGCAGCGGCGCGCGGCAGGCGATTTATCAGATCCCGCTCGCGACAGTGCCGAGCCCCGACAACCTCACGCCCGAGGCGGGCAACGTGTACTCGGTGAGCGCCAACTCAGGTGGCTTGCAGCTTGGTTTTCCGGGGAGCGGTGCATTTGGAGACATTCGCGCCTCGCAGCTCGAAAAGTCGACCGTCGATACCGCGACGGAACTGACCACAATGATCGAATCGCAGTTCGCCTTCACGGCCAATTCCAAGGTGTTCCAGACCGGCGGCGAACTCATGGACGTGCTCGTCAACCTCAAGCGCTAACGCGCGTGGGGTGAGGGAAGGGGTGTAGGCGATGAGCCTCTCGGCAAGCTTAAGCACCGCGAACTCGTCCCTCTTCGTGACCGGCGAACGCACGTCGATCGTCTCGCGAAACATCGCCAACGCGGACCGGCCCTTCTATTCGAAGAAGTCGGTTTCCGTCGTTACGATACCCGGCTCCGGCGTGAAGTCGTCGCAAGTCATCCGTGCGGAGCAGCCGGTGCTGTTCCGCAAGGTGCTGACGTCGAGTGCGGCTGCCGCGACGCAAGGCGCACGTCTCGATGCACTCAATTTTCTCAACGGCACCATCAACGACGTCGAGCTGGGCTCATCTCCAAGTGCGTTGATGAACAGCTTTTCGAACGCGTTGCAGACTTTCTCCGCGCAGCCCCATAGCAAGCTCGCAGCCGAGGCTGCCGTGCGCTCGGCGCGGGATCTGGCGGATGGCCTTAATAATGCGGCAAGCATCATCCAGCAGGTGCGCAACGAATCCGAGACGGGCATTCAAGCGTCCGTCAATCGTGTGAACTCGCTGCTCGCGGATTTCAAGACCGTGAACGACACGATCGTGAAGGGCACGATCATGGGGTCGGACGTCACGGACTATCTCGATCAGCGCGACGAGATCCTTGCGAACCTGTCGAACGAAATCGGTGTCCGCACCGTGACGCGCGACAACAACGATATGGCGATTTATACGGACGGCGGCGTGACGCTGTTCGATAGATCGCCGCGCAATGTCGAGTTCCAGCGCACTCTCAACCTCACGCCGGGTGTTCCCGGCAATGCCGTTGTCATCGACGGCGTGCAGGTCACGGGCCCAAACGCCACGATGCCGCTTCAGTCGGGCCGGCTGCTTGGGCTCGTCGAAGCGCGTGACGATATTTCGCTGACCTATCAGGCTCAGCTCGACGAAATGGCGCGTGTGCTCATCACCGCGTTCGCGGAGAGCGATCAGTCCGGTGGCGGCGGTCCTGACCGTGCGGGCTTGTTTACGTGGCCTGGCTCCCCCGCCGTGCCTCCGGCCGGGACGCTGATTTCGGGTCTCGCCGGTACCATCAAGGTGAACTCGACGGTCGATCCGGATCTCGGCGGTGACGCCGTGCTGCTCAGGGACGGCGGGATCAACGGTGCGGCTTACAGATATAATTCTACGCCGGGTGACGCGAGCTTTACCGACCGCATCGACGAACTGATCGGCAACATGAGTGAGACGTATGCGTTCGATCCGGCAGCAAAGCTGGCGGCTGGAGCGTCCATCACCGGATTTTCGGGCTCGTCTGCGGCGTGGCTGCAGGAAGCGCGGAAGGTGGCGGACGACGCCTATGCGTATCAAAGCACGCTGCTGCAAAGGTCGTACGAGTCGTTTTCCAACCTCACGGGCGTCAACCTCGAGGAGGAGCTGGCGCTGATGCTCGACCTCGAACGATCGTTCCAGACGTCCTCCAAGCTGGTCGGCGTGATCGATACCATGTTCACGTCGCTCTTGGCGGCGATCAGGTAGGCGCCATGAAAACCACACCCGTTTCGACCATGGGCCTGATCAACGCGACGCGCGAGTCGCGCATGAACCTTCAGTTCAAGATCGCCGAAGCGCAGAAGGAAGCGAATAGCGGGCGTTACGCGGATGTCGGGCTCAGCATCGGCTATTTGACCGAGCGGACGCTTTCTCTTCGTAACGAGATGGACCGTCTCAAAACGTTCAAGGATACAAACTCGGTGGCCGCGTCGCGGCTCGAACTCAGCCAGGTGCAGCTCAATGCCATGGCCGACGCTGCAAGCGAGTTTGTGCGGACGTTGCAGGCCGCGCGCGCATCGCCTTCGAGCGCCGGCGTTGCCGTGACCGATGCCAAGGCCAAGTTGACGTCCTTCACGGCGTCTTTGAATACGGCCGTGAATGGCGCCTATATCTTTTCAGGCGTCAATACCGACGTGAAGCCGATGAACGATTATGCCGGGTCGCAGACGCAGACGGATGTGGCAGCGGCATTTGCTGCGCTCGGCCCGCCTGGCGACATCAGCGCCGCCGACATGAAGACGTTTCTCGACGGTGCGTTCAAGGATCTGTTCGTTCTCGATGCCAACTGGGCGAACATGTCGAGCGCGTCAGATCGCAACATCACCAACCGCATCACGAATAACGAGCGGATTGCGACGTCCACAAACGCCAATGAAGAGCCCTTCCGTCTTCTCACTTCCGTCTATGCGATGATCGTCGATCTGCCGCTCGATCAACTCGGTGAGGGTGCCTATCTGGCCGTCATCGATACGGCAATGGCGCTTGCGGGTCAGTCGGAGGGCGGGCTTACGGGAATTCGTGCGTCGCTCGGTACCTCACAGGAGCGGATCAAATCGGCGAACGATCGCATGGACGTGCAGCTCGGACTTTTGAACGAGCATATCGTGGCCATCGAGGGTGTCGATCCATACGAGGCGCAAGTTAAAGTGAACGCGCTGCTGACGCAGCTCGAAACGGCTTACGCGTTGACAGCGAGACTGCAAAATCTCAGCCTGCTGAAGTACATCTGAGGCGTGTCGGGACACCTCACAAGACTTAGGATGCCCAATGTACAAGATCGCCTATAACGAGGTTCTCGACGAGTCCCCGAGGGAAGCGCGCCTTCAGGAGCGCAGCGCGCTCGAGAGATCCATCGCGATGTTGCAGGAAGCCGAGCGCGCCGGTCCCGGATCGCGGGAGGCCATCGACGCCATCTTTTTCGTGCGCAAGCTTTGGGGGATCTTTATCGAGGACCTCGCTGCCGCCGAGAATGGTTTGCCGCAAAAGCTTAGGGCCGATCTGATCTCGGTGGGCTTATGGGTCATGCGCGAGAGCGAAGAGATTCGCCTTGGGCGCTCGGCGAATTTCGCTGGGCTGATCGATGTGTCGCGTACCATTTCGGAGGGCCTGCAATGAGCGTCGCGACACGCGTTACGATACGTCCTGGCGAACGGATCTTTATCAACGGTGCCGTTCTGGCGTGGGATGGGCGGGGATCGTTCGATATTCTCAACGATGTGCCCTATCTTCTCGAGCACGAGATCCTTCACGCGCAGCAGACGGTCACACCGCTCCGGCAGCTCTACTATATTTTGCAGACGATGGTGCTGGAGCCGGACGGCATGGAGACCACGCGCGAGATCTTCGCTCGGACGATGGACGCGCTTGCGGATGCCTTTTCCAATGCAGAGATCCTGGCGGGTCTCGCGTCAATCCGGCAGCATGTCGAGGGTGGTGCCGTGTTTACGGCACTTAAGATGCTGAGAACGCTTGTGCCCATCGAGGATCAGATCCTCGGCCGTAACAAGCATGGCGAACTGAGAGTGGTGGAGGCTGGATAATGGACGTTGGCAGCAGTACAGCGGCCACAGGGACGCAACAGAATACCACGGCTCAAAGCACGGGTGCGTCGACGCTGGGCTACGACGCCTTCCTGAAGCTTCTGGTTGCGCAGATGCAGAACCAGGATCCGACGAAGCCGATGGATTCGACGGAATTCATCGCGCAGCTCGCGTCGTTCTCGAGCGTGGAGCAGAGCGTCAAGATCAATTCGAAGCTCGATGCGCTCATCACGTCGATCGGGCTCAACCAGGCCGATGCCTTGATCGGAAAGTATGTCAGCAATTTCGATGGGTCCGTAAAGGGCAAGGTGGTAGCGGTCCAGGCGTTCTCGGATGGTGCCGTCGCCGAGCTGGAAGACGGTCGCCACATCATGCTGGAAGCGGGTATCAAGATTTCCGATGCACCCTTCGATGAAGAGACCGCCGCATGAATCCGGCTGATGCCCTCGACATCAGCCAGGCAGCGATCTGGACTGTCCTGATCGCTGCGTCTCCTTCCGTTGCGGCGGCGATGGCGGTGGGTATTGCGATCGCGCTTGTGCAGGCGCTGACGCAGATTCAGGAAATGACGCTGACCTTCGTGCCGAAGATCATCGTTATCCTGCTCGTGATGTCGCTCAGCGCGCCGTTTATGGGGTCTGTGATTTTCACGTTCGCGGAGCAGACGTACGCACGGATCCCCAACGGCTTCTAGCGCGCCTCTGCAACCCCAATCGCGGCATGCGCTTGTCTTTTCGACGTTTTTTGAGGCGTCTTCCCTCTCGTGGTGACCTTCGCACAAGGTTGGTCAGCCAGTCTTGGCGCTTGAGTTCCGGCGATTTTGAAGAGACCGATGATTTACGCTTCGGGCTGATAGGGCCCGAAGCGATCACGGTCTAGGGGAAAGCATGGCTACGACAGCCGCCATCGAGGGCGCGCCGAGTAAGCAAATCGGGCGCGATGTCTTCTTTGCGATGGGCATCGTCACGATTCTGACGGTGCTTTTTCTGCCGTTGCCGCCCGTTCTGGTCGACGTCGGGCTGGCCTTCTCCATCGCGTTTGCCGTTCTCATTCTGATGGTGTCGCTGTGGATTCAGCGACCGCTCGAATTCTCCGCATTCCCGACCGTACTGCTGATCGCGACCATGCTGAGGCTTTCGCTCAGCGTGGCGACGACGCGACTTATCCTCTCCGAAGGCGCGGACGGCCCGATGGCAGCGGGGCACGTGATTGCGGGGTTTGCGAACTTTGTGATGGCGGGTGACTTCGTCATCGGCGTCGTTGTGTTTGTGATCCTGATCACCGTGAACTTTCTCGTCATCACCAAAGGTGCGAGCCGTATCGCGGAGGTGGGAGCCAGGTTCACGCTCGACGCCATTCCCGGCAAGCAGATGGCAATCGACGCCGACCTTTCGGCAGGCAACATCGACGAAAAGGAAGCGATGCGTCGACGTCGGGAGCTGGAAGAAGAAAGCTCCTTCTTCGGTGCGATGGACGGTGCGTCGAAGTTCGTACGCGGCGATGCGATCGCGGGCCTGATCATCACGGCCGTAACGGTGTTCGGCGGCATCATCATCGGCGTGACGCGCCACGACATGACGCTGAGCGCTGCGACCGACGCCTTCGTTCGGCTGTCGGTTGGTGACGGTCTGGTGACGCAGATCCCGGCTCTGATCATCTCTCTCGCGGCAGGTCTTCTCGTATCGAAGGGCGGGACGCGCGGTTCGGCCGAGGCGACGGTGTTCACGCAGCTCGGAAATTATCCGCGCGCGCTCGGTGTCGCGGGTGCGACGCTGCTTGCGCTGGCGGTGGCGCCGGGCCTGCCGTTCCTGCCGTTTGCGATCATCTCTGGCGTGCTTATCTTCATCTCCATCTCGATCCCCAAGAAGCTCGCGGAGGAGAAGGCCAAGGCGGACGCTATCGAGCAGGAGGCCGAGCGGCTTTCGATCGAGGAGGCGCGGCAGTCGGTCAAGGAGCAGTTGAAGACGGCTGAGGTCGAGATCGCGCTCGGCAAACAGCTTTCGTCCACGTTGCTCGCGTCGCAGGGAGAGTTGGCTCATCGCGCCGGGCGGATGCGCCGCGCGTTCGCCAAGCAGTATGGTTTCGTCGTTCCGGAAATTCGTATCTCCGACGACATCTCGATCCCGGGCAAGACCTACCAGATCAAGATTCACGGTACGGTGGTGGCTTCGGAGGAACTCCGTATCGGCGACGTGCTCGTCATCACGGGTGACGGCCCGGTGCCAGATGTGCCGGGCGACGAGGCGCGCGAGCCCGCATTCGGCATGAAAGCGATGTGGGTTTCGGAAATGTTCGCCAATACGGTGAAGCGCGAGGGCTTCAACCCCGTCGATCCGATGTCGGTGATGCTGACGCATCTGCGCGAGGTGATCCGCGGGAACCTGTCGCAGCTTCTTTCGTACAAGGATATGCGCGCTCTCATCGATAGGCTGGAGCCTGAGTACAAGCGGCTTGTCGAAGAGATTATTCCGTCGCAGCTTTCCTATTCCGGCCTACAGGCGGTGCTCAAGCTGCTGCTCTCCGAGCGAATTTCGATCCGCAACCTGCATCTCATCCTTGAGAGTATCGCAGAAGTGGCGCCGCACGTCCGGCGTGCCGAGCAGCTCACGGAGCATGTTCGGATGCGGATGGCGCAGCAGATTTGCGGCGACCTGGCGGACAATGGGGTTCTCAAAGTTCTTCGGCTCGGAAATCGCTGGGATCTTGCGTTCCATCAGAGCCTCAAGCGCGACGCCAAGGGCGAGGTCGTGGAATTCGACATCGATCCAAGGCTCATCGAGCAGTTCGGTGCGGAGGCCTCAAAGGTTATTCGCGGGCATCTCGACCAAGGGCATCAGTTCGTACTGGTTTCGGCGCCGGACGCACGGCCTTATGTGCGGATGGTGACGGAGCGGTTGTTCCCGACGCTTCCTGTGCTGTCGCATCTCGAAATCGCGCGCGGTGTGCAGGTCAAATCCATGGGCACCATCTCGTGATGACGATCACGTCAGGAGCGGTTCTTCTGACGTTCGTGGTGTTTTGTCGGATTGCGGGCTGTCTCATGCTCATGCCCGGGTTCGGCAGTCCACGTATTCCGTTTCAAGTGCGGCTTTACATTGCCGTTTCGGCCACGCTCGTTCTTGCGCCGCTGATCGTCCCCGGCTTCGAGGCCGATCTTGCGGACGCCGCGCCGCCTCAAATGCTCCAGCTCATTGCGTCCGAAACGCTGGTCGGCGCCACTATCGGCGTGATGGTGCGGATTTTCTTTCTGGCGCTCCAGTTCATGGGGACGGCCGCAGCTATGCTTTCGGGTTTCGGTGGCATGCCGGACAACGCGCTCGAAGAGAGCGAGCCAGCTCCGGCCGTGGCGAACATACTGACGCTCACGGCGACCGTTCTTCTGTTCGCGACCGGGTTGCACATGGAGGTTCTGCGCGGGTTGGTGACATCCTATTCGGTGATCCCGGTCACCGAGCTGTTTGATCCGAGGTTCGCACTCGGAAAGATCACGGATGCGGCGTCGGATTCCTTCTTTCTGATCGTACAGCTCACCGGGCCGTTTCTCGTTTTCTCGCTCATCGTCAATTTTCTATCGGGCATCCTGAACAAGATGACGCCGATGATTCCGGTGTACTTCATCACCATGCCGTTCATGGTGGCGGGCGGGCTCGTCATTCTTTTCTTCACGATCAGCGAGGCGTTGACGCTGTTCATTGCCGGGTTCCAGACTTTTCTGACCAACGGGTGAGGGTTCATGCGGGATCGGGTCAAGGCTCTCAAGCGGGTTCAGCAGGTTCAGAAAAAGCTTCATGCGCTAGAGGAGCTCAAGTACGTGCGCCTCAAGCAGAAGCTGCAGCAGTGCCAAGACGACCAGCGCGATCTGACGAATTCGCTGTCGAGCGACGATGCGCTGCACGGGCTTTTTCTCGACATGACCGTGCGGCGCGTGCAGGCGCTTCGGCTGGACGAAGCGCGTCTTGCCCCGCTCGTCGAGGCGCAAATGCGCGTGTTGAGCGAGCACAGCGCGCGCCTCAGCAACTCGGAACGGCTTGCGGCGGAGCTTGGAGAGGAATTGAAGCGGAACGACGAGCGGCTGGAACTCGAGCGGCTTCTGGAAGCAGGGTTTGCGCAGAAGGGCGCAAGCTCCGAGCAAGACCGCTGAGTCATGCTCTGGGGTGAAATCCTCGCGCCCCGGAGGCTTTTTTGAGCGCAGAGCTTACGATCCGGCCCCTCACCGACGCGTCTCCAAGCGTAGAGACAGCGCTCAAGGCGCGTGCGGGCCGCGTGCGCGATACGCCGGATGCGGCGCAGAAGTTTGAAGCTTTCGTGCTCCAGACGTTCATTCAGGAGATGATGCCGAAGGAGGCCGAAGGCGTTTTCGGCTCAGGCGTCGCTGGCGATTTCTGGCGATCCATGATGGCCGAAAAGATGGCCGAACAGGTTGCGGAACGCGGAGAGCTCGGGATTGCGGATCTCGTGAGGGCCGGCGGCGCGGCGCCCGCACGAACGCCCGCGTCCGTGTCTCTCGATGTGCTGAACCACCTTTCCAAACTCGATGCGGCGGCGTTCACGTCGCCTGACGATGAGCCCAAGTCCGGAGCGTAAAACCATGCTGCAGCGTCCTGCCTATCCCGCACAAAGCTATTCGACGGCGACCCAGGCGTCTCCATCTCTTCCTCCTGCCTCTATGGCGGGACTTCCGGTTAGCGGTTCCGCGCCGATCTCTATGCTCGAAATCTCGATTCAGCGGCTGGAGGACATCGTCGATCAGGAGACGGCGGCGCTAAAGCAGCGCGAGACGATCGATCTCAAGGCCTTCAACGATCGCAAGAGCCAGGCGCTCCTGGAGCTAACGCGCTGGATGCGCAATATATCGGGCGTGGAAGCCAACCCTGCGATTGCGGCGCGTATCGGCGCGCTGAAGGAGAAGCTCTTGGTCAATCAGGCCGTGCTCAAGTTGCACCTTGAGGCGGTGCGCGAGATTTCTGCCTCCATGGCCGATGCGATCCAGCAGTCCGAATCCGATGGAACGTACACGCAGGCAATCTCTTCCGCCTACAGGCAGCTATGATCAAACTTCTCGCTACAGGCTTGTGGGCGTCCGTCGTGACGCTCGGCGCCGTGTTCGGTGTGCTGGAATGGCAGAAGAATGCCCAGATCGGAGAAGGCGCGCAGGCCGAGCTGAAAATCGAGGAATATCGGACGAAGGCTATCAATGTGCCGATCATCGGTAACGGCGCCATTCAGGGTTATATGGTTGCGCAGTTCGTGTTCACGGTCGACGCCATGGCGATGCGCAAGCTCGCAATCGATCCCGAAATCTACGTTTTGGACGAGGCTTTCAAGACCATCTACGCGGGTGAGCAGATCAATTTTCAGAACATGAAAAAGCAGGATCTGCCGGCACTCGCGAAGGCGCTTGCCGACAATGTGAACGGCCGGCTCGGTTTGCCCATCGTGCAGGAAGTGCTGATCGACCAGCTTTCCTATATCCCGAAGAACGAGATGCGAGGCCAATCGCCTACGTAGCCAGCGGTTGGCGTGCTTTTCCGGAAGCACCCTCGATCTTTAATGACACCGATGACTTACGCTTCGAACTGATGGGGTCCAAAGCGATCATGGTCACGTTCGTGAGACCGATGATTCACGCTTTGGGCTGATAGGATCCAAAGCGATCATGGTCTAGCGAGGCGGTGCGGCCTGGCTGGCGTTCGGGTCTTCCTTCGGTTCCGACAGTGCACGCGCGATCTCCTGGAAGGGATCGGTGCTTTGGGGATCGAACATGGTCTGCTTCATGCTCTCGTAGAGCTTGGGAACGATGTCGATCGCTTTGTCGAGCTCTGGATCGGCGCCTTTCTGGTAGCCGCCCATGAGGCGCAAGTCGCGCGTGTCTTCGAAATGGGCGATCATTGCGCGCAGCATCATCACGAGCTTCCGCTGCTCCTCGGACCAAACCGCGTTCGCGAGACGTGAGACGCTGGTCAGCACGTTGACGGCAGGGTAACGACCCTGGTCGGCGATCTTGCGGTCGAGCACGATGTGGCCGTCGAGGGTGCCGCGGATGCTGTCGGCGATGGGGTCGTTATGGTCGTCGCCGTCCACGAGCACCGAGAATACGCCGGTGATGGAGCCCGTGCCTTCAAGACCGGGGCCGGCCCGTTCGAGCAGCTTGGGGAGCTCGCTGAATACGGACGGCGTATAGCCGCGGGCAACTGGCGCTTCACCTGCGGCGAGGGCGACCTCGCGCGTGGCATGAGCAAAGCGCGTTACGGAATCGACGATGAGGAGCACGCTCTCGCCCCTGTCCCGGAAGAACTCGGCTGCGGCGAGCGCCGTCTTTGGTGCCAAGCGCCGCATCATTGGGCTTTCGTCGCTGGTCGAGACGACGGTGACGGCGCGGGCACGGTTCTGTGCGAGCGCATCCTCCAGAAATTCGCGGACTTCACGGCCGCGCTCGCCGACGAGCGCCAGCACGACTGTGTCGAAGCCCTGGGATCTCGCAAGCATCGACAGGAGCGTCGACTTGCCGACGCCGGAGCCTGCGAAGATGCCGATGCGCTGGCCAGCGCAGAGCGGCGTAAAAAGGTCGATCACACGCACGCCGGAGCGGAGCGGGGCGCGGACGCGGTCTCGGTTCAGCGCGGAGGGCGGTTCAGCATCGAAGGCGTAGGCGCGCGCGCCTTCGGCGAGAGGGCCGAGACCGTCTATGGGCGCGCCGAGCGCGTTCACCACGCGGCCTTTCCACGAAACGTCCGGCCTCAGACTCTGGTCGCTATGCTGCCAGGCGATTTCGCCGGGGCCGATCTTGAGATTGACGTCGAAAGGTTTGATGGTGGCGCCGGCGCTGTCGATGCGGACGACTTCGCCGAGTTGGAGCGTGGGGCCTGTTTCGAAGCTCAAGCGATCGCCGAGCTTCAAGCGGCGCGAAAGCCCGGAAACCTGCACGTATGCGGGTGTGACCTGTGTGACCACGCCTCCCACGCGGATGAGCGAGAGCGATGCTGCCGCGTGTGTGACCTGATCTTCCAGCCGGTCGAGCGCGGTCGGATCACCGCGCGAGGCTGTAGATGTGTCCGGGGCGGTCAATGTTGGGGTGTCGGTCATGGATTCGTTTTAGCGCCGGAGGCGGTTATCGCGTCGAACCTCGGTCAGCTCGTCTCGCCTATGGTCCGGACGGCTTGGCTCAATGTCTGTTCCGACTGGGAAATGGCGTTGTTGATCGAATCGAACGAGCGCTGAATCTGGATCAGTCGCGAAATCTCGGAGACGGGATTGACGTTCGACTGCTCCGTGAAGCCTTGAAGGATGCCAACGCGATTGAAATCGAGCGCAGGCTGGGCCGCGACGTCGGGGATGACGCCGGAGGTGTCGTGACGAGTCAGGCGGGCATTCTCCGGGATGGTGAAGAGGCCGAGCGCGCCCATCTGGTTGCCGTTCTGAGTCATCATGCCGTCACGGGCGATGACGGGGGCGCCGGCTGCGGGATTGAGCTGGATCGGTGCGCCGCCGACGTCGAGAAGCGGGTATCCCGTGAGGGTCGTCAGCGCGCCTTCCGGCGTCATGGTCATGCGGCCGTCGCGCGTGTAGACGATACCGCCCGGGCCTTGAAACGCGAGCCACGCGTCGCCGCTGACCGCCACATCGAGTGGATTGTCCGTGCGGCTGACGGGGCCGGCTTCACGCGATAGGTAGGTGTTCCCGGGCGATACGAACGCAGTGGGTGCGTCCGTCTTGTCAGAGATCAACTGCTCGAACTTTACCTCTTCCGCGCGAAAGCCGGCTGTCGTGACGTTCGCCACGTTGTGGGCGACCGTCTCCAGGCGGCGCATCATCGCCATCTGGCCAGACAGCGACACGTAGAGGCTGGGCTGCATTAACGTCCTCCGAGCTTCAGGGTTTGTATACTGGCGAGCACATCGCCCGAGATGCCGATGGGGGCGCCGCCTGCCATGAACGGCGCAAGGTTGCTGAACTGCTGTTGCGGTGCGCGGTTGTTCATCTCCCACATGGTCGTGAAGCGGGTGATGAAGGCTTCGAGCTTTTTCGGCTCCTTGAAGTCGGCGACATTGATGCGTTTTGCATACATGTCGGCTTGCTTGTCGACGTCCATAAGGGCCGTCTCGGGCGCGAAGCCCAGAGCCGTCTGTGCAACTTTGAACAGCGCGCGGTCGGCCAGCAGACCCATTGCGCTGGTGAGGCCCGGGGCCTTGCGGGCGAAGTAGAGAGCGAGGCGGACGCCTTCGTTCTGCTCGCCGGAGCGTTGTTCCAACGACAGGCGCACGAAGCGGTCCACGGTGCCTTGACGGGCGTCGTCGCCTTCGGTGGCGGCTTCGCCTTTCGCGGCGAAATTGAACGTAGCGGCCAAGTCCTTGAAGCGGACATCCGTCAGGGTGTTCGCGAAGGCTTTCGGGTCCGAGACGCCTTCGGTCAGGACCTTCCGCACGAAGGCCTTGGCGTAGGCCATATCCTCAAGGCCGAACGCTTTCATCGCATAGCGGTAGACCCGGTCGTTCTTCATGAAATCGTCGACGCTTTTGATTTCGCCGATTTTCTCCAGGTAGTTCTTCGACTCGCGCGCGACCTGGGGCTCTTTCGCGAGCGCGGTGAGCGACCTCGTGAGATTTTGGGAAACCAGTCTGTAACTGTCCGATGTGGTGAGCACGGCTCGGCCTCGCGTGTCTCGGGTTGCCAGTCTCGTGGGTCCGCCTTGTCTCAGGCTGACTTTAGCCAGCAGCCAGACGAGGGCCGGCGGCCGGGTGGCCAGGGCCTTGATCAGGCTCGCGCAAGGACGCCCCGGCTAGAAATACGTTAACAGGGCTTAACGCGGGGTTTAGCCGGTGACGATTATCCTCGGTCTGATTATCACGCTCGGCTGCATGCTCGGTGGCTATATGGCCATGGGCGGCTATGTCGGCGTGCTCTGGCAGCCGTGGGAGTTCGTGATCATTCTGGGCACGGCGCTCGGCACGTTCATCGTTGCCAATCCGATGAAGGTCATCAAGGATTCCCTCAAGGGTCTTGGTGAAGCTTTCGGTAATGCCGCGCCCACCAGCCGCCACTATCTTGATGTCATGGGACTTCTTTATTCCCTCATGCGGGAGCTGCGCTCGAAGCCGCGAAACGAGGTCGAGAAGCACATCGACTCGCCGGAAGAATCTGCGATCTTCCAGAAGTTCAGCTCGGTCCTCAAAAATCAGGATCTCACCACGTTCATCTGCGACTATTGCCGTCTCATCATCATCGGCAATGCGCGCACCCACGAGGTGGAGGCGCTGATGGATGAGGAAATCCAGACGCTGCGCAACGACAGGCTCAAAGCGTATCATGCGTTGACTACGGTAGCTGATGGCCTGCCCGCGATCGGCATCATTGCCGCCGTGCTCGGTGTGATCAAAGCGATGGGTGCCATTTCCGAGCCGCCCGAAGTGCTCGGACACTTGATCGGTGCAGCGCTGGTCGGAACATTCGCCGGTATTTTCTTCTCGTATGCCGTTTTTGCGCCGCTTGCGGGCAAGGTGAAGACTGGCCGCGAGAAGCAGATGCGCCTCTACATCGTCGCGAAGCAGACTTTGCTTGCGTTCATGAACGGCGCGATGCCGCAAGTTGCCGTCGAATACGGCCGCAAGACCATCTCGGCTTACGAGCGTCCGACCATCGATGAGGTGGAGGCCGAAACGCTCGGCGGCGGCGGCGAAGCTCAAGCGGCATAGGCCGCTTGGTCGAATGGCGTGCGTGCCACGGGGCGCGACGCCTGATACACTATGACCCCGTCTCGAAGTCGCAATGCGAACGCAGGCTAGGTAGATCGCGATGAGCCAAGAGGGTTCCGATATTCGTCCCGCCGCAGCGGAGTTGCAGTCGATCATGGATCCGGCCGAGCCGGAAAGCCCGGCGGACGCTCTCTTCAAGGCTGCTGCGCAGCAGGCAGCAGCGGGTCAGAAGCCGCATCATCTCGAAACCGTTCTGCAGATCCCGGTATCGGTCAAGGTTGTCCTCGGTTCGGCAACGATGCCCGTCGCCAATGTGCTGAAGCTTGGGCGCGGTGCTGTCGTGCCGCTCGACCGGAAGGTCGGCGAGCCGGTGGACGTTGTCGTGAACGGTCGCGTCATCGCGCGGGGCGAGGTCGTCGTCCTGGACGAGGACAACTCGCGGTTTGGCGTATCGCTTACGGAAGTGATCGGGACTGGGACGCCGACGCGCGTCGTTTGATTTCTCATTCGGCCGCCGCTGGCCGGTTCGATTTTTGGATTTGCCTACGTCGTTCCCTTTGAGGGCGCCTCCCGATGTCTGATCAACCAGACAAAGCAAGTAAAACAGAAGAGGCGACAGAGAAGAAGATTCGCGATGCCCTTGAAAAAGGGCAGACCCCTTCATCGCGCGAGGTGGCGACGCTGGCGAGCCTCATCGCCACACTCGGGGCGCTCTACTTCTTCCTCTCCAACAGCATTTTGGATATTCGCGATTCTCTCGCGAGTTTCATCGATCGGCCGGAGGCGTTTGCGCTCAAATCCGGTGCGGACGCGTCGGCGCTTCTGTTCGTCGTCGCGATGGAGGGGATCAAGATGGTGGGTCCCGTCGTGCTTCTTCTCATGTTCGCGGGCGTCGCTGCCTCCGTCGTGCAGAACCAGCCGAGGTTCGTCGGCAACCGGATCGAGCCCAAACTCGAACGTATCTCGCTCGTCAAAGGATGGACGCGCATCTTCGGCCTCAAGGGGATGGTCGAATTTCTGAAGAGCGTCTTCAAGTTCGTGACCGTGGCCATTGCAGGCTACATCGCACTCGGGAATGCGGACCGCGACATCGTCAATGCGTTGTTCATGGAGCCGGTGGCTATTCCCGAGCTCATGAAGCAGATGGGTATTAAAGTGCTCGTGGCCGTGATTATCACGGTGGCCTTCCTCGTTGCGGCGGATCTCGCATGGTCGCGCTTCTCCTGGCGCCGCGATCTGCGGATGACGAAGCAGGAGGTGAAGGACGAGCATAAGCAGATGGAGGGCGACCCGCTCATCCGCATGAAGCTGCGCTCCATGCAGCGCGACCGCGCGCGTCGCCGGATGATCGCGTCCGTGCCGAGAGCGACGCTGATCGTTGCCAACCCGACACACTATTCGGTTGCTTTGCGCTATGTGCGGGAAGAAGGCGGCGCGCCAGTCGTTGTCGCCAAAGGAAAAGATCTCGTTGCGCTCAAGATCCGCTTTATCGCGGAGCAGAACGGCATCCCAATTTACGAAGATCGGATGCTGGCACGCTCGCTCTACGCAAGCGTCGAGGTGGATAAGATGATTCCACCGGAGTTCTACAAGGCGGTCGCCGGAATCATTCTGTTCTTTGCTCAAAAAGGACAGTCGGCCCGACCGGCCATGTGAGGATCGACACCATGCTGAAGCAGGGCAAAGATTATTCACGTGAGCGCGAAAAAGCGCTTGCCGACGGCCTCAGGGACGTGGCGTCCGAGTTGAGGCTCGTCGATCCGGCGGATTTCATCGCGTTTCTTCGGACAGAACAGTTCGGGAATATCCGTAATCTCGTGAATTCCTCGACGGAGATGTTCTTCAAGCCGGGAACGATCACCTTCGGCCTATCGGGTGAGGTCGACCTGCCCTGGGATCGGGCGCCGTCGATCTCGCTCGACATGGAGTTTCATCACCTCAACGTTTCCGCTTACTTCCGCCTCGTGCTCGAAGCTTTCCACGCGGGCGTGGACATCAGCTACGTGTCTTTCGAGGGTGGCTCGGACGATCCCGACAAGAATACGCGCAGGCTGGTCGAGGCCATCGAGGATGCGCGAATCGCGCCGCGTTCCCGTGGCCGCAAGGCCGCGTCTCAGGCGGATGCGTCCGCAGAGGGTGACACACTCTTTTAGCGGCGTCGCATTGGCCTCTGGTATGCGCTGTCAGTTGAGTTTGAGCTCGGTGCCGATCAGGCGCAGCTCGCAAGGCTTAATCAAGCCGGTGTGCGCGACAAGAACCTGATGCAGCTTGCCCTCTATGTTGCGCGACCAAAAATCCAGAAAGCTCTTCAATTTCGGGAAACGTGGGTGGAGATCGTAGTCCTGCCAGATGTAGCTCTGCATGAGAGCGGGATGGTCGGGCAGGCGATAGATGATCTCTGCGGTGGTGAGGCTGTAGCCCGCAAGCATGCGGACAAAATCATTGTCGGCTGTGCTCAAAGTTCGCTCCGGGGTCTTGCATAGTTCACGGAACGAGGATACAGCAGCGCTTCAGCGTTTTCAATATTGTTGTTAAATATCAATTTGTTAGCAGCATATTCCCATGAATGCTAACAGGCGGCCGCCGAGGGCTGACGTTTGACTGTCATCCATCCCGCACCGTGACTCGCGTTTTCGGATTTCGAACGCGAGCTGCTATGCCTGTGTGCAACGGATAGATCTTTTCAGCCGGGGTGTGCCGATGTTCGGTGCCGCACTCACAAGTTTCACAACGTTCTTCGCGACGGTTGGGCCTATTGAGGCTGCGGTGTTGTTCGCGGCGTTCACGTCGGGCGTGCCGATTGCACAGCGGCGGCGGATCGCGCTCAGGGCCGTCGCGATCGCGAGCTTAATCCTCATGATCTCGACATTGGCAGGCGGACCGCTGCTTCGGCAACTCGGCGTGTCCATCCCCGCGCTCCAGACGGCGGGTGGGATCATTCTGCTCATGATCGCGCTCGATATGGTGTTTGCCCGGCCCACGAGCGTGTTCAAGCTATCGCGGCCGGAAGGGGAGGAGGCGCAACATAAAGACGATCTCGCCGTATTTCCGCTGGCGACTCCCCTGCTTGCCGGGCCGGGTGCGATGAGTGCCGGCATCCTGCTTGCGGCGAATGCTCAAGGCAATACGGTGGAACTCGCCATGACGATCGTGGCGCTCGGCGTCGTCATGGGGCTTACGCTCGCGCTGCTGCTTCTCGCGCATGAGCTTTCCCGATATCTCGGGGTGACCGCGCAGCGGGTGCTCATGCGCGTGTTTGGCATCCTTCTAGCCGCCATCGCCGTGGAGGCGCTCTTCACCGGCCTTGCCGGGAGCGGCCTCGTTCCTCGCGGGTAGAGGCTTTCGGGCCGCAGTCCGTTAACACTTTCAGCCGTCGAGGGTTTCAGCCCCGTTCGCCGGCCGCTCACAAGCTTCGGACAAGATTGCAGACCTAAAACCGAGAGTGGCTCAAGGCGGGGCGCGCTCTCATGGACGTTACAAATTTCTTTTCGATCGCCTCCCAGCAGAATCGCTGGCTCAGCGTGCGCCAGTCGGTGATCGCGCAGAACATCGCGCATGTGAACACACCTGGCTACAAGGCGCTCGACGTCGAGCCTTTCGAAGCGGTTCTCAACGCGACCGGCCTCAAGATGCAGAAGACGCAGGCCAGCCATTTGAGCCCCGTGAGCGGCAACGGAAGCGATGCCCAGACTCAGGAAGAGGCCGAGTGGGCCGTCCTACATTCCGGAAACAGCGTGAGCCTCGAAGAGCAGCTCTTCAAGGCGAGCGAAGTGACGGGCGCCTATTCGCGGAATACCGGCGTGATGAAGGTGTTCCACCGCATGCTGCTGGCATCGACCAAGGGGTAAGCCATGATCGATCCTATTCGCATTGCCGTGAAAGTGGCGGCCTCGGGTCTCGAAGCGCAGTCGCGGCGCATGCTCATTGTGTCTGAGAACCTTGCGAACGCATCCTCGACGGGAAACACGCCCGGCGCCGATCCTTACATGCGCAAGACCGTGAGCTTTCAGGCCGCGATGGACGAAGCGATGGGCGCGAAGCTCGTCAAAGTCGATCGCGTCGATGTGGATCGTAAGCCGTTTCGCGTCGAGTACGACCCGGGCCATCCGGCGGCGGATGGGAATGGCAATGTCAAGCTGCCGAACGTCGATATGCTGGTCGAGCTTGCCGACATTCGTGAAACCAACCGTTCGTATGAAGCGAACTTGCAGGTTGTGAAGCAGGCGCGCTCCATGATGTCGATGACCATCGATCTGCTCAGGAGCTCGTAATGCTGGACGGCGTTGGGAGATTTCCGAGTGTCGGCACGGGAAGCCAGTACGGGCTCGCCCAGCCTACCCCTGTTGCGCCCGCGCCCACGCCGCAGACGGCGCCTGTTCGTACCGAGCCTTTGCCAAGCGATTTCGGTGCCGTGCTCGGGCAAATGACACTCGAAGCCATCAGCACGTTGCGGGCGAGTGAGCAAACTGCGGTTGCCGGTGTTCGCGGTCAGGCTACGGCCCAGCAGGTGGTCGAGGCCGTCATGGACGCCGAGCAGACGCTGCAGACCGCAATCGCCATTCGCGACAAAGTCGTCGCGTCCTATCTCGAAGTCAGCCGTATGGCCATCTAGGCCCGTGAATTGAAAGTCAGGACACGTCCATGAGAGCGCTTGCGATTGCTGCGACGGGCATGAACGCTCAGCAGACGAACCTTGAAGTGACCGCGAACAACATCGCGAACATCAACACGACCGGCTACAAGCGCACGCGCGCCGAGTTCACCGATCTGCTCTATCAGGCAGAGCGCGCGCTGGGCGCTCCTGCGCGCGGCGGCGCTGCGAACCTGCCTGAGGGCGCGTATGTGGGTCTTGGTGTGCGGACGGCCGCGATCCGGCATCTGCATCAGCAGGGCTCGCTCGCGCAGACGACGAACAAGCTCGATCTCGCGCTCAACGGCCGCGGCTGGTTCCAGATCACGGGCGCCGATGGCGAGACGTTCTATACGCGCGATGGTGCGTTCAACAAGAACGACCAGGGCCAGATCGTGACCCTGGACGGCTACGAAGTGCAGCCGGCCATGACGGTGCCGCAGGATGCCGTGGACATCATCGTCAACGAGACGGGGGAGATCTACGTGACGCTTGACGGCCAGATCGAGCCGCAGCTCATCGGCCAGCTTACGCTTGCGTCGTTCGTCAACGATGCGGGCCTGGAGCCCCTGGGCGGCAACCTTTATCGGGAGACGGAATCTTCTGGCGATCCCGTCACAGGCGTGCCGGGTGATCCGGGCTTCGGGCGCATCCATCAAGGCTATCTCGAGAACTCGAACGTCGACGCCGTGAAGGAGATCACGCAGCTCATCTCGGCCCAGCGGGCCTACGAGATGAACTCGAAGGTCATTCAGACGGTGGATTCGATGTACGGCACGGTCGCCAACAACATGCGGTAAGCGTGTAAGGGAGCGGTGACGATCATGGCGAAGGTCCGGAGACCCGTCATTTCCAGAATGCG
Source organism: uncultured Hyphomicrobium sp. (assembly GCA_934555825.1). Taxonomy (GTDB): domain Bacteria; phylum Pseudomonadota; class Alphaproteobacteria; order Rhizobiales; family Hyphomicrobiaceae; genus Hyphomicrobium_C. The sequence continues at coordinate 54,156 of CAKTFJ010000005.1, forward strand.
GGGCTGGCTTGCGGTCGTGACGTGCGCGCTCATGAGTGTCGCGGTGGCTGCCGCGCCCGTTCGTGCGGAAGAAGAATACTACGAAGACGATTTCGCGCCCGAGCAAAAGCTTGCGCAGGAGCATGTGCTGCCTGTTCCGCGCGTTACGATCTATCCGGGCGATGTCATCACTGAAAACATGCTGTCGGATCGTCCGTTCTTCGGCGCCGAATACGAAGGCCGCGGCTTTGCCGGATCGCAGGGCGACCTCGTCGGCAAAGTTGCGCGACAGACGCTGCTGCCGCATTTGCCCATCGCAGCCACAGCTGTGCGCGAGCCGCACGCTGTGGTGCAGGGGCGTCCGGCGGTTGTGTATTTTCAATCCGGTGCCCTGATTATCTCGGCGACCGCGATGCCGCTTCAAGCGGGCGTTGCGGGTGAAGTTATCAGCTTGCGCAACACCGATAGCGGGACGACGATCCGTGGTGTCGTGCAGGCAGACGGTACCGTTCGAGTGGGGCTGCCATGACGCGCTGCTCCACGCTCTTTCTCGTTTTGGCGTCCGTTGCAGCGCTCGTGTCGAGCGCGGCCGAGGCCACGACGCGGATCAAAGACATCACAGCCGTTCAAGGTGTGCGGGCCAACCAGCTCGTCGGCTACGGTTTGGTCGTGGGCCTTAACGGCTCGGGCGACAGTTTGCGCAATGCGCCTTTTACGGCGCAATCGCTCGAGTCGATGCTCGATCAGATGGGTGTGAACGTGCGCGATTCAGCATCGCGGACGCGTAACGTTGCTGCCGTGCTCGTGACGGCGGATCTGCCGCCGTTCGCGGGGCGCGGCGCCAGGATCGACGTGACGGTGTCGTCGCTCGGCGACGCCACGTCGCTTGCGGGTGGATCACTCGTCATGACGCCACTCAACGGTGCAGACGGGGCGATTTACGCCGTGGCGCAGGGGCCCGTGGCGGTGAGCGGGTTCCAAATCCAAGGGCGGGCGGAAACGCTCAGCCAAAACGTGCCGACCACGGGGCGCATTCCGAACGGTGCGCTCGTCGAGCGAGAGGTAGCGGGCTCTCTCGACGACGAGGAGACGCTTGTGCTCGAATTGCGCAATCCGGATTTCACCACTGCCGTTCGCATCGCGGATGTGATCAACGACTTCAGCAAGGCGCGGTATGGACGCCCTTCGGCACGCGAGCAGGATCTCAGGAGCGTGGCGTTGCGGCGGCCACATAATGTGAGCGCGGCACGGTTTCTCGCCGAGGTCGGAGAACTCGTCACGCAAGCGGACGGTCCGGCCCGTGTGGTGATCGACGAGAGAACGGGAACCGTGGTGATCGGGCGCGACGTGCAGATCGCGACGGTTGCAGTTTCGCATGGAAGCCTCACCGTGCGCATCACGGAAGGTGCGCAAGTTTCGCAGCCAGAGCCCTTCTCCGATGGCGAGACGGTGGTGGTGCCGGAGACCTTCGTGACCGTAAACCAGGAGGGCGCGAACCTTGCCATCATGGGCGGCACCAATCTCGAAACCCTGGTGCGTGGTCTTAATATGATGGGTCTTAGGCCCATGGGCATCATCGCCATTTTGCAAGCCATCAAGACATCCGGCGCGCTTCAAGCGGAGCTTGTGGTGCAATGAGATGGCAACGGGCAGAGCGCGGGAATGAAAACAGCGGACCGAGCGCGGGCCGCCTGCTTGCGCTCGGTCTGGTTTGCGGTGTGCTCGGCTTTGCTGGTGTATTCGTAAACCCTGCGGTTGCCCAGAGAAGCTGGGAGCCTGTCGTCGCGACCGTGCCGGGCGGTGCTCTGCAGGGACAGCAGCAGTTGCCTGTCATGGTCGATCCGCGGCAGTTTCCGCCCCCTCCGCAGGCTCCTGCTGCCGTCGTAAACGATCCGCTTCCTCAGGGCGCGTGGTCTCCGCTGGTGACCGGCGCCATCCCGATTCAGCGAACCTCTCAGTCTCGCACGCGCACGACACCCGCCGCTGCAACCGGCGTGGCGCAAAATCGTGGATCGCCGGCGGCGGACGGATTGTCTCCCGTGCGGCCAGCCCCCGGCGGTGTCGTAACGGCGACAGCTCAACCCCAGACGGGAGATCCCGCCGTATCGGATGTGCCGGAAGAGGCGCGCGCGCCGGCGTCGAGGCCAGGCCCGCTCGATGCTCTGCCTCCCAATGCCACGGCGGCGCAGCAGTATTGCTTCAACACCGCCGATACGGCCGCAGATGCGCGGTTTGCCTGGCAGGCCAAGAAGATTCAGGAAATGGAGGCGGAACTCAACAAGCGAGCGGAGCTGCTCTCGGCCAAGACCGAGGAATACAAGAAGTGGCTCGAACGGCGCGACGAGTTCTCGCGTAAGGCTCACGAAAAGCTGGTGGGGTTCTATTCGCGCATGCGCGCCGACGCGGCGGCGGCGCAGTTGGCGGCGATCGACGAGGAGACGGCAGCGGCTGTGGTGACGAAACTCGAAACCAAGGTCGCGAGCCAGATCATGGGTGAGATGGAACCTGTTCAGGCAGCGAAGATCGCGAGCGTCATTGCCGGTGCTGCGCGGACGAAGCCTGCCGCGCGCCGCGGCGCGGCTACGCGTGCTGCGGCACCTCGAGCGCGAGATGCGGCAGCGACGCCCGGCAATGCCGCAGCGCCACGGGGGCAGCCCGAATCATGAAGAGGCAAACGACGACGTCCAGTCACCGGCCGAAGCCGACGCTCTCCCAAGCGCCGGCTTTCGTCGCGCTGACGCTGGCCATGCTTTCTGGAGCGTGCGCTGTCGATCCCGCCGATATCGGGCGTGAGCCGGCGCTCAGTGCCGTGGGATCGGGTTTGCTCGCGAACCGTATGCCGCTTCCCGCGGAACCGGCACCGCGCCCGGCTTACCGGCCCGGAAATTCCATCTGGCAGGATGCGAGTGCGGATCTGTTCCGCGATCCGCGAGCGCGCAAGATCGGCGACGTGGTGACGGTGAGGATTTCGATCAAGGATAAGGCGAGCATCGACAACAATTCGAAGCGCTCGCGTGATTCCAAGGCCAAGCTGAAGCCGAAGCTGATCTATGACGCGACGACGTCGGGGGGGACGGCAGTGTCGGGCGATCTCTCGCTCGATGCACAGGTCGATGCCGGGACTTCGACGGACAGCAAGGGCCGCATCAACAGATCCGAGGACATCAAGCTTTTGGTGGCTGCCGTCGTGACGGGTGTGTTGCCCAACGGAAATCTCATTATCAGCGGAAGCCAGGAAGTTCGCGTGAACTTCGAGGTGCGCGAGCTCAGCGTGGCTGGAATCGTGAGGCCGCGCGATATCTCGACGGACAATACCGTCGCGTATGAAAAGGTCGCGGAGGCGCGGATTTCTTACGGCGGACGCGGCCGGATAACGGAAGTGCAGCAGCCGGCGGTGGTTCACCAACTCTTCGATCTTCTGACGCCGTTCTAATCGCACGCGCACGACAGGGGAGCGGCCCGTTGGCCAAGAAGGACACGAAGAGCGAGGGCAAGGGCGGCGGCGGACTTATCGGAGTCGTCATCGTGACCGTGCTTGCGCTCGCGTGTGGCGCAGGGTTCGGTTTCTATATCGATACGCAATTGAAATCCCGGGCGGTGGCGACGACGCAGGAGAAGGTCGAAGCGCCGGCCGGCGCGCCTGCGCCTGCGGCTCCCGCTGCGTCTCCGACGGCGCGGCTCGTGGCGCTTGCGCCGATTGTCGCCAACCTTTCCGAGCCCTCGACCGCGTGGATGCGCGTCGAGGCGTCGATCCTGGTCGACGACACACAGCCGGGTTCCGATCTGTTGGCTGCTCAGCTTGCCGAGGACATTCTCGCTTATCTCAGAACCACGACGCTGTCCCAATTCCAGGGGGCGAGCGGGTTTCAGAACCTGCGGGAGGACTTCAGAGACCGCGCTGCCATTCGCGATCCCGGCCGCATCAAGGATATCATCATCCATGGAGTGGTCGTGGAATGACGCTTCGCGCCCTTCTCATTCTGATCTTCGTTCTTCTTCCCGGTGTTGCACTGGCGCAGGGGCTTAACCTTGAGAACCTGATCCCGTCCGACGAACAGAGCACCACCGGGCGGATGGTGCAGATCGTTCTCCTGATTACCGTTCTCTCGGTGGCGCCGGGCCTTCTCGTCATGGTGACGTGCTTCACGCGCTTCGTGATTGTGTTGTCTCTTCTGCGTTCGGGGATCGGTTTGCAGACGACGCCGGCCAATATGGTGCTCGTCAGTCTCGCACTCTTCCTCACGTTCTATGTCATGGCTCCGACGTTCGACCGGGCCTGGCAGAACGGCCTCAAGCCGTTCATGGAGAACCAGATCAGCGAGGAGGAGGCCTATACACAGATTACCCAGCCGCTGCGTGAGTTCATGCAGGCCAATGTCAGGCCGCGGGACCTCGAGCTGTTTCAGGATCTTGCCGAGGAGCGCTTCGGTCCGCGCGACGAGAATGCGGAAATCGAGCTCAGGGTGCTGATCCCGGCTTTCATGATCTCGGAGCTCCGACGAGGCTTCGAGATGGGCTTTCTCGTCGTGCTGCCGTTTCTCGTCATCGACCTTCTTGTCGCAACCTTAACCATGTCCATGGGCATGATGATGCTGCCGCCGACGGTCATGAGCTTGCCTTTTAAGATACTGTTCTTTGTGCTGATTGACGGCTGGAACCTGCTGGTGGGCGGGCTCGTCCGATCGTTCCCTTGATGGGGGTATCCTCAACCCGACCCGGCTGAAAGCCGCGACCCTTATTAACCGGGGCGCAATATATCCTCGTTATGCTGAAGTATGTGGCAGCTGGGTTAGGGGGACACCCTCCGCACGCCGCCGCGGTGAAATGATTGGCCGTCGTTACGGCCTGGTGCGTAGCGTAGTGTAAGGGTAGTAGCGATATGAGTAGCCTCAACACCAACATCGCGGCAATGACCGCGTTGCAGACCCTCCGGTCGACAAACTCCGAACTTCTTCAGACGCAGAACCGCATTTCGACGGGTCTGCGCGTTTCCAGCGCCTCCGACAACGCCGCTTACTGGTCGATCGCGACCACGATGCGTAACGATCGTCAGTCGATCTCGACGGTTTCGGACGCGCTCGGCCTCGGCTCCGCGACGGCCGAAATTGCCTCCAAGGGCATCGAGTCCGCGATCAAGATCGCCAGCGAGATCAAGGACAAGCTGCTCGCCGCCCGCACGCCGGGCGTCGATCGCTCCAAGATCCAGGCAGAAATCGGCGAACTTCAGGAATCGCTCAAGGCTGTCGTCGATGGCGCAAGCTTCAACGGCCAGAACTGGCTGAAGACCGATAGCAGCGAGGAAAGTGCACGTACGATCGTGTCGTCCTTCTCGCGCGGCTCCGACGGCAAGATCTCGATCGGCACCATCTCGGTCGACCTCGGCGAAACGCGTCTCATCGACTCGACGGCGAGCACGGGCGCTTCAACCGGCGGTATTCTCGATGGCGAGATTGCAATGGCATCGGGCAGCGATACGGTGACCGTTCTCGACCTCGACATTTCTGCGCTTGAGGACACGGAAGACGATCTCGCTGACCTCGAAGCCATGATTTCGGGTGTTGACGCCGCCATCGAGAAGATGACGGATGCAGCGAGCACGCTCGGCGCGGTCAAGACGCGCATCGACATCCAGAAGGACTTCGCGGATAGCCTCATGTCTGCAATCGACAAGGGTGTTGGTCAGCTCGTCGATGCGGATATGAACGAAGAGTCGACCCGCCTTCAGGCTCTGCAGGTTCGCCAGCAGCTCGGCATCCAGGCTCTCGGCATCGCCAACCAGAGTGCCCAGTCGATCCTGTCGCTCTTCCGGTAAAGTTCGGTCCCTTCGAACCCACTCCGATTTTGGAAGGCCGCGTCCCACGGGATGCGGCCTTTCTGCTTTAGGCCCGCTCAGTAAGGTGGTCAGGGTACCCTTAAGTACGGAATGCGCATTTTGGGACACCCATTAACAGTTCGGTAAGTAAAGCTGCCCTACCTTCGATTCTGAAAGCCCGACTTGGAGCGGGACATACGGGTCGGAAGGGAAACCTGACATGGGCAGCAGCATTAACACGAACATCGCGGCGATGACCGCGTTGCAGAGCCTCAACAGCACCAACAAGCAACTTCTTACGACGCAGAACCGTGTCTCGACGGGTTTCCGCGTTGCGGATGCATCGGACAACGCCGCTTACTGGTCGATTGCGACCACGATGCGCGGCGACCGCTCCTCCATCTCGACGGTGGCCGACGCGCTTGGCCTCGGCGCCGCCACGGCGGAAATCGCCGCCAAGGGCATCGAGAGCGCGATCACGATCGCGGGCAAGATCAAAGACAAGCTCGTTGCAGCCCGTACGCCGGGCGTGGATCGCACCAAGATCCAGAGCGAAATCACGGAGCTTCAGGAGTCGCTCAAGGCCGTCGTCGACAGCGCGACCTTTAACGGCCAGAACTGGTTGAAGAGCGACAGCGCAGATGCGGCGGACGACAACCGCACGATTGTGTCGTCCTTCTCGCGCGCTTCCGACGGGACGATCTCCATCGGCACCATTACCGTCGACCTCGAAGCCACTCGTCTGGTCGACTCGACGTCGAGCACGGGCGCTTCGACGGGCGGCATCCTGGACGGCGAAATCGCGCTGGCTACGGGCAGCGACACCGTCACCGTGCTTGACCTCGACATTTCCGCGCTTGAAGACAATGCCGAAGACCTCGCCGATCTCGAAGCGATGCTCAAGGGTGTGGACGTCGCCATCGAGAAGATGACCGACGCGGCCAGCTCGCTCGGTGCGGTCAAGACCCGTATCGACATTCAGAAGGACTTTGCGCAGAGCCTGATGGACGCGATTGACACAGGTGTCGGGCAGCTTGTGGATGCCGACATGAACGCGGAATCCACCAGATTGCAGGCTCTCCAGGTTCGCCAGCAGCTCGGTATCTCGGCACTCGGTATCGCCAACCAGTCCGCTCAGATGATCCTGAGGCTCTTCCAGTAAGCCTCGCTCTAACCGCTTCCAAGGCGAAAGCCGCGCTCCTTCCCGGAGCGCGGCTTTTGCCTTTTTGCGCAGCCAAACTCCCGACGACTGACCCTCAGTTATGCTCGCAATCCCCACACAAGGTTCGAAAGAAACAATGGCTTACGAATCGGTAAAGGGGCGCTGGCATGAGCAGCATCAACACGAACATCGCGGCCATGACCGCGCTGCAGACCCTGAGCCAGACCAACAAGGATTTGTTGGTCACGCAGAACCGTGTCTCCACGGGTCTCAGGGTCAAGGATGCCTCCGACAACGCGGCTTACTGGTCGATCGCAACGACCATGCGCAGCGACAACATGGCGGTCTCGACGGTTCAGGACGCTCTCGGGCTTGGTGCCGCAACCGTCGAAGTGGCGGTGACGGCGCTCAACAGCGCCATCGAGACCGTCAGTAAAATTCACGCCAAGCTGGTTGCTGCTCGTGCTCCCGGTCTCGACCGCGGAAAGATCCAGAGCGAGATCAACGAGCTTCAGGCCGAGCTTCGGAACACGGCTCAATCCGCGGTGTTTTCCGGCGAGAACTGGCTGGTAGGCAACTCGGATACGGGGCCTACGTCGAAGACGATCGTCGCCTCTTTCTCGCGCGACAGCACCGGGACGATTACAATCGGTACGATCGAGGTGGACGTCGGTCCCGGTGGCACCATGATGTTCGATTTGGGGACCTCAGCTTCTGCTGGCGGCCTGCTCGACAAGGTTCACACGCTGCCGAGCGGCACGTCTCCTGCCAACGATATTTCGATCGCTGGCGAATCCACGGGCCTCAACATCGCCAGCCTTACGGACGATCCCGCTGATCTTCAGTTGCTCGAAGACATGATGGTGATCGTCGACAAGGCGCTTCGCGATATGACCGATGCGGCCACGCTTCTCGGTGCTGCCAAGTCGCGAATCAGCTTGCAGAAGGACTTCGTGAGCAAGCTCATCGATTCGATCGATGTGGGTATCGGCCAGCTCGTCGATGCGGACATGAACGAGGAATCGACGCGATTGCAGGCGCTGCAAGTCCGACAGCAGCTCGGTGTGCAAGCGCTTGGTATCGCCAACCAGTCGGCTCAGATGATCCTCAGACTGTTCCAGAGCTAAACTAGAGATTTCCAGGGCCCGGCTTCCCATCACACCCGAGCCCCCGAGAAGGCCACGCCACCCCGCCCCGGCGTGGCCTTCGTATTTTCGCGTGGCGCGCCAGGCGCTGGGCGGAGGCAGAAGGGGCGGTGATGCCACGCGTCGCTCCGCTTCTTTTCGGCGCAAACGTGTGATGCGGCAAACCCCACGCAAGCTTGATCCCTCAGAATCCCGGTGCACCATTCCGATAAGGCGCACAATGGGTTGGCTTGGGGGCTGGCTGAGCAATGCTCGGGGTTGAACAACTGGAGAGACTTTGGGGCAATCTGCTTGCCCTGGGCCCGAGGCGCCTTGCTGCGCTCGGTGTCGTCGGTCTTGCCGTGTTCGCTGCGGTTGGGCTTGGCAGCTACTATCTCAGCCGGTCGGATATGGAGACCCTTTACTCCGGTCTCAATTCGCAGGACGTGAGCCGTATCGGCGCGGCGCTGCGCGAGTCCGGCATTGCCTTCGACGTCAATTCCGAGGGCACGCGAGTTATGGTTCGGCGCGGCGAGACCGCGCAGGCCAGAATGCTTCTGGCGGAAAAAGGTCTGCCTGCAAGCTCGAACGCCGGTTACGAGCTGTTCGACAAGCTCGGTCCCATCGGTCTCACGTCCTTCATGCAAGAGGTGACGCGCGTCCGGGCCATCGAAGGAGAGCTGTCGCGTACCATCCAGGCCATGAAGGGTGTGAAGGCTGCGCGCGTGCACATCGTGCTGCCGGAAACGGGCTCTTTCCGCCGTGGGCGGCAACCGGCCTCGGCTTCCGTCGTCATTCGGACGGAAGTGGCGGCGGACGCTTCGACTGCGCGCGCCATTCGCCATCTCGTTGCCGCCGCGGTTCCGGGGCTTACCATCGACGATATCAGCGTTCTTCATACCGACGGCACGGTGCTCGCCTCGGCAGGAGACGGCGCATCGACCGCATCGAGCCGCATGATCGAGCTCGAAAAGACGATCTCGAAAGATCTCGGCGACAATGTTCGCAAGACGCTCACACCTTATCTCGGGTTCGACAACTTCGAGGTCAGCGTGGCTGCGCGCCTGAACATGGACAAGCGCCAGACCAACGAGACGACGTTCGATCCCGATTCACGCGTCGAGCGCTCTCTTCGCGTAGTGAAGGAAAGCGGCAGCCAGCAGGATTCGACATCGCGCAATCCGGTCGGCGTCGAGCAGAACGTGCCGGATCAAGGTGCGAACGGTGCCGGTGGCGATCAGTCGTTGCGCAAGAACGAACGGCGCGAGGATCTCAGCAATTTCGAGCTGAATTCGAAGACGACATCGACGATCAGCGAAGGCTATCGCATCGACGCCCTGACGATCGCCGTCGTCGTAAACCGGAAGCGACTCTTGGAGACGCTCGGGGTTTCGGCTGACCCAGATGCGGTTCAGGCGCAGATTAAAGAGATGGAACGCCTTGTCGCGACGGCGGCGGGCGTGGACACCGAGCGCGGCGATCAGATCAGCGTGGTCGCTGTCGAGTTTGCCGAGGATTCTCGCTTGGCCGACATGTCCGGCTCGGCAAACCTGGTGGGGCCGCTGATCGGGCTTGCGACGGGGCTTATCAAGGCGCTCACCGTGCTCGGCTTGGTCTTCATCGTCGTGATGTTCGGCGTCCGACCGGTCACGCGGGCGCTGCTCGAACAGCGTGAGGACCAGGTGGCGGGTGGCGCGTTGGCTGCGGACGGGGAGGCCGATGACGGCTCGCTCCTGACGGCCAACGACGACGGCGATCCAATGCTTGCACAGTCGGCTGCGACTGCCGAGCTGCTCGGCATTAAGGCGCAACGCGAGCCGAACCTTATCGAAGACATCACGAGCGATGTGATGCGTCTTTCGCAGCGCCGGCTTGAGCAGATGGTGCAGCTCGATGAAGAGCAGGCCGCCAACATTCTCAAGCAGTGGATGCGCGAGCGTGCGGCATGACGGCTACTTTTCCGGTCCGTCATTATCTCACGGAGATTTCCGGAGATCCCGTTCGGCCAAAGGACGATGCAGGGCGGCTGGGACGCAACGCGGCCACCGAAGCTGAGGCGCGCATAGAAGAAGCGCGCACGCGCGGCATTCTGGACGGACGCGCTGCGGCGGACGCGGAATATGCGGCATTGCTTGCTGCCAAAGATGCAGCTTTTGAGGAGAGGCTTGCGTCGGAACGGCAGAAGTGGGCCCTCGACGAGGGCGCGCGGCTCAGTGAACTCCTTAACGCTGGCTTGGTGGATGTCGAACGACGGGTTGCGCAGCAGGTCGGACGAATTCTGAAGCCGATTTTCGCCGATGAGGTTCGCCGCGCAGCCGTTTCGGCTCTCTCACAAACGCTCTCGGAAATGCTGGCGAAAGGCACGTATGCGCGCGTTGCGGTTTCCGGACCGTCCGATCTTCTTTCGGCGCTGCAGGCTCGTGTCGGCGAGGTGGATGCTGCTCTGAGCTTCGTTGTGTCTGAGCATGTCGATCTCGTTGTCCATGCGGATGAAACGGTTCTCGAAACACGCATCGGTGCTTGGGGTGAGTTCCTCGAGGCAGGGGCGGTGCCTACACCCTCCGGTCTTTCGCGTGCGGAAAATCCTGTCGCGGAGCCCGAAAGCGTGCCTCACTCGACTGGAGGCGAGGAATGAGCGACAGCCAAGTTCCGCATGAGGTCGTTATTGTCCGGCGCCGTGGGGGAGATGGTGACGAGGGCCATCACGGTGGCGCGTGGAAGATCGCTTTTGCCGACCTGATGACGGCGATGATGGCGTTCTTCCTCGTGATGTGGCTGCTGAACGTCTCCGACAAGGAGAAAATCCAGCAGATCGCCACCTACTTCAACCCGATGAAACTCAACTCGAAGATTCCCACACGCAAAGGTGTGCAGGAAGAAAAGGATGCCGCACAGTCGACCCCTTTAACCGAGGGGCCGACCGATAAAGGGGCCACGGTTAGCGACGTCGAGGGCAAGGATACGCAACAGGGCGGCCATAAACGCGGCGGCGATGGCACGCTCGAAGAGGGCGATCCGCAGAAGGCGGAAGAAGAACTGTTCAACGATCCTTACGGAGTTCTCGCGCGTCTTTCGCAGGAAGCGTCTCAGGGGGACGCGGAGCAGGGCACGCAAGGGCAATCCGAAACGACAGCGCGAGGCGGCGAAGGCTTCAGCAATCCGTTTGAGCCGTTTGCCGACCGCCAGGTCATTCCCGAGACAGGTGAGCGCGCGCCGCTGACTTTGGACGAACCCGGCCTTCAACCGGATCCTGCAGATACGCCGGATGCAATGGCGAAAGCGCCTCCCTCTGCGGCGGAGGAGGCCGCATCTCGGGAGGTGAGCACGCTCAAGGCGGAACTCGGGCAAGAGCTTGCCGGCATCTCTCCGGAGAAGAGACCCAGCATCGAGGTCGAGAAGGTGGCTGACGGACTTCTGATCAGTCTGACGGACGATTTTCGTTTTGGCATGTTTGCAAGCGCTTCCGCAGAACCGAAACCCGAGATGGTCGTCGTGATGGAGAAGGTCGCGAAGGTTCTGGCCGAGCGCGAGGGGCGTATCGTGGTGCGCGGTCATACCGATGCTCGGCCGTTCCGCAGCGAGCGAAACAACAACTGGCGGCTGTCGATGTCGCGCGCAAAGGTTGCCTATTACATGCTGGCGCGCGGGGGCGTGGACGAGAGTCGCTTCGAGAGCATCGAAGGGCGCGCAGATCGCGACCTCAAGATCGAATCCGATCCGAATGCGGCAGAGAATCGTCGCATCGAGATCCTGATCAGGGACGATCCGTCATGATGTTCCGTGCGATTGTTCTCGCGGCTTCTGTTTTGACGCTTGGTTGTTCGCTGGTGCTCGCCGCCGATGCGCAGCAAGAGGTCGAGGCCGACGCAGAGGGAGCGGAGGTTGCCGCTCCCGTCGTTCCGCTGTGGCCCGAGGCGCCCGCGGTGGAAGCGGATCAGCAGCCTTACATTCTTATCCGTGCGCTGCGCTCGGTTCAGGATGAAGTTGCGGTTGGCAGCATCACGGCGCACGAGCGGCAGCGGGAGATCCTGAGCGAGCTCGGCAGCCGATTGCGCGGCCTTCCCGTCCAGGTTTGGGACGATGTGCGCAACGTGCGTGCGGCCGTCTTCTTCGTGCTGTCCGGCGGCGATCCAGCGGTTTTGAAAATCGTTATCGGCCGAACCAAAACGCCATACGTGGAGCGTCGGCTTTTGCGCGGCGCGCTTGCGTACGGCGAGGGGCGCCAGAGGGACGCGCTTGGCCTTTTGCATCCGGTCAAAGCGCGTGATCTCGATCCTGTCCTCGGCGGGATGGTTGCGCTGATTCAAGGGACGTTGCTCGCGCGAACGAATTCCAAGGACGCCATTCAGCGATTGGATGAGGCGCGTCTTTTGGCGCCCGGCACGCTGATCGAGGAATCCGCGCTGAGACAGGAGATCCTGCTCGTTGCGCGCGAAGGCGAACTCGAGCGCTTCGATCTTTTGACGGACCAGTATTCGCGCAGATTTCCGAGATCGCTGTTTGCGCAGAACTTCCGCCGCCAGTTTTTTGCCGGTGTGGCACGACAGGACTTCAAGCGTGCGTCGGAATGGATTTCGCGCACGCAGAACGAATTGATGAAGGTGCCGGCCGGTGAGCGCGTCGGCCTTTATCTTGCGATTGCGCAAGAGGCGACGAAGGGCGGCAATCTCGACATCGCGAAGTTTGCGGCCGAAAAGGCGCGCGAGCTTTCGCATGCCGGAAGCCGGCAGATGGCGCGCGCGCTACTTTACGAAGGTGCGGCGCGCGTTGCGACGGATGAATTCGAGACGGGTGTGGCTTTGCTTCGCGAGGTCGATGTGACGGCACTCGATGCGGCCGATCGGGAAGTTCATGCTGCGGCACTTGCTGTTTCGAGGTCGGTCGGTGCATGGCCGGAGGTCGGAGAGGCGCCGGATGCCGAGGTTCCGCCATCGGTTAGCAACGCTCAGACTTTGCTGTCGGAAGTCGATACGCTTTTGGGAGGGTCGCTCTAGTGACCGCTGCACAGGCTTTGACACAAGGATTGTCGTCGCCGTCGTCTTCACGGCCTTCGGGTTCGGGGGCGGGCGGCGAGCGTGGCGGGGCGTCGTTCCGCGATACGCTCGACCATGCGGCGAAGGGTTCTCCGGATGCAGCTCATTTTCGTCCTCGTGGGCAGGGGCAGGATAAGACGCAGTCGAACTCCGATCCGCAAACGTCTGAGACCGGCACGGAGATCGGCATGGCCGAGCAAAACGCGGCGTCGACCGGCGCGCCTCCGGTGCAGCCAGCCGAGACGCCGCGCAGCGCCCCAACGAGCCAGGCGGGTATGGCCGCGGCTCAGCCGATATCGCTCGTTGCGCGGTTGCAGGCGCTGCTGGGGCAGGGTGAGGCCGCGGCACAAGCAAGCGGGGACACGGAAAGCGGCCCCGTGCTTCCAGGCATGGTGGATAATGACGGAGAGGTCTTCGACGCGGTGCGTCTTCTTGCGATCATGAGATCGGATGGTGCGCAGGCGGCGAACGCGACCGCCGGCGCAACGGTTGTCACGGTGCTTGGACAGGAGCGCCATCTCGCGCTCGCTCGCATGTCTCCGGAACTCGCGAGCGCGCTCGCGCAGGAGCAGGATCTTGCAGCGACAGTGCGGGTTGACTCCAATGCTGCGAACAATGTGGCGGCGTTGTCCTCTCAGGCCGATGTTGCAGGCGAGAGCCTCGAGCGCACGCGTGTCCAAGCCCAAGGCGATGATGTTTCCCGCTTCGGAACGGAACTCGGAACGGGACGGCGCGGCGCGCTCTTCGCTGCCGAGGGACGGGGACAGAGCGGAGCCGGGCTTGGGGAGCAGGGGCAAGAGGGCCGCCAGCAGGAGGGGCGGAACTCGGGCCCGGGCACTGGCGGGCAGACGACAGGCGCCAACTTTGCTTCCGCTATGCAGGGTGTTGGACTTCAGGCGACAAACGTCGCGCGCGGCGCACCGGGTGTGGTTGTCTCTCACGATCCCGTCGGCGATCAGATCGCTGCCCGCATCCGTTCGGAGCTGGCTGCAGACGGTCTTGGCGAGCGGTCATCCGAGGGTGTGGTGAAGGTGCTCAACCTGGAACTGAAGCCCGCGAATCTCGGCGCGGTCACCGTGCGGATGCAGCTCAAGGACAACGTGATTTCCATCCATGTGGAGGCGCAGCACGCCGAGACGAGGGCGCTCATCGAGCGGGAGCAGGCGAAGCTCACGAGCGCGCTTTCGGCGGCAGGCTATACGGTGGAGACGATTACCGCGGTGCAGGGCGACAGCGTACGGTCGGGTGGCTTTGCGGCGTCTGGCGACAACGGTTCGGCTGCATTCCAAGAGGCTGGGAACCAAAACCAGGGGTCGCAGGATTCATCAGGTGATGGACGTTCGGGCCGACCCCCGGGCGGCGATCATCAAAGATCCGGTTCCGGCGGTAACGATGACAACACGTCCGCCGCTCACAAGGGCGTCGATGGCGTCTATGTTTAATCGGTCGTTAGGTGTGTTTCGCGTGTAGGCGTTTTTGGTGCGAGTTGCGTGATGAGCGTGGTTCCGTTTCCGTCTGGTCCAAGAGCGGCGAGAGCGATGTCAAGCACAGGACTTCTCGGGCCTTTCCGGCTCGCTTACGACGATATTACCAACTCCATCCCGCGCGTCGCGCCCGGTGCCTTCGTGTTGGGACACAAAGGGCCGGATGGCCGGTTCTATGTCGACTACGTGGGGCGCGCCGACAGCGATATTCGCGATCGGCTGCTTCAGCTCATCGGCTCAGGCAATCTGTTCAAGTACAGATGCTTGACCTCGATGGAGGCTGCTTTCCACGCCGAATGCGAGCTGTTTCACGATTTCCAGCCGCCCGGAAACCGGATGCATCCCGACCGGCCTGCCGGAACTAATTTTGAATGTCCGAGGTGTCGGTTTTTCCGGCTTCAGGGACGAGCATAGCCAGGATGTCCGTGAGCGCGGCCTGATAGCCATGGTGCCAATAGGCCCGCTCCGGTGTGTGCGCATCGAGATGGCGCTGATCGACATCCGTATAAGGTGCTTCTTCTTCAAGCCACTCACGAATGTTATCGCGGCGCTGACGAAGCATAGTCGCGTTGACTTTCTGGAACATTGTAGGCCCGACCCTGCAACTTATTATTGGTGACCTGCTGCGACTTTGCAGCAGCCTCATCCTTTCTACCGTAGTGGTCTTGAGGGCCACTTAGAGGGAGGAGGAAAAGTTGCTTCAAATTGTACAGGTCGCGTGTGCCGGGGCGGGACGCGCGGTCAGCGCGCATAAACCATGCTGTGTCGCTGTCGCAGTCGAGGATCGACCTCTCTCGCTAGTGGACCTCGGGCAGGACGTCTGCGAGGCGCCGGGGCCCTCTGGGCGTCGACTTGGCAGGTGTGGGCTCGCGGGCGGCGATCTCGGTCGCGATGCGGCGGATCCAATCGTCGATGGTGGCTTCCGGATCGCGGCCGCGCGCAACGTCGTTTGCGACAGCACCGGCGAGGGCACGGGCAAGGACTGTGGCGCGCGTTTCGCCGAGCGGGCGAGAGAGTTCGCCGAGGGCGGAGATGCGGGCGCGAAGGTTAGGAGAAAGCTGCATGGTTGCACCAAACGAAGACATGATCCGTTTTACGCAACTGCCGTGCCAAGTCCGGGCCGGATACCCTCGGGACATGGGTGAGGAGGCGGCCTTCATCATGATGGACGCGCCGTGGGATCAGCCTTGCGCAAGCGCCTGCCCTTAACAAGATAGGTCGGAGGCCAGAGACCCCTGCCATGCACAGCTATTATCTGGATGCGATCCGCAACTTTGAGGGCTTCACGCCGAAGGCCTCCTGGGATTATGCCCAGTTCTCGAATGGATATGGGACGCGGGCGCGCTTCGACGGCGAGGTGATCGATCGTGCCGAAGCGGAACGCCGTTTCAAGGCCGAGATTTCGGAAGCCCGCCAGATTGTCGATCGTGCGGCCCCGCATGTCGACGAAGGGACGAAGGCGGCCCTGACGTCGCTCACCTACAACGCGGGGACCACATGGGTTCGCAGTGGCCTTGGCGAGGCCGTGCGGGCCGGCGACCTCGATACGGTGCGCGAAATCTTTCAGAAGTACAACAAGGCGGGCGGCGAGGTGCTTCCCGGCCTCGTACGCAGACGGACCGCCGAAGCGCAGTGGATCGGTAATCCGGCGGCCGTTCAACTCGCGCAGGGCGAGGGAACCGATCGGGTAGCGCAGCTTGTGGCGGCTGCAACGTCAGCCAGCGGCGATCGCGACCAGGGTGCGCAACGTGTGACGGACCTCATTCAAAAGCGGATGGCGCGCGCGATGCGGTCCGCGGGAGAACAGGCCGGTACCGGCGCGGAGATGGCGGAGGCGCAACGGGCCGAGCGCGAGGCGGTCGGCACGACCACTGCAGCCGCGCTTTCTCGCGCGGCAAGCGATGCGCTGCTCGCGCTCTCAGAAGCGGACAGGCTGACGTCGGAGCGGGTGGCGGACATGGCGCGCGCCGCACAACTGGGCCGTGGAAGCGAGCTTGCCATGTCCAACAAGGACGGCGAGAACGACAAAACGCGCCGGATTTGATTCCGACGCGCTCTTCTCTTCATGAAATAATTTCTCAGCCGGTTGTGCGCAGGCGTGCAGCGGCCATGGCGGTTGCGGCGAAGCCAGGTGGCAGGGCATTGGCCGGTGGCTGCGGCGTGGCGGGCCGAGCGGCTTGAAGCTGCGGTTGTGGAGCGCTCGTCTGGCGAACGAAGATGCCCCGCTGCTCGGGATGCGCCACGAGATCCGTCTTGAGACCGATCAGGCTTTCGGAGGCGCCAAGCGTCAGGAAGCCGTCGGGCGCGAGGATGCGCGTCATACGGGTGAGGATGTCGGCCTTGAGTGCGGCATCGAAGTAGATGAGCACGTTGCGGCAGAAAATCAGATCGAAGCGTCCGAGAGACGTGAAGTCCGACAGGAGATTGAGCTGGCGGAAGGTCACCTTGCTGCGCATCGCTTCGGAGATCTGCCAGCTTTCGCCGATCTGATTGAAGTGGCGGAGCAGCATGGGGGTCGGCAGGCCGCGCTGGACTTCGAATTGCGAGTAGATGCCTTTGCGTGCCTTTTCGAGCACCTGCTCGGAGAGGTCGGTGCCGACGATCTCGATCTTCCAGCCCGGCATCTTGGCCGCATGCTCGTCGAGAATCATCGCGAGCGAGTAGGCTTCCTGCCCGGACGATGCGGCGGCCGACCAGATGCGTAGGCGGCGATCCTTCTGGCGCGAGGCAATGAGGGCGGGCAGGATGACGTTGCGGAACTGATCGAACGGTGTCTTGTCGCGGAAGAAGTACGTCTCGTTGATCGTCATCGCCTCGATGACGTCCTTGGCGAGCTTGGGCGACTGCTTGCGCTGCAGGATAAGCACGAGTTCGTCGAGACCGGAGAGCCGTTCACGCCGCACGATCGGCATGACGCGACTTTCGACGAGATACTGCTTGGAACTCTCCATCACCAATCCGGATGAGCGGCGCAGGAATTCGCAAAGAGCTTCGAAAGCTTGGGACATGGTACGCTTCACTGATCCAGAAGGTTGAGCCTGTTGCGGTTCGTTCTCTCGCGGGGACCGCAAGGCATCGAAGGACGTCTCAAACCATGCCGATCTGCTCGAGCTTGGTGCGGATGATTTCCTGGTCGAACGGCTTCATGATGTATTCGGTCGCGCCGGCTTCGAGCGCCGTGATGATCTTGTCACGCGTGTTCTCGGTCGTGCAGAAGACAACCTGAGGATCGCTGCCACCCGGCATCTTGCGAAGCTTGTGCAGGAATTCGAGGCCGCTCATGACCGGCATGTGCCAATCGAGCAAGATGAGATCCGGAAGTTCGGCCTGACACTGCGTGAGCGCGTCTTCGCCGTCCTGAGCTTCGGTCACTTCGAATCCCATGCCGTCGAGGATCTGACGGGCGATCTTGCGAATGAACGCGCTATCGTCCACCACCAAAGCTGTCTTCATGATACTCACCTTCACCTACACAGAAGTACGCATCAGTTCGTAAAGTCGAAGAGGGCCCCGATGTTAAGAGCGGGGATCAGAAGATTGCCGACCTTGTAAAGCCCGGTCATGAGACGCGAACGGGCCGGATCGAAATGAGCGGGGATCTGCACCTTCATCGAAGCGTCGAGGGTGAGGACATCGCCCACCTCGTCGACGATGAGGGCAAAGTTTTCGCCTTTGTGCTCGATGCCGATCGCGAGCGCGTTCTGCACGTCGTCCATCGGGATACCGAGGCGGCGGCGGAGACTAACGGCAGTGACGATCTTTCCGCGCAGGTTCACCAGGCCCACGATGTCGGCCGGGCCGAGCGGGATCGGCGTTACGCTCGTGATGCGGAAGATCGTCTGAGCCTGGAGGACGGAAAGGCCGAAGGCCTCGCCGCCTGCAAACACGGTGAAATAGCTTTCTTCGCCTGCGGTCGGAACATCCGAAACCATCTGGACGGCGGCGCTCATGCTGCTCATGCGGCAAGCTCCATGCTGGAAGCCTTAGCGTCGGCGGCGGCATCGAGTGCGAACGCGAGCGTCTCGAGCAGCGATTGGCGGTCGTGCTTGCTCAGGAGCGCGACGAGGCCGTTGTCTGTCGCTTTATGCGCCGCACGCGTCGTGGGGTGGGTCGCCACGCCGACGATCGGAACGAGGCTCGCATTCTTGCGGTCTCTCAATGCAGCGAGGGCGCCGGGGAGGGCAAAAGCCGGCGCGTCGAAATCGACGATCACGGCATCGTAGGCGGAGAACTGCCCGACAAGCTCGTTGATGTCGGCCGGGATTGCGGCGGCTGACAGGTTGTAGCCTGCTGCGGCGAGCGCGGGACAGAGCATGTCGCGGACGAGCTGATCGTCAGCCGCGAAGAGAACGCGCTGAGGGCTTGTGCCAGTGCTGGTCGGCGGGTCTGCCATCCGGATGAAGTGCGATACGTCGAGCAGCTCTACCGCTTCGCCGCGAATTTCCGCGGAGCCGACGATGTCGGAGTTGGCGCTTGCGAGCTGGATTTCGAGCTTTTCTTCGAGAATGTCGACGATTTCGTCCGTCATGAGGCCAATCGAGCGTTTCTCGGTGGCGATCACCAGCACGGGATAGGATGGCTTCGACATGTCGATGTGATGCGAGATCGGCACGATCGGCATCAGGCGGCCCTGCAGCAGGACCATGAGGCGGCCGTCGGAGCTTTCGATGCGGCTCGTCTCGACCATCTCGATGCGCGATACGAGCGACAGCGGCAGAACCTTCGGTGCGCCGGGGCCTGCGCGGAACATAACGAGGCGACGGCGTTCGAGGGCGCCCTGGTCGCGCAGATCGGTCCGCTTCTTCTCGGTCGACTTCTCGATGCCGAGGTTGGCGCCGATGCCTGCCGGATCGAGGATGAGGACGACGGAGCCGTCGCCCAGGATGGTGTGGCCGCTGAAGACCTTGAGGTGAGACAGCGAAGCGGAAAGCGGCTTGACGACGATTTCCTGAATGTCGGCGACGCCGTCCACGATGATGCAGAACGAATCCGTGCCGACGCGCATGACGACGGCGAGCTTTTCAGCCTCCTCGTTCTCGCTCGCAGCGGAGAAGCCGACGACATCGCGTAGCTCGACGGCGGGAATGACCTCCTCGCGCAACTTCAGAACAAGCGCGTTCTGAACGTTCTGGATCAGGTCCTTGTAGTTCTTGCCGAGGCTGACGGCCTCGACGACCGACGTCTGGGGAAGCGCGAAGCGCTGGCCCGCGACCTCGATGATAAGGGCCGGTGCGATGGCGAGCGTCAGCGGGATGCGGAGCGAGAAGCGGCTGCCCTTGCCGGGTGCGGACGACAGCGACACCGATCCGCCGATGGCTTCGATGTTGGAGCGTACGACGTCCATGCCGACGCCGCGGCCGGAGACGTTGGAGACGACCTGAGCCGTGGAGAAGCCGGGCTCGAAGATGTAGCGATAGATCTCCTCGTTGCTCATGCTGCGGAGATCCTGCTCCGTCGCGAGGCCTTGCGAGGTGATTTTCGCCTTGATGCGCTCGATGTCGAGGCCTTTGCCGTCGTCGGCGATGTCGATGGTGATCTGGCCGGCCTCATGGGCCGCCGAAACGCGGATCTCGCCGCGCTCGGGCTTGCCGCTTGCGAGGCGTTCTTCCGGCCTTTCGATGCCGTGGTCGGCGCAGTTGCGGATGAGGTGGGTCAGAGGATCGCGGATGACCTCGATGAGCTGGCGGTCCAGCTCGGTATCGGCACCCTCGGTGACGAGGTCGATGTTCTTGCCGAGGCTCGTCGAAAGCTCGCGGACGAGGCGGGGAAGGTTTGCGTAGAGGCGACCGACTGGCTGCATGCGCGCGCGCATGACCGCATCCTGTAGGTCGCTGGTCAGCGTGGACAGGTGCTGAAGCGGCGTCTTGATGGCGTCGTCCTCACGGTGGCGCGCCAGCTCCAGGAGCTGGTTGCGCGAGAGGACGAGTTCGGAGACGAGCTGCATCATGCGCTCGATGGTGTCCACCGAGACGCGAATGGTTTCCTGATTCGGGTTGGCGGCGGTCTTCGCCTGCGTACCCTGAGTTCCCTCCTGCTTGGCGGTAGGGGCGGGCTGCTCCTGCTGGGCAGGCGCCTTTTCGGCCTTCGGCGCTTCCGCAGCGACGGCTGCGGGTGCGGCCACGGGCTCAGGCTCGGCGCTCGGGGTGCTCTCTGCAACCTGCGGGGCGGCGAGTTCGACGTTCGCTTCTACCGAGGCTGCGGCGGTGGCGGCTTCCGCTCCGGCTGCGTAATAGGCTTCGAGCGCGTTGATGATCTCGCTGTCGTCGCCCGGGGGTTCGCCGCCGTGCTGACCGATCTCCTCGATGATCGTTTTGATGCGGTCGATGGCGGCGAGGATGATGGTGACAGAATGCTGCGTGGGGGGGACGCCGTCGCGCAGCATACCCATCACGGATTCGGCGGCATGGCCGACGCGCTCAAGGCGCTCTAGCCCCAAAAAGCTCGACGTGCCTTTGATGGTGTGAACAAGCCGGAAGATGCTTGAGATCAGCGAAGCGTCTGATGGGTTGCGCTCGAAATGAACGAGCTGCGTTTCAGCACCCTCGATGTGCTCGGTGGTCTCGGTCAGAAAGTCTCTCAGTAGCTCGTCCATGGAGCGGGTCCCTCAGCGACGGCGTTGTTGTCTTTGTTTTACGCGACGCACGGAATCAGGCGGTCGGCCATGCCTTGCGGCGTCTCGGCCGGGTTGTCCCTTCCATTGTTGACGAGGTCGGATGCGCGATTGAGGGCGCTCCGGATGGCACATGACGCGTTTTCGCAGAAGTCCGAGACGCGCGACGGGTCGATGTCACCTTCGGGGCCACGATGGGCGCGAATGACATCGATCGAGGCCGTCGCCATGGCGTTGATGCCGTCGATGATGCTCTCGAAATCGCGGCGGAAGCCATCGTCCAAGCCCTCGTAGATCTCAAGGGCGGCTGCGGAGCCGGGCAGTGCCGACTTGGCGAAGTATTCGCGATAGGTGACGGGGCGCCATTCGAGCAGCTCGTCGAGCATCTCGGGGAGGAGTGTCGGCAAGTTCTCGATCAGAAGCAGGATTTCGTTGAAATGGTTGAGGTAATCGTTGGCGATGCCAGACGCGGGGTTGACGAGCTTCGCCGCGCGCTCTTCCAGTGAAGCATTGCTGGTATCGTGAGCACCGGTCGCACTGTCGGTCGTTGCCATGTCTTGTTGCCCGCGTTGAAGTTTCGTCACATGAACGACGATACTCCACGGCGTTGACTAACAATGCGTTACGACCGGCGCGAAAAGGGCCGCATTCTGATTGATAAAAATGCCGTTGTCTGAACGTGCTGGCGCAACCGTTGCCGTATCGTTACGTCGGCGGGGCGCGGACGGGTGTGCCGATGAGGTCGGCAACGAGTTCCTGCTTGCGATCGATGGGTTGCTCTACAACGAGAGCGAACTGGCTCTTGGATTGGGCCAAACGGCACCAGAAGATGCGCTCGTCCTGGCATTCGAGGCCGATCAGGCTCTTCGGATCGGCATTGAGGCGTAGAATCTGACCAGGTTTCAAAGCGGCGATGTCGCCCAGCGTGAGCTCCGGGCCCTCCAGCACGCCTGTCAGGACCATGCTTGCCGATGCAAGGCCGTCCTGCATCTTTTTCTGCCAATCCGGGTCCACGTTCGCGCCGTCGAGGGCGCGGCTGCGCTCCAGCAGTTTGCGGATCGGGTAGAGCGCCGACTGCGGAATGATCATGAACATGCGTCCGCCGTTGTCGAGGATCTGGAACAGAACCTGGACGGCAATGACGGGGACATCGGTCTGCCCGAGAATCTGGAAGTCGAGTTTGGTTTCCAGCTTCTCGAGTTCGAAGGTCGCGGGCGTGATCGTGGAGATGAGATATTCGAGCTCGGGAACGACGATGCCCAACACGCTTCGCGCAAGGCGGGCTTCCAGAGAGGTGAACGGGCGGTCGGCTTCGAAGGGTGGCATCGAGCCGTCCCCGCCGAATGCGGCGTCTATGAGGGAGAAGATGAAGCGGCGATCGAAGCCGACAACGATTTTGCTATCCCACTGACGGCAATAGTAGATGCCGGCAATGCTGTCTTCGTAGGATTCGAGCACGTCCCACGAGTTGCCGCTTTCGAGCTGGTTGACGAAGAACGACGAGGGCACGTTGCAATATTCGCGGAACCGCTCCGAGAGCGTGGTTACGAGACGTTCGAGAATTCCTTTCAGAACGTGCAGGCGCTCGACTTCGAGCTTGGGGGGCTCGAGGAGCTTGTCGGTTCCGGGCTGGCCGCCGGATTCGCGGATCTCGGTGTACTCGTCGGCCATCAATCCTCTTCCTCTTCGGGATTGCCGATTTCAATGATGCCCTTCTCGATCATCTCCATGGCGGTGTCGGCAATGGCGCGGCGTGCTTTCTGAATTTCCTTGGCCGAAGGCTTTTTGCCGGTGGCGACTTCCTGCTCGATCATGCGCCGTGCGCGGCCTGGGGTCGCTTCCAGGATGAGCTCGATCATCCGCGGCTCCGCGCCATAGAGCGCCATAATGGTGCGGTCGGTCGGAACGCCATCGAACAGTGTGACAAGCGCTGGCGGCGAGAGCTTGGTGAGATCGTCGAAGGTGAACAGGAGGCTTCGCACCATTTCCGCTTCTTTCGGGCGGTGGGCGTCGAGATCGGAGAGGATCTCGTCCATCTGCTTGCGTTCCATCTTGTTGATGATGTCGGCAAGGCGGGCGTGAATCGTGGGGCCGGCATTCTTCGCGCTCTTGTAGAGCAGCTCTTCTTTGACGGCGCCTTCGAGAAGCTGGATCGGCCGTTCGAGCACGACTTTCATCGAAAGCATCCGGCGCATGATCTCGTTGCGCAGCGGGCCTGGGAGCATCTTGAGTGCGGCAGCCGCATAATGAGGCGGCGTGCGGGAGAGAACCAACGCCGAAACCTGCGGGTGCTCTTTCGCGAGATACTGCGCGGTCGAGAGTTCGGGGACCTCGCCCAGCTTGATCCAGATCGACTGCAGGGACTTCGAGCGCACCTGCTGCATGATTTCGGCGATCTGCTCGGGAGGCACGACGCCGTTGAGAAGCTGCTCGACCTCGTGCGCCGTCGCAATCAGGTCGCCACCGGTGCGGAGGTGGGTGGCGAACTCCTCGATCAACGCATCGAGCGTTTCCTTGGAGACGGCGCCGAGATCGGTCGCGGTCTGCGCAATGAGCTTGATGTCGTCTTCGTCGAAGTGCTTCAGGATGCGCGAGGCGACCTGCTTGTCCATGGACAGGAGAAGCGCGGCCACCTTTTTTGGACCGGTCAATTCAATGGCTTCGACTGGCTCTTCGCCGCGGCTCGGTCGTCTTTCGGCGTTGGCCTGGGTCATCGGTCGCTCAAGGGGCCATCATGCTCGGCGCCACCCGCCCGCGGCCGCGTCCGGCCCGGGCTCGATCTCGAAGCTTCGGCAGCGTCTCGGCGGGGCCGATGCGATGCATCACAAGCTCTCTACAGGCTTCCACGATTTGGCTTGAGCGAAGCTTGCGAGCTGAGGTGCGCTACAACTCAGACCGGACGTTCCCGGCAGGTCTGTTGCGTGCCGGAACCTTTGCGTCCGCTTCAGCTAAATCGCTGCCACGTCACCGTAACCCGGGTGCCGACCGGTACGCGCTGATAGAGGTCGATCACATCGTGGTTGTACATGCGGATGCAGCCCTTGGAGACGGCGGTGCCGATGGACCAGGGCGCGTCGGTGCCGTGGATGCGGTAGGCTGAGCTGCCGAGATAAAGTGCGCGCGCCCCCATGGGGTTCTGCGGATGTCCGCCGGGCACCCACTTCGGCAATTTGGGGTTTTCGCGCAGCATCGCAGGCGTGGGCGCCCACGGCGGATTGACGGCCTTGCGGGAGACGCTGGTGACGCCCTGCCAACGGCTCTGCTCGCGGGGGACCGCGATGGGGTAGCTGATCGCTTCGCCGCGGCGGTGGACCCAATACAGCTTCCGGTCTCCGAAGGAGACTATGAGCTGGCGCGGTTCGTAGCGGTTGCTGAACTTGACGGTTTGGCGTGAGCCGCCATCCCAAAGGAACGAGAAGAAATCCTGGGCTGCGGCGCGAGACGGCGCGAGGGCGCAGGCCATGAGTGCGACCGCCGCCATGAATAGCGCGACGTGCGGAGCAGGCGCGGCAAGAGAGATGATCCTGGAACGGGCCGTTGCCATACGGGAAGTCTCCCCTTTCGGCAGGTCCGCGACGGCGGGCACCTGCGGGTCAATTGGGCTCTACTTCGCGGAGATCACCGTCTTCCGCCGATATACTCTGCAACGTGCCTTCGTCGCGTGCGCCGCGCAACTCAGGAATTTCCCTCATCACGGCGAGGGACAGAAACGATTGTTGTTTTTCTGCATCTATTCCTAATGCATTACGGAGAAAACGCGCGCTCTGCTCAGGTCCGCGTTCAGGCCAGGACGGGGAACGAGACCGAGACCTTGAGGCCCGGTTTGTTGTCGCCGAGGGCGACGGATGCGCCGTGGAGGTCTGCGATGGCGCGCACGAGGCTGAGGCCCAGTCCGTGCCCCGGGGTCGAGCGTTCCCGCTCAAGACGATAGAAGCGGCGGAAGACGTTGTCGTGCTCTGCCGCTGGGATGCCGGGGCCGTCGTCAGCCACGACAACGACGGCGCCGCGCGACGTGACGGAGAGGCCAAGTGTAATGGTCGTGCCGATGGGTGTGTGCTGGAGCGTGTTCTCGATCAGATTGGCAATGAGCTGTAAGAGCAGCTCGTGGTCGCCGCGGATGGTGGCCGTCGGGGCGCCGGTGACGTTCCACGCGAGATGATAGCCCGAGTCCTCGATCACGGGGGCGTAGGCTTCGGCGGCGTCGCTCAACGTCGCTTTGAGATCGAGATCGACGAAACGTGTGCGCCGGTCGCCGGCTTCGAGCTGGCCGATGTTGAGCAGTGCTTCGAAGGTGGCGACGATGCTGTCGACTTCGCTAATGGCGTTTTCGAGGACGTCGCGGGTTTCGGAATTTGCGGTTTCCGCCTCCGAGGCTGCTTCGAGCTGTTGGCGTAGTCGGGTCATCGGACGCTTGAGGTCGTGGGCGATGTCGGTCGAGGATTGATTGGCGCTTTCGACCAGGCGCTTGAGCTGGGTCAGCATGGCATTGATGCGCTGGGCGATCTCGTCGAGATCGTGATGCGCGTTTTTCACCGGCACGCGCCGATCCAGATCGCCACCCGATACGGCGGAGAGGGTGTTGGCGATGTCGTCGATGCGCCGTTGCGTGCCGCGAGCGAGGTAGATGCCCGATCCGACGCCGAGCACGGCGGTTGCGAGGAGGCCCCACCCGAGGCTGCGCATCAGGATGCTCCACGCGTGCTCGACCTCGCGGTTGCTCATTCCGACGAGAAGCTGGCCCTCGGAGACGGGTGCCCAGATGGCGTAGAAGTGACCTTGCGAGCGGCCTTTGCTGGCAAGCTCGGGCAGGTTTCTGCGTTCGAGATCGCGCCAGCCTTCAAAGTGAGCTTGAGAGCGAACATTGCCGGCAACGACTTTGCCTTCAGCGTCAAGAACGGAGAAAATGCTGTCGGTGTCGCGGACCGAATCCATTTCGTCGTGGACCACGGTCACCAGCTCTTTGAAGCCATAGCGGCGGTCGATCGCGAGAAGCGCATCGCGTGCGTTGAGGACGCGTGCGCGCACGCCGTCTTCCAGACCGTCGATGAGGTTCATGATCAGGCTGACGAACAGGGCCGTTACGCATGCCGTGATAATCAGCGTGAAGGTCGCAGCAGAGCGAACCTCGGTGCGACGGAAAAGATTACGGATTGTCATTGATGGAATAGCCGCTGCCGCGGATCGTGTGGATCAGCGGCTTTGCAAAAGGACGGTCGATTTTGGCCCGCAGGCGCGAGATGTGCGTTTCGACCACGCTCGTGCGCGGATCGAAGTGGAAGCCCCACACGCGTTCCAGCAGCATAGTGCGTGTGACGACGCGGCCTTTGTTGCGCAGAAGGACTTCCAAGAGAACCAGTTCCTTGGGCTTGAGGTCGATACGATCCTTGCCGCGCCGGACTGCGCGCCGCGCTACGTCGAGCTCAAGGTCGCCCGCGCGCAGGATGTCGCCCTCGGCCCGCATGGGTGGGCGCCGGCCGAGCGCGTTGACGCGCGCGAGCAGCTCGGCAAACGCGAACGGCTTCACGAGGTAGTCATCTCCGCCAACGTCGAGGCCTTGCACCCGATCATTGACGCCGCCGAGCGATGTCAGGAAGAGGATCGAGACGCGGCTTCCCGCGCTGCGCAGCGTGCGCGCGAGGGAGAGCCCATCGAGGCCCGGCAGCATCCGGTCCAGGATGACGATGTCGTAGTTTTCGCGGATGGCGAGCGCCAGCCCGTCCTTGCCATCGGACACCACGTCGATGGTGTGGCCGGCCTGGACGAGACCTTTCGCGACGTACTGCGCTGTGTCTTTGTCGTCCTCGACAATGAGCACCCGCATGATTTTGAGCTCCCTTGCGGCCTCCCGTGGGTCAGTGGGGGCGGCTCTTTGGTGTCTATATCACCAAATCCGAGCCTCCCAAGCTTGCCCGGAAGGCACGAAGGAGCCCGAACGCTTTTCGGCGTTCGGGCTCCGGGGCACCCAGCAAGGGACGGGGCCCAATGGGCAGCATCGAGGGGGACCATTGTTCAGGAGCTGGCTGTGTGCCCCCAAGGAGGAGGCGCACATCTCAGAGACTGCCCACTCCTGAGATTAGGGAGGCAAGGTTACCCCCTCATGTCCGGGACCTTACAATTGCGGTAAAGTCGGAGTTCTCCCCCTCTGGTCGGTCAGACGATATGGTCACGGCGCGCTCGGTGCGTCTGCCTCTGCCTCCGACGGCGAAAGCTCTCCCGATGCTTCCGCGAAGCGCGAAATAACGAACGCGGCAATGGCGAGCAGGAAAATGAGCGGCAAATTCCTTGCCACGCCGCGTGCGATTCCCGGCGCTGCGGCCGGGGCGACGGACGTCAATATTGCCATCATCTCGGGAGGGAGCTGGATGCCGTCGTCCGCGTCCTCTGCTTCATCGGCGGTTTCGGCCGTGTTGGCGGCCGCATCGGTTTCCGCTGCGGGCTCGTTCTCCTTATTGTTTACGGCCATGGTGATCAGGGCGATGACCGTAAAAAGGACAGCCATGATCGCGTAAGCGGACACGTGTCCGTAAAGCTCGACGAGCTTGATGGAGAGGGCGGCAGTCGCAAACCCCCCGGCCACGAGAAGGGGCACTGCCACCGTCGCGCGTCCCACGAATTTTGAGATGGCCGAGTCGATCGAACGCTCGGCCCGCTTGAAAAGCCCCTGGAACAGCATCGGCGGTCAGTTCTCCCCTCCCGATCTCAGACGAAGCGGCGAGGATGCGCGCGTCACGATTTCCAAAGCGCGCCGATGACGAAACCGAGGCCTGCCGCGACAGCGAGGGTCGTGAGCGGCTGGTCCTTGACCGACTTGTCGACGGCGCTTTTGAAGTTCTGCGCGACTTCCTGAACCTGCTCCGAAGCCTCGCGGCCCTGGTCTGCGACGTTGCGCGCAACGCGCTGAATTTCCTCGCTGGTGCGCTCGGCGAAGTCGGTGGCCTTATCCGCCAGGTCGTCGGCCGTCTTGCCGCCGCGCGTGGTGGTCGATGAGGTGTTTGTCATGGGAAACGCAGCTCCTATTCCTGTACCCGAGGCGCTGTCCGGCCCCGGCTCAGTAAACGCGGACGACTGAACTTGGTTTCACTCGGGAAGCTCAGGACCTTCGTCCGGAAACAGGTGACGGAAGGTGACGATCGTCGTCATCAGGATGGGCACGGCTACGAAGGCACCGATGGGCCCCCACATCCAAGCCCAGAAGCCGATGGCGAGGAAGACGGCGAAGGGGTTCAGCGTCATGCGGCGCCCCAACAGCATCGGCGTGAAGAACTGGCCTTCGAGTGCGGTGATGGTGAGGTAGGCGGCCGGGGCAATGAGCGCTTCGCCGATGGTTGGAAACGTGAAGAGGCCGATCAGGAAGAGGACGGCGGTGGTGATGGCTGGGCCGATGTAGGGGATATAATTGAGCACCGCGGCCAACACGCCCCAGAGCAGCGGGTTCGGCAGGCCGACGGCATAGGCGAGCAGGGCCGTGATGCAACCCAGTGCGGTGTTGATGAGTGTGAACGTGCCGAAATAGACCGTCGTTTTGTGCTCGATGTCGGAGAGGATCTTGAGTGCCGTCAGTCGCGCTTCTCTGCTCGGAAAAACGAGCACCGACCGCGTTTTGATCTCCTTCTGATAGATCATGTAGAAGATGAGCGCTCCGAGGAAGAGGATGCCTTGGGTGACGGCGGGTGTGAGCACCGAGACGATGCCATGCACGATGTTGGTGTTTTCCTCGACCCTTAGGCCGGTGCCGCCCTGGCCGCCCGTGGCCTGGTTCAGAGCGCCCATCACTTCCTCGAGAAAGTCGAGTGGGCCCGACATGGCAGCCAGCCTCTGGCGGATGAGATCGCCCAGTTCGGTGGCGCGGCCGAGCCAATAGGTGATCGGTAGCGAGAGCAGGGTGGCGATTGCGAGCAGAACGGCGACGAACGCAAGCGTCACGAAGATCACAGACGGAACACGGGGCAGGCCCTGGCGCTCGAACCATGCGACGAGAGGGAGCAGGATGTTGGCCACGACCCACGCGAGGATCACCGGCACCGCGACGTCGCGCATGAGATAGAGCGCGGCGAGCACGGCGAGTGCGAACAGGCCCGTGACCGATACATGCGCCACAAGCGCCCAGTTTTGGGCAGTGGACGCCGTGGGTGTGGGCGTTCCAGCGTTTCTCGGTGTGGCTTCTGGCGGCACCTCCGGGATTGCCATGGCGTGTCACTCCCACTTTTTATCGTCGTTGTTGGAGGCGCTCTTAGCCTCGTATTTATTGGCTCATGCGCTCGGAGGCTTGCCCGTCGTGTTCTTTTTGAATGCGCCCGCAAGAGCACGCCCCGCGCCGCTCGCCTGCGACCAGAGGGAGCCCCAAGTCCATTTGTCCTTGAGTTCGTGCAGAACCCTCAGCAGTTGGGCGCGCGTTGCTTCGGGAAGCGCGTTCGCGATGTGCTGCCAGAGGCGTTCCACGTTATAGGGTGCCGCGTCGAGTAAGCTCACCGCGACGGCCTCGTCCGGGCCGAAGCCGAGATCGCCTGCGGCAGAGGCTACGGCCGCCCTGATGCTGCGGGCTTTTTCTCGCTGATCGTCTGCTTCGTAAGGCGGGGTCCATTCGTTGAAGGGACGGAGGCGGTCGATGTGGGTCGCGACGAGGATGATCGGTGGCCGGCGTCTGTTGAGGCGGGCGGCGAAGTGGCGGCGCAGCGCGTCGAGCGCCGTTCTATCAACCTCGCGGTCGGCGCGGTTGGCGGCCGCGACCCACAACACGAGATCGCAGTCTGCGGCCTTCTCGATCAATGCTTCGATGGCGCGAGGATCGCTACTGATGCCGGGGCTGTCGATGATCATGGCCGCGGGAAACCCCTCCCGCTCGAGCCGATAGGGCGTGAACTTGGCGGTGGCGGGGAGAGTGTCGGTTGCCGCCTGGGCTTCACGGGCGAGCGCATTGACGAGGCTCGATTTGCCCGCCCCGGTTTGGCCGGCGACGAGGATGCGGAGCGGTTCTGCCCGAACCTGACTGAGCGCGGCTTCATCGGCCGCCGTTTCGTCCGATACGTAGCTCGTCAGCGCGCCAGAGGTGACCCGCAGCCGTCCGCCGTAAAGGTCGATGGCGGCGCGGCCGATTTCCGTGATGTAGGCTTCGGTCAGACGGCGCGCGATAGCATCCCGCCCCCACTGCATCATGGCCTTGGAAAGCTGTTCGCGCGCCTCGTTGGCGACCGCCGTTGCGGGATTGATCATGCGGATGACACGCCAGACGTCGTAGGCTTGCCCGGCGACGTCGAGCGCACCGCGCCAACGATAAAGGGCAAGAGCCTGCGCGACGGTGAGGCGATCTCCAAAGGGGACGCGTTCGAGCGTGAGCATCCTGAGGCGGCGGCTTACGCGCTCGATGATTGCGAGCGCCTCGGGCATGGTGAACTGCCAGAGCGGGTCTTTGCGGTCGGGATGGATGCGGTGAGCGACGACCTCGATCGTATCCTGTCCGAGCTTCAGAAGAAGCTCGGGGCTGGTGATCGTTGCAGGATCGGTCTTCTTCGCGAGGCGTGTCACGTCTGTCCAGGCCAGCTCTTCGGCCGGCGACCAGTGAAGGCTCGGCGTCTCTGCCGGATCCGGTGTGTGTGCCTCTGTCGTTGGGATCTCTACGGGATCTGCGGGGGGGAGCAGCCAGCGCTGGGTGAAGTAGACCAACGCGACGGCGGCAAGAGCGAAGCCGGTCCAATGAAGGAGATAACCGTTCTGCCACAGCCAGATGCTGCCGAGCGGGATGAGCGAAAGTGCGGGCACGAGAAGGCCGATGCTCAGCAGGATCAGAGATGCTGTGCGCCTCGCAGAGCCTTTGCGCGCCGTTTTGCTTTGTTTCATCGGCGCTCTCCGCCGTCGTTGCGCGACAGTCTTTGTTCTTTGGCGATGCGGAAGGCTTCACGCAGAGACTGACGATAGGTTTCGGCGATGTCGCGGCTGTCCGTGAGGCCGAGCCGGCGTCCGTGAAGATAGCGGATCGCGGCACGGCCGAGCGCATACGTGACCGCAAAGCTTGCGGCGGCCGATGCTGCGGCACCGGCGGTTTGTCCGTAGACCGGAATGAATTTGGCGAGCTGACGCAGGCCGATGCTGGCCGCGACCTTGGTGAGCGTGCCTGCGCCGAGAGCCGCGCTCAGCTCCGCGTATGCGCGCCGGTCCCAGGAGATGCCGTAAAGCGTGCCGAGGCGGGTCAGCATGCGTGCCTGGACCGTGGTTGCGGCAATGGTTCCAGCCACGGGAAACGGGACGAGATCACCGCCCGCTGCGGCCATGGCGTGGCCCATGACGATGGGATCTGCGGCGCGCGCCTTGGGGTCGGCGGCGAAGCCCGGCATGGCTTGCAACGCGGCGAGCATCCCGTGCGGGGCGACGGTGGAGAGGGCCTCCGTCAGTGCGTCGAGCCCGTAGTCGTGCGGGACGAGGCCGTCCTCGGGCTTCGTCAGGTCGACGGGAACGAAAAGCAGTGGGCCTTTTCCGGGGAGGCCGTCCAGCAAGGTTCGCTGGTAGGCGAGGGCGCGCATCAGGTCGACGGGAATGCGATCGATTGCCTCCGGCGGTGCGTGCGGATCGAACGGATATGGCTGCGTATGGCCTTGGCCCGGCGGGTAGGCATCGTGAAGCGTCGTTTGCGCGACGACAATTGGCCAATCCGGATGGCGCGTGCGGACACGATGGAGCGCATCGCGCACGGCCGTCTGATCCGGATCGGTCGCGCGCATGGTTGCGACGATGAGGTGGGCTGCAGCTTCGCTGATCGCGAGGTCGTCTTCGGGATCGTACGCCACTTCGCCGAGACCACGCGTATCGAGGAAGCGGAGTACCGGCGTATCGTCAGGGAAGGCATAGAGGCGAGCGGTGCGTGTGCAGGGGCGAAAGCCGTCGCCGATGTCGGCGTCACTCGCCTGGGTGATGGCGCGGATGATCGACGTCTTGCCGCTTTGGACCTTCCCAAGCAACCAAACGACGGGCGCCTGCAACTCCGTATGCTGCCCGCTTTCGCCATTTCCGGCAGCGTGGGCA
Source organism: uncultured Hyphomicrobium sp. (assembly GCA_934555825.1). Lineage (GTDB taxonomy): Bacteria > Pseudomonadota > Alphaproteobacteria > Rhizobiales > Hyphomicrobiaceae > Hyphomicrobium_C. The sequence continues at coordinate 86,373 of CAKTFJ010000005.1, forward strand.
CGCTCGTCCGTGCGATTGGAGTTGGTGCCAGGCCACGGTTTAGAGGTCCCGGACAGGCTCGGCAGCACGCCGCTTAGCGCCGCAGCCCATCTCGCCATGATGCCCTCATATTCCGTGTGACCCGATCAGTGACAGGTGAGGTCGATTTCCCCATCACGCAAGACTTAAGTCAACGCCCCGAAGAAGAATGAGTTCCTCTTCGAGGCGCCTGCGTGGTGGGTCGAACAGGCTGCATGACGCTAATCAGGAGCCTTCTTTCTGCTCCTTGAGATATTGGATGATCTGTTTGCGCGTCTCGGCATCCTCGACGCCGGCGAACGGCGTCATGGTCGTGTTCGATGCGACGGACTGCGGGTTGGCAATGAATTTGTCGAGCGTGGCCTCGTCCCAGGTGATGCTTGACGTGAGGCCGCCCGAGTAGTTTCCGAAGCCTTCGACTTGGCCCGCGGGCGATCCGAAGATGTTGTGAAGGCTCGGGCCGAGACGATTGTCGCCCTCGTTCACTGTGTGGCAGGTGCGGCAGTGGTTGTTGAATTCGATCTGACCTTTGCTGGCGTCGCCGCCAGCGGCCGGTCCTGCGCCTGCTGTTGCCGGGTTTGCCGCTCCTACACTCAGGCAGGACGCACTCAAGATGAGCGCCAGGGATGCCGTCCGCATCGATGTGCCTCCTCGGTTCTTGTTTCTTGCGGTTCGCGAAGTTCAACGCGACGCGCTTAGGAATAGTTCCCGGGATATTTTTCTGGCGCAGGCGGACGATTTGAGCGCAAACGCTTGGGCTTTGAGAGAAATCCGAGTGCGATCAGGGATAATCTGGCACGTAGCAGAAGCTTGTGTATGATGCCCTCCGCCAACGGGGAGTGGGTTCGACAACCAATGCTGAACAGACTGGCCAACTTGCTCCGGGTCCGCGTGCCGGAAGTGGCGGGCGCGGCCCTGATCCTTATTTTTGGCCTGACGCTGTGGCTTGGAACCCGATACGCGCAACAGGCCGAATGGGTGCGCCACTCGCTTCAAGTGGAGATGAAACTCTCGGGCATCTACGCCCTCTTGAAGGACGCCGAGCTCGGCCAGCGGAGCTACATTCTGACCGGTGAGGTCGATTTCCTGCAGCCGTTCCTGCGCGCAAAGACTGAGCTTCCCGACGAGATTTCCGAACTCAAAGCGCTGCTTTCCGACAACGATGAGCAGCTCGAGGTATTCAAGGAGGCGGTGCCAATCATCGAACGGCGCCTTGCTTATGCGGAAGAGACGATCTCCGTGCGGCGCCAGCAGGGATTCGACGCGGCGCAGACGCGCATCCTGCAGCGCTATGGCTTGAAGGTGACGGAGGAGTTGCGCGACCGTTTCCAGGCTTTGCGGAAGGTCGAGCATGGGCTGCTCGAAAGGCGTGAGGCCGATATGCTTCGGACCGTGAACGTTCTTGCGGTCGCGGTCGTGCTGGCGTTTCTCGTGACGTTGTTTGCCCTTTCGGCCTGGATATTTCGCACCCGTCGCGACGCTGCGGACATTGCAAAGGCGAACAAGCTTCTCGAAGAGACGATTGCGGATCGCGACGTGGCCGAGATGCAAATCCGCCAGATGCAGAAGGTGGAGGCCGTCGGCCAGCTTACGGGCGGGATCGCGCACGATTTCAACAATATGCTCGCCGTGATCATGAGCGGAATAGGGCTTGCGCAAAAGCGCCTTCAGCGCGGCCAGGATGGCGCCGAGGAGTTTCTCAACGGTGCGCTCGACGGCGCGAACCGGGCTGCGACGCTGGTCAAGCGTCTGCTCGCGTTCTCGCGCCAGCAACCGCTTGCGCCGAAGGCCATCGACGCGAACAAGTTCGTTGCGGGCATTTCGGAGCTGATTTCACGCGCTCTCGGCGAGACGATCCAGATGGAGACGATCCTCGGCGGGGGATTGTGGCTCACGCATGTCGACCCGGTTCAGCTCGAGAACTCGATCCTGAACCTCTGCGTGAATGCGCGTGACGCGATGCCGGACGGTGGCTGCCTCACAGTCGAAACGGCGAACTGCCATCTCGACGATCGCTATGCACGGCTGCATCCGGGAATTCCTGCAGGTCAGTATGTGCTGATCGCCGTGACGGATACCGGAACGGGGATGTCGACCGACATTCTGGAAAAAGCGTTCGATCCGTTTTTCACCACTAAGGATGCCACCAAGGGGACGGGGCTCGGCCTCTCGCAGGTGTACGGGTTCGTCAAGCAATCAGGCGGGCATGTGAAGATCTACTCGGAGATCGGGCAGGGTTCGACCGTCAAAATCTATCTGCCACGCCATTATGCGGTGGAGACGGAGCGCCACGAGGCAGTGGTGCAGGATGTCATCCCGGCGAAGGGCGAGGAGACGGTTCTTCTCGTCGAAGACGACGTCCGTGTGCTCGAATTGACAACCGCGAGTTTGCGGGAGCTGGGATATACGGTTCTCGTAGCGGGAAGCGCCAGGGAAGCGCTCGTGCAGCTTGAAAGAGACATCGAGATCGATCTCTTGCTGACCGACATCGTGATGCCGGAAATGAACGGACGCAAACTTGCGGATGCGGCGATCAAGGTGCGCCCGGACCTCAAGGTGATCTTCATGACGGGCTTCACGAAGAACGCTGTGGTTCACAACGGCGTGCTCGATCCTGGCGTGAACTTCCTCGCGAAGCCGTTCTCGCTCGAAGAGCTTTCGGCGAAGATCCGAGAAGCGATCGAAACAAAAAGAGCGTAGCGCTTAAGCGCGCGAGAACGTGCGCGCGGGCTGGCAAGTATATTTCGCGATATAGTGGTTCGGGTGCGCTTCGACCCACTTCGCGCCTTCGATCTGCGAGGCGATCATACATCCTCTGAGATCGACATTCTCGTTGAGCTGGATGGGATGTTCCTCGCGGCAGGATGCGCCGACGACGATCGAACAGACGGTGAGTACCAGCTCAAACACGGCGGCCTCCTGAGGGTTTGCTCAGAGCTTTTGCACTTCGAATGCATTTCCAATCTTGGATATTGGCGCGGGGTTCCGTTTCGCTCCACTCACGATTTCGTCGACGGCTCTTGCATTGTCGCGTGGGAACCATCTCAGCATGGGTGCGGCACCCGGCCGGGTCTGGGCCGGGTGCCGCGCTCCAGTGTGTTGGTGCTTGGTGTCGCGGGACTAAGCGGCGCGTCGATTGAGCCGGCTTTCGGCCATTTCGTTAAGATGCGCGTCGGCTGCTTTCTCCTCCTTGAGATTTTCAAGAAGGATGCTCGCGCAGTCTTCGCGTCCGAGTTCTTTCGCCCAAGCGGCGAGGGTCCCGTAACGCGTGATCTCGTAGTGCTCCACGGCCTGGGCGGCTGCAATGATCGCAGCATCGAGAACCGACTTGTCCGCGACTTCGCCCGTCACTTCGTTCGCTTCCTTGATGATGCCGTCAATCGCGGGGCATGAAACGCCGCCGATTTCGACGCCGTGCATCTGGAACACTTTTTCAAGGCGATCGATCTGCCGATGCGTTTCGCCGAGGTGGTTTTCGAGGCCGCTCTTGAGCTGAGGATCGGAGGCTTGATCGATCATGTGCGGGAGTGCCTTCGCGATCTGGTTTTCCGCGTAATAGATGTCGCGGAGGGTGTGCACGAAAAGGTCATCCATCGATTTGATGTCGTAGGTAAAAAATCCCATGGCGTGTCTCTCCTTTGTTTTCTTGTGTGGGACGCGTGGGCTATCCGACAGCGTATGCTGCCGGGAGTGAGGCTTAGTCGTAGCCGCCGATGATCGGGAGAATTTCTCCGGTGATGTAGCTCGAGCAAGACGGCGCAGCGAAGAAGACGTAAGCGGGTGCGATCTCCTCCGGCTGTGCGGCGCGCTTCATCGGCGTGCTTTGCCCGAACTTTCGGACTTCTTCCGCTGGCCGATCAGCGGGATTGAGCGGGGTCCAAACGGGACCCGGCGCAATGGCGTTGACGCGGATTCCGCGCGGCAGAACGTGTGCGGAAAGCGCGCGTGCGAACGCGTGGATACCGCCTTTGGTTAGCGAGTAATCGAGAAGATCCTTGCTGCCATCGATGCCGGTGATCGAGCCGGTCATAATGATGGAGCCACCGGCGCGCATATGCGGGAGTGCGGCGCGTGTAAGATAGAAGAGGCCGTAAAGGTTGGTTTTCATCGTGCGGTCGAAATGGTCGTCGGTGATGTCCGATATGTCGAAGGCGTGCTCTTGGAACGCAGCGTTGGCGACCACGATGTCGAGCGCGCCAAAGGCTTCGACGGTTTTCGTGACGGCCTCTTCGCATGTTGCGCGGTCCGTCACGTCGCCCGGCAACAGGATGCAGCGGGCGCCTTCTTTCTCTACCGCGTCTTTCGTCTCACGCGCATCGTCGTGCTCGTCGAGATAGGCAATCGCGACATCGGCGCCTTCCCGGGCGTAGAGGACGGCGACCGCGCGGCCGATGCCGGAATCGCCTCCGGTAATCAGCGCAACCATGCCAGCGAGCTTCTCTGAACCCTTGTAGGCGGGTGCTTCGTACATCGGCGCGGTTGCGAGATCTTTTTCATGTCCCGGCTTGGCCAATTGCGTTTCGTCGAGTTCGTCAGGATAGCGGCGCTGACCGGCTTGGACGGCTTCATGCTTCTTGCGTCCGCCGCGCGAGGTCCCTTCCTTCTTGTCCACCTTGTTGATGTGGGCCTGGATCTTCCGGCTTTCCTCGGAAGCCTGTTTCGCGCGTTCGAGCGTCTTTGGGCGGGTCATCGTTGGGCGCCTTTCAATCTTGTCGAGTAGCAACGCTCTCCCTGTCACGGAGGTTCAGCGCGCTTTGTTCGGAACGGGAGGCGTCGGGGCGCCGTTAGCTTTGCAAGGAGAAGAAGCGCCAGAAGTCAGGAGGAGACCCATGCGGTGGCACCGTTCGGGAGCCAATTCCGCCTTTGCCCTTGCACTGCTCGCGGGTGGTTTCGCGTTTGCGCCTGTGGAGGCCGAGGCGCAGATCCCGCCGCCCGCTCAACCCGGCGCGCCGCCGCCCGCGATGGATCAGCCGTCCGAAAGCACGGTGCCGCCCGCCGATCCGGGGTTGCAGGGCGAGACGCCCCGCGAGCCTTTGTCCGAAAAGCTCAAGCGTGGGGAGGGTGTGCTGGAACCGCCGCGCAGCATCGATCCGGGCATCACGCAGCCCGTCCCGGAGGATTTCGAGAGCAAGACGCCCGTCATTCCGCCGCCTCGCGACGCGGATGGCGCGCCCCTGGACGCGGAGCCGAATAACCCTCAGGCGCCCAGCCCTCAGACAAAGTAAGCGCGCGGCTTAGGATTGCGCGGGGGAGGCGTTGCTTTATTCGGACGTGGTCTTCTTCCGGAGCTTTTTCTGAGACGGTTTAGAATCTTCCGTAACCATATCTCGCTCCAGGCGGCGTTCGGTCTTGGGAGAGATCGGCGGGCCGGGTAGAATCGTTGCCCGTCCGGTGCCGTCGCGATCGACCGTTACGGCGTTTTCAACGGCGTCGTCGTCCAGCCGCTCCTTTTCGAGGCTCGTTGCGCTCTCGGGGGTTGTGGCAGGGCCCTTCCGCTCCGCCTTGTCTGCAGTCTTTTTCGAGCGTTCGGATTTCATGGCTTGCTCCCGGCTTTCGCAGCACCCTCGCCCCGCAACAAGCGGTGAGGGTGGTGTTGCGAGCCAACGCGGGGTTCGGGCCGCGGTTCCTTTGAGCGCCACGCAGGAGCCTCGGTGTAGCCATGCTGGTATGGCATGGAACGCTGGGAAGAGCAGGACGTTGTTTTTTGCAGGTGGGAGAGGGACTTCGATGGCGTCGCCTCGTCCTGGCCGTGCGAGGTCCGAAAAGATGCATAATTTCATAAGCCGTATTGTCGTCAGAGGGTCTGTTGCCGCGCTGCTTGCGCTGACGGCGGTCGGGGGCAGCCATACTTCCTCAGCGCAAGGGACGGACGGTGAGGGTGCCGGAACGCTGGGGCTTTCGGGACCCGCGGTAATGGCCATCGTCTCTATCGTCGATCAGCGGATTGCGGTCTACGACGCGCACGGTGGCGTAACCCAGGCGCGCGTTTCGAGCGGGCGGACGGAGTACGAGACGCCGGTTGGCGTCTACAGCGTGCTGCAGAAGAACCGCGATCACGTCTCCAACCTGTACGAAGATGCGCGGATGCCGTTCATGCAACGGATGACGTGGTCTGGCGTGGCTCTCCATGGCGGTGCGCTGCCTGGGTATCCTGCTTCGGCAGGCTGTGTGCGGCTGCCCAACAAATTCGCGAGCGAGATCTTCGAGCTGACGAAGCTTGGAACCCGGATCATCGTGGCGCGCCGCGACGTGGCCCCCGTGGCGTTTTCTCATTCGGCGCTGCCGAAGCCTCAGCTTGCGGCAGCCGAGGCGGTGCTGACCCGTACGACGTTCGATCCCTTGGCTGACGAGCAGGGTAAGGGCAGCGTATTCGAGCCGGATTTGAGCAACTGGCCGGAGCGGCAGGCGACCCTCGATTCCCTCCGCACCGTTGCTGATGAAAAGGCGGCGACGGCGAAAGCGGCCGCGGCGCCTGTCGAAGAGCTTAAGACAACCGTGAAAACGCGCGCGGCGGCCGTGAAGAAGGCGACTGGGACCAAGCGAACAGCAGAGCGTGCGAAGAGCCGTGCCGAGGGCCGTGTGACACAGGCCGAACGGCGGCTCGCAGCAGCCAAGCAGCCGGCGACGATCAAATCGCGCGAGGACGCGCTCGCCAAGGCGCAGGCCGGGCTGGATGAGGCGGAGGCCAAGCTGGCCGAAGCGAATGCCGAGGTGGAAGCTGCCGAAAAGGCCCATGCTGCGGCGGAGCAGGAGCTGGCAGCGGCCGAGGCCGTGTTCGCGGAAGCGGATGCTGCGGCGAAGGAGGCCCGGCGCAAAACTCTGCCCATTTCCGTGTTCGTCAGCCTCAAGGAGCAGCGTGTCTATGTTCGTCAGGGCCACGAGGCGGTGACGGATGCGCCGGTGACGATTTCAAATCCTGAAACGCCTATCGGTACGCATGTCTTTACGGCCGTCGATTTCACGCCCGCCGGAGACGACATGCGATGGACGGCTGTCTCCATAGGGCCGCATGTGCCGGGACAAGACGGGTATGGCAAGAAGGCGGAACCCACTCCGACAGACGCGGTATATGCTGGAGCCGCGCTCGATCGTATCGCTCTGCCGGATGACGTGAGTGCGCGTATTTCAGCGGCGTTGTGGCCGGGATCGTCGATCATCGTGTCGGACGAGGAGCAGAGCAAGGAAACGGGCGAGTCGACCGATTTCGTGGTGCTGATCAGCGGCGAGCCGCAGGGCGGCATCGTCATTCGGCCGCGCCGCGAGCGTCAGCCGCAGATCCCAGAGTACTTTGTCGATTACGACGCGTACTACTATTATGACGAGTATGGTCGGCGGTACGACCGGCGCCGCTACGACCGCCGCAACGACAGGCGGTATGGCCGATATGACCGCTATTACGACGAGCGGCGCGGCCCGCCACGCGATCGTTCATTTTTCGGTCTATGGTAGCCTTCTGCGCCGTCCATAGGGCGGCGAGCAGAGGGTGATCATGGCTGCGAGAACCATTGCGTCGGGATGCGGCGTTTCGTTTCTGAGCTTGGCGGCGCTCGTGTCTGCGGCGGCGCTGCTCTCGATGCCGTGTGAGTCCTTGGCTGCTGAGGTTCACAACACCGCGGCGATCTCTGTTCACCGTGCCGCGACCGAGCGTCTTGAACGGCGACGTGCGGTGAAGGCCGGCCGGTTGCAGGTTCCGCTCCCCAATACGCCGGATACGACACGTGTGCTGACGCGGCTCGCAATCGCGGGCTTGCAACTTGGCGCGCCTGTGATGCTGCGTGTGTTCAAGGCCGAGTCTGAGCTGGAGGTTTGGGTGCAGAAGGATGGCGCTTATGTGCCGTTCGCCGTCTATCCGATCTGTTACTGGTCGGGGAAAATCGGGCCCAAGCTGCGTGAGGGCGACCGGCAGGCGCCTGAGGGCTTTTACACGATCACCGCCGGACAGCTTCATCACGGCGGACGCTGGCGGCGCTCGCTGGACATCGGCTATCCGAATGTGTTCGACCGCGTGAACGGGCGGACAGGGTCGCTTATTCTCGTGCACGGCGGATGCGATTCCGTGGGATGTTTCGCGATGACGGATGCGGTCAATGCGGAGCTTTACGATCTCGTTTCGGCTGCGCTGAGGCGCGGGCAGGAGCATGTGCCCGTGCACGTGTTTCCGTTCCGGATGACGGACGCGAACGTTGCCGCGCACAGCAATGGGGCGTGGAAAGATTTCTGGGCCGATCTGAAGCTCGGATATGACGCTTTCGAGCGCACGCGGCGAGCTCCGCATGTCACCGTGTGCGGACATCGCTATCGGATAGCCGACGGGAAAGTCGGCGGTGCGGGCGAGGAGGTGGCGTTGTGCGAGGTCGACCTGGAAAGGTACGGCAGCGTTATGGCCGCGGCCCGTGCGGCGACCAAGGGGGCTTTGCCTCCGGAAGAGGAGACGGCGGCCAAGCAACAAGCCATTCCCTGCTCGATGGCGCTTCCGAGCTGCCGGCGCTGGGTTGCGTTGCGCGACCGGATGACCGCGAACGGCACGGTCGCGGTCAAGCAAAGCGGTGGCCGCTCGCGCGTGCGGTAGCCAGTTAGACGATCCTCGCGGATTCCAGCTCTTTCGCGAGGATCTGCGTCTCATGAGAACGTGGGTTCGAGAGCGGGGCCAGGATGCGGTAAGCGACGGGCGTGAGGAACAGCGTCAGCAGTGTCGCGAAGCCGAGCCCGCCGATGATTACCCAGCCGAGGGCAAGGCGCGCTTCCGCACCCGCTCCGAATGCCAGCACGAGTGGAACCGCGCCGATGACGGACGCTGCCATCGTCATCATGACCGGGCGCAGGCGAACGGTGGAGGCATTGCGGATGGCGGCGTCCACGTCCATTCCCTCGTCGCGACGCTGGTTTGCGAACTCAACGATGAGAATTCCGTTCTTGGCCATGATGCCCACCAGGAGAACGAGGCCGATCTGGCTGTAAACGTTGAGCGTGCCTCCCGACAGCAGGATGGCGATGGCCGCTGCAGCCAATCCGAACGGGACCGTGAACAGGATGACGAGGGCGCTCACGATGCTTTCGAACTGGGCTGCCAGCACCAGGAACACCACAAGCAGCGCGATTGCGAAAACGAACGCGGTGTTCTGCGAGGTTTCGGCCAGTGTGCGCGCTTCGCCCAGCAGGATGGTCGACATCGTGGGATCGAGCACCTCGGCCGCGATGGTGCGCATGGCCTCGACGGCGTCGCTCAGCACCATGCCTTCGTCGAGGCCCGCTGTGATGGGGACGGCGCGTTGGCGATCCTCGCGACCGAGGCTCGGAGCGATGGCATTTTCCTGGATCGTCACCAGCGAAGACAGTGAGACGAAGCTGCCGTTGTTGGTCTTGACGAACACGTTGCCGAGGTCGGTCGGATCGTCGATGGGTCGGCCGCCGGCCTTCACCTGAACCTCGACGATCTCGTCGCCGATGAAGAGATCTGCAGCCTTCTGGTAGTCCACCATCGTGTTGATGAGACTGGTTATGGTGGCGATGGGCACGCCGAGTTTCGTGGCCGCCTCGCGGTTGATGCGGACGGAGAGCTGCGGCTGAGTCGTGTCGTAATCCGTGCGCGCGTTGCGGAAGCCCGGTGTTTCCGAGAGGCGGCTTGCGAGCTCCACTGCCTTTTCGGCGAGCCGGTCATAGTCGGGCCCGGCGATGGCGAAACGGAAGCCCTGGCCGCCGCCGCGGATGCCGAGGCTGTTGGGCTGGCGCATGGCGACGGTGAGGCCCGGAATGCCGGACAGACGTTGCTGCAGCTCGGCCTGGATTTCGTGCTGCGATCGGCTGCGGTCGTTCCAGGCGGCGAGCGGGGCCACGATCATGGCGCGATTGGCGTTGCCGCCGCTGCCGATGGTTGCGAGCACGCCGGTGATCTCGCCTTTCTCTTTCAGGTCGGCGAGCTCTGCTTCGACCCGCTCCGTGAGCCTCGCCATGTATTCGAGGTTGGCGCCCTGTTGAGTGTTGAGGCTGATCATGATGATGCCGCGGTCTTCGGTCGGTGTGATTTCCTGAGGCAGCATCGTGTAGGCGCCCCAACCGAGAGCCGCAAAGCCCAATGAGGCGGCGACCAGCAGGTAGCGCGCGCGCAGGCAAAGATCGAGCGTGCGGGCGTAGCCTGCGGCCAGCCGATTCGAGAGGCGGGTAAACCAGCTTTCGCGCCGCGGCTCGTCTTCGTTGGTTTGGGTGCGCGCGGTCGGTGCTCCAAGTTTCGAGGCCATCATCGGAACGACGGTGAGCGCTACGAAGGAGGAGATCGTGACGGCGAAGGCGAGCACGAAGCCGAATTCGGAAAACAAGTTTCCGACGATGCCCGGCATGAACGAGATCGGAACGAATACCGCGATCAGGACTACGGTCGTGGAGAGAACGGCGAAGACGATTTCGTAAGTTCCGAGCACGGCTGCGGCGCGCGGGCCGTTGCCCATGGCGCGATAGCGCGAAATGTTCTCGACCACGATGATGGCGTCGTCCACGACGAGGCCGGTTGCGATGACGAGGGCGAGAAGCGTCAGCATGTTGATGGAAAAACCCGCGATCCAGATCGCGGCCAGTGTGCCGATCAGTGAGACGGGGATCGCGAATGCGGGCGGGATCGTTTCGCGGGCCGAGCCGAGAAACGCGAAAATGACGAGGATAACGATTGCGGTGGCGAGGAGCAGCGTGATCACCACTTCGGTGATGGATGCGCGAATGAAGATCGCGTCGTCGGACGTGATGGCGATGCTGACGCCTTCGGGCAGTGAGCGTTGAAGGTCGGCCACGGCCTGGCGCACGCCGTCTGAAATGGCGATGGTGTTGGCCTTCGCTTGGCGGACGATCTCGATGCCGATGGCGGTGCTTCCGTCCAGGCGCGTGATGGCTGTTGCGTCCTCGAATGCCCATCGCACGAAGGCCACATCGCCAACTTTCGTGCGGGCGTCGATTTCGAGTGCGGCAACGTCTGCGGGAGTTTCAATCGGGGCTTCCGCGCGGACGATGAGCTGCTGCGTCGCGTTTTCGAGAGCGCCGGAGGGCGTCGTGACCGATGCTGCACCAATGGTGGAAATGAGATCGCTGAGGCCGATGCCGCGTGCGGCGAGCGCTACCTGTGAGACGCGAACCTCGATTGTGCGTGCGCGCAGGCCATAAGAGTTGGCTGCGGCGACGCCGTCGACAGCCGCGAGCCGATCCTCGATCACGTTCTCGACCAGATCCGTGAGCTCGCTTTCCGAGAGCGTGTCGGATGCAACGGCCATGCGGATGATAGGTGAGGCATCCGCGTCGGCCTTCATGACGCGCGGTTCCTGATCCATGTCGTTTGGCAATTGGCGTGCGACGCTGGCCACTGCGTCGCGGACGTCCATCGCTGCGACCTGCATGTCGGTTGTGGTGGAGAACTCGATAGAGACCCGGCTCGATCCGTAAGACGAATTCGACGTGATGCCCGTCACGCCCTGGACGCGGGCGACGGCGCTTTCGATGATGGCAGTGACCTGAGCGTCCATGCTTTCGGGCGAGGCGCCGGGGAAGCTCGAACTCACCGTGACGACGGGGCGATCCACGTCGGGCAACTCGCGGATCTCGATGTTTTGCACGGCCGCGATGCCGGCGATGATCACGAGCAGATTGACGACCATGGCGAGGATGGGTCGGCGAACGAACACGCCGACCCATCCGCCGTCGCTTGCCAGCGGGCGCACAGGGGCAGTTTCATTCGGGGGGATGGTCATCGTGCGGCTCCGGTGGGCTTAAAGACTTGGTGAGGCGGTGTGAGGTGCTCCCGTCACGAGCCTGCCTCTCGCACCTGCTGTCCCGGGCGCAGGAAGCCGCCGCCCTCATGCACGATCCTGTCGCCTGCCTTGAGGGTGGCGTCGATAAAGACGCGGTCTCCGTCGCGCGCGAGGATGGCGGCGTTGATGCGCTCGACCGTGTTTTCCGCGGTAACACGCCAGACGTAGGCACCGGACCGATCCCATTGGATGGCCAGTCCGGGGACCACGGGAGATTCGTCGCCGGTGAGTTGGACGCTGACGGAAAATGTGGAGCCGGGGATAAGGCTCATGTCCGGGTTCGGAACCTCGCCGCGTACGGTCAGCGTGCGTGTTACGGGATCGATGCGGGTGCCCACTGCCCGGACGCTTCCGTTGTGAATTTCGCCAGGGCGTGCGGCGAGCGTTGCTCTCACGGGCATGTCGATCTTGATTGCCGGCGCTGCAGCCTCGGGAACTGTGAACTCGATGACGATTGTGGAGCGGTCGTCGAGTGTGGCGACCGGCGTGCCGATGGCGAGATAGTCGCCGGTGTCGAGGTCGGTCAGGCCAATGATGCCGGAGAAGGGGGCGCGGATCGTCATGCGCTCAAGATCGTCGCGTGCGCGGCGAAGGGCGGCATCGGCAACCTTCAAGGCCGTGTCCGCATCCGCTCGCGTGACGCGAGACACGGCGCCTTCGCTGAGCTGCTTGTAACGCTCCACGGCGTCGAAGGCCTGCTGACGCTGGGCTTCGGCGGATTCGACTGCGATGGCTTCCTGCTCGGAACTCAAGCGGATGAGGGGTTGGCCGGCTTCAACCTTGTCGCCGCCTTGGAACAGCACCTCCTCGATGACGCCTGCGACGCGCGTCGTCAGTGTGACCTGCTGGCGTGCCCGGCCGGAGCCGACCGCCGCGACACGCTCGATTGCGGGGGCGGTGCGAACCTCGTAGGTGGAAATTACCGGATCGCCGTCGATCATGCGGCGTCCGCGCTGGGCGTCGGCGGGTGTCGGAAACGAGCCCACCATGAGCGCGGCAACCGCACCGGCGAGGATGCAAAGCGGCGGCCATCGCCGGGTGCGTGCGGAACTCGAGATCATTGATCCCCCCATTCTGTCCGAGAGACGGCGCCTCTCGTCGGTGGTGTGCTTCATTCGGCGGCAGTGACGATCGGGAGTTGAACGGCGCGATTGGCGCATATCCGTCGGACGTTACCGTCAGTTCATGGTCAGGTCATGTAACTTGGCGTCGTAAATTCGGTTTCAAACGGGGCGTCTTCTTAAAAAGAAACCGGCGGGCTTGGCTGGCCCGCCGGTTCGCATGTCGTGATTTGCAGGCGCTAAGCGCTATTGCGGACCCGCGTCGAAGCGGACTTTGTCGACCAGCTCGGATGCCTTGCGGCGCAGCGCGGCGATCTCGGCGATGGGAAGCGTATCCGCCTTCAACTCGCCCCAGCTTTTCACCAGATCCGAGCTTTCGGCGCCGACCACGATGGGATACTCGCCGCTCTTGCCGACATAGCTTTCCTGCGACTTCTTCGAGAGGAAGAATTCGATCAGCTTGACGGCGTTGTCTTTGTTCGGAGCATGAGCCGCGAGCGCGCCGCCGGAAATGTTGACGTGCGTTCCACGGTCGGCCGCATTCGGGAAGAGGATTTTGATCGACTCGGCGACCGGCTTGTACTCCTCGCTCCGCATCATTCCGGCCATGTAGTAGGTGTTGCCGATGGCGACGTCGCAAAGGCCCGCGTGGACATTGCGCGCGCCTTCGCGGTCGCCGCCCGCAGGCTTGGTTGCCAGATTATCGCGGACGCCGGCGAGCCACGCCTCGGCCTTTTCCTCACCGTGGTGCGCGATCATGGAAGCGATCAGCGCGATGTTGTAGGTGTGCTGGCCGGAGCGGGAGCAGATCTTGCCCTTCCACTTGGCTTCGGCCAGCTCTTCGTACGTGACTGTGTCCTGGGGCACGCGCTCCTTGGATGCGTAGAGAATGCGTGCGCGCTGCGTGAAGCCAACCCAATGGTGTTCGGGATCACGGAAGCGAGCATCGACGGTCTCGTCGACGAGCTTCGATTCGAGCGGCTGCGTCACGCCTGCGTCCTTGGCCTGGATGAGCAACCCTGAATCGTTGACGATCAGGAGGTCGGCGGGGCTGTTGCGGCCCTCGGCCGTCATGCGCTCGATGATGCCGTTACGGCCATACACGATATTGGTTTTAATGCCCGTTTCGGCGGTGAAGGCGTCTAGAATTTCCTGAATGAGGCCCGGCTCACGGTAGGAATAGATGTTGACCACTTCCTCGGCCTGAGCCTGAGCGCCGACCGCGCTCATCGCGGCAACAGCCAGCAGGATGCGCGACCGTGTGACCTTCGAGAGAAGGGCGGTCCGTAGGTTCTTCATAGGTCAGTTCTCCAATAATCGGGGGTCAAGGTCCCGCTATCGGCTGGCCGTCGGAGGGCGTCGGCGTGTGCCTATGCTCCCCGGTTCCGGCCGGCAGGATGCCATTCTCCATAGTGCAGGGCCGAAAACTACGTCAAGAAAGTCAACTTTTTTACGACGACGCCGTGCTTCGCGGCGATGTCGCGACCGATTTATGGCGGCTACGTCATTCTGTCGCTGGGTTGCAAAAAAGCTTCACCTGCTGAACAGGCGTTCCTTCCGTAGGCGTCAATAGTTGACATAGCTAGTATAGATTCAGCAGGATCGTTTTTGCCGTTCGACCGCTCGGCGGGAGGGGAACCAGCTACCGTGCCTCACAAGCGCGGGGCTTGCGTCGTCTGGCGAAGAAATTCGTCTGGATTTTTGGGGGAAGTACAATGGACTGCACAAAGAATTCGCGCGAGCACGACGAGATCGTGCCCGTTCGCGCTGAGGGGGCGACGGCCGGCGTCGGCACGACGCTCGGGCTTCTTCCGATCCTGGCGGTCGCTATGTCGGGCTCTGCGTTTGCCCAGAGCTCGGTTTCGGTCGACGAGATCACAGTTGGGGGCGGTGGCACGCCGGCTCCTGCTGCAGCTCCTGCCGAAGATTACGAGGTTGAGCCGGCTCCGGCTGCTCCCACCGATCTCAGCCTCCGCGACGGTGGCGCTGGGGTGCTGAACCCGGGTGTTTCCTCGTCCGCAAGGTCAACGGCTCCTTTGTTGAACACGCCGCAGACCGTAACGGTTATTCCCGGCACGCTGATTCAGCAGCGCCAAGCGACCACGATGGTGGAAGCGCTGCGCAACACGCCCGGCATTACGTTTGACGCGGGCGAGAACGGTTTCGCTTCAGGCCCGAACCAGTTCAACATCCGCGGCTTCAACTCCGTTGGCAGCCTGTTCATCGACGATACGCGCGACAACGGCAGCTTCACGCGCGACACCTTCAACATCGAAGGCATCGAAATTGTGAAGGGTCCGGCGGCCGACAACGGCCGTGGCACCGCTGGCGGCTACATCAATACAGTTACCAAGACGCCGCGGATCGGCAACTTCGTGGCCGGCACGGCTGGTATCGGCTTCGACGAGTACGATTCCGAGATGCGCCGCCGCGCGACCCTCGACGTTAATCAGGGCGTCGGAACAGTGGGCGTTCGCCTCAACGCGATGATCCAGGACGGTGGCGTTGCCGGCCGCGACATCGCAGAGAACGATGCTTGGGGTGTCGCACCGTCTCTCGCCTTCGGTCTCGGCACGAACTTCCGTGCGACCTTCGCCTATGAACACTACGAGCGGAACGACGTTCCGGATATGGGACTTCGTGTCAATGGCGCACCGTCCGCATTGCGCTCGGTTCGTATTCCAGGTGCGGGCGCACGGCCGAACGGTGCGGGAGATGCGCCGCGCGATTTTGCTTATCCGCAAACAGCGCTTGGCTTCGACGATACCGTGCAGGATGCATTCCTCGCCCGCTTTGAGTACGATATCGTGCCGGGCGTGACGATCAGCAACCAGACGCGTTGGGCGGAAGTCGATCGTGATGCGCGCACCTTCTATGTCAACGGTGCCGCAATTCCAGGTGTGCCGTTCGAGTATTCTCGTAACAACGAGACTTTGAGCAACCAGACGAACCTGCGGGCAAAGTTCAATACCGGTCCGTTCAAGCACACGCTTTCTACGGGTGTAGATCTCTCGCGTGAGGAATCGTTCGCCATCCGTCCGCCGACGACCGCAGCTCAAGTTGAGCAGCTGGCCGACGTTCAGATTGATACCGTCGCGTTCTATGCATTCAATACCGTCGAGTTGAGCCGGCACTGGCAGCTGACCGGTGGTGTGCGCGTCGAGCATTACGATCTCGATCTCAGCGGTCAGGCTATTTCCGGCGTTCCGGGTGCAGGTATTCTCAACTGGAGCGACTCCGACACGACAGTCGGCGGCAAGATCGGGTTGGCTTATAAGCCGGTCGATAATGGCACCTTCTACGCCTCCTACGGGCTGTCGCACTTGCCTCACGGCTCGCTTCTGTCGAACCCCGACATCGCTCGGAACGGCGTCAATGCTTTCTCGGGGTTTGTGCCGGGTGCAGATCCGGTCGAGTTGCACAACTATGAAGTGGGCGTGAAGTGGGATTGGTTCAACGGAAAGCTGTCGACGACGGCTGCGCTGTTCCACACTGAGAAGAAGAAAGTCGGATATCCGGTGCCTGGCAGCGGCTCTCCGCCGGATGTGGTGTACGGGCGCCAGGTCGTACAGGGCCTGGAACTCGGCATTGCCGGCGAGATCACGGAGCGCTGGAAGGTGTACGGCGGTCTTCTCTGGATGGATAGCGAGCGTAAGCACGGCCCGGCTGTCGACGCGGCACTCAACACTGACTACGGCGCAGGCTTGATTCCCGCTGTCACGACCACGAACGGCGACGAGTTGGCGTATACGCCGAACTTCTCCGCCACGCTGTGGATGACCTACGACCTGACGGATAAGTTCACCTTCGGCGGTGGCATCCAGTACGTCGGCGACTCTTGGGTTGGGCGTCCGGACGATGCGCTCCGCGTGATCCCGAACGGCAAGTTCGGCAAGGTGCCGGATTACTTCCTGGTCAATCTGTACGCTTCGTACGACATCACGGACAACATCGAGCTGTCGCTCAACGTCGACAACGTGTTCGACGAGGAATACGTCCAGACGCTCAACTGGAACGGCAACTGGGGCTATCTCGGCGCGCCGCGCACCTACTGGCTCTCGGCGAACTTCAAGTACTGAGCCGCCGGTTAACGAAGACAAGCGGAGGCTGAGCGGAATCAAGTTCAGCCTCCGTAGAAACGGGTAAGAAGAGAATGCCGGGCTTGCCCGGCATTCTTGCGTTTTAAGGAGACGATCCCATGCTCGTGACCATCCCGGACGTGCTCTCGGCGGAAGAGCTTGCGCATATCCGCCGCGTACTCGAAGGCACGCAGTGGGTGGATGGGCGCGTGACGGCCGGGGATCAGGCCGTGAAGGTCAAAAACAATCTTCAGGTGCCGATCGATTCGCCTGCGGCTCAAGAGCTGGGCCAGATCGTTCTTGGCGCGCTTGGGCGCAATGCGAAGTTCATGACGGCCGCGCTGCCGCTGCGCGTGCTGCCGCCGATGTTCAACCGCTACGACGGAGGCATGACGTTCGGCGCGCACGTCGATGGATCGATCCGGACGCTGCCGGGTGGCCAGCGGCTTCGTACGGATGTTTCTTCGACGCTGTTTCTGACGCCGCCCGAGGACTACGATGGCGGGGAACTCGTCGTCCACGACACCTACGGCAAGCACACCGTGAAGCTGCCTGCGGGGCATCTCGTCGTCTATCCCGCAACGAGCATGCACAGCGTGACGCCGGTGACGCGCGGTAGTCGATGGGCTTCGTTCTTCTGGTCGCAGTCGATGGTGAAGGACGACTGGCGGCGTCACATGCTCTACGATCTCGACATGTCGATCATGAGCGTGCGCGAGCGACTGCCGGACGACGATCCGGCCGTTGTCGGGCTCACGGCGCATTATCATAATCTGATCCGGGCCTGGTCTGAGACCTGAGACGGACGGCGGCGGATTTGACGAGCGAGAGGATTGCGTTGTGATGGATGGGCCCCAGCACACGGTCCCGCCCGATTGCGTCTCGGCTGCCGATTACGAACGGCACGCACAGGCGCGTCTTCCAGCCGACGTATGGGCCTATATCGCCGGGGCTGGTGCCGATGGCCTCACGCAACGTTGGAACCGTGAGGCGTTCGATGGCGTGCGTCTTGCCGGGCGCGTGCTGGCCGACATGAAAGCTGCTTCGACGGAAAGCACGCTGTTCGGAAGAGAGCTTCCGGTTCCGATCCTGATCGCGCCCGTCGCACATCAAAAGCTCGTGCATTCCGACGGGGAGCTTGCGGCTGTGCTTGGCGCTTCGGCCGTGTCTGCGTGGATGACGGTGAGCACGCTTTCAAGCGTTCGTCTGGAAGAGATTGCCCAGGCCTCGCAAACGACGCTCTGGTTCCAGCTCTATATGCAAACGACGCGCGAGGCGACGCTTTCCCTTGTGCGGCGTGCCGAAGCGGCAGGCTATGCGGCCATTGTGGTTACGGTCGACGCGCCTGTGAACGGTGTGCGCAACACCGAGCAGCGCGCAGGTTTCCGTCTTCCCGCGCATGTCCGGCCAGTCAACATCGAAGGTGTTCAAGGGCCTGTTTTACGCGCCGGGCCAGGGGAAAGTCCGGTGTTCAAGGGGCTGCTCGACCATGCGCCGACATGGGCAGACGTCGAGTGGCTGCGCAGCGAGACGACGCTGCCGGTTCTAATAAAAGGTATCGTTCATCCCGACGATGCGGAGCGGGCGATTGCGTGCGGTGTTGACGGTATCGTGGTGTCGAACCATGGCGGGCGGACGCTGGATACGCTGCCATCCAGTCTCGATGCGCTGGAGGCCGTGGCGCGGCGCGTGGCGGGCCGCGTTCCGCTGTTGCTCGATGGGGGCATCCGCCGCGGGACAGATGTTCTGAAGGCGCTGGCGCTCGGTGCAAACGCGGTGATGGTCGGGCAGCCGATCCTGCACGCCCTTGCTGTAGCGGGGCCTGTGGGTGTGATCCACCTGCTGACCATCCTGCGCGCGGAATTCGAGGCGGCGATGGCGCTTACCGGATGCGCACGTGTGGGCGACATCACGCAGAGCGTGGTCTGGGAGATGCGCTAGCGCGTAAAGCGGATCGGCACGTTCACGGTTACGCTGCCGCCTCCGACGCTGGCGGGCGGTGCCGGAACGGGACTCGCGCGGCGGGCGAGGGCCACGGCGGCCCTGTCGAGCGCGGCATTGCCGGATGAGCCCGTGAGGCGCACGCCGGTGACGGCTCCCGAACGGTTGATGGTAAAGGAGATCGACGCCGTGCCACGGGCGCCGCCGCCGGGATGACGTTTGTGGCGGTTGAGATGCGCGACGAGCCGCCCGCGCCACGTGGCGGCCGACATCGACGACGACGTGCCGGCTCTCGGGGCAGCGTTGGTTTTGGCTTTCTTCGCTTTCTCGACGGCGCGTGGCGCCATGGCCTGAGACGCGACGGACTGCTTGCGCGGCGGCTTCTTGGCCTTCTTCTGCTCAACGAGCTTTTCGACCTCCGGCTCTTTTTCCTCCGGAAGAGGTTGCTCCTCTATCTTCTGGGGGAGCACCGCTTCCGCGTGCTGGAGCTCGGCGAGCTTGGGAATGTCCTCAATGGGCTGCGGCCGCGAGACCGGCGTGTCCTCCATCTCAAGGAGTTCTTCGACGACGTCCTCGGAGATGTTCGCGATGCTCTCTTCCGAGGCGGCCTGCTCGGGCCCGACGGCCAGTTCCTGCGGAGGGACGTCGGGAGCAGAAATGACAGGCGCGATGTCGATCATGATGGCGCCTGCGGGCTCGCCCGCACTTTCGGCGGTGCGGGGCCAGTTGAGCACTGCGTAGGCGATTCCGCCCTGGACAACTGCCACGGCTACAGCGGCTCCGAGCCAACGGGTGGCGGAGGTGAAGAGCGACTCGCCGTCGCGTTCGTACTGCCAGGCGAGAGAAACCACTATCAGGGGCCTCCAGCGGCAGCGTCTGGAGCCGGTGCCGTTCCGACGGCGTCTGGAGCGCTTCCAGGCGTAGGAAGCGTCTCAAGGCCGACGAGACCGATCTTCAGGTAGCCGGTGTCGCGCAGGAGGTTCAGCACCTCCATCAGGTCGCCGTAGTCCACGGCCTTGTCGGCGCGGACGAAGATCCGCTCGTCGAGTTTTCCGCC
The DNA here is from genome assembly GCA_934555825.1 of uncultured Hyphomicrobium sp. GTDB lineage: Bacteria > Pseudomonadota > Alphaproteobacteria > Rhizobiales > Hyphomicrobiaceae > Hyphomicrobium_C. The sequence goes on from CAKTFJ010000005.1 coordinate 106,315, forward strand.
GGTTTTCTCGTCCAGGCGGGCTTTCAATTCGTCACGGCCCACCATGTCGTTCCCGAAGGCGAGCGTCAGGTCCTCTTTGACGCTGAGGAAAATAGGCTCCTCAGGACGAGGCTGCGAAGGCGCGTTGGACGCCGGAAGGTCGACGGCTACGTCGACGGTGGAAAGCGGTGCCGCCACCATGAAGATGATCAAGAGCACCAGCATCACGTCGATGAACGGCGTGACGTTGATCTCGTGGCTCTCTTCCAGATCGTCGCTATCGGTGCGGGAGTTCAGGCTGCCGGCCATGTCGTGCTCCTCGTCATTCGGCCGCGGCGGCTTGCTTGCCGGCAGACTTCGAGGCCTGCCAGAGCTTGCGCAAATCCAGCTCGTGGCTGACCAGTCGCTCTACACCTGCCGCCGCATCGGCCAGGAGCAGCTTGTAACCGGCGATGGACCGAGCGAAGGCGTTATAAATAATGACCGCGGGAATGGCAGCGATAAGGCCGATGCCGGTTGCGAGAAGCGCTTCGGCGATACCGGGGGCCACGACGGCGAGGTTTGTCGTCTGTGACTGGGCGATGCCGATGAAGCTGTTCATGATGCCCCAGACGGTGCCGAACAGACCGACGAACGGAGCCGTGGAACCGATGGTTGCGAGCACGCCGGTGCCGAGCGTCATGCGCCGTTGGGCGCCAGCTTCGACACGCGAAAGGCGCGAGGTCACGCGTTCCTTCACGCCCTGATCGCCTGCGTGATCGAGAAGGCGTGCCGAGCGCGTCACTTCTTCGGCAGCTTCATGGACGAGGCGGCTGCCCGGTCCGCGCACACCGGAAAATGCCTGCACAGCGTGGGTGAGGCTTTCTGCGCTGGAGATGCGTTGAATGGCCGAACGAAGCTTCGCCTTGGCGATCCCAAGCTCGATGGTTTTCGCAAGCCAGACAGTCCAGGTGATGAAGCAGGCGAACACGAGGCCGATCATCACCGCCTTCACGACGATGTCGGCTGCCTCGTACATGCCCCAGACAGAGAGGTCGTGGGGCATTGCGCTCGATTGCGGCGCATCCTCCTCCGGTGCTTCGGCAAGATCCGTTTCCTCGCCCGCATCGATGGCCAGGATTTCGTCGGTCGGGGGGGGCGGCGCCATCGGGCCGACGCCGTCAGCGCCACTTTCGGCGGATGCAGGTGCGGCGGATGTCGAGGGCGAGGCTTCGCTTGTCGGGCTCGTGTCAGCGGAGGGCGTGGTCGCCGTGGTGGCAGGGTCCGCGTCCGTGGCAGAGGGTGAAGCCGGCGTCGTTCCCGAGGGTGCAAATGAGGACGGTGTTTCCGCGGCGGGCCCTGAAGGGCTTGCCGGTTGCGAAGGCGTGGCGTCGGTTGCCGGCGCGTCGGTGCGAGGAGCGGGCTCGTTGACGGGCGCTGTGGGGCTCAATGCCGGTGCGGTATCTTGAGCGAATGCGGGCTGACCGATGGCGCCCAGGCTCCACACCATTGCTCCGAGCAGCATGGCGATGCAAATGGAGGGGCCGCAGGCCCATGCGCCGCGTGCTGCCAACTCGTCCTGCATGTTCTCAGCCCTCTCATGCATCGATGTCATAGCGACCGCGCTGTCGGCCGCTCGCATTGGAGAGCCGATGGCCGCCGAGGCGAACCGTATCCCAATTTTACGGGCAAGCTCACCCTTTTGCGGTGAGCGGATTTGGAGGCCGACACGCCTCGTCTTCCTGCCGATCGCCTTTTGCACCCTGTTTATTCCCTACTTCTATCCTCAAGAAATGCTCTCGGCAAGGAGAGCGGTGGAGCCTGCCCAGTGGAGCGACAAAGCTACGCGGGCATTGGACTTGCCGGCCTCGTCGCTCACCTGATCGTCGGGCTGCTGCCTGGGCTATTGTGGCGTGCGCATCTCCGTACTGATGCGTAGCTGCAACGCGTCGGCATCTCGGGCGGTCGCATTTTCTATCTTGAACTAAGCCGTCATGTATTGCTGTGTCGCGGACAGAGTTAGCAGCGGATCCGGGGTGCGCATTGCGCCAGGCTAGAAAGGATGATCATGCGGTCGGATCGCACAGCGCGCACACGGATCATTATCAACCGGGACATTGCTCGTACGGTGGCGGAGGAGCCGCAGTACGACGTTCTCTATGTGCGGTTTTGGGATCCGGGGCAGGCCGGAGAGCGGGAACTGACGGCGGAGGAGCTGAGGGTTCGCGCCGTGCAGGGGGATGTGGAGGCGCAGATCGGCTGGGCGCACAAGCTGCTCGACGGCTCCGATGTGCCGCGCGATCTCGAAGCGGCATATCGCTGGTTCCGGCTTGCAGCGGGGAACGGACATGCGGATGCGTTCAACATGATGGGCCGCTGCTACGAGCTTGGCTGGAGCGTGGAGCCGGACGCTCGCGAGGCGGCCGAATGGTACCGCAAGGCGTCCGACAAGGGCCACGCGTGGGGCGCGTTCAACCTTGGCTGTCTTTTGGCTCAGGGTCGCGGTGTCCCGGTGGATCCGGCCGCGGCGCTCACACAACTCGTCCGAGCCGCGCGCCGGGGCAACGCCAGCGCGATGAACATGATCGGGCGTTACCGCGAGCAGACGCGCGAAGGAGCGAGGGCGGCACGCTCGGCTGGGCTTTGGTATCGATGGGCGGCGGAAGGCGGGTGTTTTCGCGGTCAATTCCATCACGGGCGCTCGCTTGCCGAAGCTGGCCAAGCTGAACAAGGGCGCACCTGGATCGAGCGCTCCCTTGCGGAGGCTCCGGACGATTACCGCCGGGATGCGCTGGCGGTGCTCAGGGCCCATCCTCTTCCCGCGCTTCGCGAACTCGCGCTTGGAGGCGAACGAGATCAGCTTGCTGATCATTGAGCGCAGGCACTCCCCAGCCGACGAAAAAATTGTGACGTCTTTTCAATAGGCGAGCAGCCGATCAGGGTTCGGGCGCGCGGTTGCCGTGTTCAGCCTTGCACAAGCTTCACGCAGGATTGGCGCCCTATAACGCGACTCTCAGCTATCGTTACGACGTTATCCTGATCGAGATCAGATGGGCCGGAAACAGCGGCGGCATACGCAGGCGACTTCTCGGGCGCAAAGCGTGGCGGGCTCCGATCCGCTGGTGCGTGATTTTCGCGAGGCCGTGCAATTATTGCGAGACGGCAAGTTCGAGCAATCTGCCGAAGCGCATCATCGCATTCTGGCGCGCTTTCCTTCCCATGCGCCGAGCCTTCTCAATCTCGGCCTCATTGCATTCAAAACCAAGGCAACGAGCGATGCCCTCGATTGCATCCGGCGCAGCCTCGAAATCGATCCCGAATCCCGCGAGGGGTGGCTGAACCTCGCCATTGTACTGGGCGAAGCTCGGCAGCTCGACGAGGCAATCGCGGCGTGCCGCCGATCGCTGGCGCTGGGGCCTGAGGACGCGAAAGCGCACGTGGTGCTGGGAAGCCTCCTCAACGCAGCGAAAAATACGACCGATGCCGTCGCGGCGTTCGAGACTGCACTTAAGCTCAAGCCCAATCAGCCGTCCGTCCTCGTGAAGATGGGCAAGCTGCTGTTGCAGTCCGGTCAGACTGCGGAAGCCATTGCGCTTTGCGCGCGTGCGCGCGACCTCGCGCCTGATCTGGCAGATGTGCGTGACTTCGAGCGCCAGATTCTCGCCGAGACGGGTAATCTCGGCGATGCAGAAGCGCTGGTCGCTGAGCAAGCCCAAGATCCTGTCGAGCGCGCGCGTCTCTATGATGACCTCGGCAACGGCTTGCTGAAGCAAAGACGGTTCGGTGAGGCTGTGGCGTTTCATCAGCGGGCGGTTGCCTGCGATCCGAACAGCGCGGACCTTCATTTCAATCTTGCCGTAGCGCTCGATGGCGCGGGGCAGAAGCGCGAGGCGATTGCTGCCTACCAGAGCGCGCTCGCCATCGCGCCGGAACGTGCCGACGGCTACGTCAAAGTCGGTGTCCTGTTGCGCAAGATGCACTTGAACGACGGAGCGATCACGGCGTTTCGCGAGGCGGTGCGGCTCGATCCGAAGCTTGTCGATGCGCATTACAACCTCGCGGTGACGCTCAAGCTCGCCAACCGGGCCGACGATGCGCGGGCGGCGTTCGATCACGCCGTCGAATGTGCGCCGCAGTCTTTGGTGATCCGGTTCGAGCGCATCCATCTCAAGCGCGTTGCGTGCGACTGGGCCGGGATCGAAGACGAGGAAGCGCATTGTATCGCGACGCGGCGGAAGCGTCAGGCTCCCGTGGCTCCCTTCCTGTTGCTGCCGCTGGACACCTCCAGGGCGGATCAGCTCTCGGCGGGGAAGGCTTTCACGGATGTGCTCGGCGTTCCCAAGACGCGAAGATTCACGTCCTATCCAAATTGTTCGAAGCCGGGCGAGCGCATTCGTATCGGCTATCTCTCAGCGGATTTTTGTAGTCACGCGACGACGATCCTCATGGCTGAGGTGCTGGAAAAGGCAGACCGCAGCCGCTTCGAACTTGTCGGCTATTGCTTCAGTCGCGACGACAAGAGTGCGATGCGCGACCGCGTCAAGGCTGCGTTCGACCGCTTCGTCGAAATCCGCACGATGAGCGATGAGGACGCGGCGAAACTGATCCATGAAGATGGGATCGATATTCTCGTCGATCTCAAGGGCTACACGCAGGACGGGCGCTCGGCCATTCTCGCATACGAGCCTGCGCCCGTTCAGGTGAACTATCTCGGCTACCCCGGGTCGATGGGATGCGATTTTATCGACTACATTATCGGCGACCCGATCGTGACGCCGATGGCGCATCAGGCGGACTATTCCGAACGGATCGTGCAGCTTCCGCATTGCTATCAGCCCAACGATCGGCAGCGGGAAATCGCAGAGACGTCGCACACGCGCGCGGACCATGGTCTTCCACAGGATGCGTTCGTGTTCTGCTCATTCAACAACAACTACAAGATCACGCCAGAAATTTTCAGCGTCTGGATGCGGCTGCTCGACCGGGTTCCGGGTTCTGTGCTTTGGACGCTTATCAAGAATTCGGTGTGCCGCGATAATCTTCGCCGGGAGGCCGAGGCGCGGGGTATCGATCCCGACCGTATCGTGTTCGCCGATCCCGTGCCGAACGCGGACCATTTGGCGCGCCACCGGTTTGCAGATCTCTTTCTCGATACGGCGCCGTGCAATGCGCATACGACGGCGAGCGACGCACTTTGGGCAGGATTGCCGGTACTGACGTATCTCGGCGAGACGTTTGCAGGGCGGGTTGCGGCGAGCCTGCTGTCTTCGATGCAGCTCGATGAGCTGATCGCGCGCGACGTGCATGATTACGAGCGGATTGCGTTGGCGCTCGCGGAAGACAGAGGGCGCCTGGAGACGATCCGCCGCAAGATCGCGGCTGTTCGGGACACGAGCCCGCTTTTCGATTCAACACGCTACGCGAAAAATCTGGAACGAGCCTACGAGACGATGGTGGACATCATGCGAAACGGGGAAGCACCGCGGCCGTTCACTGTGGCCGAGGATCTGCCGACGATCTCTTCATTCACGAGGGCGGCGCAACCGGCGCTCGAAGCGCATGTCGCTTACGATGCCTGCCCCGTCTGTGACGGAGACGACATTCCGTATCAGATCGAGGCGAGGGTTTCCGATCATCCGCTGTACAAGGCGGAGCTTCCGCCAACGGTGAAGTGGCGCGCGTGCGAGGGGTGCGGGCATTTCTTCACGGAAGGCTATTTCACGCCGGAAGCGCGCGAGATCGTCGTGTCGTCGATCCTGCCCGAGCAGGAAGTCGGAAACGAAGCTGGGCGGCGGCGCAAGATTTCGGCGCGAATTGTTGAGCGCGTGGCCCGGCATGTGCCTGGGGGCGAATGGCTGGATGTCGGGACCGGGAACGGATCACTGCTCTTTACGGCGGCCGAATGGGGATACGATCTTCTCGGCATGGACCGCAGGATCGATACCGTCGAGCGACTTCTCAAGCTTGGTTTCAAGGCGTTCTGGAACGACATCGAGTCCATCCAGGATGTGGAAGCTGTCGATCGTTTCAGCGTTGTCAGCATTGTAGGCGGATTGACGCGCGCACCGTTTCCGAAGCGTGCCCTTGCCGCAGTGCACGGTATGATGCGGAAGGGCGGTGTGCTTTTCATCTCCGCGCCGAACATGGATACCATCGAGTGGCGCATCCTGGATGCTCTCGGGACCAATCCGTATTGGTCTACGCTCGAAAGCCATCACAATTTTACGCGCGCCCGCGTGGTCACGATGCTCGAAGCGCAGGGCTTCAAGGTGGCTGAGTATGGCGTCGGCGAAGATGCGCCGAGCGTGATGGAAATCATAGCGATCAAGACCTGATCGAGCGCTAGGATCCGGCGTTTCGTGGGAGCGGGATGTAACGCGCGTGTGTGGCGTCGCGTTCGCTTATGAACGTGGGCGCAAAGGGCCATTCGATAGAGAATGCAGGGTCGTCGTAAGCGACGCCGCGATCTAGTGCGGCATCGTAAGCTTCCGAGATTTGGTAGAACAGTTCACAGTCGTCGGTGAGAGACAGAAATCCGTGGGCGCATCCGGCAGGAATATAAAACGCGTTTCGCTTTTCTGCGGATAGCTCGACTGCGGCCCAGCGGAGGTAGGTGCGCGAGCCCGGGCGCAGGTCAAGGGCGACGTCGAACACGGCTCCGCGTGTGGCGCGGACGAGCTTGGCGTCCTGCTTCGGTGCTTCCTGATAATGCATTCCGCGAAGCGTGCCGCGTTTTGAAGTATGAGAGATATTGCAGTGAGGATAAACGGTGGCGAGGCCGCGAGCGGCGAACGTTTCGGCGCAAAATGTGCGGGCAAACATGCCGCGCTCATCGCTGCGCGCGCTGATCTCGATCTCGAATGCGTCCGCGATTGCCGTTGGGTTAAATTTCATGCGCTTACCGAGGGGGCGGTATGATCTGCGATCCTGCGCTCTTCATAGGCCGCGATCTGGGCGATTGAGAATGCGCGCATTTCGGCGCCCGCGCGATGGGCGCGATACCAGTCTGTCGTCCAGGCAAGTCCGTCCTTCAGGCTGAGGCGAGGTCGCCAACCCAGGGTGTGCATGGCCAGCGCCGAGTCGAGTTTCAGGATTGCGGCTTCTCCTGCGTGCGTGCCTGGTGCTTGCCGCCAGTGTTCGCCGCCACCGTCCGCTTCGCCGAGAGCGTTGGCGATGTCGGCGACGGTTGCGCTGCTTTGCTCGTTGGGCCCAAAATTGAGCGCAGGCGGCAGGCTGTCATCCGAGGCGTTTGCGAGGGCTTCAGCAAACGCCAGGTAGCCGCTGAGCGGTTCGAGAACGTGCTGCCAGGGGCGGACGGCGTTCGGGTAACGGAGTGCGATCGGTTGTCCCGCTTCTCGGGCGCGCATGAAATCCGGCACCAAGCGGTCTTTCGACCAGTCGCCGCCTCCGATAACGTTGCCGGCGCGCGCGGTGGCGAGGCGAACGTTGCCACCTTTGAAAAAGCTTTTCCGGTAGCTCTGACAGACAAGCTCCGTGCACGCTTTCGACGCGCTGTAGGGATCGTTTCCACCAAGAGCGTCGGTCTCGCCAAAAGTGTGGCCTCGTCCGTCGTTCGCATAGATCTTGTCCGAGGTCACGACGAGGATCACCCGGATTGTCGGGCACGCTCTTGCCGCTTCCAGGACGTTGACGGTGCCCATAACGTTCGTTTCGAAGGTCTCGACCGGATCGTCATAAGACGGGCGCACGAGCGCTTGGGCCGCCATGTGGATGACGATCTCGGGAGATGAGACCGTGAACATTTCGCGCAGGCGGGCGAGGTTGCGGATGTCCTGGATGTGGTGGTGCTGGCTCTGCCACGGTGCCAGGAGCGTATAGAGAGACGGGGTCGTTTCCGGAGCCAGGGCGAGGGCCGAGACTTCTGCGCCGAGCTTTTCCAGCCAGAGGCAGAGCCATGCGCCCTTGAATCCCGTGTGCCCAGTCACAAGAACACGCCGGCCGTGCCAGAACGCCGTTAGCTCCATACTTTCCACGGCGCTTTCCCAGAGTTCCAAAGCTCTTCGAGCTGCACCCGCTCGCGCAGCGTATCCATGGGCTGCCAGAAGCCGTCATGCTTGAACGCGGCGAGTTGGCCTTCGGCTGCCAGCTTTTGGAGTGGCTCGGCTTCCCAGACGGTGTCATCTGATCCGATCAGATCTACGACGGAGCGATCGAGCACGAAGAAGCCGCCGTTGATGCGTTGGCCGGTGGCTCTCGGTTTCTCGACGAAGGCGCTGACGCGGCCGTCTTCGATGTCCACGGTGCCGAAGCGGCCGGGAGGAGCGACAGCGCACATGGTGGCCTTAAGGCCATGGCTTCTGTGAAATGCGATTTCTGCTGCGATGTCGATGTCGCCGACGCCGTCGCCGTAGGTGAGGCAGAACGGACCTTCCGGATCGAGATAATCGCGCACGCGGCGAATGCGTCCGCCGGTCATGGAATGGGCGCCCGTATCGACGACCGTGACGCGCCAATTGATGCGCTGCGCGCCGTGGTAGGTGATGGCTTTGTTGGCTAGGTCGACCGTGATGTCATTGTGATGCAGGCACAGGTTTACGAAGTACTCCTTGATCATATACCCCTTATAGCCGGCGCATATGATGAAGTCCGTCAACCCATGATGGGCATAGATGTTCATGATGTGCCAAAGGATCGGCTTTTCGCCGATCTCGACCAGCGGCTTTGGGCGAACACTGGTTTCTTCGGCGAGACGCGATCCGAGACCGCCTGCGAGAATCACAACCTTCATTCAGGTGGCTCCGCGGCAACGAGAACGGATGGCCGATCGTTCGTAAAAGTGCGCGCGCCACATGGTGGGGTTGCGCGATCCCAATAATGAGCATTTATCGAAGCCGAAACTTGAGCGAGGCTGTCGTTCATCTGTATGCGTTGGGACGGGTCGGGTTCCGGTGCCGTTCGTCGATGCGGAAGGCACGGTCGTCGTCTCGGATTGCCTCCGGTGCCGCTCTATCAAAGTCATTGGGCGCGCCCCCTGCTTTCGTTCGTCATTCTTTGAGCGGATGCCGAGACGTATGCCCGGAAGACACGGTTCATCTCGGGGGCGGCAACGCCGCTGCTCCCACTAAAGCGGAGGGTGCGTCGCCCGCCGACGGCCGCAGGCTCGACGCAATCCGCGCTCGGGGCAAGCGTCTTTGTGGCGTCAATGCCGGTCTTTTGGGTTTTTCCACGTAAGCGGGCTTCGGCCGCTGGGCGGGCCTCGATGCCGATTTCTGCGGGTATTGCCGCCGGATATTTCAGGTCGATCCCTTTCCACTTCGTCCATCTCACGGCGTGGATGCAGGATGGCGCGGTCGCGTTTCCGTAACGATCTCTACAACCAGAACGAGATTGCATTTGATCGCAGCGAGGACGTTGCGGAACGGGCTTGGACGGCCACGATCGGGCCTTGAGTGCGGCTTTGCTCGGCGAAATCGTGAAGGCGGGCGCTTTGGGCTGATACCGAAATTAACGATTGGGCGAGAGAACCGGCCACGGTTTGTGAAGAAGATTCCGTGCATTGCGGCAAATTCCGTGAGGCGGCTTGCGCGAGCGGCAGTGCGATAGCACATTCGGCATCTGGCGGCTTCGGCTGCTAGAGCGTGATCATTTTGATTGAATCGGGATCACGCTCTATCTCTTTGGTGAGACCGATGATTCACACTTCAGGTTGATAGGGCCTGAAGTGATCACGGTCTAACGGAGCTGAGAAAGCACTTCAAGATGGCGGAACGTGTCGTGCTCGTTACAGGGTCGCTGGCGGAGTCGCGCGTCCAGCGCGTCGCCGATCAGGTGGCGGGCGATAAGCTGGAGCCCATCGTTGCCAACGTCGGCGTCAAGGTGGCGGCGCTGATGACGACGGAGATCGTCGAGCGACGGCTCAAGCTGCCGGAGGCGGCCGACCGTGTCGTGATGCCGGGGCGCTTCCGCGGCGACCTAGAGCGCCTCTCCGATTTTTTCGGCACCCGCTTCGAACGCGGTCCCGACGAGGTTGCGGATCTTCCGGAGTATCTCGGCCATGCGAGAGGAAAAGTCGATCTCTCGCGGCACAACTGCACGATCTTTGCAGAGATCGTCGATGCCACGCTGATGACGCCGGACGAGATCGTTGCGCGTTCGCGCAAGCTGCGTGCGGACGGTGCCGACGTGATCGATCTTGGCTGTCTTCCCGACAGCCCGTTTCCGCACCTTGAGGACGCGATTGCTGCGCTTCATGCGGACGGCGCGAAGGTGAGCGTCGATTCTTTTAACTCCGACGAGCTTCTGAGGGCGACCAAGGCTGGTGCCGACTATCTGCTGAGCCTCTCCGAAAAGAACATTGGCATCGCGGACGAGGGGCCGGCTGTTCCGATCCTCATTTCTGCAGGTGCGGCCGATACTGCCAGCCTCGACCGCGCGATCGACATCATGATCGCGAAGGGCAAGCCGTTCTATGCCGATCCCATTCTCGATCCGATTCACTATGGCTTTGCGGCGTCGGTTGCGCGCTACGTGGATCTCAGGGCGCGGCGGCCGGATGTTCCCATCCTTATGGGCATCGGCAATCTCACCGAGCTGACGGATGCGGATACGACGGGCATCAACGCTGTGCTCATGGGGCTTTGTTCGGAGCTCAATATCACAGCCGTGCTCGCCGTGCAGGTGAGCCCGCATTGCCGGACGGCGATCCGCGAGTTCGATCGTGCGCGGCGCGAATACTTCGCCGCCAAGGAAGCCGACGCGCTGCCCCAGGGGTTCGGTGGCGGGTTGATGGCACTGCGCGACAGGAGGTCGTTTGCTACGACGCCTGACGAGATCGCGAAGCTCGCTGCCGAGATCAAAGACCAGAATTACCGCATCGAAGTGGCCGAGGACGGCGTCCATATCTACAATCGCAATGGCCATCATGTTTCCGGCGACCCGTTCCAGCTCTATCCGCATCTCGATACGCGCCAGGATGCGGGGCACGCCTTCTATCTCGGCGTCGAGACAGCGCGTGCGGAGATCGCGTGGCGGCTCGGTAAGCGCTATGCGCAGGACGAGCCCTTGTCGTTCGGCATCGTGGCTGAGACCCGCGGCTCGGCTGAAGACGCCCATCTCATGAAATTCAAGGATGCGGGCACGACTTTCGCGAAGGACAAGAAGAAGGAAGAGCCCAGCGAGACGTGATGCGCATCTGGCGCTTGGATAGGTCCGCTGTAGGCGCACTTCGCCATCGGGAAGAACGCCGAGCTTGCCAGCCCTCGGGTTTTCCCTGACATTCCCCGGAACTCCACGAAGGGAAACGGGGACCATGGCTGCTGAGGGTTTGGGGCAAACGATCGGTCCGGTGGTCGTGCTGATGAGTGCGGCGGTGGCGGCGGTTCCGCTGTTCCGCCGATTGGGGCTCGGTTCGGTGCTCGGCTATTTCATTGCCGGTATGCTGGTGGGCCCATCGTTCCTCGGACTCTTCGTCAATCCAGGCTCGATCCTGCATTTCGCCGAGCTTGGCGTCGTCATGTTCCTGTTCGTGATCGGACTCGAGCTGCGACCGCAGAAGCTATGGGCTATGCGCGGCCAGATTTTCGGGCTCGGTCTCGTGCAGGTCGGCGGCTGTATCGCGCTGCTGACTGCTGCAGCGGTTTACCTTTTCGATCTCCCTCCGGCTGTCGCTTTCGTTGCTGGCGCCGGATTTGTGATGTCTTCGACTGCCGTCATCATGTCGATCCTCGCCGAGCGAGGCGAGATCGCGAGCGCGAACGGCCAGAAGTCAGTGGCAATCCTGCTGTTCGAAGACCTGATGATCGTGCCGCTGCTTGCCGTGGTTGCGTTTTTGTCGCCAGCGGCTCAGGGCGAGGCCGGACCTGAGGGTATCGCCCTCGCGCTCGGAGCGCTGGCGCTGCTGATCGTTGCCGGACGCTATCTACTCGATCCCTTCTTTGCGCTTCTTGCCAAGTCGGGCGCGCGGGAAGTTCTGACGGCGGGCACGCTGCTCGTCGTTCTCGGATCTGCGCTTCTGATGGAGGTGTCCGGGCTTTCCATGGCCATGGGCGCGTTCATTGCGGGCGTCATGCTGTCGGGCTCGAGTTATCGGCATCAGATCGAAAGCGACATCGAACCGTTCCGCGGTTTGCTGATGGGTCTTTTCTTTCTCGCGGTCGGCATGTCTCTCGACCTCGGTGTGATCGCGGCGGACTGGGGGCTCGTTCTGGCGCTGCTGGCCACGTTCATGGTGGTGAAGGCGGTTGGCGTCTATGTCGTCGCGCGGCTGTTCGGGTCGCCCAACGTTGTGGCGTTGCACCGGACCTCCGTGTTTGTCCAGGGCGGCGAGTTTGCATTCGTGCTCTATCTCGCGGCGACGAGCGGCGGGCTTTTCACCGATCATCAAAATGCGATCTTCTCGACCGTCGTGATTTTGTCGATGGCGTTGACGCCGCTCATCCTGATCGCGACCGATCGCTTCTTGCGCGAAACGCCGTCGCTCGATGGCATGGAAGAGCCGCGCGATCTCAAAGGGCAGGTGCTGATCATCGGGTTCGGACGTTTCGGCCAGCTCACGTCGCAAATTCTGCTGGCGAAGGGAGTCGACGTTTCGATCATCGAGAACGATCCCGACATGATCCGGGCGGCGGAGCGCTTCGGGTTCAAGATCTTTTTCGGCGACGGAACGCGGCTCGATATCCTTCATCATTCCGGCGCGGAGGATGCCGAAGTCATCATGGTCTGCGTGGACGATCCGAAAGCAGCCAACCAGATCGTGGAGCTTGTAAAGCACGAATTCCCGATGGCGCGGCTGCTTGTGCGCGCGTTCGACCGAGAACATGCGATCGACCTGATACGTGCAGGCGTGGACTATCAGATTCGCGAAACGCTCGAGTCTGCGTTTCTCATGGGTGCCGAAAGCCTGCGTGCGCTCGGTTGCGACGAGGATAGTGTCGCGGAAGCCGTGGCAGATATTCGGGAGCGCGACGCGGAACGCCTCACGATGCAGGTGCAGGGGGATTTTATGTCGGGACAAGACAGGCTGCATACGAAGCCGGTGCCCGAACCGCTGACCCACACCCGGCGATCGACCGACAAGCCCATTGTGAAAGCCGGGCCCGAGGGCGACACGCCGGGAGCGGGCGCGTAAGAGCATGGCGCCGTCCCCGAGGGGAGCGGCGCCATGTGTTAGATCCTTCGCGCGACCGGTCTTCAGAACTTGCCCGGGACATAAAGCTCTTCCGGCACGGGCTTGCGCTGATAGTCCGGTTTATAGATCCGGTTCGGCAGCTCGACGCGCGGGCGCCCGATCTCGTCGTAGGGAATTTGCGTCAGAAAGTGCGCGATGCAATTGAGGCGCGCGCGCTTCTTGTCGACGGCGTCCACGATCCACCAGGGTGCTTCGGGAATGTGGGTTCGCTCCAACATATCCTCTTTCGCTTTTGTGTAGTCTTCCCACCGTTGGCGGGATTCGAGATCCATCGGCGAAAGCTTCCATTGCTTCAAGGGATCGATGTTGCGCATGTGGAAGCGCAGGTGCTGTTCGCGGTCGGTGATCGAGAACCAGTATTTTATCAGGATCGTGCCGGAACGCACGAGCATCCGTTCGAACTCCGGTACGGAGCGGAAGAACTCTTCGACTTCATCTTCGCTGCAGAAGCCCATGACGCGCTCGACGCCTGCACGGTTGTACCAGGAGCGGTCGAACAGCACGATCTCGCCGCCTGCGGGCAGATGGGAGATGTAGCGCTGAAAATACCATTGCGTCTGCTCGCGGTCGTTCGGGGCCGGTAGAGCCGCGATGCGGCAGACACGCGGATTGAGACGCTGCGTGATGCGCTTGATCACGCCGCCCTTGCCGGCGGCGTCGCGCCCCTCGAACAGCACGACGACTTTGAGCTTGTTGTGGGCGACCCAGTCCTGAAGTTTGACGAGTTCGCCTTGCAGGCGGAACAGCTCACGAAAATACGTTTTTCTATCGAGTTGGCCTTCGGTTTCCGGCTGGTCGTCGCCGGACAACAACTGATCGAGGCGCTCGTCGTCCAGCTCCATTTCGAGCTCTTCATCGAACGAGTCGATCGCTTCGTCCTCAAGCCTTTGAGATAATGAATTTTTCGTCTCGACGTCCGACATCCCGCCTCCGATGCACTGAAGCACTCTCTGGAAGGCAGAATGTTCTCGGCTTTGCTACGGTTTCATGACGGCTGTCTCGTCGTGCTGGGCTGACGGTCAGGCGACATCCTCCGAGGCCGCGAGCGGCGACAGCTCGCTTGCCTTTCCGGGGCGGCCGTTCTCCGCATCGGCGTTGGGTAGCGGCGGCTTCTTGCCGGTGAGGTTGGGCCACAGGTCCGCATATTTGCGATTGACTTCAAGCCAGTGAGCGGTGGCCTGCGGCTCTGCGTCGGAGAAAATCGCGTCAGCCGGGCATTCCGGAACGCACACGCCGCAGTCGATGCATTCGTCGGGGTGAATGACGAGCATGTTCTCGCCTTCGTAGAAGCAGTCCACGGGGCAGACTTCCACGCAGTCGGTATATTTGCACTTGATGCAGTTTTCTGTGACGACGAAGGTCATTGTGCCTCGATCTTATCATCCCTTGCTGGAGCTGTGACGGTTCTTTTCTGGCGATAAGCCGTCATCGGGCCATGTGCTCTAGCGAGAACAGGTGCTGTGTATCGGCGAGCGGTGCGTGGCACTGCCTGCAAGCGTTGAGATCCTTTTCCAAGCGCTTGCCGTCGGGGCTGAAAATCGCGAAGTCCCAGTCGCCGTTGCGCAGGTCTTCCGGAAAGGCTGTACCCCATCCCTCTCCTTTCTGCATCACGGCGACGGCCGCCAGTTTGTCTCGGATCCTAAGGCCCAAACTGCTTTTCTGTACTTTGCCGTTTTCGTCCTTCCTGGCCGCATAGATTTCGCCGACGAGAACGGAGCCGGTCGGCAGCTCTTTTCCGGCCTGGGCGGCCTCGATGGCGATGTCGTTTGCGAACAGATGGATGATCTGGTCCTCGTTCTGGACGCGGTCGAGATTTAGGTAGTTCGTAAACGTGCTCTTGTAGTCCGACGGGAACGAAATGCGTGCGTCGTCGGCCGCGGCCACACCTGTCATCAGGGCTAGTGCCAGAATCCATCCTGCTTTTGACATTTATCGCGTCCTCCTAGGACTTCGTATCTCGCCGCTTCCTCAGTGGCGTTGTTGTTGTGACCGAGTGTGTTCGATGTCGTTTGCGTTTGCAGTCAGCTCACAGGGTACCCCAGCGAATAGCGAGCAATGAGAAGCCGATGAGAATTGCGAGCGGGATGGTTGCGATCTGTAGGACTGCTTCCCACCGCTTCATCTGTCCGGTGCAGACATCGACCAGGGCACTTTTGGCCTGGTCGTCTTTGATCCAACGGGCGTCACGCTTGGATCTCATCCGCAGGAACAGAAGCGGGATCGCGAAGTAGACGGCGGTGAACGCAATGCCGACGCCGACGGCGAACAGCGCAGTTCCGGTGCCGAAGAAGGTGACGAACGCGACGATGAAGAACAAAACGTAGCAGGCCACCATGATCGGGCCGGCTATGGCAAGCAGGCCGTCGTCATGGTCGATCTCTTCCGTGTCGGTGGTGTCCCTTGCGCTCTCTTCCGGGTTTGGGACCGCATGAGGAGAGACGGCGGCGGGAACCGGCTTCTTAAGCGCAAGGGACATAACCTCCTCCTTGGGTCTGCGATCTTTCCGAGTATCCGCAATTCGGGCTTGTGAATGCCGCTTCAGCTATAAGATATAAATATAATGCATCTTTAAGCGTTGTTCGTCCACATAGGAGATATTTTCTATGCATCAAATCGTCGTGAGGGGTGATGCGTGATGATGCGGCGCGCGTTTAGCGGGCAGTTGTGTACGCCGTCGTACTTTCGATGAATGGATTTGATCGATGCCGCGGAAGAGGACGTCTAGATTTCGTCACGGGATCTTTCTCAAGCGGGTTTACGAAATGCGGTGTCCGAATGGCGGGGTGCGTGTGCTCGTGGACCGCATCTGGCCGCGCGGTTTCCGGAAAGAAGATGCCGAGATCGATGTGTGGCTGAAGGACGTCGCGCCGAGCACGGAGTTGAGACGCTGGTTCCAGCACGACGTTGCGCGGTGGCCGGAATTCAATCGACGCTACCGGCAAGAACTCGAGGCAAATGAAAGGAGCCTCGCCGTTCTGGAAGATCTGGCTCGGCGCGGCCCGATCACCTTGGTGTTTGCTGCGGCGGATGTCGCACACAACAACGCGGTGGTGTTACTCGCTTATCTCAAGCAACGGATCTGCGCCGGGCGCTGAGGCTGTGGCGCGATTAGCTAGAAGGTTCCGGCACTACCAGATCCTGAACGCGAAAAAGTGGATCAACAGGAACCCCGATATGAGGATCGCGAGAAAGATTGCAGTTTGAACGGGGTCGTCGCGTTCGTGCTCCTGGTCTTTTTGGGGCTCGTTGCTCATGATGGCCTCCAGTGCGTTTCGGGACGGCGATGTGAGCGCGTTCGGCTGGGTACCAGGGTACGGTCGCCCATCCAGCGCCCGAGGGCGAAGGCGATGTAGAAGAGCGCGAGGTTGCCCAAAAGGTGCATGAGAACGCGCTCTGTATCGTAGGTCCATGACAGGGCGGCCACCAAGGGGCCGCTGGCGGTGAACAGGGCAGCGGGTGCGATCCAATGGGACTGTGCGAAGCCGAACCAAAAGAGAAGGCTTGCTAGGAGCAGGGCTACGATTGCGACAAGCATGACGTTGCCTCCCTTTTTCGGAGCCGGAGTGTGTGCGGGGCGCTCCAGCGAAGCTGCGCCGACATCAAAGTAAAATGGTTTTTTCCTGCACAAAGGCTCTAGTCCCGGCGCCTTCCTACAGCGTAAGGACAGAACGCTCTGTCGGACGGAAACGGTAAGCGCGCGTCGATGTGGATCGCCCGCTGTGCCGACTCCTCTAATATTGCATCGTGATACGATATATTCAAGGTTGAAACCATGGCCAAGGCTGCGCGCACGAAATTTCCGAAGCAAAGCTATGTCGCGCTTGCGGAATTCAGGTACGCGTTGAGGCAGTTTTTTGCGTTCAGCGAGAGGGCGGCGGACGAGGCTGGCCTAAGCCCTCAGCAGTATCAGGCCCTACTGGCAATCAAAGGCGCTCCGGAGGGTTCCGAGCTAGGGATCCAGGAGATTGCCGCGCGCTTGATGATCCGTCATCACAGCGCGGTCGAGCTCGTGAACCGTCTCGAGAAAAACGGCTTCGTCGTACGGGTGAAGAGCAAGGTCGATGCGCGGCGGGTGCAGGTTCGGACAACGCCCAAGACGGAGCGGATCATGGACGGGCTTGCGGCCGCCCACCTTCGCGAGCTCAAGGGGATCCGGCCAGTGCTCGATCAGTTGCTTGCCGAGTTCGATCCGCCCTCGGGATCGGGTGATTGAGCTGGAACACAATGCCCGCTCTATTCATGGGTCGATATAGGCGGCCTCGGCGAATGGGTTCGAGGACTTGCTGCTTGCGAACAGTAGAGACCACTGCACCGCAAGCTTGAGCCGCAGGTATAGCGAACCAAAGTAGCCGCGTTCCCTGCGCCAATTCGTTTTGTCCGTATAGCCGAGGTACGTCCAAAGGAATGAGCGTCGGACGTACGAACGACACTCGTCGAGCTGCATCGGCTGAGACCGCGGGATTTGAACGAATTCGTTTGCCGTGGATTGCAAGGCGCTTGCTTGCTTGGCCGTGACATCAGCCGGGTGCCACGCGCCTTCGACGGAGTGCGAGAAGATGGAGGCGAACGTCACGAGCGAAATGTAATAGTTGCCGAGCGATGTCAGGTGAACGCTATCCGATACGAGGCTATCAACCGTAGAACGGACGCTCGAACGCGTTATGCCTTCGATGCCTGGTTCCTGGGTGGCTCGCTCAAGCAGATAGGCGAGCGCGCTCGAGGCAGGCAATGACACGATGCGATCGTGGCGTCCATCGGTGACGAGTTTGCTGTTCATTTCTGCGATGACGCACTGCCAGACGGGGGCCGCCTCTCTCTCATACGCGATCCAACGCCTCGGATCGCTTTTGTCATCGAGTGGTAGCCATGGCTCATAGAAGTGGGTGACGCCCCGAGGGTTGTGTGCAGCGAAGCGGCGCTGAAAATCTCGGAAGTGGAGAATGGTGTCGTTCCATATGAGAGATCCCAGCAGGTGATGCTGCTCGGTAATTAAAAGTACGTCGTAAGGCGTGCCTTTCTGACGATCGAATTCGTCAAGGACATCGATCCGTGCGTTCGAGCGATCAATGCCCTGTGCGTAGCCGGTCCAGGGCGCTTCATCCGATGCGTTGCCGCGCGACCGTTGTTTGATGGACGATCCATCCAAATGCTGCTGGTTCCAAGACAGTGGAAACCCAAAGCTGGCGGCAATCTCCGCCACATTCCTGGGGATAGGCTTATTCGTGAGGCTGTGGCCCGAGACGAACATGCTCTGCGGTGCCGGCATGCTGCGGTCTCCAGATTTAGCGGAGGCAACACTGGCGGTCCCGAGCAAAAGCACAGCGCCAACGCTTGCCATTAATGTCCGATAGGTCGTTCGATTCTGGGTGTGAGGCTTTGGGCGTCTGTGACTGGCGTTTCCCACACGGTACGCCATGTCATTCCTTCTCCCCACGCGTTCCGATGAGCCGAATACCCTTTCTCGTATGGTCGCCAACACGGGTTCGATAGGACCGGCGAACACCTTCGCTGAGTAATTTGCGAGACGCTTGGATGAGGCTGTTCTGCCGCGACCAGAATGTGTTTTGTGGCGACAGAGTCCAACGCATCTGTTTGGTATTTACTTTGTTGAGCACCGATCCAACGAGCCGGTCTTGAAAAGAGGATGCGGCGTTGATGCCCACCTCGATATTGTTCTTCGATGCTTGTTTCCATCCCACGACGAGAAGAAATCCGTCGACGAAGCGGGCTGACGCTCGGATGTCGCCACCCATGCCGAGCGTCGGCATGTCGAATATGATGTGGTCGTACGTCAAGCTGGCCTCTTCGAGGAAGCGTCGCAAGTTGTCCGTCCAGATATTGGTGGCGGTGCTTTCCGAGCTGCCGAGGGGCATAAAGTTCAACTTCGTTTGAGGTTCGACCAGGACGTAAGTGTCCAGCGAACTTTCCTCATCACGTAAATAGTCGATGAGACCCGAGTTGCCTGTTCCTGCGAGACTGCGTGACAGTTCCGGATCATAGACGTCGCCATCAACGAGAAGAACGCGCTTGTTGGTGGCTGCAATCGACAGTGCAAGCGCGGTCGCGATCGTCGATCGTCCCTCTCCTGCAAACGTAGAGCTGACGCCGAGGCAACGAAGTCCCCGGCCGCTGAAACAATCCTGGCATGCGGCCTCCACGATTCGAAGCGTATGCCATGTTGGTGACAGCGGATCGTGGAGCACGTTGTCCAGAAGCGAGGAATGGACGCTGAAGACTCTTTCTGTCTCTGTTTCTGTCTTGTCCGGCTCCGCTTCCGACTCATCCGTATCGCTTGGGGCGTCTTCAATGATGTCGGCGACTGGCCGGGCTAGATCCGGTAGGAGTGGAACGGCACCTAGGCACGCGGCGCCGGTAGCGGCCGCCGCCTCTTCCGGCGTTACGATGCGTCGGTCGATGAGCTTCCAAGCAATGGCACCTGCGACGGCCAAGCCCCCGCCGAACACTGCAGCCGCTGCGATTATGAAGATGCCGCGAAGGTTGCTCTTGTGCGGCGGAGGCAAAGCTTCCGCAATGACGCGTGCTTTGGGTCCAACCTCTCGGAGTCGATCCCGCAACCAACTGCTGCCCGCCTGAGCGGCATCGAGCCGGGCTGCATTCAGCTCCGCAATATAGGCTCTGGCAAATTCATTGGCGACGCGCGCCGCCACATCCGGCTGCTGCGACGTATAGGAGATTTGGACGACGTTGCTTAGGCCTGCTCGATCCACGACAAAGCCGCGACGGAGCCTCTCAAGCGCAGCCGCCCTGCGTTCAAGTGAAGCGTCGGCATCGAGCAGTTCAAGCGTGTTCAATACGCTGAGCGCGACGCGATCGGACCGGATGATCTGGAGCTGCGTCTCGAGGAAGGCAGGATCGGGATGCGTTTCGGCGAAGAATGTATCCTCTCGACTGAACGTCAGTCGAAGGTTGGTCAGTTGCAGTTGTGTTGAGGCGGTGTAGCTCGGCGAACGCATAACGACGAACAGAGCGGCCAGCGCCACCAGAACGAGCGGGCAGATGATGATGAGCCAGCGGCGCTGAAGGACCGCAGCGATTAACCATCGTAGGTCGAACGCGTCTGCCGATGCTTGGCCCTCAGCATCGTATCCGACCGATTTCGGCCTATCGACATTCTTGTACAACATTAGAAGCCGCTTCTCGCATTGCGCGTATGGTCGAATGCCACGCGAAAATTTGCAAGGCGCGTGCCACGGTTCTTGGCCGGATCTAAGTTGCTCATTCCGAGCCCCGATTTCCGCCGTGCGGGCTCGCTACTCCCGACAACCCAGATAAAGTACGTCGTGTGAGGTTCTTCCACCACGGGACTCTATCGATGGTTAATGGAGATACCTAAAGCTCCTAGCATCCGTCCGAGACCTTGGAGAAAGACAGCCACGGCCGAGTGGGCCTCCGCAGGTTGCCGGCGGACGAGCCGCATCGGAACGAGCGTTGATGCGGCCGCGATCATCCGTCCGCCACGGAGCAGTGCGCGCAGTCTTGTGGCGCTCCCGGATGCCACGGTCGTCAGCGCCTCCGTGTTGCCGTACCAGAACCGGCGACGGAGCTGATACTTTAGCGTAAGCCGCTGGGCGGGCACCTGTTCATAGACCACGGCCCGCGCGGCCCGACGGTTTCTGAACCCTAGCTTCTGCGCCTGGATCATGAACATCGCGTCTTCTCCGCCCGTCCGTCCAAAATCGGGATCGAATTGAATATCGGACCTGCAGATGGCGTCGGCGGCGAGCAGCATATTTTTCATGTAACCTTCGGTTACAAATTCTCCGTCCTCTCCCTCCAGCGGCGGGTCGAAGTAGGGGCCCTGGTGCACCCACGGCGGAGCTGCTTCCGGAAACCGGTCGATGCATACCCCGGTCACCATTTCCGCGTCTCCGAGCGCGTGCACTCTCAGGAGTTCGGCTAGCCAGCCTTGGCCCGGAGTGCAGTCGTCGTCGATGAGGGCGATCAGCCCTGCCATCTCAATGCCGCCGCGTATGGCCAAGTTTCGGGCGATGGCGATGTTCCGCGATCCTGCGGGAATGTATCTGATGCCCAGATCGAAAGCGGAGATATTGCGCTTCACCGCAGTCTCGGCAGATTTCTCAGGATCGTCATCAACCACGACTACGCCGACGCGCGTATAGTCGGAGACGCGGTCAGCCTCTTCGCGTATCCGCTCCAGGAGCGCCGCGATCATTTGCGGCCGCCGGCATGTACAAATGCACACGGCGACGCTCAATGGGCGTTGTGACGATGCGGCCGTGCTTGTCCTCTCCATGACGCTAGATCCGTGAGCCTGTCGATGCGGTCGCATCGGCTCTGTCGCCCGCTTCGCTACGTGCGCGCGTCAGACAGACCGCAAAAGCAGAAGTGGTCTTTGGCATGTTTGCAAAACCATCGAATATCATGGTCATGGAATATATCCTGGCGCCAAGCGGGCGCGCTTCTCGCGGGTCGCGGAGACAATAATTGTTATCACACATGCGGAGGATCGCGACGGCTTCTCCGTTTGCCGGATCGTTACGGTGTCGATGTCAGGCCCGATGGCTTGAGCGTCAGGTAGGGTCGCTTTCTCAACTTTCGAAGCGTACGGGGGATCAGCCAAGACCTTACCGTCAGATACTCCCTGTCGTTGTGTCCGAACCGGCTGCGGTGTCTCAGATACCGTTGAAGCATAATCGGTTTGCTACGGTTCTTTAGACAGGAACTGAATGACAGTACGCGTGATAGATCGTGAGACGGCTGCATCACGCGCATCATTAGTGTGCTCAGTTGGCGGTGCTCTTCCGAAAAATCGGTGCGCCCCGGAATGTCGATGAGTTGCATTGCGTGGTTACAAAACGGTGCTGTATCGAAAGGCTCCAGGCCCTCTCGGTGGGACAGCGATGCAACCAAGTAGCGAGAGATGTCGAGCGCGACCTGCGATTGGGCGACAAACTTAGTGTAGCCAACATTGTTGCCGTGCAGGCGATAGAGAATGAGGCGTTCGGACAGGTTTGCGCAACGCCCGAGAAATGCGAGCTGGCCAAACAGGAAATAGTCCTCAGCGAGACCCGGCACGGTGGTTCTCTGTTCGCTTGGAAGCCAGCGCATAAAATCGACGCCGTAGCGTACTTCAAGCTGCCGCAGGGTATCGCGCCGGTAGGCGACTGTCGGATGGAGCAGAGGGGTGAAGAACAATGCGTTCGCGGTGACGCCGTGCGCACTTGTCGGATATTCGATCTGACCGATCACTTTGCCTCTACCGTCGATGGTGGTGGCGTTCGAACCCACGACATCGAGCGTCGGATCGGTTTTCATCGCGGAAGCGAGGGAATCGAGGCGATGCGGAAGCGATATATCGTCAGCATCCTGCCGCGCGACGAAGCGGCAGTCGCACATCTCCAGCCCCTTGTTGAGCAAATCCGAAAGCCCATCCGCTTCAACGGATCGGACCTGTACGCGCGGATCTTGCTCGCCATGGCGCAAAGCGATTTCGGCGCTCGCATCGTCTGAGCAATGGTCGAGGACCAACAAGCGCCAATCCCGATGGGTCTGGCTGCGGATGCTCGTGATGGCCTGCGAAAGGTACTCGGCGCCGTTTCTCACAGGCAGTAGGATATCAATTTCCGCCATCGAGCGTCCCCAAGAGACCAGCGATCTCGTTTAGAGGTACGGTGTCGAACGCGCTGCCAAAACCGGCTAGCGAACGTATCCCCGACATGGCGAGAACCATCGATAGAAATAGGAGGGTTGCGACTGCGTCCTGGGTCAGAAAAGAAAATTGCTCACGCTTCTGGCCGACTCCGATGACGGCGTAGCGTCCGAGATCGCTTAGAGCGACGACCATGATGGCTCCAAGTATGCCCAGATATCGATAAGCGAGGGGAAGAGCTATCAGATAGTAGGCAAGTTTGGTTCCGTTGGCGACTACGGCATAAGACGGTTTGCCGAACCCCAGTATCGCGTACTCGTTGATGGAGCACAGGATGGCGAGCCACACTCCAAAAAGGAGAATAGGTAGCATCCAACCTGCCTCGTGATAGCGCGCGTCGTAGGCGAGGTGAACGGCGAGATCGGCGACCGAGATGCCAAAGGCGACGCTGGCAGCCGCCACGACGAGCAGCTTGAAGCGGATAGCCGAAAGGCGGGCACGGGTATCTGCGCGGGCGTGGCCCTGCGCTTCGGAAACCACCGGAAACACCACGGAGTATCCGATACGCGAGGCCAGAAGGATTGGCATGTCGGCCAATGTTCGCGCGATGGCGTAAACGCCGACAACGGCCAACGGTGCAACGTGGCCGATGTAGAGGCGATCGAAGCTCATGCACAGGAACATCAAGATGGACGAGAGAAATATCCAACGCCCAAAGGTCAGTATCTCCCAAGCGTAGGTCTTGTTGAAAGCGATCCGGTTACGGTCGTCTGTCAAAAAATAGCTTGTCGCCGTCCGGATGAGCGCGGCGATCAAGACCCCGATCATCAGGGAGTTGATTGTAGGACTAACGAGAGCGGCCATAATAACGATCGCTGCACCCACGACATCCTGAGCGAGGTCGAACATGGTGAGTTTGGCGAGTTGTAGCCTGCGATGCAGGAGGAGCAGTGAGGTCGACGCTAAGCCTGCGACGAGGAGAATTGCTCCGCTCAGCGCGAAAGCGCTCTCGGGGACGGAGTACAATTGCCCGATCGGTGCGGCGCATATGAGGAGTACAACGCAAAGAAACACGCCCCTCACGATTTGCATAATCCAGGCTGTATTGAAAAATTCCGGTGAGCCCCCAACCTTGTTTTGGATAACGTTTTGGGCAAGTCCGACGTCAGCGCTCAGATCGACGCCCTGCCTGACCGTATTCACGATCATGACCATGCCAAATGTCTCGGGGGTCAGGAGCCGGGACAGAATGATGTTGGATCCGAAACGGGTAACGATGGATGCCGCGTAGGTGCCCACGGTCCATGCCACGCCACGGGCGACTTTGCCGGTTGCAGTCAAGTGCTCACCCCTACACGCTGTGCATCGCAGCGGTTGCTCCCAATAGCGCGGCTCACCTTAACGCTCCGATCTGGTCTTCGGCCGAACCGTTCTCATCCCCGTCCGCAGTCGTCGCCGGACGGTCAAGAGTGTGGATCGCATCGCACATAGCAAGGGGTGAACGATCTTCCGCGAGGCTATGTCCCGATTTGGGACGCGTCGTCGCTGCGCAACGACCCCTAGCAAAGCTCCGCAAAAGTTAGGCCAGACATTCGGGCTGGGTTGCGAAAGGGCGTGCCGATTTGGGGGCATTCAGAACGCCTGTGGATCGGCATGAAATTTGACCCCTGTTCGAGGGTGATTGCCAGAACGCCGAGTTGGTGCGGTCCTTACGACATGTCGTAAATTGGGACACTTCATCGGCGCTTGCGGGATTCTTCTCAATAGACCGTACGCACGGAAATTATCTCGTTACGGACGCGGTTTAGCTCGCTCGTCCGCTGCTCAAGGTTGCCGACACGGCGTTTCGATCGTCTCACCTGTATCGTGGAAAGCCCACTCCTTTCGGCAGTGCTCCTCTGATTGGTCCGGCAATTGCATCCCTGGCATTTGCACCGGGGACCCGTCGCATCGACAACCCGCTGGGAGCGAAGTGCGTATGAAGTGTGGCGTCTATCTTGCCGTTCTGACCGTCATCCTATGGGCCGCTCCAGTCGGGCAGGCGCAGGATGACGAAGCCTATCGCCTTGGCGTGCAAGACCGGGTGCGTATCCATGTCCACGAGTGGCCTGTTCTAACGGGGGAGTTCCCCGTTGGTGCCAACGGCGCCCTCGTTCTGCCTATGCTCGGCAACATCCCAGCCGAAGGGCTTTTACCTTCCGAGTTGGCTGCTGAGATCGGAAATCGACTGCAGGCCAAGGCCGAGCTGAGCGCGGCACCAGACACGACCGTGGACATCGCTCAATACCGTCCATTCTACATTCTCGGCGGTGTCGAGCGGCCAGGCGAGTATGCCTACAGGCCGGGAATGATGATCGTGAATGCGGTTGCGATCGCCGGAGGCATTTATCGCCCGGTGCGAACCTCGGATTGGGGGTTTGAAAGGGACGCCATCACAGGGCGGGGCGACTTGCGGCTTGCCGCCGTGAAGCGTGATGAGCTGAGCGCAAAAGAGTTTCGGCTCAAGGCGGAGGCTGAGGGCCTGGAAGTGTTTCCAGAGGTACCGGAAAGCCTGTCGCGTGCCGCAATGCGGTTCGTAGATGAGGAGCGTCTTCTCTTCAACGCGCGTCTCCAACAATACCGCAAGCAATACGATGCGCTCGGTGAAACGGTCACCTTGATCGAGGGTGAGATCAAAAGCCTCGAGGGGCAGCTGGAGGCTGCGGGCAAGCAGCGGGAATCCATTGCCAGGGAACTCAACGACACGCGAGACCTCGTCGCGCGGAAACTCGCGCCGTTGCCGCGCATCCTGCCGATCGAGCGGACGCTCGCTCAAATCGAGCGAGAGCAGAAAGAGATCCATACCGCCATCATGCGGGCCCGCCAGCAGATCAATGCGACCAAGATACAGCGAGACACTTTGACGGAAGAACGCCGCAGCACGGCTGTTTCGGAGCTGCAGGTTCTCAAAGTCGAAAGGGAGGAGCTTGATGAGCGGGTCGAAACTGCGACGCGACTGATTGCGGGATCCGGCATTGCGTCTTCTACGCAGCACAAGGTTGGCGAGGTCGATCCAACGCCGAGTTTCGTCATCGTCCGTCGTCGGGGCGGAGCTGTATCAGAGTTCAAGGCTGAGGAAACGACGGCGCTTCAGCCCGGAGACGTCGTGAAAGTCTTTCGTCCCCAGGATGTCGGCAACTCGGATCGTTCACAGGCGCCTGGCGCCGTCAGATGAGCCTCCGGCCTCCGGGCGGCCGAACGGGAAGAACTCCGAGATGTGGCTGCGGGCACGTTTTCCGGGGACTCATTCGAAGGCGGGTCAATGAGGCTGGTTCGGCAGGTGCGGGGTCCTGAGCCGGAGGGAAAGACGCTCTCGCAGTCGCCCCGGGAGGGGCGTGATGCGGAATCGATATGGCTAATACTCAAATTAGTAAATTAAACGTTGAAAACTGTCCCATAGTCCCCTAAACGACTCTTAACGTTCGAGTTTTGTGCGTCACCATGTTTTCCGTAACGCGTATAAGACCTTCTAGGGATGGCTTGAACCCCGTTCTCGCGGGATCGTTCAACGCTAGGCCTGCCGTTGCGCGTCGGCGTGTGACCACGTCTTTGGGGCGGGTCAGAGCTACGCTGGTCGTCTCTGACGCATGCTCGGTGCTGTTCTCCGCGCTCGTCACAAAGATTTTCTATCTCGACCTGATCCTCGCGACCGGCCAGCCTTTGCTGCCCTACGTTCTGGTTGGGCTTTCGCTCGCCGCGATCCTTGTTCCGTTCTATGAGCAGATGGATCTCTACCGAGACGAGGTCATCGTTTCACCGCTGATTGGCTTCGGAAAGGTCTGGGGTGGCCTCGCGCTCTCCTTCCTCGTGACGCTCGGTCTGCTCTACACACTTAAAGTCGCAGAAGATTTTTCGCGCGTTTGGATTTTCGCGTGGTTCGCGGTTTCGGCCGCGATGGTCGTTTATGCGCGGTCTCGGTGCTTGGCGTGGCTCAGGAGCAAAGCGTGGAGCGGGCAGATTTGCTACCGCGTGGCATTGGTCGGCACGGCCGAGCACATGTTGAAAATCGAGGCGCATCTCGCATCGTCGTGCCCGCTGAGCGAAGTCGGCGGTAAGTACCTCGTCGGTACTGCCAACGATTGTTCGGCGTTCGACGGAAATCTAGATACTCTGCACCGTGAGATGATGGGCGGAGCGTATGATCGCGTCATCATCTGTGTGCCATCCAGCGAGCACGCTCTGTTGTGTGCGACGACGCGGAGTTTGGCCTCCTTCTCCGCCGAATTGCTTCTTTGCACGGATATGAGCGAGTACCCGGTCGCGGTGAGTGGATCGCGAGCGATCGGAAGCGTGCGCATGGATGTGGTGAATGTCGTGCCGCCCTCCGAGCGCTCTCATCTTTTGAAAGCGTTGCTCGACCGTGTGTTAGCTACGGTGGGCGTCGTTATCCTCGCGCCTTTGTTGGCGGTGGTTGCAATCGCGATCAAGCTCGACAGTCCAGGCCCCGTATTTTTCGTCCAACGTCGCTATGGACAGAACAACAAGATCTTCGGGATCATCAAGTTTCGCACGATGCACGTTGCGGATGATGGGCCGGTGATACGCCAAGCTCAGCGCAACGATCCGAGGGTCACGCGCGTCGGCCGGTTTCTCCGCCGTACGAGCATCGACGAGCTGCCGCAACTCTTCAACGTGCTGTTGGGAGATATGTCGATCGTAGGTCCTCGCCCACACGCGATTGCCCACGACGATGCTTTCGAACTCGAACTGGATCTTTTTGCAAGGCGCCGGCGCGTTCGTCCGGGAATAACCGGCTGGTCGCAGGTGAATGGGTTCCGGGGCGAAACGCCGACGACTGAGTCTGTGCGCCAGCGGATGGAGTATGACCTCTACTACATCCAGAACTGGTCGATTTGGCTGGATCTGGAGATCATCGCGCGAACGGTGCTGGTTGTTGGCAGAGGGGCCTACTGAGCCCGGTTTCACATAGCGATCAATCGCCGTCAGGTGAGCCATTGCTACGATTGAGTGCCTTACTTCTTCGGCCTCGCGCCCCGACCGCGGCATCGCTCTCAAGCGTCAACCACCTCTGCAAATAGCTTACGCAAGCCCGCTGCGTTGCGATTCACGTCGTGGGTTTGGAGAACGCGACGGCGCCCTTCCTGTCCCATTTCCATCAGTTTGGAGGATGGCGTCTCAAGCGCTGCGATCATGGCGCGTTCGATTTCTTCGATTGAGCCCGCCGGAACGAGCCAGCCACAGCTGTCGTCCACCAGCTCCGGTATGCCGGCTATGTAGGTCGAGATGACCGGTCGGCCCATGGCGAATGCCTCCATGATCGCAACCGGCAGCCCCTCGGCGAAGCTTGGTAGTAGAAACGCGCGGGCTTGGCCGAGCGTTTGGCGCACCTCGACGTTGCTTTTCCAGCCCATGAGGATGACGTGATCGCTCATGCCGAGGCGATGAATCGCTTCTTCTATCGCGTCACGGTTTTCGCCATCACCAATCAGCAGAACGCGGACCTGCGGATACCTATGGGCGACCCGGCTCGTCGCCTCAACGATCAGGACCTGCGCCTTATGTCGAGAGAAGCGGCCTACGCATACGAAAGTGGAGTTGTCATCGAACGGTGTCGTGCTGGGTGTGAACGTGTCCGCATCCACGCCGCAACGCACGATCTTCAGCTTGCTCCAGACATCGATCCCGGCAGCGCTGGCCAACTGCGCCCGGCAATAGTTCGAGATCGCAGCAACAAAGCGTGCCCGAACGATTTTTTCACGAAGCGATAAGCTTACGGTGTTTTCAAAGTCATCGGGGCCGTGGACCGTAAAGCTGAAGCTCGGTCCGCCAAACCTCTCGGATAACAGAGCGACGGCTGCGGAGTTGGCGGCGAAATGCGTGTGGAGGTGCTGGATGTTGTCTTGCTTGGTTCGTCTCTTGAGAGATGCCGCCTCCAATAGATACGCGCAGTGGCGCACGAATCCGCCCCCGGCGTTGC
Organism: uncultured Hyphomicrobium sp.; assembly: GCA_934555825.1. GTDB lineage: Bacteria > Pseudomonadota > Alphaproteobacteria > Rhizobiales > Hyphomicrobiaceae > Hyphomicrobium_C. Next base: position 135,028 of record CAKTFJ010000005.1, read on the forward strand.
GGACCAGACGTTGCCACGTCCCAAGTGCGCGCAGAAAACCAGCAGGGTTGGATATCGCTTCGGCGATGAAGTCGAAGATTAGTGCCGACGTCCGTCCCGTAAGAATGTAGCGCGTACGTCTCTGCTCGCTCTTATCGTTTTCGTCGACAAGAGGTTGATGCCATTGCCGAATGGCGTAACGCTCGATCTCGACACCCTGTGCCTCTAGCGCCTGTATTTCATCGCGAATGAAGGTCGTGCTGGTCATGGGATAGGAATTCATAAAGTAACCGATCTTCATTCGTCAGTTCTCCGGCGAAACACGATCTGAGTGGTTGCTGCCTGATCGGCCAGGAGCAGCATATCGAGCTACTTCGACACCTTTAGCCTGAGTGGCTAGACACACGTGCGGGGTACCGTTCTGCTTATTCACATGTGGTCGTGAGCGGAGGTCCCAGCGTGGCATCTGAGCGTTTGGCGCAATAGCACTGCCGGAGTTCCTTGTTGATGCTCGGATGAAAATCATCCTCTCCGCTGGAGAGCTTTCGGTCGGGGGATCAGGACTGAAGATCACGGCGGTTCGCTGCAATCAAGATTTTGTCCATCGCATTCATTCGCCCACGCGCATCCTCCCCAAGACAGTCGGCGATGTCTTCGGCCGGCATGGCATCAGCCTCGAGCAGGCGGCCCATGCGAACGGGAAGGCGCCGCACATCGATGCCGGCATGCCAGCACGTTCGAGCCAAGCTTGCATGACCGTGGTAATCGGGAGTGCAGTCGAACATACCAAGTGCGGCGAGTTCAGGCACAAGCTGATAGGTTTCCGCATAGGTGCGCATCACGTCGGGGGTGCCAATGGCGAGTTGGTCACCGATTATTGGATGGGTGTACTGATGTCCAAATCCGATGTCGGCGTAGATCACGGGGCCGGTTGTCGCCCTCATGAGATCCGACCATGCGAATGCGGAGAGACCAAGTTCCTTATCGGGGCGAATGCGCAGCACCAGCTCAAATTCGGCTTGGCGTTTGCCCACTAGCTCGTGAGCAGCAGAAATCTTGTAGTGCAGTTTTCTGCTGTTGGGCCAATTGGCGAAGCGGTCGGCGGTATCGTCTTCGACCACGACGTCGTCCGTCTCGTAGTAGTCACAAAGGTCGGCTTTGGAGACTTCGCCATTTTGGCTAAGGCGAGCGAACAGATTGGGATAGCGGGATATCGCCTCGGTCAGCCCTATACGCTGTACCTGCTCGCGATACGCGGAGCAGAACTCTTGCCCGGAAAACGGCAGAAAGGCGCGATGGGGCTCCGCACCGGAGCGGCCTATGAGCTTCCACGTGTGAACGAAGACGTGGCAATCGGCTCCTTGAAGGATCGTTCGGCGCCAGGAAGGAAGGGCGCGCCGATAGCCACGCAACTGCCCGGATACGCACACCGCTATGCGAGGCTGGCGACGACCCAGTTTCAGAAAGGGCATTTTTTGCCCGCTTAGCGCGCGTACAGCGTTGATCGCTTGCCAATGTTTGGAATCCAGACGACGTGCCGCGCGTTCCGCGCCGTTGTGTTCGTGTTTGCGTAAAACAGACCACTGTCGTCCTTGCGCTTTTGCGTGGTCCTGTAACAACGGTGTGTTGGTCTCGAGCCCGAGCGCCATGGCGCGCAGCGAAAGCGAGCGGATCGCAGCGATATCGCTCTCCGACCGGGCTTCCCCGCTGTCGCTCGCGTGCAGAGCGTCGATGATCGTGGGAAGTAGGAGATCGAGCGTCCGGCTTTTTGTGATCCAATGGAAGAGGATGATCTGCCAGGGCGCGTATCGGAGGGCGATTTCTTCAGATGAACTTGACTTCAACAGCTGGTCGATGTCGTTGACGTTGTCTCGAAAGTTTTCCTGATCGAACGCCCAATTATAAGGCAGCGAAAAATGTGGGCGTGTGAGATGAGGCAGCAGTTGCGTATGCCATCGAGAGATTTCGGCTCGGTAGGGCCATCCTTTCAGATGCTGGCGCAATAGGAGAACCATAAGAAGAAAGCTGGGTGAGCGATCACCTTCTTCCCAAAGGGAGGAGAGGGTCGATTGCAATGCCGCAGCCGACATTTCTAGTGCATCTTCGATCCTGGCGGAGTGGCTGCTGGCGATGCGAGCATGTAGGGCGGGCGCAGCGTCGGGTGTTGCGCGCTGAAGGACGAGGTTTCTGTAGAGCGCGACGCGTCGTTGCTCCGGCCACTCGGCCAAAAGGGATGGGTTCAACAAGGCCGCGAACGCGGCTCGGGAAGCGGCCTGAAAGACATCGTCCTGTTGTTCGGGGCTGAGGAGATGGGGCTCCAGGACAGCCAAAGCTTCCGCTATTTTTCCCTCTTCCTCGAAATCCAGCGCGACGCGGACAGGATCATCAAACGAGCTCGGTTTGGGTTCGTTGTGCGTCGTGCTCATCACGTTGACCAAATTTACGATAGAGAGGGCTTATTCTGGCATCCGTGCGCTAAAGTGCGGTGCGCGAAAAAACCATGGCAGGCTTCGGCTTGTTGTAGCGGTTTGCCGCCGGCGCCCAGTGGTTAAAAGAAATTCATCAGTTAGCATTGTTCCTGCGACATCGATAACAAGCGTATGCAAAGAAATCTGTCAAACCGTGAACATTGCCCTTGGCCCTTAGGTGTCGATCTCAAGCCGTTCGACGCGCTTCTTTTCGATCTTGACGGGACATTGGTGAATACGATGTCTCTTCACGGGCGCGCATACAGCCTGGCTTTTGAGGCATTCGGCTACCGCCTGCGGGAAGAGGATTTCCTTGCTCACGTCGGCCCACCGGCCAGGGTTGCCATTGCGGCGTTTGCGGCGGCTGCGGGGATGGGGGTGCTCGACGAGCCTATGATCGGTCTGATCCATGGGGAGAAGAAGAGGTTCTTCGATCGTATCCTTGCCGAGGAGAAGCCGGAAGCTCTGGCTGCGTCGAAATTTCTTGGCGATCCGGAGCACGGCAAGCGTATGGCAGTTGTGTCCTCGGGCAATCGCGAAGGCGTCGAGGCGATCCTTCGCAGAATGGAATGGGACAGGTTTTTCGATGTCGTCGTGAGCGGCGATGACACGGACCGGGGGAAGCCGGCGCCTGATCCCTATCTGCAAGCGGCCACGGCTTTGGGTGTGCCCGCCGCGCGCTGCCTTGTATTCGAGGATACCGAGGCGGGAATTCAGTCCGCTACCGCAGCAGGGATGAGTGTTATCGACGTGACGCGTCCCGGCGCGGCGAGCTTTGTGTCGGTTGATCGTGAGCGGCAGGCCAATGCTCAGTGAGCTCGAGAATGTCGGTTCTCGCCACCCTGCGCTACGGAAATACCGGGATACCTTTCTCCTTTCCGGCTTTTCTGGCGCGACAGTCGCCCTGGTTCTGGATCAGGAAAAACCATTCGTTCGCAAGGCTTCTAATCGTCAAGAAGGCAACGTCTCGCTCAAGGAACAAGCGCTCCGGCAGCAGGAATTGGCCAAGCTTGTGGCCGGTTGCGCTTCGATGCCGGAAGTCCTCGACATTGGCGAGTGCGAGGGCCTCCTGTATTTTGATATGCCATTCATTCCGTCCCGCGATGCCGTGAATTTTCTTTCCCACGGGACGTTCGATAGCATCATGGAATTTTCCGATCGTCTTGAGAGGCTGTTAGAGCGGCTTGCGAGTGCGCCTCCGGTTGGAGATCATCCGCTTCCGCCTTCGAAATCACTCGTCGTCGATAAATTGGAGCAAATTCGCGAAAGGACATCCGCGCAATTTGCGTCTGTTCTGGCTCCTCTGCAGTCGGCCGTGGATTTGCTGGATGATCTGGTGCCGGGCGGGCATCCTACTGCAGCACATGGCGATCTCACTTTCGAAAACATTCTGGTGGATCGAACAGGCGGCTTGTGGTTGATCGATACGATCCCGTCACCGTTCGATCACTACTGGATCGACTGGTCCAAGATTTTTCAGGAATGCGAGGGACTGTGGCACGCTCATCGGGGCCGTCCACTCGCGCGTGGCGTGACATGGTGGTTACGTGAACGCATGCTCGGCGTTGCTACGCGACTCGCGCCTGACTATGTGTCTCGCCATTACATACTTCTCGGGTTGACGTTCGCTCGAATACTCCCTTATGCGAAGACTGATGCGGATCGTGCCTTTGTGGCAAAACGCGTAGCGGAATGCGGTCAGGCAGCACTGGAACCGATGCAAGCGAGGTGAAGTCATGCGTATCATCGTTCCGTGTGCGGGCCGATCGTCACGCTTTCCTGATATGCCGCCGAAATGGATGCTTCCGGACCGCGACGGCCTGCCGATGGTCTATAGGGCTGTCGCTGGGCTCGGCGTTCCTGCGGACGATCTCATCTTTACCATCCTCAGAGAGCAAGATGAGAGGTTCGGCGCAAGAGAGGGGCTGCGCGCCGCCTTTGGGCGCGAGATGAACTGCGTCGTGCTTGACGAGCCGACCCGAAGCCAGTCGGAGACGGTCGTACAAACGATCCGTTATGCGGGCGTTGAGGGCCCGTTCATGGTTAAGGACAGCGATAATTATTTTGAGACGGGGCGCCTTCCGACCAACGCAAATTGTGTTTGCGTTGCGTCCTTGAGCGCATTCAGTCAGATCAATCCGCAGAATAAGAGCTATGTCCTGGTCGACCAGGAGGACGTAATCGTAAACTTCCGAGAGAAGCAGGTCATTTCAGATCTGTTCAGTGTCGGAGGCTACTGTTTCGCCAACACCTCGGATTTTCTCTCGGCGTACGACGCGCTCACCGCGCAGGTGCCGCTTTCGGCAGGTGAACTCTACATTTCGGAGATCATCAGCTACCTCGCGATGAATGGGCACGTCTTCCGGATCAAGAGGATTGAGAAGTATCAGGATTGGGGGACAGTGCATGAGTGGCGAGACTATCTGAAGAAGCACCGGGTGTTCTTCGTCAGTATCGACGGCTTTTTGTTGGAGCAGGGTTCACCGTATTTCAAGCCTCGTTTCGAGGACGTCAAACCTCATCCGATCGCGCTTGAGGCCGTGCGGACTCTGATCGCCGAAAATCAAACGATTATCTATCTTTCGATCCGCTCGCCCGAACTGGAAGCACTTACACGCAAACAGCTGGCCGATCTCGGGTTGCCCGATGGGCCGATACAATTCGGATGCGACCTCGCCCAATGGGTCCTACTGACGTCGCCTCATCCTAGCCAGCCTTTCGAAACGGGACGGTCCATCGAGTGCGCTCCTGACGATCCGAATATGATTGAGAAGCTTCGGATTGGCTGACGAGACACCGAGGATCAGCTAGAAGGCCGCTCGCTGAACTGCTGTCGTCGGCTGGTGCTCGCGTGCGCTTGAGGTGTGAGTGTGTCAACGCGATAGGGTCTGCGACCTGGGCCGCTAGAGGCGTGGACGACCGTCGCGCGGCCTTCGCAAACGTGAGGCACCACTCCAATTACCACGTTGATCTCCGACTCTTGTCTGCTTGGCGGCTTCTCGGTAATTTCCCCCCGAAATCGTTTTCCTGAAGGATTGCAAGCGGATCGCCGGGAAAATCCCGTAAAATTCCGCTCCTTCCAAATGATCGGATGTAGTCGGACGTAATGGCGAAGAAACATTTAAGGCTGCGGACATTCGCGTACTTTCTCCGACCGTATCAGGTCGCTGCAAGACGACGGCGTTCGGCGGTGTTTGCGGCGGCTATGCGCCTTCGTCCCGGCATGAGGGTGATCGACCTCGGCGGTGCCCCGATGATTTGGCAATTTGTCGATGTTCCCCTCGAAATCACACTGTTGAACATCGAGTTTTCCGAGACAGCCGCTGCCGAAGCCGGCCGTTACAGTCAGCACAAGTTCCATTTTCTCAAGGGCGATGCGTGCGACAACGATTTGCCTGCGCAGAGCTTTGATCTCGCGTTCTCCAATAGTGTCATCGAGCACGTTGGCGATGAGGCCCGGAGAGCTGCCTTCGCGCATCACGTGCGGCGTCTAGCTCCAAAATATTGGGTTCAAACGCCTGCGAAGTACTTTCCGATCGAGGCTCATAACGGGATGCCGTTCTGGTGGTATTACCCCGAGTCATTAAGGCAACGATTGATCCGCGATTGGCGGGCGGAACTGCCTGATTGGACGGAGATGATTGAGGGAACGACGCTCGTCGAGAGAAAGGAGCTTGAGACCATTTTTCCGGACTCCAGGATTTTCACGGAACGAGTGCTCGGTATTCCGAAATCCTATGCCGCTTTCCGAGTTGACCGGGATTGATCTCTTCGAGGGTGGTCGAGCGAATGCTCAAGCATGGCACGCAACGAAGAGCTTCTGCATCGCGGTACGTGGCCGTTGCGTGTGGTTCGCTCCTCTGCTCGATTGCTTTCTTGGGTGCGAAGGCCGATGTCGCAGCTCAAGCCGTTCACGAGATCACGATTGCGACACCCAACATCATTGCGGTTGAGGTGAGAGATGCTCCATTCGAGGCCGGGAGCATCGAGCAACTTGCGCAACCCAGCAGCAGCGAGCAGGGCACCTGGATCAAGGTCGGACGTCGATGGGGCATGGTGATCGGTCCCGACCGCGCGCACATCCGAATTGCGGACACGCCTCCCGCGGTGCATTTGGATCGCGCAAGCATTGACGATCCTTCTCGCTATGGGGACATCGCGGGCGGCAAAGTCACATCCGTCTATCGCAAGTCAGTCCCTTATGATTCAGGGATCTACCGCGGTCCCAACGGGGATACGCGGACGGGTGCAAGCCTCAAGCATTACATCTATCTGGAGCTCTCTCAGCCGCTGGCCGAAGGGTCACATACGATTCGTTGGCCGTCCGGCACGCTTCCCGACAGCGAGTTCCGGTACGTCAGCACGGGTACGCGCGCTATCGCCATTCGCGCCAATCAGAATGGCTATAGGCCAACGGATGCCGGAAAGGTCGCATACCTCTCGCTATGGCTGCCTAGAGGGAAGGCTGAGGGGGCCGTCGACTTCAGAGACTTTGGTGTCAACGCATTTCACATCATCGATGAGACAGGTACGACGCATTTCTCGTCGTCTATAAGGCTGCGCTCGGCTCCGTCCGATCCGGAACCGGGCAACGGATTTCCTGCTCCGCTGCTGGAGTATCCGAGTGCGGCCCAGCCGCCGATCCGCATCGACAGAATCGATCCTGGGGCGCCGCCCACGTTACATGCGCCAAATCACGGATTTTCCTCTGGGCAGCGGATCTGGCTGGATGGCTTCGCTGGCTCCATGGCGCAATTCAACGGGTTCGTGACCGTTGGTGACGTCACGACGAACGCCTTTACACTTGGTGAGCTGCCGAGCAGCAATTCAGCGGCGCCCAACTCCTCTGGTCCTCCCGTCGCGCTTGCCGTTCACAATGCCAATCGTGCCGGCACGTTTGTTTTCGAACTCGATTTCGGGAGCTGGAAGCCAAAAGCGGAGGGCACATATCGTATCCATATTCCAGACCTTGGCGTATCCGACGCGTTCGAGGTTCGTGAAGACATTTGGTCCCGTGCAGGAAAAGCGTCGATCGGAGGTCTCTATAACCATAGAAGCGGGATCGCGCTTGATGGGCGTTTCGGCTTCACCCGCCCAGTTCCCTTCCGCCCCGGTTCTCAAGTGGCTGTTCGGTTGTCAAAACTCCCGCTGACATGGAGTTCTAATTTTCATGGCGGCTTCATTTCCGCCGATCTGGGTGGCAAGCAACCTTGGATCACGGACGAAGTGGCACCCGAAACGTATTGGGGCGGTTACATGGATGCCGGCGACTGGGATCGTCGCATTGATCATCTCGACGTGAGCTATCTGCTGCTCGACGTCTACGAGAGTTCTGCTGATGCGTTGCGCGCGTTGCCTCTCGGGATTCCGAAGTCCAGCGACGTGTTGGATCGCGATCTTTACGCCGAGGCCGACGATCTGCCGGACGTGCTTCACGAGGCAATCTGGACAATCGACTTTTTTCGTCGGCTGCAACTGCCCGACGGAAGCGTTCGTGGCGGGATAGAAAGTTCGGGACATCCCCTTTTGGGCACGCCGAGTTATCTGGAGCACCAGACGGTGTTCGCCTATGCGCCCGATGAGATATCGTCGTATCGGTATGCGGGAGTTGCAGCCAAGCTTGCCGGGGTTCTCGATCGGGCGGCGAAACCTCAGTTGGCAGACGTCTATCGAAGTAGCGCGCTATCCGCTTGGCGAGCTGCCGAACGTATCAGCGGCAATCGAGATGCCGTCTATGCCGAGGCGCGCTCCTTAGCGGACGCGAGTGGTCAGTTCGCTGCAACGCCATGGGATGTGCGTGCGAACAGCTTGACGCAAATCGCCTCCGAACACCGGGTGGCAGCGGCAGGATCTCTGTTTCGCCTGACGGGCGAAGACGAGTACCGAGAAATTTTTGAAGCGGGCTGGGCCGGCGAGGTAGAGCCTTACATTCACAATGCTGATGGGGCCTGGGAGTACTATCGCGCCGCGCATTCGACGGTGAATTCCAGCCTTCGAGACCGCATTGCCGCAGTGTTCATCGCTTCGGCGAAACTCATCGTGGATGCGCAGAATGCCTTCGCTTATCCCAGCATGAAGCATCCTTTCGCTCCTATCGGCTGGGGGCAGGGCCTCGCTCCGGATTATAATCAAAGCCAGCTTTTGATCCGCGCGCACCAGATCGCGACGAATGGAGACATTCTGCGCACGATGCAGGTGGCATCGGCGCATATTCTCGGAGCCAATCAAGTCGGCCTTAGCTTCACGACCGGGCTGGGCCATCGGAACATCAAGCATCCTCTCCACGTCGATCATCTCGCGATGGGCGTCAAAGTGCCTGATGGGATCACGATCTATGGATGGGCGCCGCAGTCGGATACCTCCCACGAGTGGCTTTTCGGGCCACCGTGGACACCGTTGCCAATCAGCGGAACGGAAGAGGGTGCGCAAGGTCGGAGGGTTTCCCCCAATCGCTTCATCATGCCCTTCTACGACTATTTAATCGAGCATCCATTGCTGATCATGCAACAGGAATATACGGTGCATCAAACGATCGGCACGACTGCGGGGGTGTGGCTTTATCTGCATGCGCATGGCGGAGAGGGCTCTTCGCCAGAAGGTCGTTCTCCTTAATGCGCTGTCATGGTCGATTGAATTGCGACTTCGACCTGCCTGAATGCGCCTTCCTGCGGATTTCCTTGCTCGGGACATGCAGCGTCCGATGAAGTACGTCGCGCTTTTCATAGGTATTGTCGGTCTTGTTCCGCTCACTCTTTTCCTGAGAGGGAATCCGGTCGCGCGCAATCACTTTTGGCTTCTGCTCGGTGTCATTCCGTTCATCATCAAAGCCGTGCCGTTTTTCGATCTTGCGCTGATCACGTGGCATGATTTCTGGTTCGGATTTGTTCCAGGCCTTCAGATCTCGGCGATCGATCTCATCGCTGTTGCCCTATATTTTACGGTGAGGCACCAGACCAACAGCATCCGCTATCATTTTCCGTTTTTGCTCTATTTGACCGCGATATCGTTGTCGGTATTTCAGGCAGATGAGCCTCTCGCAGCCGTATTCTATTTATGGCAATGCCTACGCATCTACTTCTTCACGGTCGTCATCGCCAAGGCTTGCACGGATGAGGCCGTGCCGATGCAATTGCTGAAGGGCATGGCCATCGGGATCGGAATCCAGTTCTTCGTGGTGATCTACCAGAAGTTTGGCTTGAAGCTGATCCAGCCCACGGGCACGTTCGTCCACCAGAATACGCTGGGTCTCGTGATGCACTTGGTGGTGATGCCTCACTTTGCGCTTCTCTTGCGTGGCCAGCGTCAGATCCTGAACGTCCTCACTCCAATGTGGGGGCTGACTGTTGCCGCGCTCATCGCGTCGCGAGCCGCGCTCGGCTTTGCCGTCATAGGTGTTTTGGCGACTTACGTGCTTTCATCATTTCGCCGGTGGTCCACTCGGAAGGCACTCGTGGGCCTCGGTGGAATGCTGATTGCGGCGGTGTTGGTGCCGGTTGCTATTTCCTCACTCGAAAAAAGGTTTGATGCCGCTCCGCTCATGGAGGAGGAGTATGATGAGCGTGCAGCGTTTAATCGCGCGGCTCTTTCGATGCTCGTAGCTGAGCCATTAGGAGTCGGAGCCAATCATTATGCGTATGCCGGGAAGAAGTACGGTTACTCCATTCGGGCAGGCGTGGTTCCGTTTGAAGGAAATCTCAACAACATCGTTCACAACGCTTATTATCTCAACGCTGCAGAAGCGGGGTATCTAGGCTTCGTCGCGTTCACGATCCTGATGCTCTACCCGATCTGGATCGCGTTTCGATACTGCTGGATGGCGCGCGGCGATCCAAGGGGCGATCTCTTGCTTGGTCTGGGCATGGGGTTGGCGACTGTAGCCGCGCATTCCTTGCTCGAATACGTCGTCGTCGTGCAGGAGGTGCAGTACGTTTTAGCCATGGTCGTCGGCATGACCTTTGGCGTTGCGCATCAAATCAAGGTCGCTCGTAAAGAGCAGGCGAGCCCGATCCCGAGATCAAGTTTGTTTCGTGCCCCAATCGCGGGCAAAGTCATTCGATAAGCTAAGTGGGATTTGAAAGCGAACCGGCTTCAAATTGGCAACGTCAGTCCTGCTGATTGGGATGCTGGCGAGCGTCTGCGAGTAGATCGTCCAGTGCGTCCTTGATCTGCGATTGGAATGTTGCCTGGCGCTGTTCCCACCACCGCCGTCCTTCTGCGCCGTCGCCGCGCTCGGCCTGGAGCAAATTTTCGATAGCCGCCGACATTCTTGCGGCATCACTTTCGACGCGAACAGAAGATGGAACGTCGCGAAGGCCGCGCATCGCGATGGGTGTTGCCACAGTGGCCACGCCCAGGCTCAACGTCTCAATGGTTTTGATTTGCACGCCGGACCCGATCGTCGTCGGGATAACTACTACTCGGCACTCTCGCAGAAAGGCTCCCGCGTCCGGTACAAAGCCGACAAAGCGAACACGGCCAATTTGGGTCCCAGGTGCATACTGGCTTTTTCCTCCGACAACCACGTTGAGGTCGACGGGGAGTTGCGGAACGACCTCGGCAAGAAACCAATCGAGCCCGACGCGATTGATGTCCCACGTCCAACTTCCAAGGAGCCCAATATCGGTGCTTGGTGGCGGGAGTCGTTCCACATGCGCAAAACGTTGGCCGGGCACACTGAACGACCGAACCGGTACTCCCCCGTCCGCAAGTGATCGAAACGCTGCCGCATCGTCGTCTGTCAGAGTCCAAACGGCCTGCGCTCGTTGTGCGGTTCGCCTTTCCAGATCGTGCACCAGCCGCGCCTCTCGCCGGTAGGCGAAGCTCTTTGCCTTTCCGCGTAATCCTTTGGGAACCCTGTTCTCATAGGCGCCATAGAGCCGATGCTCGATATTGTGCGCGACATATACAACGGGTAGGTCATCGGGTAGAGCTGCCAGCAGCCACGCAGCCTGAATATGGTCGATAATGACCAGATCCCAGCGGCTCGAGCGCAGTTTGTGACGTACGAGGTCCATCATCTCCCTGGTCACGTACTTCTGGACGGAGAACGGCCGCGCGTTCAGCAGAGCATGCGTCATCCAGAGCGCGGATCGTGTTGGAGATTGCGCACTTTCGATCACCAGGCGTCGTGGAGAAGAGAATCCGGCCGGCAGGGGGGCGGGCGCTGATTGATCCTCTCTCTCATACCCCACGACATCGACCTTGCATCGGGCGTTTTGCAGCGCTTCGATGAAATTCATGGAGCAGATCTCACCGCCGCTCTGCCGGCGGTGCGGTAGCACCGTTGTTAAATAGAGCACCCGACGCCCCGATAATCCGTCGAATGGCTGTTCAAAAATTCGCGTCATTAAAAATTACACCCCGTACCCGCGCGCCCAGGCCAACGATTTACGCCGGAGGGCCGACGACAGCCCAACGTGACTCCGTCCGCCCCGGGCTGTCGGCTGTTTTCGCGGCTTGCGGTCTTTAGTTCAACCGTCCCCGATGCAGTAATTGTTTTATCTATTGACGTTAACTGTTTTTAGCGATGCGGGCCTTCGGCCTACCGCAAGACTCGGATCGCAGGTCAGTTGCGAGTAGAATACGTTTCGTTTTTCAGCGGGTTTCGGGGTTTTTCGTGACAAAGATCGCGTGTGTGTTGATGGGCGACGGTTCGCTCCTGGTGCAGTGCGGGGAGACCCTCCTGGCGCGAGGGCACAAGGTTGTGGCGGTTGCGACGACGACTTCGAGTGTTGTCGAGTGGGCGACCGGGCACGGTATCTCCGTGGTGACTTCAGAGACACGCGATCTTGCGCGGGATCTTGCTTCGTTCGAGTACGACTGGTTCTTTTCCATCGCGAACTTGAGGCTCGTTCCGGAGCCTGTCTGGCTGCGTGCGCGTCAAGGTGCTGCGAACTTTCACGATGGGCCGCTTCCCCGCTACGCCGGCCTGAACACTCCCGCCTGGGCTATTCTGAAAGGCGAGACCCAGTATGGCGTGACGTGGCACGCTCTGACCGACAGTATCGACAAAGGGCACATTTACGCCGACGTTGCGTTCGAGATCAGCGACGCCGACACTGCGCTGACGTTGAATACCAAATGTTTCGAAGCAGGCATGACCTCTTTCGCGATGCTGCTCGATCGTGTGGAGCAGGGTGAGGCGCAAGGCCGGCCGCAACCTTCCGTCGAAAGCAATTATTTCGGTCTCATCGACCGTCCGGATGGGGCTGCAACGATCAATTTCGAGCGTACGACAGGTGAAATCTGGCGGCTTGTGCGCAGCCTTTCGTTCGGTGAGGGTTATATCAATCCGCTGGGATTGCCCAAGGTCCGGACGCCGCGCGGCGCGTATGCGGTCACCTCGCTCGCTGTGGCAGATGCAGATTTTCTGCATCCCCCCGGCACGGTCGTATCGGTCAACGAGGATGGTGCGATCGTAGCCGTGGCAGATGGTGCGGTCTGCATCAAGGTGCTCGCCGACAGTTCTGGTCAGCTCGTGCCGCTCACCCAAGTTTTTTCCGCAGGCGACATCCTTCCTGCGCTCGACGAGGACGAGGCTAAGCGTCTGACGGCCCTCATGGCCGATCTTGCGCGACATGAGGAGTTTTTCCGCAAGCGCCTCGCGGGAGCGGAGAATCCGGAGATCGATGGTCTTGCACCGACTGCTCCTGGAGCGGTGCCTCAGTGGGAGGCGGTGGAACTTGCGCTGCCGGATAACCTGAGCGGAGATAAAGTCGTTGCGGCGCTCGCGTCGTACGTTGCCCGCACGGGGCGTAAGGCTCGCGTTCGGATTGCTTACGCTGACGATGATCTCGCCGCCCTGGCGGATGAGTATCGAGGATACGTCGCGCCGACCGTTCCCCTCACGCTCGATGTGACGGGCGAGACGACGGTTGATGCGCTTGCGCGCCGTATCGAGACCGAGCTTGCTGAAGTCCGCCGTCGGCGCGGCTATGCGGGGGACATCGTGAGCCGGACGCCGCGCCTCGCTCCCGGCCCGGCCACGCTCGCCATTCGGCAGACCGTGCGGGCGCTCGCTGTTGGAAACGCGGGTTTGCCCGGCAGCGTTCTGACGTTCGTCGCCGCATCTGACGCGACAACGCTCCGTATCTTGTTCGACGCCGCGCGATTGCCGAAATCGGCAGCAAGTGCGATCGCCTCGCAACTCGAAGCCTTGTTTGAGGTGGTCGCTTCCGGCGACGCGCCTGAGCGCGTCGCTGAGCTGCCGCTTATATCGAAAGCGGATATCGACGAGCTTGTCGTCTCCCGTAACCAAACGGCGCGGGACTACGACCGCGCGGCACTCGTACATACGCTCATTTCCGCGCAGGTCGCGCGCACGCCCGACGCTACGGCGCTGATCGCGGGCGACGCGCGCCTTACTTATCGCGAGTTGGAGGAGCGGGCAGATCGTGTCGCGAGAACGCTTGCTGCTCTCGGCGTCGGTGCGGATACGCCGGTCGGCCTCTATGTCGAGCGCTCCCTGGATCTCGTGGTCGGTGCGCTTGCAATCCTCAAGGCCGGTGGAGCCTATGTGCCGCTCGATCCAACTTATCCGAAGGATCGCGTCGCCCTGATGATCGAGGACAGTGGGCTGTCCATCTTACTCACGCAGGAGGGACTCAAGCCGCCGGCCGGAGATGGCCGCGTGCGGAGCGTTACCGTGCAGAATGCGCTATCGCGCGCGGAAAATGCGACGCCTGCGAACGTCGAGCCGCACAATCTCGCCTACGTTATTTACACGTCTGGCTCCACCGGCCGGCCGAAGGGCGTGATGGTCGAGCATCGCAACGTGGTCAATTTTTTCGCGGGTATGGACGACCGCATCCCCATGCCGGAGGCTGGGAGCCAGCCCGTGTGGCTGGCGGTGACGAGCCTTTCATTCGACATTTCCGTGCTGGAGCTTTTTTGGACGCTGACACGCGGCTTTGCCGTTGTCATCCACACGGGCCGCCAGCAAGCGGCCGCGCCGCATCGTGCCGGGGATGGCCACGGGCTCGATTTCAGCCTCTACTTCTGGGGTAACGACGACGGCGCTGGGCCACGCAAGTATCAGCTCCTGCTCGAAGGGGCTCGCTTCGCCGATGCGCACGGCTTCTCAGCCGTCTGGACGCCGGAGCGCCATTTCCATGCATTCGGCGGGCCTTATCCTAATCCGTCGGTTACGGGCGCTGCCGTTGCCGCGGTCACAAAGAACCTTGAGATCCGCGCTGGAAGCTGCGTGCTTCCGCTCCATCATCCCGCCCGTGTTGCTGAGGAGTGGGCGGTCATCGACAATATCTCGAACGGGCGCGTGGGCATTGCATTCGCGTCGGGCTGGATGCCGGAGGATTTTCTGCTGCGTCCCGAGAATGCGCCGCCCCACAACAAGACGGCTCTCCTGAGAGATATCGATGTCGTGCGCCGCCTTTGGCGCGGCGAGGCCGTACCGTTCGACGCGCCGGGTGGCAAGAAGGTCGATGTCGTGACGCAGCCGCGCCCGGTCAGTCCCGAGCTCAAGATCTGGGTGACCACAGCCGGCAATCCGGATACGTATCGCGAGGCTGCGCGTCTCGGCGCCAACGTGCTGACGCATCTGCTCGGTCAGTCCATCGACGAGGTGGCGGAGAAGGTCAAAATCTACCGCGAGACGCTGGCAGAAACCGGCCGCGATCCGGACAACTACACCGTGACGTTGATGCTGCACACGTTGATCGGCAGCGATCGGGAAGAGGTGCGCGCGGCCGCGCGCGAGCCGATGAAGGCATATCTGCGCAGCGCCGCGGCGCTGATCAAGCAGTATGCGTGGGCGTTTCCCGCTTTCAAAAAGCCCAAGGGCGCGACGCAGCCCATGGACATCGATCTCCAGTCTCTGGATCCGGATGAGATGGATGCGATCCTCGAATTCGCATTCCTGCGTTACTTCGACGATAGCGGTCTCTTCGGCACGGTGGACGATGCGCTGGCACGGGCCGAGCAGGTGAAAGCCATCGGTGTGAACGAGATCGCCTGTCTCGTGGACTTCGGCGTGCCGACGGAGAGGGCCTTGTCCGCGCTCGAGCCGCTGGCGGAGGTCATCTCTGCGCTGAACCAACGTGCGAGCGTTTCCACGGATATCGTGGCCGACGGTCTCGCCGACCTCGTTCGTCGCCATGGCGTTACGCATTTTCAATGCACGCCATCAATGGCCACCATGGTTCTGATGAGCGACGAGGATCGCGAGGCGCTCTCCACTGTCCGCCACCTCTTCATCGGCGGCGAAGCACTTCAGCCCAGCCTGGTCGAGGCGCTGGGTAAGGCGACTTCGGCGACCGTCGAGAACATGTATGGGCCGACTGAGACGACGATCTGGTCATCCACTGGGCCCGCTAAGGCCGAGGGCAGCGGCTCCGCGCCAATCGGCACGCCCATAGCGAACACTCAGCTCTACATCCTGGACGACACACTGCATCCTGTACCGTCAGGAACGGCGGGTGAGCTGTACATTGGCGGAGATGGGGTGACGCGCGGCTACCTCGGACGCGAAGACCTTACGGCCGAACGCTTCCTCGACAACCCGTTTGTGCCGGGTGGCCGTATTTACAGGACGGGCGACCTGGTGCGGATCGGGGAGGACGATGCGATCCATTTCCTCGGCCGCGCGGATCATCAGGTTAAGGTGCGCGGCTATCGTATCGAGCTTGGTGAAATAGAAGCCCGCCTCGGTCGCCATCCCGATATTGCGGAGGCGGTGGTCGTGGTGCGAGAGGACGAGCCGAGCGACACGCGCATCGTCGCCTATGTCCGCTTTAACGGTGAGCCCGTGTCCGACGCAGCCTTGAAAGCTCACGTCTCGGCGGAACTTCCCGATTTCATGGTGCCGGCGCATTTCGTGACGATGACGTCCTTCCCGTTGACGCCGAACGCAAAGGTGGACCGCAAGGCATTGCCGCGACCGGACGAGGTGCGCCTAGCGGCACCCGTGGCGGAGTATCTGGCCCCTTCGGACGATCTCGAGGTGCGGCTTGCAGACGCCTTCAAACGGCTGCTCGGTGTGGAAAGGGTCGGTGCGTCCGACAACTTCTTCACGCTTGGCGGGCATTCGCTGCTTGCCGTTCAGCTTCACCGCGATCTCAAGGCCAACGTGGCGGCGGATATCACGATCACAGACATCTACCGTTTCCCGACCGTGAAGGGGCTCGCGAGCCATGTTCGCGACCGAGGGCAAGCGAATAAGAACCTTGAGAATGTGGCGAACCGCGCTGCTATGCGCCGCCAAGCGATGCTCGGACGCCGCGGTTCCGGACTTGCGCGCGACGTGTCGTGAGCGCTTTCTCCGGCCTCTTCGACCAACGGATTGCCTTTGCCGAAATCCCGATCGGCGACCAATCCGTTACGATCTTCGAGGAGGAGGCGGCAGCCGTTTCCAACGCGGTTCTCCGCCGCAAGCAGGAGTATGCGGCGGGGCGCACGTGTGCGCATCGTGCCATAGCGGCGCTTGGCGCGTCGCCGGCTCCGTTGCTCGCGGGGCCCGACCGCGTACCGATCTGGCCGACCGGCTACGTCGGAAGCATTACGCATGACGACCGTTCAGCGGCTGCTGCCGTGGGGCGCGTCACCGACGGCATACGGTCGATCGGCATCGATCTCGAGCCGGCCGAGCCTCTGCCCGCCGACCTTCACGAGATGATTTGCCGTCCCGAAGAACTTGCGTGGCTCCGCAGGTTCCCGGCATACGAGTGCGGCTTGCTTGCCCGAGTGATTTTTGGTGCAAAGGAAAGTGCGTTCAAATGCCAGTATCCGCTTACGCGCCGGATGCTGGAGTTTCATGAGGTTGCGGTCAGCCTCGACGTGGAACGTGGAACTTTTTCCGCGTCGTATTTGCGTGATGAGATCGGTGCGATCTTCGGCCCCGTCGTGCGGGGCCGGTTTGGGATCACGCGAGCGTCGGTCGCTTGCGCGATCGTGTTGGATGTGGCCCCGCTAGCATAACCTCATTCTGCGGCAATCGGCCGGAATGATGGGTAACGGTCAGCCCGCGCAAGCGCCTCGCGCAGTCGGTTGGCCATGACGCGGACGTGGGGCTCAAGCACCATACTGTCGTGATCGCCTGGGATTTCCTGCACCGAGAGATTGGTCGTGTATGGCGACCAGCCGTTGTCGGGCAGCAGCAGCGCACGGTTTTCATTGAGGGCGCGGTTGCCGGTGATGCGATAGCGTATTTCTTGCTTGGGTCGCATGAGGAGCACGGGCCCTCC
The DNA here is from genome assembly GCA_934555825.1 of uncultured Hyphomicrobium sp. GTDB lineage: Bacteria > Pseudomonadota > Alphaproteobacteria > Rhizobiales > Hyphomicrobiaceae > Hyphomicrobium_C. The sequence continues at coordinate 152,672 of CAKTFJ010000005.1, forward strand.
GTACGGTTGGCCGTGGTAGCGCGATAGCGCCCGGCGAAACGCCGCCTCGAGCTCTTCGTTGTGGAACTGCTCGGCCGTCTTCGGCGATCCGGGTCTACGTCGTGCTTCGATACGCCTGCGCTCCCACGCGATACGCCGATGGGCCCAGTTTCCGAAAAATGCAATGCCCTCCCGCTCCATGTCCTGGAGCTTCATCAGGACACGATCCTGGATCGAGAGCGGTACATCCGCGGGGTACGGCGTATCCAGCAGAATGACGAGTGCGGTTTCTTCGCCGGCCGCGCGAAGCTGCTGTGCCATCTCATACGCCACGAGGCCGCCGCCCGAGAAACCACCAAGAAGGTAAGGGCCTTCCGGCTGCACGGTTCGGATTTCCGCGAGGTAGTCGCGTGCCGTCTCCTCGAAGGTTTCGTGCGGAGCCTCCCCGCCGTAAATGCCGCGGGCTTGGAGACCGTAGACGGGACGATCAGCGCCGATATGGACCGCGAGATGGCGTAGGTTGAGGATGTTGCCGAACATGCCAGCGGCAAGGAAGAATGGCGTGCGACGTGTCTCTTTTCCTGCGTCCATCCGCACGACATGCCGAAGCTTGGGCCGATCGAGCGCTGTGACTGTCGCACTTTCGCCCGTGGTTTCGCCGGCCTTCGGCGCGGTCTCTTCGATCAACGCGGCGCATTGAGCGATCGTTGGTGCCTCGAACAGCACAGAGATCGGGAAGTCGACGGCGTAGGCGGCCTTGATCATCCGGAATAGGCGCACCGCGATCAGCGAGTGCCCGCCGAGATCGAAGAAGTTGTCCTGCGTGCCGATAGCTTTCACACCGAGAAGCTCGGACCAGAAGCCCGCCAGCGTCTTTTCGACATCGGTCGTAGGTTCGATGAAGGCCACACCGAGGTTGGGCCGCTCAAAGGTGGTTGAGGCCGCCTCGGCCCCATCAACACGCGCAGCAGCGCGCTGGAGGGCTGCGAGATCCATGGAGCTTACGATGACCTGCGATTTTCCGGCCCCCACGGCGCGGAGCAACGCTTCGAAGCCTTCCTCCGGCAGGATGCCTTGGTCGACTTGGGCTGCGAGGCGCTGAAGCGCAGGGCTGAGTTCCGTGGTGTCAGTCGTTGCGCGGGTGGTAGCCGATGCCCCTTCCGCCTCGACGGAAAGCGAAGCTGTAAGGTCGGTGTTTGCCGGAAGACGCCTCACGGTGAAGCCGTTCACCTCGATCAGGACTTGGCCGGCATCGTCCGTGACGGTGATGTCGAAGGTGGCATAGTCCGCGCCGAGCTCCCGCGTCGTATCGAGGCGCACGTGGCTCCAAACCGAGGCTGGCAACGCCCCAAACACCCGGATGCGCTCGTAGGTCATCGGCACCCACAGGCCGGCGCCGGGATCGTAGTTCGGGATCAGATCCATAGCGTAACCGGTCGCGATGTCGAGCAGCGCGGGGTGGACGAGGAAGCCGTCGTCGAGATCAGTCTTGAACGCGTCGTCGAGCGCGAGCCGTGCAATCGCTTCGCCCTGGCCGAAGGCAACAGAGCGCAAGACCTGCCAGCGAGGGCCGAACTTGAGATTGCCGTCTTGGGCGGATTTGAGTGCGGGACCCGTCTCTGCCGCACGAGCTGTCTGGCTGCAGGTAGCAAGCACCTGCGCAATGTCTGTGCGGGCAGGTCGTGGGCCAAAATGCGTGCTGACCCGTGCTTCGGCGTGCCGTAGCAGCGTTGTCGCTCCCTCGGTCTCGCGCTCGCTTTCGACGGCAAATACGTAGTCGTCGCCGTCTTTCGCGAGGGTGACGCGCGCGATGAGGGGCGTCTCGTCGGGGACATGGAGTGGACGCAGGAATGTGAGATCCTCGATTTCGAACGGTCCGCCGAGTTCATGCTCTGCGAGGGCTTCGGCAGCGAGTTCGATGTAGCCGGTGCCGGGCCAGATGGCATGGCCTGACTTGAGGCGATGTTCGTCGAGCACCCACTGGCGTGTGCTGGTGAGGCGGGATTCGAGCCAATCGCTGCGGACGCTGCTTAGGCGCCGGTCGAACAGCGGTGTGCGGGCCGGTGCGACCTTCGGTGCCTCGTCCTCGTGCTCAGCCGCGGCGATGGCGCGCGCCGCGAGGCCAACACTTTTCCAGACCCCCCAGTGGAGCGCCAGCGTGCGCCCTGGTGCGCCCGAACGGGCTTCGGCGAAGGCGTTCAGGAACGCGTTCGCGGCCACGTAATCCACTTGGCCGGCGGGTGCAGTGTCGGTGCTCGTTGAAGAGAAGAGCACCATGACGTCGAGCGGTTCGCCCGCGAGCACATCGGCGAGCACGAGGGTGCCGTGGATCTTGGGTGCGAACACATCCTCGATATCAGTTGGGTTCTTGAGTGCGATCAGGTCGTCCTTGACCACACCGGCCGCGTGCAGCACGCCGTGAATGGCACCGAAGCGCGCTTTGGCATCGGCGACGACGGCGCGCATGGCTTCGGAGTTTGTGATGTCGGCGTTCGCGAGCATGACCTCGCCGCCGGCTGCCTCGACGCGTTCGATGGCGGCGATGGCCCGGCCGATTTTGTCGCGCGTGCCGAAGGCGGAAAGATAGTCACGCCATTCTGCACGATCGGGCAGCTCTGTTCTTCCGACCAGAACCAAACGTGCCCTGAAGCGCCGCGCCAAATCTTCTGCGCATGCTGTCGCGAGTTCTCCGAGACCGCCGGTGATCAGGTAGACACCGCGCTCGCGGAAGGCTGCCTCGCCTTTCGATGTGTCGTCGAGCGTAAGCGGCTCGTACGCCAAAGCCCAGCGGCGGCCCTTGCGATAGGCGGCGATCTCGCTACCGTTGGACGCAAGCAGATCATCCCAAAGCTGCGAAAAAACGACATCCTCGGGATTATTGTCCGCACCTGCGCCTACAAGATACCGCAGAAGACGCGCCCGTTCGCGCGCCAAGAGACCTAGGCGTGCATCTGGCGAAACTGGAATGTCCAGAACGCGCACCGAAACGTTCGGCATCTCGCGCGGAAGCACGCGGGCAGGTCCAAGCAGTGTCGCTTTCTCTGGATAGAGTAGCTCCTCGTCTCCGACACGCTGCATGCCGTTCGTCACGGCTGTGATTTGGAGCGGCTCGGTTGCGCCGATCTCACTCAACGCTTGCCCGAGCCAGAGAAGACTAAGGAATCCGCGCTCGATGTTGCGATGGAAGAAGCTCGATCCGGGCCGGAAGCTTTCGTCGTGTGTCAGAAGCCAAAGATGGACGATCCGTTGCGGCAGGCCCCGCTCGGCGGCGAGGTGTTTCAGAAGCGCGTCATATCCCTCGCGTCCGTGCTCGGGGCATAGAACATAATCGCCTGGGGCGACGACGCCGAATGTGTCGCCTAGAGAGACAGTCGCTACCTCGTGTCCGAGCTCGCGCAAGCGGTGGGTGAGTGAATCTCCGAGAGGAGATCCGTCGAGGAAGATTAGCCATGAGGCTGGCACTTCAGCGGCGTCGATTCTGACGTCTGGCGATGCCTGCTTCCAGATTGGTTCCCACCCCCAATTCGCCATATCCGTCAGTTTGACGGGCGAGGCCTCGTTCTCTGCCGCACCCGACGGCGCGATGCGTTCGAGGAAGTAAGTCTCATGCTGAAAGGCATAGGGTGGCAGGTTAACGCGGCGCGGCGCGGCGTCGATGGTTAGCCGGTCGAGTGGAACGTCGAGGCCAACGGCCCACGCGCGCCCGATCGCAGTCAGGAAAAAGAGGCGATCGTCGACGATCTCATCGGCGTGCGGCAGACTGTTGATGACCTGGTTGGCGGGAATGCCCTGCGCCTTGGCAAGCGAGCCGAGCACACGCCCGGGACCTACCTCTATGAACACCCGTGACGGCGTTTGCGCGAGCAGAGCGAGCCCGTCGCCGAACCGCACTGTGGATCTGAGATGGCGCGTCCAGTAGTTGGCGTCCCGCGCTTCGTCCGCGGTGAGCCAAGTGCCGGTCAGGTTGGAGACGATGGGAATGCGGGGCGCCGAAAGCGGTGTGGCTTTAAGGTACGCTTCGAAACGTTCGAGGATTGGTGCGAGCATCCGCGAATGGGCCGCGATGTCGATGGGGATGCGGCTCACGTCGATGTCATCGGCCGCAAGGGTTTCGCGGAAAGCTTCGAGTGCTGAATTTGACCCCGAGACGACGCAGAGCTCCGGCGCGTTGACCGAGGCGAGGTCGAGATCGTCAGGGAGGCGCTGTTTCAGGGCATCGGCCGCGATCGCGACGCTCAACATCCCGCCCGGGGGGACCTCTTCGAACAGCTCGCCGCGAAGACGGACGAGGTTTACTGCGCGCTCATAGCTGAGGACGCCCGCGATGCAAGCGGCAGCGTTCTCGCCCATGGAATGGCCGATCAGCGCGGTGGGCTTCACGCCCCAGCTCATCCAAAGACGTGCTATCGCCACCTCAACGATGAGGATCGCGGGGAGCTGCAGGGACGGCCGCAGAAAGCGTTCCGCTGCTTCGGGCGCGGCTCTTTCGTTTGCGAGCCAGATCTCTCGGATCTCCTGGCTGGCGGCCGCTGGGAGATAGGAAAGTCCTTCATCTACGATCCGGCGGAAGGCAGCCTCGTCCCTGTAGAGGGCGCGGGCCATGTGCGGATATTGAGCCCCGCCGCCTGGGAACAGGAAAACGGCATTCGCCGTGCCCTCAACCTGCATATGTGTGAACACGCGATGCGTGTCCGGCTCCGCGAGGATGCCGATTGCGTCGGCGCGGTCGGCAACGGCGACGACGCGCCGTTGCTCAAAGTGGCGCCGCCCGTCGAGCAAAGTATGCGCTACGTCCTGGAGGAGCACATCCGGGTTTGCGCCGAGGTGTTGGGCGAGCCGCCGCCCGCCGTCGTCGAGCGCTTTACGGTTCTTGGCGGTGAGGACCAGAACGTGCGGGCCGGTTTCGGCACGCGCTTCTGCTGTTTTGGGCGGTGGCGGCTCCTCGACAATAACATGGGCGTTGGTGCCGCCGACGCCGAGCGAGTTGACGGCGGCGCGTCGCGGTGTCGATCCGGACGGCCAAGCCGTCAGCCGGTCGGCAACCACGAACGGGCTCGTTGCAAAGGGGATCGCCGGATTGGGTTTTTCGAAGCCGAGCGTGGGTGGGATTTCGCCGTTCTTTACGGCGAGCACCGCCTTGATAAGGCTCGCGACACCTGCGGCCGTATCGAGATGGCCGATGTTGGATTTCACCGATCCGACGCGGCAGAAGCCCTTTTTGTCGGTGGTTTGACGGAACGCCTGCGTAAGCGCCTCGATCTCGATCGGATCTCCGAGATACGTGCCCGTGCCATGGCATTCCACGTAGCCAATCGAGTCCGCGTCGACGCCGGCTATTGCTTGTGCCTCGACAATGGCTTCCGCCTGGCCGGTAACGCTGGGCGCGAGGTAGCCCGCTTTGCTGGCCCCGTCGTTGTTGACGGCGCTGCCCTTGATGACCGCATGGATCGGATCGCCATCCGCAATCGCATCTGCGAGGCGGCGCAGCACGACGACGCCTGCGCCGCTTCCGAACACGGTACCGGATGCGCGATGGTCGAACGAACGGCAGTGACCGTCGGTCGAAAGGATCTCCCCTTCCTGGTAGACGTAGCCGCGCCGGTGGGGCAACTCGATGGTGACGCCGCCCGCGAGCGCCATCTCGCACTCGCCGTTAAGAAGGCTCTGGCAGGCTTGGTGGACCGCCACGAGCGAGGTCGAGCAGGCCGTCTGCACGTTGACGCTCGGTCCGTGCAGGTCGAACAGATAAGAGGCTCGTGTCGCGAGGAAGTCTTTATCGTTACCCGTATGGCGGAGAAGAAAAAGCCCGACGTTTTCAACGAGCGAGCGGTGGCTGAGAACGTTGAAATAGAAATAGCTTCCCATCCCGCAGCCCGCGAATACGCCGACGGGTCCGTTGATGCGTGCAGGCGGACGCGTGGAGTCCTCCAACGCTTCCCATGCGCATTCGAGAAACTGCCGGTGCTGCGGATCCATGATCGCCGCTTCCTTCGGGCTGAATCCGAAGAATTCGGCATCGAACTCCGCGAAGCCCGGAAGATCTGCCGTGCGCGGCACGTAGTTTTTTTGGCGGATCTTATCGGGATTCTCCCCGGCTCCGATGAGTTGCTCGGGTGTGCGGCTCTCGATCGATTCCACGCCACTGCGAAGGTTCTGCCAGTAATCTGCGACAGAATTCGCGCCGGGGACGCGCAACGCCATCCCGATTATGGCGATGTCGCTCTGCGACACGCTGCTGCCGCTGTCAGACATCTCGGTCGTGTCTCCAGTCCCTCTGTGGTCGAGAGTGCGAGTTGGCAAATGTATAGCGCGTGGGCGCAGTCGCGGTCTCGACGATAGGCGGGCGGTTGGCCGCTGCGCGGACGCCCGCGTTTGCGGCAGTTCGAACAACCCCACCCACGGCGTCCGCTCTGCTCCGCCGCGTTCGATTAATCTTCAGCCTATGCGATTGCGGACGATCCGAAAACGTAAAAGTCATGGGCTCGCTGGATCGGCAAAGCATAGGGTAAATGTGGCATCTAAAAACGTGGACGAAAGTCTTGCCTGCCCCTTAAGA
>CAKTFJ010000006.1 GCA_934555825.1 uncultured Hyphomicrobium sp.
GTCTGAAACACGACGCTTGCCGTGTCTCCTGCCGCAGCCTTGTTGATCTTGAGACGGTGATCGTCGCCCTCATGGCTAAGCAGGCTGGCCGGGCTCGAGACGGCGAGCCGGTTCGTCGTATCCGCGATATCGTTGATGCCGACCAGCGGCACTGGGTTCACGTCTCCTCCTCCTCCGCCGCCACCCCCGCCCGTTACGATGGAAAAGTATGTCCATTCGGCAGTCGAGCCCGGCGTCGCCGCGTCCGGCTCATGATTGAGGTTGCCGTCCGTGTTGGAGAGAAACGCGTACCCTTCGTGCTCGACAAGGTCGCCGGCATTGTAGCTCACCGCGCCGCTCCAGGCCCCCTTCGGAACGAGGCCCGAGCCGCCGCCGCCTGGAGCTTCCGTCCATCCGCCTCCCGAATAGAGGTAGAGGCGGCTTTCGTCGTGCACCCAAGCCAGCCACCCCGCGACCGGCGTATAAAAGGCCCAAGCCCCGTCCTGCCACGCCGCGACGTCGCTCGCATGGCCCGACCACGCGCCTGTGGGACCTGCGCCGACGATGTAGCGTGCACCGGGAGCTGGGCTCGAGGGCGGCGTGCCGAGGTCTTTGTCCGCGACGGCGAGCTGAACGACCGCGTCGAGAGCTCTCAACGCCTCGTTGTGGGTCACATGCTTCTGCGACTGGCTCGGCATGATATAGGGGAGGGCAAGATTTTCGGTGTTGTCCACGAGCTGCGCCTGGGTGAGGGATGCCTGGCGCAAGTATGAAGGGGCAACGAAAGCCGTGGATAAGTCGACGGAGACACGGCCCTGCGCATCGCGTGCGCCGGATAGGGGACCACGAACAGCGCAATGAAGCATGTCTGGATCCTCAACCACTACGCGGAAGAGCCGCGCGGCACGGGCGGAACGCGGCATTTTTCTCTCGCGCGCCATCTGCCCGCGTCCGGCTGGCGCGCCACCGTCATTGCCGCCAGCACCAGTCATGGCAGCGGACGTCAGCGGCTTGATGAAGGTGAGACGAGCCGCGCCGAGACGATCGATGGCGTGGACTTCCTTTGGCTGCGTGCGCGGACCTATTCGGGCAACGGCGCAGACCGTGTGCGCAACATGATGGATTACACACGCGCCGTGTTGCGGCGGGGTAGGCTGCGCGATCTCGCCCCGCCCGATGCGATCATCGGGTCGAGCGTCCACCCTCTGGCCGCATGGGCCGGACGAAGGCTTGCGCGGCGCTACCGCGTGCCCTTTCTGTTCGAGGTTCGCGATCTCTGGCCGCAAACTCTGATCGACATGGGTCGACTCGCGCCCGGGCACCCGGCCGCGATTGCGCTCCGGAAGCTGGAACGATCCCTATACGCAAGCGCGGCAAGAATCATCGTTCTCCTGCCCGGAGCGCGCGACTACATCCAGCCGCTTGGAATTCCGGCCGAACGGATCGTCTGGATACCGAACGGCGTCGATCTGAAGGGATACCCGCAGCCCACTGAATTGCCCTCGACCGAGCCCTTCACGCTGATGTATCTCGGCGCACACGGAAAGGCGAACGCGCTCGACACCCTTATCGCAGCGATGGCGATCGTCGCGGCCGATCCCGCAGGCGAGCGCATTGTGCTCCGCCTGATCGGCCACGGCCCGGAGAAAGACGCGCTGATGGCGACGGCCGAGCGCATGGGGCTTGCGAACGTGCGCTTCGAGGCGCCTGTCGCGAAGAGCGACGTTCCCGCACGCGCGGCAGAAGCCCATGCGTTTGTGATCTCGGTGAAAGACATTCCGGGCCTTTACCGCTTCGGCATCAGCATGAACAAGATCTTCGATTATCTGGCAGCCGGCCGCCCGACCATCATCGCGGCGGACGCATTCAACAACCCGATCGCCGAAGCGGGCGCAGGCTTCACCGTCCCGCCCGAGAACCCGGAAGCGCTCGCAACTGCCATCCTGCAGTTGGCGGCACTGCCGCGTGCGCGGCGCGAGGAGATGGCACGCGCAGGACGCACGCACGTCGAGGCGAACTATTCCATGGAACGTCTGGCGCGCCGATTGGCGCAAGCGTTAGACGCAAGCGTGGGGCAGCCATGAAGCGCGTGTTCGACATCGTCGTTTCGGCCACGACGCTGATCGTGCTCGCGCCACTGCTCGCCGTTCTTGCGCTCTTGGTGCGATGGCGCCTCGGAACACCTGTATTGTTCCGGCAGGCGCGCCCTGGGCTCGGCGCGAAGCCGTTTACGATGCTGAAGTTCAGATCGATGCGGGATGCGACAGACGCGGACGGCGCACCTTTGCCGGATCATTTGCGTCTCACCCGGTTCGGTCGTTTTCTGCGGTCGACGAGTCTCGATGAGCTGCCCGAACTGTGGAACGTCCTTGTGGGCGAGATGAGCCTCGTCGGGCCCCGTCCCCTCCTCATGGAGTATGTGCCGCTCTACTCGTCCGAGCAGGCGCGTCGTCACGACGTCCGGCCAGGCATTACGGGCTGGGCTCAGGTCAATGGGCGCAACGCGATTTCTTGGGAGGACAAATTCGACCTTGATGTGTGGTATGTCGACAATCGGTCGTTCTGGCTCGATCTCAAAATCATCGCGGTGACGGTGGGCAGGGTGCTGAAGCGCTCGGATATATCTGCGGACGGCGAAGCGACGATGCCGCGATTTACCGGCACGGATGGAAAATTGGGCGAGGGTCAATGATCGGCGCACTTCTCGTTCTCGGATGCGGAGGCCACGGTCGCGTTGTGGCTGACATCGCGCTTGAGCGCGGATACACCCGGATTGCATTCCTCGACGACGCGCCGGACGCCGCCGAGAGGGCCGACGGCATGGAGGTGCTCGGTCCGCTTGCGCGTCTTGCGGAGCTTGCTGCGGAATGGCCTGCGGCCGTCGCTGCCGTGGGAGAAAATGTAACGCGCCTAGCGCTATACAGGAGGCTGCGCGAGGCAGGCTTCGAAACCCCCGCGCTCATTCATCCCTCTGCCGTGGTGAGCCGTCGTGCAGAGCTTGGCCCAGGTGTCGTTGTCGCGCCTGCGGCGGTGATCAACGTCGGCGCACGCATCGGCCACGCCGCCATTGTCAATACAGGTGCGATGATCGATCACGATTGCATGATCGGAGCTGGTAGCCACATCGCTCCCGGTGCAACGCTCTCGGGCGCTGTCTCCGTGGGCGATAGGGCATGGCTTGGCACCGGATGTGCGGTTCGCCAGGGCATCAGAATTGGCGAGGATGTCGTCGTCGGCGTCGGTGCTGCGGTCGTATCCGATCTGGCCGCCGGAATGATCTATGCAGGCGTTCCGGCGCGGCCGCTCCTCCAACAAACATCGCAGATTTAGCGGAAAAAATCGCCGTGCTCGATACGCCCTTCCCGCCTTGGCCGTCTTTCTCCGAAGAAGAGATCGAAACCGTTGCCCGTGTGCTGCGATCCGGCCGGGTGAACGCCTGGACGGGCGGAGAAGTGAAGGCGTTTGAGCAGGAGTTCGCAGCGTGGGCCGGCGCAAAGCACGCAGTCGCGCTCGCCAATGGCACTGTGGCGCTCGATGTCGCTTGGCGCGTGCTTGGCATCGGCGCCGGTGACGAGGTGATTACCACGCCTCGGTCGTTCCAGGCCTCGGCGTCGTCCATCGCCATGGCGGGCGCACGTCCGGTTTTCGCGGATGTCGATCTGCAATCGCAAAACATCACGCCTGAAACGGTCGCCCCGCTCATCACGCCGCGCACCCGCGCCATCCTCTGTGTCCACGTGGCCGGTTGGCCTTGCGATATGGCCGGCTTCCGTGCCCTCGCCCGCGAGCACGATCTGAAGCTTGTTGAGGACTGCGCCCAGGCGCACGGAGCAAGGATTGGTGGCCAGGCGGTCGGCACGTTCGGCGACATCGCCGCCTGGTCGTTCTGTCAGGACAAGATCGTCACCACCGGGGGCGAGGGCGGGATGGTGACCACCAACGACGAGAAGCTGTGGAAAGCGGCCTGGTCATTCAAGGATCACGGCAAAGGCTGGGCGGCGGTTCACGAGCGTGAGCATCCGCCGGGCTTTCGATGGCTGCACGAAACCTGGGGCACGAACGGCCGCATGATGGAAATTCAGGCTGCCATCGGCCGCATTCAACTTGCGCGTATGCCTGCATGGCACGCAGCAAGGAAACGCAACGCTGAGGCACTTGTGCGTTCCTTCCGCGAATGCGCCGCGCTCCGGGTGCCCTCGCCGCCGGCCGACGTCGAGCACGCGTGGTACAAGTTTTACGCGTTCGTGCGCCGGGAGCGTCTGAAGCCGGACTGGAACCGTGACCGCATCATGAACGCGATCGTCGAGGCTGGAGTCCCCTGCTACACGGGCGCATGCCCTGAGATGTACCGTGAAAAAGCTTTTCGCGACGCCGGGTTCGGCCCCGTGGAGAGGTTGGCGGGGGCAGTGGAGCTGGGCGAAACCAGCCTGATGTTCCTGGTCCATCCCACGCTGGGCCCTGAGCATATTTCCCAAACCTGCACGGTTGTGGCGGATGTGTTGCGTCAGGCGAAATCTTGAAAATCGAAAGAAATATAATGCCTTGTGTGCAGCATGGGACGATGTGCATGAAATGTCATGACGCCGTCGCTGTGGATTAGGATATTGGCGTTGTGGCTCGTTCCACTTAAACTGTTTCGAAGTTTATCCGGCAATTGATGGGCCGCGCCGGGGGATCTCGGTCGGCACTGTGTTTGGCCAGCAATGTTGATGCCGGCCTGAGTTTGCGTTTTGCCGTCAAACGTCTGGCGGCTCCGAAAATGATGTTGATTTGAATGTTGCGTACTCGGATTGTGAGGGCAGCTTGGCGTTCAGGGAAAAAATCGAGGATTTTCAGCCGCGGCTGAGAGCCTGGCTATTGAACAAGCCGCGCTATCACAAGCGTGCGGCTCTCGTGCTGATCGATCTGGCGCTGCTCTATCTTGCGTTGTGGGCCTCATTCTCGCTGCGCTTCGGCGCGTTCTATTGGCCGTCGCAGCCCGCCCTGTTGGTGCTGGTGGTGGCCTGCCCACTGATCTGCCTCGCCACGCTTTGGTGGTTCGATGTCTACAAGGTCGTCACCCGCTTCATGGGCTATCGCGGGGCGACGCGCGTCACCATGGCCATCGGCCTGGGCATTCTCTTCTGGGCGCTCGCGATCTTCATGTCCGGGCAAGCCGGCATCCCGCGCACCGTCATCTTCGTCTTTGGCATCCTGGCCGCGGTGCTTCTGACGCTCGTGCGCTATGCCGCCAAGCTGCTACTTGAGACCGCCGACATCCGGCCGCCGCGCTGGCGCGTGTCGGCGCCGAAGTCTCCGACAATTATTTACGGAGCGGGCCAGATGGGCATTCGCCTTCTCGCCGATGTGCGCAGGGCGGGGGATCGCGACATCGTCGGTTTCGTCGATCCGTCGCCGAGCTTGTGGCGCCAGTACATCAACGGCGTAAAGGTTCATGCGCCTCAAATGCTCGAACGTCTCGTCGAGCGCCAGGACGTTTCCGAAGTCCTTGTCGCGCTTCCGGGATCGCAACGTCGCGAGCGTCGCGAAGTTCTGAGAGAGCTTGAGGGGCTGCCAGTCAGCGTCAAGATACTGCCTGCCTACGAAGACATCGCTTCGGGCAACGTGGGTGTGAGCGATCTTCGCGACGTCGATGTGGGTGACTTGCTGGGGCGCGATTCCGTCAAGGCGAGTCCAGCCCTGCTCGCGCGAAGCATTCGCGGCAAATCCGTTCTCATCACCGGGGCGGGAGGCTCCATCGGATCCGAGATTGTGAGGCAGGTGGCAGCGCAGTCTCCACGGCTCATCGTTCTTTTCGATGTGTCGGAGCCCGCCCTTTACCGAATCGCGTCCGAACTCGAGAAGCTCGTCAAAAAGCATCCGCGTCCCACGCGGCCGCAGATCAAAACTGTTCTCGGCTCGGTCCTCGACCAGAAGCTCGTAGCGGACGTCGTGACGGGAAATGCAATCGAGACGATCTATCACGCGGCGGCCTACAAGCACGTCCCCATCGTAGAGACGAACCCGATCGTCGGCCTCGACAACAACGTATTCGGCACCCGCATCGTCGCCGAGACGGCCCGCAAACATGGCGTCGAGCGCTTCGTTCTGATTTCCACCGACAAGGCCGTTCGTCCGGCAAACATCATGGGCGCGAGCAAACGTCTGGCGGAGCTTGTGTTGCAGGCCGAGGCTCTGGAAGAAGGCCAGACGGTCTTCACGGTGGTCCGCTTCGGCAACGTGTTGGATAGCTCGGGCTCTGTCGTGCCGCTCTTCCGGGAGCAGATCCGCGCGGGCGGTCCCATCACGGTCACGCATCCCGAAGTAACGCGCTATTTCATGTCCATTCCGGAAGCGGCAGAACTCGTGATTCAAGCAGGCGCGATGGCCGGGGGCGGCGAAGTATTCGTCCTGCAGATGGGCGATCCCGTTCGTATCGACGAACTCGCACGTCTCATGGTGCGCCTATCGAATCTCGAAGTACGCGACGAGAAGAATCCCGGCGGTGACATCGAGATAAATTACATCGGCCTGAGAGCCGGCGAGAAGCTGTACGAAGAGCTTCTGATCGACGCGCATTCGCAAAGCACGGATCACCCGCTTATCTTCAAGGCGGACGAGCCGCTGCTATCGGTCGAAGTGTTAGGTGCGGAGCTGGCGCAGCTCAAGCAAGCGATGGCCGACCGCGATATTGCAGCCATACGCGGCGTGCTGACGCGCACTGTCGAGGGGTATCGAGCCGAACCCGAGAACAACGCACTCGCAGAGCGCGGGACCCAGCCGCCGGGTGCCGACTGGAACAACGGCCAGCCGGCCCGGACGCTCCACTGAGCTCTGGTCTCCAAGCTGGGAAGCCGATGCGCGCAGTACCTGATAAACCTTCCCAACTTTTTTCCCGACATCACGGCCCCGATCGTCTATCTTGACAGAATATAGCGGTCCGGCCCGACCGCCCTTCCTGACGAGACGTTCGCGCGACGTGCTGTATGTGGTCACTCACCCCCGAAGAACTGGTTGCGATTAAGCTGTCGCTGCGCGTTGCAAGCGTTGCCACACTCGCGAGCCTGCCGTTCGGCATCGCTGTCGCTTACATCCTCTCGCGCGGACGCTTCCGCGGTAAAATGCTGCTCGATGGCTTGGTCTACATGCCGCTTGTGCTGCCGCCGGTCGTCACAGGCTATGTCCTTTTGATCCTGTTCGGGCGGCGCGGCCCGCTGGGCGCGTTGCTCGAAGATACATTCGGCATTGTACTGTCGTTCCGTTGGACGGGCGCAGCGCTCGCAGCAGCCGTTATGAGCTTTCCTCTCATGGTGCGCGCTATTCGTCTCGCGATGGACGCGATCGATCGGAGAAGCGAGGAGGCTGCCGCGACGCTCGGCGCATCCCCAGCATGGGTATTCCTCACCGTGACGCTTCCTCTCGCGCTGCCCGGCATCGTTGCCGGTGCCATGCTGGGGTTCGCCAAGGCGCTCGGCGAGTTCGGCGCTACCATTACCTTCGTGTCGAATATTCCTGGAGAAACGCAAACCATCCCGGCCGCCATCTACACCTATACGCAAACGCCTGGCGGCGACGAGGGCGCATTCCGCCTTTCCGTCATTGCAGTGCTGATCGCGTTCGGCGCTCTGATCGCGTCAGAGGTTTTGAGTCGGCGTACCACCCGGCGACGGGCAGGTCTCGCATGATCGAGGTCTCCTGCCGGCTTGTGCGTCCACGCTTTGTTTTGGACGCGAGCTTTCGAGCGCCGAACGGTTGTGTCGCGCTGTTTGGCCCATCTGGATCGGGAAAGTCCACCATCGTTCGCTTGCTTGCGGGGCTTGAGCGTCCCGAGCGGGGCCGCATCGTGATCGGTGGCCGCACCCTCGTCGATACCGAGGCGCGCATCGATGTCCCGGTTCATAAGCGCCGCGTCGGCCTGGTCTTTCAGGACGGCCAGCTTCTCCCGCATCTGTCCGTCCGGCAGAACCTCGAATACGGGCGCAGTTTCGCCCCCCGTGACGCGCGCGTGCTGCCATTCGACGCCGTCGTGAACTTGCTCGGCATCGGCCATTTGTTGAAGGCAAGGCCCGCGACGCTGTCGGGCGGCGAACGGCAGAGAGTATCGATCGGGCGCGCGTTGCTCGCCGCGCCACGCCTTTTGGTGATGGATGAACCGCTGGCCTCGCTTGACTCCGCCCGCAAGCTCGAAATCCTGCCCTTTGTCGAGCGTTTGCGAGATGAGCTGGCGCTCCCGATCGTTTACGTTTCGCATGCTGTGGAGGAGGTGGCCCGCCTCGCCAACACGGTTGTCCGTATGTCGGAAGGCCGAGTGATAGCAGAGGGAACGCCGAGTGAGGTCATCGGCGCGTCCGTTCGTGACGCGGGTGATGCGCCATTTCCGAGGTTGTCGTTCATCTCCGCCAAGGTCGTGCGTGAACAGCCGGAATTCTCGGTCGCTATTCTGTCTCATCCCGCTGGCGAGATCGTACTCCCAGGTAGCACGTCCCGGGCGGGCGACACCGTACGCATTGCGATCGCCGCGACCAACGTGGCACTCGCCACCGAGAAGCCGCGTGGCCTCAGCGTGCGCACACGTCTCCAAGGGTGCATTCGCCAGATAGAAGACAGCGCCGGGCCCTCTGTCCATGTCACCGTGGAGCTCACCGGCGGTGATCGCATCGTGGCATCGCTCACCCGTCTTGCGGTTGCAGATCTCGGCCTTACGGAAGGGCGCGATGTCTTCGCTCTCGTGAAGGCCGTTGCGATCGATGAAAACGCTGTTGCAAATCTCAGACGGGAGCCCGCGGCGCCGTGAGGAGGCACGCGAGCCTGAGGTGCGTCCCCTATGGAATTGCCGCCAGGTGGCAGGGTCCACGGGATCATGTTGCACCCCGCGTGGTCGTTTGGGCAGGTTAGTGAGTTGAGGCCGGTGATTTGAGAATGCACACGGTTCACCAATAGCGAATCGCTTGCCTTCGCGTCATCCGAAACGAAACGAATTATGGTGTCATGAAAGAGATCAGAACGGATCGATTCCATTCCTGATCGTCACGGGTTCGAATTTCGGCTCGAATTGCGACCAAACTGCAACTTCTGTGTGGATTTCTGGTCGATACGTGCACCTCTGAACCTTGCCGAGGCGCACTGAAAATGCGAGCGTCGCCGGAAATACGCTCATGAGTTGCGCGTAAAGGTGCCGCCGTCGACGACGCACCAGCGCGGGCATAACGCTCACCGGCAGCGAACCTGCCGCGAGCATACGAGGCGGGGGTTCTGGTGCGCGGGATCCAGAAGCGGGAGGAATTCGTCGGTTCGGCGTCGGCTGCAACGCGCAGCCCAATCCGCTTTTACGCCTCCGTCATGCTCATGAAATCCAACCACGATATTAGCCAGTCAATTCAAAAAATATGACCTTTCCAAGGTGCGTGTAAGTCGCGCCGAATTTGAGCACGTCTGACAACATTTATCGCGATAATGCTTGAGGGTTAGGATCAAAAATGGTGAGCGAGCCCATAGGAAGTAAGCATCGCACCGATCAAGGTCGCATTGCGTGGGAACAGTTGTCCCTCGGTGTCATCATTTTGATTTTGCCTGTGATCGTCTTCGCTCGCGAAGCCTCGCCGCTGCTGTGCGTGCTGTTGCTCGCGACGCTCGTTGGCGCGGCATTTTCGCGGGGAAACACGGATGACGCTATCGAAACGCTCCGACGCTGGCTCGGCCACCGCCAGGCGCATGTCTTGATAGCGGCGCTCGCGTTTCTATCGCTCTCGGTGCTGTGGTCGCCGGCAACCGATCACGGCGCGGTGCACGCGTTTCGTATCGTGATGGTCGCGGTTCTTATCGCGGCAGTGCTCGCATTCAGTTCGATAAATCGCCAGGATAACATTGGCCCCGCCTTGGCTATCGGCCTGGCCGCGGGAGCGATCCTCCTTCTCGCAAAGCTCGTTGCCCATGGAGATGCGCGGCATCTTCTTGGCTTCTCTCCGGATCAATGGCGAATGAACCGGGCGGCCGTTGCGCTCGTACTCTTCTCGCCGCTTGCGTTGCTTTTGTTGTGGCGTTCGTCGCGCACGCAATCTGTCGCACTCGCCGTGCTTTGTCTGACGGCAGTGTTCCTTTCGCTCAGCGAATCCGCGCAGTTGGCGGCGCTCGTCGCTGCGGCCGTTTGGGTTGCGTCCGCGCTGAACCCCATCGCCGTTCATCGCCTCGTTGGCGCCGGTATGGTCACGGCCGTGCTCGCGATGCCGTTCGTCGTACGCTTTGCCAACGACGTTGTGCCAGCGGCTATTCACGAGCGGGTCGGTTATGGCGTGTTGACGATCCGCGGTGAAATCTGGACGGTATTTGCCGATCTCATCCCCGAGCGTCCTTTGTTGGGCTATGGAGTTGAGGCCAGCAAGGTCATCGCAAAAACGCCGACGGCCGCGGGATTGCCTGAGGGCTCGCGCGAGCTTTTGGAGTTTACCCATCCGCACAATGCGCCTTTGCAGGTTTGGTTTGAGCTTGGCTTCGTCGGCGCGCTTCTCGCCGCGATATTGACCTTCTTTGCCGTGCGGGCGATGGAGCGCCTACCGCGCGAATACCTTGGCGCGGCGACGGCAACGGCGGCGGCCGTTTTCACCATCTCCACTGTGAGCCATGGTGCCTGGCAATCCTGGTGGTTCTGCCTGGTTGGGTTGGTTGCGGCCACATACGTTATGCTGCCGACGCGGCCCGAAGAACCTCTTTGAGCCGGCACGAACTTTCACAAGCTCTTGTTCATGCGCCGGATACGGGTGGCGAGCTGGCGCATCACGTAAAGTGAGAACGCCGGGTTTGCCCGCACGAGTTCGAGGAACGTTTCGCGGTTGATCAGAGCGAGCTCGGTTGGATCGGCGGCAATTGCGGCGGCCGAGCGCGGTGCGTTGTCGATCAGCGCAAGCTCGCCGAAGATCCCATGCAGCCCAACGTTCTCGAGCACCGTGCCATACGTTACGATGTTTACCTTGCCTTCGAGGACGAGGTACATGAGGTCGCCAGGGTCTTCTTCGAGGAAGATCGTGTCTCCTGCCCCGTAGCGCTTGAGTGGGATCTTGAACCGTTCGAGAAAGTCGAAATCGAAGGGGGCACCGAACATGACAAAAGCCTCGGATCTACAATCAAGCCCGCCATAAAGAGGTTAGGAAACTATACAGCCTGCGCGACGCCCTGTCGCGGGCCCGTGGGCCGCTCTTCGATCAGCGTTAAGACGACGGAGCATTGTGATGGATGCGGCGTCCGGCCATACTTCCCGGCGATTGAGGGAGGTCAAAGCTCGGCGGACCAAAACCGCGTTCAGCTTGCCGGTTCCTCGGAATACGGACATGGAGACAACGCGTGAAGACATCCGGGCTTATCGCCGCTTCCCTTATGGGCGCTCTCGTCGCCTCCGCCGCGCCCGCGCTCGGGCAGGCTAAGATTACCGCAGGCACGCTGACGTGCCGAGGCGGCGAGGGGATCGGCCTCGTCCTCGGCTCGCAGAAAACCTACGGCTGCCGCTATGTGTCGGCATCCGGCAAGCTGTCGGAAAAGTATGAGGCATCTGTCACCCGCATCGGCATCGATCTCGGTGTCACCGAGAGTTCGACCATCGTATGGACAGTGCTCGCCTCGTCCGACAAGCTCGACGACCGCGCGCTCGAGGGCAACTATGTCGGCGCAAGCGCTGACGTAGCGCTTGGCGTGGGCGGCGGCGCGAACGTGCTCGTCGGTGGCTCGAAGAACAGCGTCGTGCTCCAGCCTGTCAGCGTCGAGGGGCAGACCGGACTTAACCTCGCCGTCGGCGTTGCGGAGATGACGTTGCGTTAGGCGCGCGGCTCCCGCGTCAGTTGCCTAGCCCTGCCGCGCCCGCTATCACTCGCGGGAGCGGCAGCATCGAACCCGAAAGCGCACCACGATGGCGGACCTTAAGCTCCTGGCCCTCGACGACGAGGATCTCGCCGTCATCGCAGCGCACCTGCAGGACGCGGTGCTGCGGGTCGGAGACATGGCCTATCTCAAGGCCGACCGCAGGTTTGCCGTCGTCGTCAATCGGTTCGATTGGGATCACGCGGTCCGTTCGGAAGGCAAGACGCAGCGCTACATTCGTCGCCAGACGGGAGTGCGGGTCGAGCATGTGCTGGGCGCCAAGGTGTCCGGCATCGACTTGACGGACAAGGAGCGTGTGCTGTCGCTTCTGACGTTGACGTTCGAGCCCGGCGAGGCACCGCACGGGGCCGTCACCCTGACCTTCGCCGGAGGGGGCGCTGTGCGATTGGAGGTCGAATGCCTGGAAGCGGCCTTGAACGATCTCGGCGCCGCTTGGGCCACCCGCCGCAAGCCTGAGCACGCCGGCGATTAGCCGCGAATTTAAGCACCTCATAAACAAAGCCTATGGCCTGACGGAATTCGGAAACCGTGAGAGTGCATCCGCGCTTTCACCGAGGGCCTGCCTCGCCTATAACGGCCCAAACTTGGAGCGCCTCGGGGGGACAGCCAGGCGCTAAACTGGAGCAGCCCAGACATGCCCGTGTGGCTCAAGACATCCGACTCCGGATTTGCGCCCGCATTCGACGCTTTCCTTGCCACCAAGCGCGAGGCGTCCGCGGACGTGGACCTCGCCGTGCGCAACATTCTCGCCGATGTGAAGGCCCGTGGCGATGCGGCTCTGATCGATCTCTCGCAGAAGTTCGATTCCGTCGATCTCGCAGCGCTCGGCATCCGTGTGACCGCCGACGAGGTCGATGCCGCGATTAAGGCGTGCAGCCCCGAGACGCTCGATGCGCTCTCCTTTGCTCGCGACCGCATCCGGGACCACCACAGCCGCCACCTGCCCGAGAACGAAACCTATCAGGACGCGCTGGGCGTCACGCTCGGTCACCGCTGGACGCCGGTCGAGTCCGCGGGGCTTTACGTTCCCGGCGGCCTCGCATCCTATCCGAGCTCGGTTCTGATGAACGCGGTGCCGGCCAAGGTGGCCGGCGTCGAGCGGCTCGTCATTGTCGTGCCGTCGCCGCGCGGCGAGTTGAACCCGCTGGTGCTGGCTGCAGCGCGCCTCGCGGGAGTCGAGGAGATCTACCGCGTCGGCGGCGCGCAGAGCATCGCAGCCCTCGCCTATGGCACTGAGACCATCCGCCCGGTCGCCAAGATTGTCGGCCCCGGCAACGCGTACGTCGCGGCAGCCAAGCGTCAGGTCTTCGGCACGGTAGGCATAGACAGCATTGCCGGGCCCTCCGAGGTGCTGGTCATTGCTGACAAGGACAACGATCCCGATTGGATCGCGACGGACCTGCTCGCACAGGCCGAGCACGACACTGCCGCCCAGTCGATCCTGATGACCGACGACGAGGGGTTCGCGAGGGCCGTCGAGAAGGCTGTCGAGCGGCAGCTCGAAACGCTGCCCAAGCGCGACATTGCGAGCGCGAGCTGGCGCGACTTTGGCGCCGTCATTCTGCTGAAGTCGTTGGACGAAGCCCCGCCTCTTGCGGATCGCATCGCCGCTGAGCATCTCGAAATCGCAACGCGCGATCCCGACGAGCTCGGTAGCCGCATCCGCAATGCGGGCGCTCTCTTCCTCGGTGCCTACACGCCCGAGGTCATCGGCGATTACGTATCCGGCTCCAATCACGTGCTGCCGACGGCCCGCAGCGCGCGCTTTTCTTCCGGCCTCGGCGTCCTGGACTTCGTGAAGCGCACGTCGATCCTGAAGCTCGATGCCGTCTCGCTTGGCAAGCTCGCACCGGCTGCGATGACATTGGCCGCGGCCGAAGGTCTTGAAGCCCATCGGCGCTCTGTTGAAGTCCGCCTCACGGAGAAAGGGTAACGGTCATGGAGCAGGCATCGTCTGAGGCTGTCGCAACCAACGACCGCTTGAGCGAGATCACGCTTGATTCAGCTTCGATTGGGCGCGGCAACGCAAACATCGAGCACGAGCGCGAAGTCGCGATCTACGATCTGCTCGATGGCAACACGTTCGCCCTCGAAGGCCGCGACGAAGGCCCCTACAAGCTTTCGATCGGCATCGTCGACGATCGTCTCGCCTTCACCGTGTTCAGCGCCGACAAGCCCTCCGACGAGCCGATTGTCGCCCATTTCCTGTCGTTGACGCCGTTCAAGCGCATCATGAAGGACTACTTCCTGGTGCTGGACAGCTACTATCAGGCGATCCGCACCGCGCAGCCGTCCCGCATCCAGGCCATCGACATGGGTCGGCGCGGGCTGCATGATGAAGGCAGCCGCGTGCTCATGGAACGGCTCGAAGGTAAGATCAAAATCGACGTCGACACATCGCGGCGCTTGTTCACCCTCATCGCGGCTTTGCATTGGAAAGGGTGACCCCGTGTCGGACGAGGGCGAGGGGCCCCAGGCTGTGCTGTTCGCGTGTGCCGCGAATGCCGTCCGGAGCCCGATGGCGGCCGCCATCTTGCAGCACCTGATGGGGGATCGCGTGCGCGTCGCATCGGCGGGCGTGCGGGCCGGCCAGCCCGATCCCTATGCGGTTGCCGTGCTGGACGAGATCGGCATCGACATTTCCGAGCATGAACCGGCCAACCTCGACAGCATCGAGGGCGAGGTGTTCGATCTTGTCGTGACGCTCTCGCCGGAAGCGCATCATCATGGCGTGGAGCTCACGCGCGTCATGCCGGCGGATGTCGAGTATTGGCCAACGCCGGATGCGACGGCGGCTTCCGAAGACGTCAGCCGCGAGGAGCTGCTCGCGCGCTATCGCGGTGTGCGAGATATGCTGTTCCGGCGCATCAAGCAACGCTTCGTCAAGACGGGCGGCGGCCCTTCTGTGTAACCGTCGACGAACGCGGTCCGACGAGAAACCACGTGTCTTGTTTCCCAACGCCCTTAATCTCCATTGCGCCACGCGGCTCGGTGTAGAACGCGTCCGCAAGCCTCTCCTGCGTCACGGGGCAGATGTGGATGCGGCCGGGAAGGGATGCGGTCTCCAGCCGCGCCGCAAGGTTCACGGCATCTCCCCAAACGTCGTAGCTGAATTTCCGCCGCCCGATTACGCCCGCCATCACGGGCCCTGTTGCAAGCCCCATCCGCATGTCGAGCGCATGGCCGGTCTCGGCGCGTAGCGCAGCGACGGTTGCATGCATTGCAAGCGCCATGCGCGCGAGATGCGCCGCCGAATGCGGCACGGGCTCGGGAACGCCCGCCGCCACCATGTAAGCGTCGCCGATGGTCTTGATCTTTTCCACGCCATGGCGCTCGGCCAGCTCGTCGAAACGCGAGACCAGAGTGTTGAGCAGAGCCACGGTATCTTTGGCGCCGAGCTGGCGCGCGAGCGGGACGAACCCTGTGATGTCCGCGAACAGGATCGAGGCTTCCCGAAAGGTATCCGCGACGGGTTCGGCAGGCTTCGTCTTGAGCCGCTCGACGACCGTGTCCGGCAGGATATTGCGCAACAGCGCGTCGGTTTCAGCCTTGGCATTCTCGGCCAGGCGGAAGGCGTAATAGACCGCAGCCGCGATGATGCCGAAGGTGGTGATCGCCGCCTGAATGTACATGGAGTCGAGCACGTCCTGGTCGGTCGGGATGAGCGCCGCCGTACTCGGAAACCAGAACCAAGCCAGGATGTGCAGCACCAGTGCGACGGCGATCGACGAAAAGATCAGCCATGTCCGATGCAGGCCGTAGACGACGAACGCCGCGGCAGAGAACGCGATGTACTGAACATGCAACCCGGATTCCCGCCCGAGAAAGGATGTGAACGCGAGCAGCGCGGCGCATTCCGTAACCAGAATTAGCAGCGCTGCCGCAACGGGGCCGAAGCGGTGCATGAACGGAACGGACAGCATGACCACGATGATCGCGAGATTGATGTGGATGATCGGCCAATAGCGTGCGTAGTCGAGGAACGTCTGCTGGATCGCGTAGACAAGCGTCGTGATCACGATCAGGTAGGCGATCATGTTCAGAATCTTGAGCCGCCGCTTCGTCTCCGGCGGATAGCCCTGCGTTCCTGCCTCGACCAAGCGCGTCAGCCACGGCGCGAGTGCGGAGATGGGACGCAATGCCTTGAGCCACGCAAGTGCGCCGCCGGAGACGCCGGTGCGTGTCTCGGGCGATGCTGGGGTGTGATCCATTGCGGCTGGCAGGCTCCCAAAATGGCGGGGTTCAAGAGCCGGAAATCGCCTCGAGCTCATCGATGTCGCAGGTAAACCGCGTGTCCTTACGCGCGATGGCCCCGCCGTCCTCGAGCAGCGCGAGCGCGGCGTTCACCTTCGGCCGGCTGGCGCCGATCAGAAGCGCCAGCTCGCTTTGCGAGATCGGGAGATCGATAACGACCTTTGCGCCGGGATCTGCATCGCCCTTCTGCCGCGCCGTCGCCAGGAAAAAACGCGCAAGCCTGACTTCGATCGGATAGAGCGCGATGCCTTCGAGCTGATGGTCCGCTTCGCGCACACGCCGGCACAAAAAGCGGATGACCGCTTCGCGCACGATTGCGCGCTCGTTGATCAGCCGTGTAAGGGCGCCTTTGGAGAGCGTATAGGCGCTGACCTTGGTCACAGCCGTTGCATCCGCGGTGCGAACGCCGCCGTCGAGAACCGCGATCTCGCCGAAAACGTGGCCGGGTTCTGCATGTGCGAAAGAAAGCTCACGCCCTTCGGCCGTCAGCACGGAAAGCCGCACCCGGCCTGTCGTGACGAGGTAGATGTCGCGTCCCTCGTCGCCGCGCGCGAAAATCGATT
Organism: uncultured Hyphomicrobium sp.; assembly: GCA_934555825.1. Classification (GTDB taxonomy): domain Bacteria; phylum Pseudomonadota; class Alphaproteobacteria; order Rhizobiales; family Hyphomicrobiaceae; genus Hyphomicrobium_C. The sequence goes on from CAKTFJ010000006.1 coordinate 16,641, forward strand.
GTCCGTTGCCGAATGAGGTTTCGCGCATCTCTTGCGCCACGGCCTTCCGGTCGGCCTCTTCGAGGGCGCCGAACAGGGGCGTTTGCCCAAGCATTTCGAGAAGGGGGGCCTTGGCGCTCATCGAGCCTCCGGTTGCGGGACGCGCACGGATTTTCGCGGGAACCGACCGGATTGGCAACGAGCTTCTTGCTTTTCGGGGGCTCTCTCTGCATTCTCCGCACGCGATTTCAGGGGGTCCGATGCGCCTGTGCACGTCCGCCACGTGCACGTTGCACTCTCGTTCGGCCCGCGGTCCGTTGTATGGGGGCTGGGTCGTATCCAGCCAGTGCGTGTCCGTAGGCTCCAACAGTTTTGGCAACCGACATGAGCTCCGTGAAGGCTGGCTTTCTCTCCTCGTTCAGACGTACCGACAGCCCGCGGCGTGAAACGCTGCGCCGGGAGCTTGCCCGCGAACGCGCGCGTGATGGCGGCGCTCCCGGCACGCCGAAACTCGTCCTCGCAAGCGCGAGCCCGCGGCGGCTGACGCTGCTCGCGCAAGCCGGCATCGAGCCGGACGCGCTTCGCCCCGCCAGCATTGACGAGACGGCGCGTTTGGGGGAGATGCCCCGCTCTCTCGCGGCCCGCCTCGCCCGCTCGAAAGCCGAAACGGCGCGCGATCAGATCGCCAACGATACGGACATTGCGGGCGCCTACATCCTGGCCGCGGACACGGTGGTTTCGGTGGGGCGGCGGATTTTCGGCAAGCCCGAGCATATTGAGGAAGCGGTCGCCACTTTGGAGCGTTTGTCCGGGCGCTCGCATCGGGTGCTGACGGGCGTTTGCCTCATCACGCCTGACGACAAGGTGCGCACGAAGATTGTCAGCACGCGCGTGCGCTTCAAACACTTGGCGAAGCCCGAGATCGAGGCTTACATCGCCTCGCGCGAGTGGCGCGGTAAAGCGGGTGCTTATGCGATCCAGGGTCTCGCGGGTTGCTTTGTGCGCAAGATCACGGGCTCTTACACGAATGTCGTAGGTCTTCCTCTCACCGAAGTTGTAAGCCTCCTGATCGGCGAAGGATTCCCCGTCCATTTCAACTGGCTGCGGGCGGCCGACCTCGACGCGGAGTAGCGGACCAAAGGCGAAGCCCTGAGGATCGGACCATGAGCGTGTCAGATGAAAAACCCAAGGCGGCTGCCACCGGAGGGACGTGTCCCATTTGCGGCAAGCCCACGGTTCATGCCGTCCGCCCGTTTTGTTCGTCACGCTGCGCCGATATCGACCTCGGCCGCTGGGTTTCGGGGGCTTATGTGATCGCCGGGGGCCAAGCCGATGCCGACGAGGACGGGGCCGACAGCGAAGCCGCTGCCGTCGGCCAACTCGACCGCGGACGGGGCCCTGACGAAGACGCCTGACATTCGTCGAAGGTCCCTCGAACGAGGCTGGACAGCACCGAGACGACCCCCTATAAAGCGCGAGCTTCGGCGGCCGTCAGTGCCCCGCGAGCGATGCCCAGGTAGCTCAGTTGGTAGAGCATGCGACTGAAAATCGCAGTGTCGCTGGTTCGATTCCGGCCCTGGGCACCATCGCCTTTCCAGACCCATCTCTAGATCTCAAGCAGTCAAACGGCGCTCGCAATGCGCTCCGCTGGCTGCCCTGCGCCTTATCCCGCCGAGAGCCGCTCGATCTGCGCGCCGCAGGCCGAGAGCTTCTGCTCCAGCCGCTCGAACCCGCGGTCGAGATGATAGACGCGATTGATGAGCGTCTCGCCCTCGGCCATCAGGCCGGCGATGACGAGCGAGACGGATGCGCGCAGATCCGTCGCCATGACGGGCGCCCCGCGCAGGTTCTTGACCCCGCGAATGGTCGCCGTGTCGCCATGCAACTTGATGTCCGCGCCAAGACGCGCGAGCTCCTGCACGTGCATGAAGCGGTTCTCGAAGATCGTCTCGCGGATCACACTGGTGCCCTTCGCGCGTGTCATCAGCGCCATGAACTGCGCCTGTAGGTCGGTCGGGAAGCCGGGGAAGGGTTGCGTTTCGACGTCGATCGGGACGATGCTGTCTCCGTTGCGCGTGATGCGGATTCCGTTGTCCGTGTCGGTCACGATGGCGCCGGTCTCGGCCAGCGTATCGAGCGCGGTTGTGAGGAGATCCCGCCGCGTGCCTTCGAGCACCACATCTCCGCCCGTCGCCGCAACGGCGAACGCGAATGTGCCCGTCTCGATGCGGTCCGGCAGCACGGCGTGCACCGCGCCCTCGAGCCGCGGCTTGCCCTGGATGCGCAGCGTGGAGGTGCCGATGCCCTCGATCACGGCACCCATCTTCACGAGACAGGCCGCAACATCGCCCACTTCAGGCTCGCGCGCGGCGTTCTCGATCAGCGTCTCACCCTTCGCAAGCGCAGCCGCGAGAAGCACGTTATGCGTCGCGCCCACCGACACTTTCGGGAAGATGACGTGCCCGCCTCTGAGGCCCTTGGGCGCGCGCGCGATCACGTATCCGCCGTCGATGTCGATCTCTGCGCCGAGGGCCTTGAGACCGGTAAGATGCAGGTCTACGGGGCGCGTGCCGATCGCGCAGCCACCGGGAAGCGAGACTTTCGCCTCGCCCATTCTGGCGAGCAGCGGACCCAGAACCCAGAAGCTCGCGCGCATCCGTGACACGAGGTCGTAAGGCGCCATGGTGTCAGAGATGTCGCGCGCCGTGAGGTGGAACGTCTCGCCGAGATGCGCCGTGCCGCCAACCCGCTTGCCGTCCACGGCAAGGTCCACGCCCTGGTTGCGCAGAATGCGGGCGAGGAGATTCACGTCCGCAAGGTTTGGCACGTTTTTGAGCGTAAGCCGATCCTCGGTGAGAAGCGTCGCAATCATCAGCGGCAGCGCCGCGTTCTTCGCGCCCGAGATCGGGATCGACCCGTTGAGACGCTCGCCGCCAACGATCTTGATTCGGTCCATGAGGTGCTCGGAGCCTTTATGCAGGGTGGGTGGCGAGCGTGCCCGACTGCGGACCTGAGAAGTGCTTCGCCGATATGTGAACGAGATGATTAATCGCTCCGGGGCCCGAAGCGCAACGGAAAGGGCAGGCGAGGCCGACCTAGGCGTGAGGTTCGTCCTTTCGATCGGTCGCCGGAGACGGGCCGAGGGCGGGCGTATCCGGAGACGCGGCGTCGCGCGTTCGTTTACTGCGTTGTAGCGCTTTACGCCGGGCGAGATTTTCTCTGAGCGCCTTGGCCAGACGCTCCTCTTTCAAGGCGGAGGGCGACGGCGCGCGAAGATCTTTGGAGGTCATGGGGCGAGCGCTCGGACGATGGGCATCGGGTCGGTTCCTAGCTATCTCGGGCCCGGGGCGATGCCAAGCGGCGCGGGCAATTTCCAGGCTGCGGGTACAATCTAAGATTGATTACAACGATCATCATCTTCAACCCAAAATAGATATTAAGCCGTAGGCTGACGATCCGCGTTGACACTCATATAGTTAACTGTCTTGCTGAGGACTTAACCACGTTGTGCGCGTGTGTGCGTTATGTCGGTCTCGCGTCAGGCAGGTCGTCGTGTACGGGAAAGCGGGTACCTCGGTGCCGGGCTCGTGGGAGTTTCGGCGCTTTTCGCAAGCTGCGATAGCCGCGCGTCCGACGTGGAACTCACTGAAAAACCGAGAGAATGGCAGGTCTGGTCGGGTGGCGACGTTTCTGCGAACGTCTGGCTGCTCTACTCCGGAATGACCATGTCGCCGTGGAGCCGGATGCATGAAGAGGGATTGAAGCTCCGCGCATCTGGCGGATACGGCGAATACACCTACTCAGACCGTGTCCCATCCGCTGACCCTGCGATGGACCCGCGTGATCGCGAAACGACGTTCCACGCCAAGACCCATTACGCCGAGATCCTGGTCGGCTACCTCATGCGCTTCGGCGAATTGACGGCAAAAGCCTTCGTCGGTCCCTCCATCATCGGCCACGACATCTCCCCGAACGACACGGAGACCGTGGTCATCGGCGATTCGAGTTCCGCTATAACCTGCGGAAGGTGCCTTCCGAGATGTTTCCGAGGATGGTGCTTTTCCCACCGTCATTGCGTCCAGCAAAGCCTTAAAACGGGCGCGCCCGTGCGGGTGCGGATCAGTGATGTCCGCGTCGCGGGGTTTGGGCTCGGGCCTTGACCGCTTCCGCATTCATCGCTCCGCTCTAGCGCTTCTTTCGCGTTGGATCTGGATGTGCCCTCTTTGCCACCACGTGGGCAGTTAGCACCAACTCGATATAAGCCGAAAGTTTCCGAGCATCCTCGTCGGCCAACTGCTGTAGCTCAGCCTTCAATTCTGACGTGAGTCGGACGTTTACCGACGTGTCCTTTTTCATGAATCCCGCGTACGGCAGCGGGATTGACCTCACAAGGCACGACGACGTACAACTTTGCTTCACGTTGTGAAGCAAAGTTGTGGGCGTTATGCACCGGTGCCTGTTTGCGATTGCGTCACTTGCCTTAGCCGGCGCCATGGCGGCGGCAGCGCCCACTGACGACAGCTCTGATCGTATGACGCCGCAGGAGATCGAGGTTGCCATCCGCGAGGCAATGCCCCTCCCGGTCAAGTCGGTGATGTTCCTCGATGAGGGCTCAAACATCGGTGTCGCGACGAACCTCGATGCCAGATCCGTCCCGGGCGCCGAGAAGGCGACGATGCATGTGAAGTTCTCGGTAGAAAAATCCGCCACGCGGCAGCGTGTGTATCAGTCTATCCGGACGGCCACGACGCAAGTCCGGATCTTCATCGACCAATTCACGACACGGGGCGGGCGATAGATAATCTATCGCTGCTCACATTGGGAGCGGGCGACAGAAATTCACATGAAAACCCAGCACCCGTAGCGTCAACAATGTACTCCTGTTCGACGGGTCGGATGTCGACAGCAAACGCAAAGGGAATACTTGGAGCTTCCGTACGTAAAGGGGATAATCGCAGAAATTTTGCCCTACGCGACCGTCAATTGGTTGACCCAGTTTTGAAATGGGGATGGGACGTCGGGGTGCCCGCCGGTCCGAAGGGTCTGAAATTCCACATCAAAGAGCCTGAAAAACACGTTGGCTACCAATGTGTTGTCGTGCCTTGCGCATCGAAAAAGCCGCCTTGACGCAGCCGCAATTCTTCACCACAAACAAAATGACTGTTCGTTTTGTTTCCAAGGGAACAGCGCCATCGCTCGCACCCGAGCAATGCTACGGCGCGGCCTCTCCGAGAAAGCGTTATGCCCAAACTCAAGCCCGACACCCTGCTCCAGCGCCGCGAACGCATCCTTGATGCGGCCGAGCGCTGCTTCGCGCGCGCAGGCTTTCACCGCACCACCATGCAGCACATCTGCAAGGAGGCCGGCATCAGCCCCGGCGGGCTCTACGTCCATTTCGCCTCGAAGGAAGATCTCATTGCGGGCATCACCGAGCGCGACCGGGCGAAGCTCGCCGGCAAGCTCGCGAACCTGCCGGAAGCGCCGGATCTGCTCACCGCGCTGAGCCGGCTCGGCGAGCACTACGCGTTAGAAGAGCCGCACTATAAGCGCGTCCTTTGCGTGGAGATCGGCTGCGAAGCGACGCGAAACCCCGCCGTCGGCGAGATCTATCGCACGGTGGACGTATTCTGCCGGCAAAGCTTCGAACAGGTTTTCGCGAAGGCCCGCGAAAGCGGCCGGATCGCGGCCGACGATGATCCCCGCCTTCTCGCCGAAGTCGTATCGCTGATCGGCGACGGCTTGTTCTGGCGTCGCGCGGTTCACCCCGAGTTTAACGCACAAGAGGTTTTGCCGGTGCTTGTTCGCATGGTGAGTGAGCTGTTGAAACCTGTGGATCCGGCGAACGAGGCGGCGCGTCCGCAACCTGCGAAAAAGACTGGGCGCGCGCGCGTGGAGGCTGCGCAATGAAAAAGCGCCTTCTCGTCATTCTGCTTGGCCTCGGCGGCCTCGCGGTCGCCGCACATCAGTCGGGCCTTATCGCCCCGTATCTCGCCTCGCTCGCGGCCAAGCACCCGACCGAAGAAAAAGCCGATGCACCGAAGGCCGGCCCGCCGGTTCCTGTCGTCTCCGTCGTGTACGCGCGGCGCGCCGATTTCGTTGACAGCGTTCCCGTGACCGGCTCCTTCGCCGCGCGTGAGGAAATTCTCGTGGCGCCGGAAGTCGACGGCATGCGCGTGCTCGAAATCCGCGCCGAGGTCGGCGACCGCGTGAAGAAGGGCGATGTGCTTGCCGTGCTCGTGACGGAGCAGATCGACGCACAGATTGCCGCCAACGAAGCAGCCCTAGCAAGCGCCACGGCCGCAATCGCGCGCTCTCGGAGCCTGATTGCCGAGCAAGAGGCTCGCGTTGCCGAGGCGGAGGCACAGCTCGAACGCGCCCGCCCGCTCGTGAAGTCCAAGCACCTGTCGGAAAGCGTCTTCGATCAGCGTGTCGCGCTGGCGAAGACCGCGGAAGCCCAGCTCGCATCCGCCAAAAGCGCGCTTGCTCAGGCCGAAGCGGAAAAGGCGCAGATCGAAGCCCAACGGCGCGAGCTGGATTGGCGGCACTCCAATGCCGAAGTGCGCGCGCCGGCCAATGGCGTCGTGAGCCGCCGCAGCGGCCGTGTCGGTGGCATCGCGACCGCAAGCGCTCTCACCGGCGGCGACACGATGTTTCGCCTGATCGAGAACGGCGAAATCGAGCTCGAAGCGGAGGTTGTCGAGACGCACCTCTGGAAGGTAAAGCCGGGCCAGACGGCGCACATCCGCGCGTCCGGCGGGGTCGAGGTGACGGGCACCGTCCGACTCGTTTCACCTGAGGTCGACAAGGCGACGCGCCTCGGTAACGTGCGCATCTTCCTTGGCGACAGGTCCGACATCAAGATCGGCGCCTTTGGACGCGGCACCATCGAGACAGGCGCCGGCAGCGCAGTTGCCGTGCCGCTCTCTGCCGTTCTCTACACCGACGAGGGTCCGACCGTGCAGGTCGTTGTCGACGGAGAAATCGCCACGCGCAACGTCAAGACGGGTCATGAAACGGCGGGCATGATCGGTATCGAAAGCGGCGTCGCGGAAGGCGAGCTCGTCGTCCAGAAATCCGGAACGTTTCTGCGCGACGGCGATGCGGTCCGCCCGTTGAAACCTGACGAGGCGACGCCCGGAAAGCTCAGTGAGGCCGGTCGATGAACCTCAACGTTTCGGCGTGGGCGATCCGAAATCCGGTGCCTTCGATTGTTCTGTTCCTGGTGCTGATGGTGCTGGGGATGCAGGCGTTTCAGGCACTGCCGGTCACGCGCTTCCCCAACATCGACGTCCCACTCATCCAGATCCGCATCTATCAGGCAGGCGCTGCGCCGACAGAGCTTGAAACGCAGGTCACGAAGCGCGTCGAGGATGCCGTGTCGGGCGTCAACGGCGTGAAGCACATCACGTCGACGGTCACCGAAGGGGCATCCCTCACCAGCATCGAGTTTCGCCTGGAGATCGACTCGGACCGCGCGCTCAACGACGTGAAGGACGCCGTCCAGCGCATCCGGACCGACCTGCCGCGCACCATCGAAGAGCCGGTGGTGACACGCGTCGAGCTCGAAGGTCTCCCCATCGTCACGTATGCGGCCCGTGCGCCGGGCATGACGCCGGAAGAGATCTCCTGGTTCGTGGACGACACGGTGTCGCGTATGCTGCAGGGCGTTCCCGGCGTGTCGGAAGTACGCCGCATGGGCGGCGTCGAGCGCGAGATCCGCATTGATCTCGATCCCGACCGTCTGCTGTCCTTCGGTGTCACCGCGGGCGACGTGAATGCGCAGGTTCGCGCTTCGAACATCAATCTCGCCGGTGGCCGCGGCGAGATCGCGGGCCGCGAGCAGGCGATCCGTACGCTCGCGAGCAAGGTGACCGTCAGCGAGCTGGCCGCCACGATGGTCGCGCTGCCAGGCGGCAGAAAGGTGCGCCTGGACGAACTCGGAACGGTGACGGATTCGATTGCCGAGCCGCGCACGTTTGCCAAGCTCGACGGAGAGTTCATCGTCGCGTTCTCGGTGAGCCGCGCGAAAGGCGCGAGCGACACCGTCGTCGCGGCTGCCGTCGCCGAGCGCTTGAAAGAGATCGAGACCCGCTATCCCGACGTCGCCATTCAACGTATCGACAACACCGTCGACTACACGATGGGCGTGTACGACGCGACGATGAAGACGCTGCTCGAAGGCGCCGTTCTGGCCGTCATCGTGGTGTTCCTGTTTCTGCGCGATTTGCGCGCGACCGTCATCGCAGCCGTGGCGCTGCCTCTTTCCATCGTGCCGGCCTTCTGGGCGATGTCGGCGATGGATTTCTCGCTAAACCTCGTGAGTCTCCTGGCCGTCACCATCGTGACCGGCATCCTCGTCGACGACGCGATTGTCGAGATCGAGAACATCGACCGGCACATCCATCAAGGCAAATCCGCCTGGCGCGCTGCTCTCGAAGGCGCGGATGAGATCGGGCTCGCCGTCATTGCCACCACGCTCACGATCATCGCCGTCTTCACGCCTGTCTCGTTCATGGGCGGTATCGCTGGCCAATACTTCAAGCAGTTCGGCCTCGTCGTGTCGGCAGCGGTCTTCTTCTCTCTGCTCGTTGCGCGCCTCATCACACCGATGATGTCCGCCTACTTCATGCGCCCGAGCGCCCATGCCGAGAAAGAGGGCTGGATCATCCGGTCTTATACGCGTCTCGTGCGCTGGTCCGTGCGCCACTATGTCATGACGGTCATACTCGGCCTCATGGTGTTTGCAGGCTCCGTCGGCAGCTTCTTCCTTCTGCCATCCGGCTTCATGCCCACCGAGGATTCGGGCCGAATGTTGCTGGGTGTCGAGCTTCCGCCGGGGTCGCGTCTCGCGGATACGGAGCGCACGCTGGATGAGATCGCCCGCCGCGTGAGCGAGCGGCCGGATGTCGAGAGTGCCTTCGCGCTTGGTGGCACGCTGCTGGGCGGCGGCGAGGAAGTGCGCAAGGCAACGCTCATCATCACGCTCGTTCCGCGTAAGCAGCGCGTGCTGTCTCAGGGGGCTATCCGCGAGGAGTTGAGCCGCGACCTCGCGGGCCTCCCCGACATCCGCTACTTCTTCCTGCAGGACGATGGACAGCGGGAGTTCCAGCTCGTCGTGACGGGACGTGACGGCGAAGCCGTGACACGCATCGCCGCCGAGTTGACGAGCGAGGCCAAGCGCCTCAACCAGCTGACAAACGTCGTTTCCACTGCCGAGCTGGACCGGCCGGAGCTGCGCATCTATCCGCGCTCCGAGCTTGCGGCCGAGCTTGGCATCACCACCGAAGCGATCTCGGAAGCTGTGCGCATCGCCACCATCGGCGACATCGGCGCGAACCTCGCGAAGTTCGACGTGGCGGACCGCCAGGTTCCGATCCGCGTGCAGTTGCGCGAAAGCGCGCGCGAGAACCGCCAGATCCTCGAAGAGCTGAAGGTTGCGACGGCCTCGGGCGGCGCCGTGCCGCTGTCTGCGGTGGCGACGTTCAGCTATGGACAGAGCCCGACCGCCATCGACCGTTACGACCGCACGCGCCGCATCGTGCTCGGCGCGGACCTTGTGCCCGGCACGCCGCTGGGAGATGCGGTGAAGACCGTGATGTCGCTGCCCGCGGCGCGGGATCTCCCGCCGGGCGTCGAGATCCGCGAGTTCGGCGCGGCCGAAATCATGGGCGAGGTGTTCGAGAGCTTCGGAGCAGCCATGGCCGCCGGGTTGATGATGGTCTACGCCGTGCTGGTGCTGTTGTTCGCAAGCTTCCTGCAGCCGATTACCATTCTGTTCTCGCTGCCGCTCTCAATCGGCGGCGCGATCGTCGGCCTCGCGCTTACGGGCAACACGATCAGCCTTCCGGTCGTGATCGGCGTGCTGATGCTGATGGGTATCGTGACAAAGAACGCGATCCTGCTCGTGGACTTCGGCATCGAGGAAATGCGCCGAGGCACCGAACGCCGGGAAGCGATTGTTGATGCCGGCCGCAAGCGCGCGCGTCCGATTGTCATGACCACCATTGCCATGGCGGCCGGCATGCTGCCCTCCGCGCTCGCGCTCGATTCAGGCGGCGAGTTCCGTGCGCCGATGGCGATCGCCGTGATCGGTGGACTCTTGTCGTCGACGGTCCTGAGTCTCGTGTTCGTGCCGGCGGTGTTCGTCCTCATGGACGATGTGGGGCAATGGATCTGGCGCTTCTTCGGCCGCTTCGTTGGCCCGCGCGACGAGCCCGGCGACGATCCATCTGCATCGCCGCCCCCAACGCCACGTCCTGCGGCCGCGGAATAGCAGCGCGCCCACCCGACCGCAGCGTCGCAAAAGAAAAAGCGCGAGGGAGACGATCCCTCGCGCTTTTATTTTCGGATTGTTTCGCGGCCTACTGCGTCGCGGCTGCAGCAGCCTCATGTCGGAAGAAGGCGTCGACCCGCATGCCGGTGAGCAGCGGCGGCGTCCCGTCGAGGCCGATCAGAACCTCGAGAACTTCGACGTCTGTCGGACGGCGCGGGCCGCGCGACGTGATGCGCGGCGCGCCGAGGGCAGGCGCGATCTGCGTCACGACACCTTCGAATTCCTGGTCGGGGAAGGCGTCGGCACGTACGACGACCCGCTGGCCGATGCGAATGCGCGTCACGTCGCGCTCTTCGACTTCCGCGCGGACGCGAAGGCCGGAAATATCGCCGAACAGCAGCAGCGCGGCGTCGGGAGACGGCGCGGCCATTTCGCCGACCTTCGCCCACACATTGAGAACGGCGCCATCTTGCGGCGCGCGGACGCGCGTCTTTTCGATGGCGTGCACCACCTGAGCGACTTCAGTCCGCGCAATCGTGAGTGAAGATTCAAGTCGGGTGGGGAGCGGCATGTTCGCGGTGTCGGCGAGCTTTTCGAGCGTGGCGCGGTCGTCGGCTTCCTTCTGTTCGGCCTCGGCGAGCGCTTCGCGCGCCTTGGCGAGTGCGTCGGCGTCTGCCTCGCCATTCCGATGCTGGCGATAGACGTCGTCGGCTGCCATCAGCGCACGGAAGCTGGCGCGCTCGGATGCGTAAAGCGCATCCTCAGCCTTCCGCCGATCGAGCGCAGCGCCCGTCGCGGCGGCTTCCTCGACGTCCTCGTCCCGCTCGCGCACGCGAACCTCTGCTTCCGCTTCCGCAGCGATCAGCTTCTGCGTGAGGTCGCTGCTGTCGAGGCGAACTAGCAGATCGCCCGCGCTGACGCGGTCGTTGGTTGTCGCAATGACTTCGACGATCCGCGCGGGAATTTCGGCAGAGATCCGAACCTCGCCTGCGCGAGGCTCGACACGGCCCGTGGCCGAGGCCGCCCAGACGGGCCGGAGAGTCGATGTGTTGGCCGCATGTGCTGTGCCGCCCGCGATCCGCTGGGCGTTCGTGGTGCTGTCCTGACCGCCGACGATCTGGTTCAGCAGCACGCTCGCCGCGATGGCGAGCAGCGCGGCCATCGCCACGGTATAAAAGGTTGGGTCGAGCTTACGCATTTGCTTTTCGCCTCTTTGTCAGGTCGGTGATCTCGGGCGCGTCGAGGCCCTGCGGCCTGCGCTCCTCTCCGACGATGAGTCCGTCCTCGATACGCACGACGCGGTCGGCATAACCGAGGGTTCTAGGATCGTGGGTCACGGCCAGCACGCAGCGGTCCTGCTCCTTGGCGACGCGCGCGAGCAGTGCCATGACCGCATGCCCGTTCTCGCTGTCGAGTGCCGCCGTCGGCTCGTCCGCGAGCACGACGGAAGGCTGGGCGGCAATCGCGCGGGCAACCGCCACGCGCTGCTGCTCACCGCCCGACAGGTTCGACGGGAAATTCCGGAGCCTGTGCCCGAGCCCGACGTCGCGCAGCACTTCCTCGGCGCGGCGCGCAGCCGGATAGCCCTTCTGCCCGATCACGTCGAGCGCGATACGGACATTCTCGAACGCCGAGAGCGTGGGGAACAGATTGTACGACTGGAAAATGAAGCCGATGTGCTTGCGGCGCAGATTCGCAAGTTCTTCGGCGCTTTTGCCTTCGGTTGATTCGCCCGCCACGCGCACGATGCCTGAGGTCGGGGTCAGAATGCAGCCGAGGATCGAGAGCAGCGTCGTTTTTCCGCTGCCCGAAGGGCCCATCAGCAATGTGAGCTCGCCCTTGGCGAGAGACAGGTTCACGCCTTTGAGGGCTACGACCTTGCCGGCCCCCTTGCCGAGTTCCTTGACCACGTTTTCGCATTCGAGGACGGGAGTGTTTTTCGTCATCTGCTGAATACCGTGGCTGGATCGATGCGGGTGACTTTCATGATCGCCGAGATGGCGGACACGCCCGACATGAAGAGCGTGAGGCCGAGCAGCGCCACCGCGAGCCCCGGCGTCATGACGAGCGGCAGCGGCGTGTTGCGGCTGATGTAGAGGATGCCGAGCGAGATGAGTATTCCGAGCACGTAGCCGATGACGGCCGAAAGCCCAGCCTGCGCAAGAATGACCTTGTAGATGTAGCCCGACGACGAGCCGAGTGCGCGCAACGTGGCGAACTCGTTAAGGTGATCCTTCGTGCTCGAATAGAGCGTCTGCGCCACGATCACCGTGCCGACGAGAATACCGAGCAGCGCGCCGCCGATGAGTGCGAGACCTGCGCCGGTGCGGAAGAGCCACTGGCTGAGGCTTCGCTCGTGAAACTCTTCCTTAGTCAGCACTTCCGCGCCGTCGAGCCGCTTCAGCAGCTCCTGGCGAACGACTTCCACATCCGTGCCGGGCACAAGCTGCACGAGGTAGAAAGATGCGCGGTCGCCGTCGACGCCAAGGAGGTTGCGTGCGCGCTGCAGAGGCGTGAACACGTAAGGAGATTGCGTGAACGAACGGATGCGATGCGTCAGCGCCTTGACCTTCACCCGGCCGGTGCCGATCTGGGCCGTGTCACCAATGCCGTCGATGCCAAGCTCGCGGAAATAGGTGTCGTCCGCGGAGACCGCGTCCGGCGACTTGATGTCCTGCCAGGTGCCGTCCACGAGCGACCACGGCGCAAGACCGCCGTCTTCCGCATCCGTACCGACGACGACGACGCGAGTGGAGCCGCCTTCGGCCTTGCGCCATTCGGCGAATGAGACGACGAGCGGCACGACCGCCTGGACGCCCGGTGTGGCGAGCGCTTGGTGGCGTTCGCGCGAGGTGAGAAGGATGCCGCCCTCCTCGAAGCTCTTCGCATCGAAGGCGGTTATCCAAAGTTCGCCGTTCGACTTCTCGATCATGTCCGTGATCATCCGGCTCGAGCCGAGATACATGCCGAGCTGAATGGCGACGAGCACGATAGAAAACAGAATGCCGACCAGCGTCACGGCAAGCCGGATTCGGTCATGGAAGAGATTACGGAACGCAAGCGTGAGGATCATCTTCTCAGCAACCGATCGGGTTGACGGATACGTGGACTTGAAATGTCGGGTCAGGCCCGCTGGGCGCATCGGGCCGTGTTCAGGCCCGTTCGTTGCGCCCGGCTTCCAAGCTCTGATCGAGGTCGTCTCGTGAGCCGGAATATAGGTTATGGTCCGGGCTCACACTACCCTTCTAGCGCGGTGGCATTCAAATCAAAGTGCCGGGGCAGAAAGATGGTAAGTCTAAGCCTTGCCTCTTGATGTCCTTCGGCGCATGGCTAATAACGTACTGATAACGTTACGTTCCGTGTTTTCGCCGTTTTTGGTTGCAGAGTCGAGATCCTGCGACGATGAGACACCGCGGCCAGACCCGCGGCGCAGGGTGCGTTGAAAAACAGCACGAAACTAGGCTGTGACGCCCGTCACACGCCGAACCATCGGGTTCCTTCATGATCGAAAGAACGTTTGCCCTCTTGGGCTTTGCAGCACGGCTCCTCCCGGTAGCCGTTGTTGGCCTGGTTGCCTTGTCCACGGCGAGCCACGCTCGTCCGGAACTCGGCCTCTGGTACGACGACTCCGGAGACGGTGCCGTCGAGATCTACATTTGTAACGACGACCCCAATCGCCTGTGCGGCCGTATTGCGTGGCTCAAGGAGCCGCTCACGGCCGAGGGCACGCCAAAGCACGATCGCTACAACCCGAAGCCCGAGCTTCAGAACCGTCCGATCTGCGGCCTGCCTGTCATCGGCAACCTGGGCCTGATGAGAGACGGCACTTTCGACGGCGGTTGGATTTACGATCCGAAGGCCGGCAAATCCTACAGCGTCGCGTTGAAGCTCGCCTCACCCGACCAGCTCGTCGTTACCGGGTATCTCGGGGTGAAGATGATGGGCAAGTCGTTCAACTGGCGCCGGGCCGGACCGGAAATCCAGTCTTGCGACGGCCTGCCGCCTGCTTGACGCTGGCCGCAAAGCCCGTCGCGCAAATACCAACGAGAAAGGCCGGGCGTTTGCCCGGCCTTTTCTTTGTCGTTGGCATCTGTGAGAAGCCGCGGCCGTTTACTCGGCGACACCGTTCCCCTTGAGGAAGCGCGAAACGGCGGCCTTCTCTTCGAGGCGCTGCGTGAGGCGAAGGACGAAGTCCACCGTGCGGTCGACCACGACCGAGCGCTGCCGGTCGAGCGTGACCATGTGATAGCTGTCGTCGAGCACCGTGACGTCTACAGGCCCGCCCAGCTTGCGTTGAAGCTTGAACGCGTTCGAGATGTCGCTCTGATCGTCGTGACGCGGATGGAACACGACAGCTTGCTGCGTGATTTCGCCGAGACGGCGCTTCACATCGCGCGAAAGCGACATGAACTCCCACACAAGTCCGCCGCCACGGCTGAACAGATCCTCCATCGACCGCCCTTCGCTTTTGAACGAGTCGATGACGAAATTGCGAATGCGCTCGTCTTTGATGCCGTAGGGCGCGCGCTGCTTGAAACGCATCAACGATGCGACCCACTTGTGATGGACAAGCCGGAACAAGTTGAAGGTCAGCGGAATGGCCCAGCCGTTCGGCTTCATCGTCGGCGCGAAAAGAACGAGGCCGTGAACATCGTTGGCGCGTTCGCGTGCGAGGCGAAGCGCGAGCATGGAGCCTGCAGAGAGGCCGCCCACGATAACGACGTCGCAATGGGCTTTGAGTTCGTCGTGCGCTTCTTCGATCGCCTGATACCAATCGCGCCAAGAAGAGAGGCCGGAGGGATCGGTGCCGCCACCGAGGCCCGGAACGAGCGGGCAGTAAACCGTGTAACCCTGTCGCGCGAGACCCTGAGCAACGAACCTCAACTCGATGGGGTTGCCGCCAAGGCTATGCACCAAAAGCACGCCAACTTTGCCACCGGGAATGACGAGACTGCCACGGTAGGCATTGATTTTTTCGTTCTTGCTCATGCTGTTAGGTTAACTCGCTGTTACGCGCCAAGAAGAATAAACCCGATTGAGAAGGAAATGCCAAGTGTTCAAAAGGCGTCTTCTCACCAAGTCTCAGGATCGTTGCGTCCTTGGTTGCCTCTCCGCGTCGTTATTTTTTGGCGTCATGCCGGCCTGCAAAACGCATGGCGCACCCCGTAAGGGCGAGGATCGCAATCGTTTCGGCAGCCGGAAATACCCGCTGCACGGCCGGCGCTTGGTGCCCGTGAATCCGTCGCTCGACACCCTCGGTGCCGCGACAATGAGAAGGGCTCGTCCGCACTGCCGTCCTCAAGGCCCCTACCTGCAACTCTCGCATCCTCCTTGCCTATGAGGCCATCGGTCGCAAGGTAAACAGAGAGCCCCGGAAGGCGCCCCGCAGGCTGGTTTTGCCTATCGGTTGGCGTTCGGTGTCGAGGTTCGGTGCGGCGGAAATGTGACGTGTGCTGTGTCGAAACCACGCTTGGACATCCATGAACAGAGGCGGCGAACGCGAGAACCCCATGATCATTCCGAGCGATAGCACGAGGATGAGTTCGCGATTATTCCCGCCGTGGCCAGATTGTCGCACTGCCTCGGGGGCCGTGATAAATAAGGGCGCCGTATGTCACGGGGAAAGCTGGCCATTGCCCGGAGCGTGGCCCGAATGGGATGTGCGAGCCGAGGCCCGCCGTGTCCTATTCGGCGGATGTCCGAAAAGTCACTGGCCACTAGGTTACCTGCGCGTATAGTAAATTTCGGATCGGCGCCGACGCTTTCCGCATGAGGAAAGCCGGGAGCCAGTGGAGTTGACGACCGTTGCTGTGTGTCCTGCGCCCCGCTGTCTCGGCGTTGCTCGTCGTTGCGATTTCTGCGCCGTTTCTCCAACCCGCGCTTGCTGCCGCCCCTCCCATGACACGGGCCGACTATGAGGCCTGCCAATCCGCGGACGAGGCAGGCTTCCGCAAAGCCATCGAAGCCCTGTCGCTTAAGGCCCTTCAGGCAGGCGTCAAGACGGTCGACTACCGGGCCACGGTAGATCGGGAATGGCGCCGCGCCGGCATGGACGATCTGCTCGTCAAGCGCGTCGATCTCGCCATCGAGGAGGTGCGCAGCGAAACGAGCTGGGCGGGTCTCGCACAATCCCTCATCGACACGGAGAAGGCGCAGAAGATGGCGGCCGACGTCGCCGAACGCGTCTATCAGTCCGAGCCGATGCGCGTGGCCGTCGAAAATCTCGCGACCGGCGTAGGCCAGGAGGTTGGCCGCGCCCTCGAAGGCGCGTTGCAGGACGCAGCGAGCCCCGCGGTCGAATGCATGCGCGCGTTCCTCGGCCAGCGTTACGGCACGACGGTTGCGGGCGTCGTCTCGCGTGACGTGGAGCGCGATTTCGGTCTCGATTCCGTTGCCGGACGCGCAACCGTTTCGTCTGGCGCTGTGATCCAGCAATCGGGCGAAGGCATCGCGGGCGCCGCCCTCGTGCTCATGCGCCGTCAGCTTGCCAACCTCACGGCCCGCATCGGCCAGCGTCTCGCGGGATCGATCCTTGCTCGGCTTGTCTCCGTGGCCGCCGGTGGTGTCGGCGTCGTGCTCATCGCGAAGGATATTTGGGAGCTGCGCAAAGGCGTGCTGCCGATCATCTCGGACGAGATGAAGTCGGAAACGACCAAGTCGATGGTCAAGGAAGAGCTGGCCAAGACGTTTGACGAACAGATCACCAAGCATCTTCCCGAGATCGCGTCGAAGTCGGCAGATCGCGTGATTGAGATCTGGCAGAGCTTCCGCAATGCCCATCGTCAGGCGCTCGATCTGGCCGCGCGTAACGACGATTTCCGTGCGTTTCTCGACACGGTGCAGCCCGCGCAGCTTGCCCGTCTCGACGAGGTAATGGCGCTCCTGCTGGCGTCCGGTGGAGAGCCGGGCGTTCTGCGCCGATTGGGCGATGGCTCGTTGAACGAGGCAGTCCGCTTCCTGCCCGAGCCCGCGATGACGATTGCGCGCGAAACCCGCTCCATCGATGCGGCGCTTGGCTGGTCTCAGCTCGCGGGCGACCGGCTGCCAGCGGTGATCGAGCACGGGGTTTACAAGCGCGCCGATCATGCAGGCTTCACGCGTGCGACCCTCAACCAGCTCCTGAACCTCAACGATCCGATGGCGATCGGTCGCCTTGCCGCGCTTGAACCTGCGGCGCGTGAGCGCTTGTTCGGTCTCCCGGCGGCAGACTTGAGACGCCTCGCGCGCGGCTTCTCGGAAGCTGAGCTCGATACGCTTTCGCGTTATCTCGTGGGTCTCGATCCAGAGCCACGGGACCGCATCCTGAAGGCCGTGGCGGCAACACCGGGCAAGATGCAGCGGCTTGCTTCGTCGCGCGTCCGTGACGGCCTGATCGCAAGCCGAGATCAGGCCCGCGCGGTCGATATGATGCTGCGCGAGGGAAGCGGCGGGCCGAACGCGATCCTTGCCGATGTCGAGGCCGCATGGGAAGGTCAGGTTTCTCCCATTCTGCTGTGGGAGAAGCATCCGCTGCCCGTCGTCGGATTCGGCTTTGCGATTGTCGTCGTTCTATTGATGTTGCGCCGCCTGTTCCGCCCTCGCCGTAAAGCAGACCCCGCTCAGACGGCGGCATAAGCCGGCGATTTACCCATTCCTGGCCATAAACTGCGGTCGTGGTCCCGCAATTGACGGGCCTCATCGGGCCTCATAGGTTGCGGCCTCGCCCTGATTTGCTGTTGCCGAAAGCCCGATCTCATGTCCGAAACAGCCCTCGAACCCGCCCTCACCGAAGCGCTCGGTGACGCCAAGGCGTGGCCCTTCGAAGAAGCACGCCGTCTGATTGCGCGAGTCGAGAAGACGAAGGGCGGCGCGGACAGGACGGTTCTGTTCGAGACGGGTTATGGTCCGTCGGGCCTGCCGCACATCGGCACGTTCGGGGAGGTCGCGCGCACGACCATGGTTCGCCATGCCTTCACGATCCTGACCGAGGGCAAGATCAAGACGCGCCTGCTCTGCTTCTCGGACGATATGGACGGCATGCGCAAGGTCCCCGACAACGTGCCGGACCGTGCCGCCCTCGAACCCTATCTTCAGCTCCCGCTTACGTCCGTACCGAACCCGTTCGGCGGCGATTACAAGAGCTTTGGCGATCACAACAACGCCATGCTCCGCCGCTTTCTCGATACGTTCGGCTTCGAGTACGAGTTCGCGAGCGCGACGGAATACTACAAGTCGGGGCGCTTCGACGAGGTGCTGCTGCGTGCCGCCGAGCGCTACGACGACATCATGGCCGTTATGCTGCCGACGCTCGGCGCCGAGCGCCGTGAGACCTACAGCCCCTTCCTTCCGATTTCACCGACGTCAGGCCGCGTGCTCTACGTGCCGATGAAGAACGTGGACGCCAAGGCCGGGACGGTGACGTTTGCCGACGAGGACGGCCGCGACGTCACGGTGCCGGTCACGGGCGGCAACGTGAAGCTGCAATGGAAGCCGGATTTCGGCATGCGCTGGGCAGCCCTCGGCGTCGATTTCGAAATGTTCGGCAAGGATCACCAGACCAACGCGCCGATCTACGACAAGATTTGCAAGATCTTAGGCGGCGTCGCGCCGGAGCATTACGTCTACGAGCTGTTCCTCGACGATAAGGGCGAGAAGATTTCGAAGTCGAAGGGGAATGGTCTTACCATCGACGAGTGGCTGACCTATGCATCGCCCGAAAGCCTTGCGCTCTTCATGTTCCAGAAGCCGCGCACGGCCAAGAGGCTCTACTTCGATGTGATCCCGCGCGCGGTCGACGAATACTTGCAGCTTCTCGCCGCCTATCCGCGCCAGGAAGGCAAGGCGCGTCTCGACAATGCGGTTTGGCACATCCACAACGGCAATCCACCGTCACACACCGTGCCGGCCGGCGTCACGTTCGCGCTGCTCCTCAATCTCGTCGCCGCCTCGAATGCGGACGATAAGGCCGTGTTGTGGGGCTTTATCCGCCGCCACTTGCCGGAAGCAAGTCCGGAAGCCTATCCGCTGCTCGACGAGCTCGCCGGATACGCCGTGCGCTACTACGCGGATTTCGTGAAGCCGAAGAAGCGCCACCGCGCGCCCGACGATGTCGAGCGCGGGGCACTCGAAGCACTGTCGGATGCGCTCGCGAAAGTTCCAGCGGAAGCACCCGCAGAGGATCTTCAAACCGTACTCTACGACGTCGGCCGCACGATCCCCCGCTATCAGGATTTGAACGCCAAGGGCGCGACGCCGGAAAAGCCTGGCGTCTCGAATGCTTGGTTCAACAGTATCTACGAGATCTTGCTGGGTGAGAGCAAAGGGCCCCGGTTCGGCTCGTTCATCGCGCTTTACGGCATTGAGGAAACGCGCGCTTTGATCGACGCTGCGCTGAAGGGCGAGCTCGTCTCGGCGGATCCGGCCGAAGCCTAACGCTTGGCCTCGGCGCAAATCTAAAGCTTAATCTCCCAGTCCTTGAACAGGACGCCGATCAACGTTTCCGTTCGCGCCAGAATGCGGTCCGGCGTCCAGTCTCGCTCGTCCGCCACGTGCTTTGAGAGGAGGAAGTGGGAGCGCGCCAGGATGGGTTTCTTTTGCGCCCAGTCGAGCGTGTCGGCCTGCTGATTATCGCCGGGTGCGAGAAACGTGAGATTGCCGAGGCGGTGGGTGTAGCGCTGTACGGCCTCGCGCGAGGAGAAATGCGTCCGCCATCCGCTTTTCGGCGCATACCCGCGCGGCAGAATGTGTTCGATCGTCACCGAATTGCGTTCGACGGGGCCGGGGTCTTGCCCAAGCGCGATGCTGATCCGCCGCAAAACGCGCCCTGAGTAATGCTTGGCGTCGAACGACGTGCTGCGGAGATTGAAAATCGCCGCATCGCGCAGGCGCGGCGTGATGTCGAGTTCCGTCATGCGCGACACCGTCACGCCACGGTCGATCTCGCCCAGGAGGTGAATGATCCGGGTATGCTGCTTCGTCGGATCGAAGCCCGCGATCCGCATGATCCACACCAAGCGTTCGAGACGCTTGAAGAAGAGCAGCGTCTCTTCGGGAGGGCGGGTCTTTTCCAGCCACAGAAGTGCGGCGGGAACCCAGAGCTGCGGATCGACCCAACGGCAGCGCTCGGCAAGCTTGGGTAAGGGAGATGTGTCGCTCGCCTGCCGAAGCGCGGCAAGGCGCTCCGCAGCGGGGCGGAGTTCGCTGTCGAGGAAGCTGTGTCCTGCGCCTGGCGCATTGAATTTGAAGGTGTCGGCAATATCGATCTCTACCGGCTTGCCGCTGAGACGCCGTCGTTTGAGCAAGCGGATATGGCCGAGCAGCGCGTGCATATCGGTTGCGCCGAGCGCTGCCTCGCAGTTTTCCCAGATCTTCTGGCAGGACGCGCGCTCGGCAGGCGGCACGATGGCGAGCAGGCTGAACTTAGCCCGATCCGACTTCGAAAAATCGACCCGCGTTTCTTCCTCGGTGCGGAGCAGGCTCCAGGCCTCATCCTCGTCTTCGATCGAAGACACGATCACGCAGCACCGCTCCGCCAGATAGCCGATGAGCGCACGCCGAAGTTCTGGCGTGTATTCGCCGCCCGAAAGCTCAGCCCGGAGCGTATTGCGATTTTCGATGATGTTGCGCTCGCTTTCGGAGAGCGTCTCGAAGTCGATGGCGGGATCGATGGCCGTCGCGCCGGGCGCCTGCACGTAGCGTTCGCAGAACTCGGCCATCACGTCCTGCGGGCTGAGGCGCACGTCGTCTCCTCGGATAAAACCGTTGAGCCGGTCCTGCAGCTTCGCATCGCTTTCGAGGTCGCGCAGCACGGCGAACAGGAGCGTAAGCGACATCACGCGCTGATGACCGTCGACGAGCGCAGCACTTGGCGCGTCAGCCTTTTTCGCCACCACCAGCTTGCCGAGGAAATAGGGCCGCTGCCCATCGTGTCGGCGCATTGCGCCCACGATGTCAGAAAGGAGGCGGCCGACCTCGGGCGTCTGCCAAGCATAGGCCCGCTGAAAATACGGCAGTCTGAAATGATAGGCGCCGGAAAATAAAGTCCCGAGAGGGACAACGCTCACCGAAATATAATCGTGCACGAGGGAACTTCCCTTGACTTCCTTTTGCTCCCGGACGCACGGCCCCTTCCCGCGTTTTGAGAACGCGAGTGGAACGTCGGAATTACCGTGAGCCCGCCCGTAACGTGACCTTTTCGTATTGAGTGGAAGCCCCTCCGCATCCCACCCGCTCAATGCTCTGAGTGTGCTATGCGCCATCCGCTGGCGCGCATCGGATTTTACACCACATCGACCGTCGGAGAACACCAGAATACGTCTGGCGTCGGCGGGGCCAGACGGACATAAGTCAAGACGCGTTTGGATTGCCTCAAAAAAGATGAGATCCCGGCGCCGGGGTCGAAGGACAGGAACCACACGATGATATTCAAGATTGTCGGGCGGGAAGACTGGGACGCAGCCTCGTCCATGGGCGTCTATAGCGGATCGCCCGACGACGTGCGCGATGGCTTCATTCATTTCTCGACGGCGCAACAACTCGCGGGCACGGCCGCTCGCCATTTTCGTAATGTGGACGATCTTGTGCTCGTCGCGTTCGATGATGAGAGGTTGGGAGAGGTGCTGAGGTGGGAGCCGTCACGAGGTGGCCAACTGTTCCCGCATCTGTATGGGACGCTGCAAACCGGGCTCGCCCTTTGGGTGCGGCCATTGCCGTTGGGGGAAGATGGCGTGCCCAGCATACCGGAGGATGTCGCAGCATGTTGAGCGCGCTTGCCGGTCTCGCCCGCCCGATGCTCTTCGCTCTGGAGCCCGAGGCTGCGCACGAGGTTACGCTGCGGGCGCTTGAACGTGGCATCTATCCGCGCGCCTCGTCGGCCCAGCATCCCGTGCTCAATGTCCCATTGTGGGGTCTGACGTTTCCTAATCCGCTCGGCGTCGCCGCGGGCTTCGACAAGGATGCACGGGTGCCCGATGCGGTGCTTGGGCTTGGTTGCGGATATGCCGAGATCGGCACCACCACTCCGAAGCCTCAACCAGGCAACCCTTCGCCGCGCGTGTTTCGGTTGATTTCGGAGCGCGCGGTCATCAACCGTCTCGGCTTCAATAACGGTGGCCATGCCAAAGCGCTGGAACGCCTCAACACGCGTCCTCAGCGCGGCATCGTGGGTGTTAACATCGGCGCCAACAAGGAAAGCCGGGATCGCACGGCGGATTACGTTTCCGGTATCGAAGCGTTCTATGACGTCGCGAGCTACTTCACCGTTAACATCTCGTCGCCAAACACGCCGGGCCTGCGCGACTTGCAGGCGCCCGCGGCGCTGGACGAGCTTCTGGGCCGCGTCATGGCCGCCCGCGCGGCGAAGGTGGCGACAGGTAGCCCGCGCCGCCCCATTGTCGTGAAAATCGCGCCGGACCTTGCCGATGAGGATGTCGGCCCCGTCACGCAAGCGCTGGCCCGTCACAGCGTCGACGGCATCGCTGTCTCGAACACCACGCTCGCACGGCCGGCCGGTCTTGCAGATCGGGCGGCGGCGGAGGCCGGCGGTCTTTCCGGCCGACCGCTGTTTCACCGCTCGACCGTCATGCTGGCCCGCGTTCATCAGGTCACGGGCGGCAAGATCCCGCTGATCGGCATCGGCGGCATCGAAAGCGGCGAGACGGCGCTCGCCAAGATCGAAGCCGGCGCGAGCTTGCTGCAGCTCTACACCGGCCTCATCTATGAGGGGCCGAGCCTGATCGAGCGCATCACGACGCATCTCGCGGAAGTGTGCAAAGAGCGGAGCGTGTCGTCCATCACAGATCTCGTCGGCATCCGCGCCGCCGAATGGGCAGGCAAGTCGCTCGATTGAGGTGGCGGATCAGCTTTCGCTCCCGCCCTTGGAGCGGCTCGCGGACACGAGACGGGTGATGAGCCAGATCGGCACCACGATCAGCGCGCCCAGCAGCAGGTATTGAAGCAGCCATTCGACCGCGCCGAAGCCGAGGTCGTAGATATTGCGCAACAGTTGGTTGATCCGGTCGAAGAAATTACCGAGGTCGATGCCGAGCGCGCTCATGACGATGCCGACGGCAATCGAGATGAGGGCGAGACGGATCAGGACCCCAAGCGGGTTTCCGCCGAAAAACGTGTTACGATCCATGAGGCTGACTTCCATGCGCGAACGGAGCGAGACGGGCTAACCGTCTAGCATGGCACAGGCTCTGAGCGAAGGACGTCTTGCGTGGGTGGCGTATCGGAGAAGGCGAAGGGCAAGCGCACGGCAGGAGTAAAGCCGCCGCAGCGGACGCCAAAAAAGGCGATATCTCCCGCGGCCACGCAGTCCACGCCGGCCCTTCCCAAGCCGTTCACGGATTGGTTCGCGCGCCGCGGCTGGCGCCCGCGAGACCATCAGGTCGCGCTGCTCGAACAGTCCCGCTCGCGTCGCTCTACGCTGCTTGTCGCGCCGACCGGTGCGGGCAAAACCATGGCCGGCTTCCTGCCGAGCCTGATTTCGATTTCGGATGCGCCGAGCCGCCGGGCTGGTGAAGCGGGAAGCGGTCTCCACACGCTCTACATCTCCCCGCTCAAGGCGCTCGCCGAGGACATCGCCCGCAACCTCGTCGCCCCCGTCGCGGAAATGGGGCTCAAGGTCCGCATCGAAACGCGCTCGGGCGACACCTCCACCGCGCGTCGTGCGCGGCAGCGCGTGAAGCCGCCGCACATTCTCCTCACGACGCCGGAGCAGGTGGCTCTGATGTTGTCGAGCGAGGATGCGGGTTACGTCTTCGGCAGTCTCGACACTGTGATTCTGGACGAGTTGCACGCGCTCGCACCTTCGAAGCGCGGCGATCTCCTGGCGTTGGGCCTTGCGCGTCTCAACACGCTTGCTCCAAACCTCATCACGCTCGGCCTTTCCGCAACCGTCGCCCGCCCTTCCGAGCTTCGGAGCTATCTCTGCCCGCAGACCGCGCCGGAGCGGATCTGCGAGATGTCGGATCTCGTCGTTGCGGCCGGGGGGGCCGATCCCTCGATTGAAATACTCGAAATCGAGGAGCCGGTTCCGTGGGGTGGCCATTCCGCGCGCTATGCGATGGCTGAGATTTACCGTGCAATCGAACGACACCGCACAACGCTGGTATTCGTGAACACACGAATGCAGGCCGAGATGGTGTTCCAGGAGCTGTGGAGCCTCAACGAGGCGGCGCTTCCCATCGCGCTCCACCACGGCTCGCTCGACAAGGCCCGCCGTCTCAAGGTGGAAGCCGCAATGGAAAGCGGGTCCCTTCGCGCCGTGGTCGCCACCTCCACGCTGGATCTCGGCATCGACTGGGGCGACGTCGATCTCGTCGTGAACGTGGGGGCGCCGAAGGGCGCGTCGCGGCTTGCGCAGCGCATTGGTCGCGCCAACCACCGCCTGGATGAGCCGTCGGCCGCCCTTCTCGTCCCTGCCAACCGCTTCGAGGTTCTGGAGTGCCGCGCCGCACTCGATGCCGCCAAAGCGGGCGAACAGGATACGGTCGTCGCGCGTTCGGGTGCGCTTGATGTTCTGGCCCAGCACGTGCTTGGCACGGCCTGCGCCGGGCCCTTCCGTGCAGATGTGCTTTATGACGAGGTGCGCAGGGCAACGCCCTATGCAAACCTCACCCGCACGCGCTTCGACCGTGTGGTGGAATTCGTCTCGACCGGCGGCTACGCGCTGAAATCCTACGAGCGGTTCGCGCGCTTGCGGCCCACGGATGACGGCGGCCTGCGTCTCGCGCATCCCTCGCTGATCCGCCAATACCGCATGAATGCGGGCACCATCGTAGAAGCGCCGATGATCAAGGTGCGCCTCGTCGGTCGCCGCCGCGCGGGCAAGACGGGGCGTCCCGATGGACCGCGTCCACTGATGGGCGGCAAAGTTCTGGGCGAGGTGGAAGAATACTTTGTCGAGCAACTCTCGCCGGGCATGACGTTCGTGTTTGCGGGAGAAATCCTTCGCTTCGAAGGGCTCGCGGATACGGAAGCCTATGTCACGCGCGCACCTGGCGCCGATGCGATGATCCCGAGCTACGCGGGTGGCAAGTTCCCGCTTTCTACACATCTCGCAAAGCGCGTGCGCGCCATGCTGGCAGACAGCGCGCAATGGTCGAGCCTGCCGACGCCCGTCGCGGACTGGCTGCGCTTGCAGCAAGACGCCTCTGCACTGCCCGGTGTGGACGACGTGCTGATCGAGACCTTTCCTCGCCGCGGACGCCATTTCCTGATCGCCTATCCGTTCGAAGGCCGTCTCGCGCATCAGACACTCGGCATGCTCCTGACGAGACGCCTGGAGCGCGCGGGCGCTCGGCCTCTTGGCTTCGTCGCTAACGATTACGGACTTGCGGTCTGGGGTCTCGGCGATCTTACGGGGCGGATCGCGGACGGAAGTCTCGACCTCGCGAACCTGTTCGCGGAGGACATGCTGGGCGACGACCTCGAAGCCTGGCTTGCGGAAAGCAGCCTCATGCGCCGCACGTTCCGCACCGTCGCGGTCATTGCAGGCTTGGTCGAGCGGCGTTTTCCGGGCCGCGAAAAGAGCGGTCGGCAGGTCACAATGTCCACGGATCTCATCTACGACGTGCTCCGCCGCCATGATCCCGGCCATATTCTGCTGGAAGCCGCGTGGGAGGATGCGGCCACCGGGCTGTTGGACATCGCCCGTCTCGGCCGATTCCTGGCGCGCATCCGCGGGCGAATCAGGCATCAAGCTCTGGAGCGGGTTTCTCCGCTCGCTGTGCCGGTGCTACTCGAAATCGGCGTCGAGCCGGTCGCCCGGTTGACGCGAGAAGACCTTCTGCGAGACGCGGCCGCGGAATTGATCGCGGAAGCCACTGCAAAAGCGGGGACACACGAGACGTGAGAAACGCGACACAGCTTCTGGCGCTCAAACCGGAGCGCCTCGACGTCGGCGAGTTCAGCCGGCAGCCGCTCTCGGTGTCGGGCCTCGCCTTCGTCGCCGATGTCTCGGGCGCGCTCTACTGGCCGGCCGAGAACGCGCTGATCGTCGCAGATCTGCATCTCGAAAAGGGATCGGCCTTCGCCGCGCGCGGCATCATGCTGCCGCCCTACGACACGTCCGCCACGCTCGAACGTCTCGCTGCGACCCTCGATGCCTACAACGCAGAAACGGTCATCTGCCTGGGCGACAGCTTCCACGACAACGGCGCGGACGGGCGCATGGCGGCGGAGGATCGTGAGACGCTCTCGATCCTGCAAGAAGACCGCGAATGGATCTGGATTACTGGCAATCACGATACTGCCATTCCGGAGTGCTTCGGCGGTCATGTGCTTCCGGAGTTGAATGTTTCGGGTCTCACCTTCCGGCATGAGCCGGCGCAAGGCCGTGTCACGCACGAGATCGCGGGCCACCTGCATCCCGCCGCGCGTGTGTCCTTCCATGGCCACGTCATCCGCCGGCCCTGCTTCGTCGGTAACGGCAATCGTCTTGTGTTGCCGGCCTTCGGCACCTACGCAGGCGGGCTCAACGTGCTCGACGACGCCTTCGCGCCGGTGTTCGGTTCGGACGGTGTCTCGGTTTTGGTCCTGGGCCAGGAAGGGCTCTATCCCATCGCCCCGCGCCTCCTGAAAGAGGACTGAGCGCGCCTCTACGCAGCCGTCTTGCGCCGGAACGCCGCCGAGGCGAGCAGCCCCGCAATCACTGCGACCATGACGGTGAACAGGCCGTAGAGCGCCGGATGGCGCATGGCAAACCAATAGATCCAGAGTTCGAGGCCTTCGCGCTCCAGCCGAACCCGCTGTTGAAACGTGCTCAGAACTTCGCCCTCCCGGAACAGATAGACGCGCGCAGTCAGCGGCCCGACGGGAACGTGCGCCGGCAGTGCGATGGAGGCGCGAAACAGGCTCTTTCCGATGAAGATCACGGCATAGTCGGCCTTGAGATAGAGGCCGTCCTGCTCGCGGCGGCGCACCACCGCTTCCTTGAAGTTTTTGGCTTCGGCGGGTTCCGTTCGGATGACGGAGCGCGCAGCGGGTGACAGCCGCACATAGTCGAGACCGATTGCGTGCGCTTCGAGAAAATTCTCGTCCGCGATTTCCTCGATCGGCCGCGTGGAGGCGATGGCGTAGTAGCTCGGCGCGCTCTCGAAATCGAAAGAGTCGGTGTTGACCCATAGCCCTGCGACGTTCGACTTGCGCCGTGCGACCACGGGTTCGGGAATGCCTTCCAGTACGACGATCACATCATAGTAGCCCGCCTCCGCGCTCGGCTGCCGGCTGTTCAGCACGGAGCCGAAGACGACGATCTCTGTGCCCGTGAAAGCCGACGTGATCGCGATGGCCCGGCTGGAGACATCGGCTTCCACTGTCTCGCGCGGAAGTGGCAGCGTCTCGCCACGCGTGCCAGCCGGCGCCGCCTTCTGCATACGCTGGACGACGCGGCGCGAATCTTCGTGGCCCCGTGCGAGCGTCTGTGCCTCCGCGCCGCTCGCGAAATGCCATGTATCGCCCGCGAGGGCGATAAGGAGTGTACCGCCCGCGAGGGCGATAAAGAGCGCGCCGGTCGCGCAGAGAATGCGGGAAAGCCTCATGGCGCTCCCCCGAACGAGGTGGCGATGCTGTAGAGATCGGCCGGTGTCGCGACCAGATCCCAGCCGATGCGGACGCAGACGAGCAGAACAAGCGCCGCGAGCAGCAGCCGCAGTTGCTCGCCCTTGAGGCGCGCGCCCGCTGCCGCGCCATATTGCGCGCCGATCACGCCGCTGACGATGAGGATGAGCGCCAGCACCACGTCCACGCTGTAGTTCTCGGTCGCATGCATCACTGTCGTCAGCGCGGCAACAAACACGATTTGAAACAGCGACGTGCCGATCACGACGTTCGTGGGCATCCTGAGAAGATAGATCATCGCGGGCACCATGATGAAGCCGCCGCCCGCCCCGATGATGGCGCCGAGAAACCCGACAAAAGCACCGATGGCAAGCGGAGGAATGGCGCTGATGTAGAGCTTCGAGCGGTGAAACCGCATTTTGAAAGGCAGCCGGTGAATCCAGTTGTGCTGGCCGGAACTGCGCGCGAGCGAGGGACGCTGCTGCGTCTGCGCACGCTGAATGGCGCCAACCGCCTCGATCAGCATCAACGTTCCGATCACGCCGAGGAACGTGACGTAAGCGAGGGCGACGAAAAGATCGAACTGCCCGGCAAGCCGCAGAATACGCACCATCTGCACGCCGATGACGGAGCCCACGATGCCGCCTGCGAGCAGCACCAGCCCCATCTTGATGTCGACATTGTTGCGTTGCCATTGCGCAATAGCGCCGGAGACGGATGAGGCCACGATCTGGGCGGCCGCCGTGCCCACGGCGACAGGCGTGGGAATGCCGGAAAAGATGAGGAGCGGTGTTAGAAGAAAGCCGCCGCCCACGCCGAACAGGCCGGAAAGAAACCCCACGGCAGAGCCCATGCCCAGGAACAGCAGCACGTTGGCGGGCATCTCGGCGATCGGCAGATAGATATGCATTACGGAAAGTGGTGCTCGACCGGGCTCGCAGGATGGGAAAATGGGCGTCAGCGCAGGGGAGGCCTGGGCCGTATGCCGAGAAATGCATACGGGGGCCTTTTGCGCCCCCGTATCGTATTGAACCTTGAGTGCAAGCGCCAGTCTTGCGACCGACCGCGGCCGAAGTTGTGCCGGTCTTAGGTGCAGTCTTAGGTGCCAGTCTTAGGTATTGGTGTCGCTCTCCGCGCGCCGCTTCCAATCTTCTCCGGCGGCCAGCGCATCATTGGCGAGGCGGCTGGGCGGGCGGGCCCTGAAGGTGTTCACCAGTTGCTCGGCCTTTTTGCGCTCGTCGGCCGACATTTTGGCTTTGAGCGCATCGCGCAGTCCGCCGGCGTCCGCGTCTCCGCCCTTTGCGGCCAGCGCATACCACTTGTAAGCCGCAACCCGGTCCGCCGCGACGCCGAGGCCGTTCTCATAGAGCACACCGAGGTTGAACTGGCTGTCCGCAAGCCCGTGCTCGGCGGCTTCCGAGAACCAGTGCAGCGCCGTCTTGTAGTCGGGTTCGTTCTCGTTGCCGGCGACGATGACCGCGAAATTGTGCATGGCCTTCACGTTGCCCTGCTCGGCTGCACGGCCATACCAGACGCGGGCCCGCGCAAGATCCTTTTTGACGCCAAGACCCCGCTCGTAGAGCGTACCGAGACGATATTGCGACTGCGCGAAGCCTTTGGCTGCCGAAAGCTGATACCAGCGGGCCGCTTCCACGAAGTTCTGCGAGGTACCCTTGCCTTCGGCAAGCCGCGCACCGACCTCGAATTGTGCCGAAGCATCGCCGTTCGCTGCCGCGAGGCGGAGCGAGAGCGGACCCACTGTGGCCGGAGGAAGATCGAGCGCGCCGTCGTGGCTTCTGCTGACGCGTGCTGCTGGTGCGGGCATCACGCTGTGTGCGGCAGCGGGAGAAACGGGATCGAGGATCCGCCCCGTCTTCTCGGGAAGCATCGCATCAGGTGTCTGCTTCGAGGCGATTGCCCCAAGCTGGCCGGAAAGACCCGCCAAAACCTGCTGTTCGTAAACGCCGGCGACGGCTTCCTCTTGCTGCGTGACCGCGGACGAAACGATGGTGGTTCCGGGCGGTGCGGAGGCCGTGTCGCCGGTCGGGTCGAGCGGCGGTGGGTTCAGAACGTCGTCCAATGCGCCGTAGGGCGTCACCCGATGATCGTCCGAGAGCCCGGTGTCCTGCTGCTGGCGGCCGTATCCGGCAAAGTCGGCGTCCAGATCATCGAGTGCGGAACGCTGGCCCGTGCCGGTAGAATCGGAGGGCGTAGCACCGGTCCCATGCTCGATCGCGCCGGGGACGTTGATTTCAGGAATAGCCGGAGCGGGGTTGTCCTTCCGCGCGAGAAGCAGAAGCGCACCGTTGATCGCGACGACGAGCGCCAGCACGCCGGCGATGAGCTTCGGCGAGGAACCGAAAAGACGGCTCGCACCACCGAGGATAGCACGACGGCCGCTCCCGGTCTGCGCCGGCTTCTCGTCCTCGAACTGCCAAGCCTGCTGCGCACGATCGGTCATCGCTTCGGCGCGGTTGGCCGCCGCCTTGAGCTTGGCGCGGCGGGCATCGGCCACGAAATCGCGCCGGAGCCTCTCGATTGTCGAGTGGCTGTCGTCGTCAGAATGCTGCGTATCCTCGACGGGCGACACGTAAGACGCCGGCACTTCGGCCGGAGCGATCTCGTCCAAGGCGTGCGTCGGTGAATACGCGTCAAAACGCGTATCGGCCGGCATTGCAGGCGCCGCCCGCTGGGTCGAGAAGTGGCGCTCGATTTCGGCGATCTGGTTCTGCGGGCTATGGAAAGATGCATCCGGCTGCGGCTCGGCCACAAAGGCTGGCTCAGGTTGCGCTGGCGCGACGTGCTGCAGCTCAAGTGCGTCCATGCGGTCGAGCACGCGGACCAGCGCCTGCTGGAGGGTATCCAGCATTCCGAGAGCGGTCTGCTCGCTCTGCCGCTGCTCGCGGCGCGTCTCTTCGAGAAGCGATTTGATTTCGCTATAGCGATCGGCCTGCGCAGTGACGTGGCCGCTGAGATCCTGCACCAGCGTCGAAGCCTCGGTATCCGTGTACCGCCGGTCTTGCAGTGAGGCTTCGATCAGCGCGGTGAGCTCCTGATGCCGGCGCGCGTTGGCTTCGTGGTTCTCCTGGCCGAGGCGGGCATGGACTTCTTCGGCCGCCCGCACGGCGACCGCGTCCAGATCGGCTGCAAAGCGCGCGTTATAGTCGAGAAGCTTCGCTAGCCGTTCGTCCGACACTTGGTCCATGACCTGGCGCACGTCGGCCTCGATGCCGTCGAGGCGCTGCACATGACGCTCGAGCTGCTGAAGCTGTTGGTCAAGATCGCTCACGTGCTCTTCGATACGGCGTAGCCCTTCGAGGTCGGCGCGCCGCACGACGTCTTCGAGTGCGAGATTGATGTGGTGCTGGAACTGGTCGAGCCGTTCTTCCAGAAGCGCAATCGTGGTGCCGGGCTTGAGGTCTGAAAGCGTGCGCTTGATCCGCTGCGTCACATCGTGGAAGGGCTGGCCGA
Organism: uncultured Hyphomicrobium sp.; assembly: GCA_934555825.1. GTDB lineage: Bacteria > Pseudomonadota > Alphaproteobacteria > Rhizobiales > Hyphomicrobiaceae > Hyphomicrobium_C. The sequence goes on from CAKTFJ010000006.1 coordinate 47,908, forward strand.
GCCAGTCCTGTTGCGAGCCCTGATCAACGCCCGCGGGCCTCTGGGCGCGGGGCGCGGAGTGGGCGGTCTCGGCCGTCTGTTCGCTTTCGTACGTCTGCATCAGCGCTTCGGCGCTGGCGGCATCCCAAGGCTCATCGTGGGAAGGCGTGCCCTGGCTGGGTTGCGCCGCGCTCCCTTCGGTGGAGGGCATGAGTTCGAGCGCGCGCAGGCGCTTGACGATGTGCTGAAGCGTGTCGCTCTGGCGACGTTGTGTGTCCTCGATCTCGCGCGCAAGATCCATCAGCGGCCGTCCGTGTCCTCCGGCTGCTTCGGGCAGGCCCTGGGCGCTATGCCACGCCGGCCAACTGTCTTGCTCTGAATGCAACATCAAGGGTCCCCACGAAGCGGTGCGACGCACGTACCGGCCGCTCCTCGGTGGGAGATGAAAGGCGGAACCATCCGCCCGCCATGCCGGCTGAACGCGTTTGAAGGGTCAGACGAGGCACGATTCAGAAACCCGAACACCGTGAGGCTCGCAGCCGGCAGTAAACGTTCTCTTAAATTGCGGATAAGCCTGAGAAAAATGTTGAAAATCAATGTGATAGTTTTGGGGAAGGAACGTGCTGCTCCCTCCTCTTCTCCCAAATTTGAACGGCCGATTCGTATTCGCGTCCCGCCGCACAGCGGACATGCACCGCAATCCCCTGGTATGCTGTGAGGCAGGGTCGTTGTGCCCGTGGAAAGATGGAGACTGCTGTGTTGAAGACGCTGCGCTGCAACGGGAGGTATGACCGCAACCGCTCAGGGGCGCGTGGTTCGCTGGCTCTCGGCACGCTACTGGTGCTTGCTGCGCCCGCGTGGGCTGCTGGCGAGGCCACTGGCCGCTATACGATGTCTCCCACCGAGGGCGGCGTCATCCGCCTGGATCGCGAGACGGGAGCGATGTCCTTCTGCACCGGCAAGGACGGAGCATGGTCGTGCAAGGAAATGCCGGAAAGCGAGAACGATCTCGCCCAGCGTGTCGAGGAGTTGGAGCGGGAAAACCGAGCCCTGCGGGGGCAGGTCGAGCGCGGCGCCGCGCTCCCGCCTGCAAACGAGCCGCCGGCCGCGGGCGATCTCGTTCCACCCGCGCCTCCGGGCGACCTTCCCGTTCCTACTGAGCGCGACGTGGACAAGCTGTTCGACTACGTCGAAGGCATGGTGCGCAAGTTCAAGGAGCGCATCGATCGCTTGGAGCGTGAGGCTCAGAAGGAGCCGGACCTGCCGCTCTGACGGGCACACCGGCCCGCATGTTCGCTTCAGCTTCTAAGCCGGAGCTGCATCGGCAGCTCCGGCCCGGGGCGCGACTGCGCCCCCCCGGCGCCATTGCGCCGGCTCTCCACAGAGCACAACGCCTCTTGAACGAATCTTCTCTCAGCTTGTGTACGAACCAAAAAAAATCCGGTAGCGCACGAAGTCGTCGGCCGCGATGAAGCGGTCATAGACGCGCCGAGCGGCTGCGTTCGAGGTGCGCGTATGCCAGTAGAGCCGCGACCAGCCCTTCGCTTCGCCCAAGCTCACGAGATCTCGGATGAGCGCCTCGCCTATGCCCCGGCCTCTCTGCTCCGGCGCCACGAACAGGTCTTCGAGGTAGCACGACGGCGTCGTCGTCCAGGTTCCTGCGTGGAGCACAGAGTGGGAAAAGCCGCACACTTCGCCCGCCGTCTCGGCGACGCGGCAGAACATACCCTCCGACTTGTGGATCAGGCGGTCCCAGGTGCGCAGTGTCACGTCTTCGGAGAGCGTTGTTTCGTAGAACGCGAGATAGCCGTCCCACAGGCGCCGCCAACGCGGCTCATCGCTTTGTAGGGCGTCCCGGATCAGCACCGCCTCGGTCCTCTTGCGTCTCAGCTTAGCTCTGGGTGCCGATCATCCTAGATCGCAAGCAGGCTGACCAGGGCCCCGCCAGGACGCAATCTGCCGACCGGAGCGTGGAAATTGCCCAAAAAAGAAGCGCGACGGCCGCAAAATGCGGCCGTCGCGCCAAAGACCGAAAGTTGATCGATGTTAGATGATATCGATCTCGGCCGGCAGGTAGGACGTGACCTCGAGGCCAACTTCCTGCTCGCGAACCGACGGCTTCATCCAAGTCTTCATGGTAGTTCCTCCTTTTTGAGCCCCCGACAAAAGAGCGTCTGAGGCAGAGTACAAATAGGCAGAGCTGGCGCGGAATACCAATCGTATTTTCATTTTCATAAGATCAGTCAGCCTGATGCTACATTGTAGCGTTTAAAAATCAGCGCGCAGAGAAGAGAAGCCATGTGCAAAGCGCCGAACGCTGGCGCGCGTGAAATGCAAAGCCGCCTGGGCGGGGGCGTGCATATGAGCCAATGCGACAAGAGAAAGAACGCTGGGAGCACGCTGCGCGACATGCAACTAAACGCGCAAAACCAAGCATATCTCGCATGGGTCGATGCATGTCGCTCGTGGTGCTTGAGGCGCGAGGCGGGCCGTCGAAAGGAAATGCCGGCGTGAGGAGACAGCTCGCGATGTCTTTAAGCGGGGAGCGTTCCGCTGAGCCGGAGAAAGCGAACACAAATGTGTAAAATGCTCTCGTCGAAAACGTGATCAAAGGAAATGAAGCCAAATCGGATCGGGGCATTCAAAACGGCCTCAGGAAATAAAAAAGCGGCGGTCACTTTCGTGACCGCCGCCGAATTCGGCAAAGCCGATCGACTTAGATGATGTCGATCTCAGCCGGCAGGTACGAGGTAACCTCGAGGCCGACTTCCTGCTCGCGAACCGAGGGCTTGTTCCAGGTCTTCATGGGATGTTCCTCCTTAAGAGTTCCTATGACCAGCGGGCCGCCAGCCCGTCTGATACTGCATCGTATATAGGCAAGCCCCCCGATAACGGCAAATCGCAAGTTCGTGATCCTGTCATCAGAATAGCTTATTGGATCGCAAAGTTTTTCTTATGCTGTATGCATCCAGAGCGTAGGTAAGCCGAATAAAAACAATCAATTGCGGTCTGAGAGCGCCGTCCGAGCGTCAGCCGCGAATTCGGCCTCGAGCGCCTCCTCCAGCGCCTTGAGGTCTTCGGGAATGGGGAGATCGAACGCTTTGAGCTCGTTAAGCCGTTCCCTGAGCTGAAGGTAAACTTCGTGGCGATCCTCAGCTTCGTTCTGCATCCGTGTGAGAAGAACGCCGATCTCGGCCTGAACATCCTCGAAAGCCATGGTGTCGCCTCCCTCTGCCGCGTGTTTCTAGGGAGATAGGGACGCGACCGAACCCCCCGCAAGAGCCGCAGCGCCGCCCCCCAAACACACTGCCATGCCTCGGGCACAATTCTCGGCGCTTCTCGGTGCGTGCGCGGCGCGGGGGAAACCAATGGGGGATCGTCATGAAAGACCCGTCCATCGGCCGCGCGCTCGGCCTCGTTCTCGCGGCAGGCTTAGGGTCGAGCTTCGGCGGCCATAGTGTCAGCGCCGACGATCAACCGCGCTTCTGGGCGGTGACGGGTGTCGCATCCGGAGATGTGCTCAACCTGCGTGACGTCCCGCACGGCGACAGCAAGAAGCTCGCGGGCATCCCGCCTGAGACGCGCGGTCTCAAGCACCTCGGCTGCATCACGCCGGAACCGAGCCTCGACCGCTGGATGATCATGACCGAGAGCGAGCGCGTGAATGCGAAGCTCCAATGGTGTCGCGTCGAATATCGCGGCATGCAGGGTTGGGTCGCCGCGCGATTTCTGAAGCCCGACCGATAAACGAATTGAGCACGATGCGAGCATAACGCGCCCCAAGCAAATGTGCATCGTTCGGCAGAGCGCGTCGCAACGTGCTTGCAGCGCGGTGCAGTGTGCTATGCTCATGAGTGTGCGGAACGAACGTGGGGGATGACACGTACAAGCATAGCGCCCGACTGCCGGGCCGTGTGTCGAGTGGGGTGGCGTGATGCGTTTTGATTTCGCGGCGTTTCGGCGGGCGTTGCCGGCCGGCCTTTCTCCCAGCTTGTCGACCGTCCTTGCGGCGGCCGGCACGTCGTGTGCAACGTTGATGATCGGCTACGTCGTTCTTTTCAGCGGCGGCACGACCGAGGCGGATGCCGACGTCAGGGCGAAGACGGTCGCAGTGAGGGGCCCGGTCTTCACGCCCGTCGTCGCGACGCCGGCCGTTGCCCGCGTCGATCAGGTCTCCACGGTATCGATCGACGCTGACGTTCCGCCGATGCCGGAAGACATGCGGAACCTCACGCGCGCCGTCCAGACCGCGTTAAAGCGCGCGGGTTGTTATCGTGGCGGCGTTGACGGTGTTTGGGCCGGACAGACGAGAGCGGCGATGGAGCAGTTCACGATCCGCGTCAACGCGCGCCTTCCCGTCGACAAGCCGGATGCCGTGTTGCTGGCCCTCGTTGAAACGCATGACGACGTTTCGTGCTCTGCTGAAGCGAACGCAACGTCGATGGAACCAAGCGGGATCGAAACGGCCAGCATCGAAACGCCTGCCGAAAGAGGCACGCCGACAATGAGGCGTGAAGCGATCATGACGCGCGATGTCGTGCTGTCGTCATCCGCTACGTTCGAGACGCACGGCCGCGCGGAGCATTTAAGCTTTGCAGACGAGACCGCACCGTCATCGAAAAGGGAAGAACCCATCGCAGGTGTGCGAGCAGCATCGGTGACCGCCGAGGAGACGGCCACAGCAAGCGCGCCTGAAGTGGCCGCCGCATCTGTCGCGCGCGCGCCCAGAGCGGTGAAGCGCGACCGCCCCCGACGCACGTCGCGCCGGGCACGCAGCAAACCGCCATCGTTCTCGCGCTCGGTCTCCCGCAGCTTCCGCTCGATCAGCCGCACGATGAACCGGCTATTTTGATTGAGTGCTGCGGAGGCGGCTGACGATTAGATCGCGACGCCAAGGCCCCACGCCTCCTCCTGCACCGCGATATCCGAAAGGATGCGGTCTAGCAGCAGGCACGTGCGCTTGAAGAGATCCGATCCGCGGCGATAGTCGGCGGCGGCGAAGAAATCCACGCGCCCCGCACGGAACAGCTCCACGCACGTGTCATAGCCCTTCCCGCGCTCTTCCGGATGCACGGCAATGGCGTGCCCGCCGCTCTTGCGCATCAGCGCCATGGAGGGCACGTCGGTTTCGCCGTCGCCGAAATAAATCATGTTGCGGAACGGGATCGGCCGCAGCTCTTCAGCCATGTGCGCGTTGATGCTCTCGCCGAGATCCTCGATGCCTTTGTTGATGCGGAAGAGGTACTGCGTCTTGCCCGTGTCTGTGATCACCCGCTTCGGGAATGGCAGCTCGTAGGCGTCGAACCAGTATTCGGATGCGAACACGTTGTGGAAGTGCTTCCGGATCGTGGTGCCCTCGATGATCTCGGTGAGCCCTGACGATACGAGGTAATGACGGATCTCGACGCCCGCGCTCTCCGCGCGAATGCGCGTGTATTCCGAGATCTCGTCAAACCACGCTTCCACGCCGGGAAACAGTTCCACGTCCGCGCCCTGGCGCACGAGGTCGTCACGGTCGATCCGCAGGCCCTTCTCGCGCGCCTTTTTGTACATCAGGTGCATGTAGGTGATGAGCGGATCGGCGCCCTGCTCGCGTGCGAGCAGCGTACACTCGTCCCAAAACGCTTTGGGCTCGATGCCGAGTTGCGGCAGGAAAGAGTATTCCTGCATCGGCCGTGGCGAGAGCGTGCCGTCGAAGTCGTAGACGAGCGCGATGGTTTTTTTGTCGAAGGCGTTGGCGTGTTTTGCCGTCGCCTTCGATTTTATGGACGCGTTCTCGCGCTCGGGCGCGTCGTCCTCGTCCCGTTCCCTCTTGCGCCCCGTCGCGCGCTCGGTCATCGCCGGCTCCTATCCGTCAAAAATTATTGACGAACATTCCCGATTCGGGTGGCGCCCTGAAGGCGTGAAGACGCGGCATGCACAACTTGAGGAATGTCCCCGACAGCTCGCGCTATAGAGGACGTCCGCTTTAAGAAGCCGGAACTCAGTGCTTGTGGCCGCAGCCGCAGCCGTCATGGCTCCCCGTGTGCTCATGCTCGTGGGTGTGATCGGCCCCATGCCCGTGGCCACCGCAACAGCCGCCCTCTCCGTGGGCGTGATGATGGTGGTCGTGGCTGTGGTCATGCCCGTGGCTATGGGAATGACCATGGTCGTGACCGCACCCGCAGCCGTCTCCGTGCGCATGGGCGTTAGGATCGGTGAGCACGGCTGCAAGGCGCCGCTCCAGCGCAATCGACTGCTCGCGCGGCGCATTTCTCGCTTCGAGCGTCAGCGCCATGATCTCGGCACCGAGCCGCAGATCGTCCACCTGTCCGAGGTAATGCCGCCGCAACCGGCCCTGCCGGTCGAACAGCAGCACGGCTGGCGTCCCATGGATTTCGAATGCGTCCATCGTTTCGGGCAGCGGACCGCCGCTGGCCTTGTCGAGCGCTACCGGAAATTTCAGCTCATGCTCGCGAACGAACGCTTCGAGGGCGGCTTGGTCCTGCTTGTCGGCATGCTCGAATGGCGTGTTGAGCCCGATCACGACCACCTCGTCGTCGCTGAAGCCACTCGCAATGCGTGCCGCCTGAGGAAGCCCGTGCTTGAGGCTACCGGGACAGTGCTGCTGGAAGGCGGCGAGCAGGACGACCTTGCCCTTGAGGCTTGCCAGCGTCAGTGCGGGATCGGCGTTGAACCAGGCGGCGGCGGCAAGCTCTGGCGGGTTCTCGGGGTTGAACATAGAAGTCCTTTCGAAGGAGATATGAGGCCACCATAGCTCGGAATGAGGGCCGCGTCAGGGGGCCGGAAGAATGACCTCTGCGTCTCACGGATCGGCCTCGCTGCCACTGCGGCATTGCTGCGCTAAGCCAGGAAATCGACGGGCGGCCAGACCTGAAATTCGCCGCTGGTGGGGCTGCTCAGCGCTTCGACGACGGCCATGTTGTCGAAGTCCGCAAGGCGCGTCTGCATGGCCTTGATGAACGGGCCCTCGCCTTCTGCGCCCATCGGCACCGAAAGACTGACGCGCCCGTCGCGGTCCGAAAGCACCCACTGAATCTCATGCTCCGGGTCGGACTTGTTGACCGCGACGTGAACCCGCTCGATCTCGCCCCACTCGATGAGGGCTACGCGTCCTTTTTCGTCGCGAACAGATACAATCCTGTCGTCGTGCGAAACCCGTATCTGCGAGGTCGCGCGGGGCGGCGGCGCGTCGTGGCGTCGCCCAATGAACTTGGAAAGCCAGTCCAGCATTGCGGTTGCCCTGTTGGGCTCTGAAGCCGTCATGTTGGATCGGTGCCCGCACACGCGATCGCATCGTGTAGACCATGATTCACGAGCAAGATCGAGTACATGCGTCCGGAAAAAGCAATCCGGAGCCAGCAGGATAGCGGCGCATGACACGTCGAGCCGAGAGCGCATCGCCATCCGGGAGAGCGATGCGGAGATCGACACCATGCGAGCGCTTCGGGAGAAGGGCAAGCCCGTCGCTGACCGAGCTCAGGCGGCCGCCGGAAGATCTTTACCCGAGCCGCTGCTCCAGCGCTGCCAGTTCCTCCCGGAGGCCAGCCGGAAGCTTGTCGCCGAATGTCGCGAAGTGCTCACGGATGGAGGGAAGCTCGGCTTTCCATCCCTCGACGTCGATCTTGAGCAGTTCGGCCATGTCGCTATCCGCCACGTTGAGCCCGTCGAGATCGAGTGCGCCGTCTGCGGGCAGCCGCCCGATCGGTGTTTCGACCGCGTTTGCTGTGCCGTCGCACCGCTCGAAAATCCACTTCAGCACGCGGCTGTTTTCCGCGTAGCCCGGCCAGAGGAACTTGCCGTCTGCGCTCTTTCTGAACCAGTTGACGTAGAAGATCTTCGGCATCGCGCTGCCGCCCTTCTCGCCCATGTTCAGCCAGTGCTGGAAGTAGTCGCCCATGTGGTAGCCGCAGAAGGGCAGCATCGCCATCGGGTCCCGCCGAACGTCGCCGATCTTGCCGGCTGCCGCGGCCGTCTTTTCGGACGCCATGGTGGCTCCGAGGAATGTGCCATGCCGCCAGGAGAGCGCCTCCGACACGAGCGGCACAACGGACGCCCGCCGTCCGCCGAAAAGAATGGCGTCGATCGGCACGCCTTTGGGATCGTCCCACTCCTTGGCGATGACGGGGCATTGCGCGGCAGGCGCCGTGAAACGCGCGTTGGGGTGCGCTGCGGCCCGGCCGGACGCGGGCGACCAGGATCGGCGCAGCCAGTCCGTCAGGTGCGTGGGCGGATCTTCGCCCATGTTCTCCCAGTAGAAGTCGTCGTCGTCGGTCATCCCGACGTTCGTGAAGATGCAGTTGGCGTCGAGCGTCTTCATCGCGTTGAGGTTTGTCTCGCGCGATGTGCCTGGCGCCACGCCGAAGAAGCCGGTCTCGGGGTTGATCGCGTAGAGACGTCCGTCCGCGCCGAACTTCATCCAGCAGATGTCGTCGCCGATGGTCTCGGCCTTCCAGCCGGGAATGGTGGGGATCACCATCGCGAGGTTGGTCTTGCCGCACGCGGACGGGAAAGCGGCCGCGATGAACTTGGATTGGCCTTCCGGATTGGTGAGCTTGAGGATCAGCATGTGCTCGGCGAGCCAGCCTTCGTCACGTGCCTGAACGGACGCGATGCGGAGTGCGTGGCACTTCTTACCGAGCAGCGCGTTCCCGCCGTAGCCGGACCCGAACGACCAGATCTCGCGCGTTTCCGGGAAATGGCAGATGTACTTCGTCGTATTGCAGGGCCACGGCTCGTCCGCCCACGTCTGCCTCTTGAGCGGCACGCCGACCGTGTGGTGGCCGCGCACGAAATCCGTGCTATCGCCGAGCGCCTTGAGTACCTCGTCTCCAACGCGTGTCATGATGTGCATGTTCGCGGCCGCATAGGCGCTGTCGGTCACCATGATGCCGATCCGTGCGATCGGAGAGCCGATCGGCCCCATCGAATAGGGGATCACGTACATGGTCCGCCCCATCATCGCGCCGTAGCAAAGGCGCTCAAGGGTGACCTTCATTTTTCCGGGATTTGCCCAATTGTTGGTCGGCCCGGCATCCGCTTCGGACACTGAGCAGATGAAGGTTTGATCTTCCACCCGGGCGACGTCTGCCGGGTCGGAGCGTACGATCACCGAGTTGGGACGCTTTTGGGGGTCGAGCCAAAGCGCCGTTCCCATCTGCACCATTCTGTGCAGCAGATGCTGGTATTCCGCCTGGCTGCCGGTGCACCAGTGAACGGCGCCCGGTGCGAACAATTTTCGGCAGTCCTCGACGAACGTCAAAACTGCTGAATTCGTGGTGGGGATTTTTACGGGAGGCGCGGCGTTCATGTCGGTGTGTCCTCCACTAATCGAGCATCGAGTCTATCCGAATTCTGCCTCTTCTCTATTGATCGCGCACATGGGGCACAAGCGCCCACCAAAGCGTAAGACGTTGCACTAACGTATCGGTTGACGTTCCCGCGCACGTGCGACGAGTGCGACCAATTCGCGTCGCGCATCGTCAGGAGAAGTCACGCGATTGTCGAAGTTGAGACGCGCGGTCATGCCGTCGCAGACGAGATCGAAGCCCTCGGGATCGATGCCAGTCATACTCCACGGCCCACTTGGCGCGCCCGCCAGCACGGTGGCATAGAGCGCGTTCGCCGCCGCGTGGTCTTCGTTCATGTGCGCGACAATATCGTCGTGACCGGCGACGAGCGAAGCTGCGTCCGCAAGGTCGAGCAGCAGGTCGCGCGGTTCGAGATCGACGATGCGTCCAAATCCGCCGATGAAATGAGCCCGCTCCGGCACGAGTTCATAGAAGGCGAAATCCGGAAAATCGGCATAGCCCGAGGCGAGTGGCTGGCGTGCGAGGAACCGGCTCCGGGCGGTGGCGCGCTCGCTCTTCTGTGCGCGCCCCATAAGCGTCACCCGTCCGCCTGCGAGCGGGTCGCCGGCGGCGTCGGTGCCGTCGAAGAGCAGGCTCGCCCGGCTGTCGGCAAGCAGATTTTTCGTGTGGAGGGCGAGGGTTGAGATGAGGAGCAGGGGAGTGCCGTCCACATCGGTTGCGATTGTGACCAGCGAGGCGTAAGGATGGCCGGTCGAACTTTCGAGCGTGGCAAGTGACGCCTTGAGGGCCCGGCGCGTGAGCACGCGGGTGGCCTCGGCGGGCGAGAGCGTGTCGCGCGGTGCGTTGGACGGGGTGCCGGGATCGGTGACAGCCATGGGGAAACGAGCCTCGTGTGAGCTTGCGGTACGCACCGATCAGGTTACGCACCGTTCAGACTGGGTTCAGGCGGAGAGACGTAACGGAACTCCTGCCACATTTGATCCACCTTGGGACCATAAAGCGCCAATGACCCCCCGTTAAGAGCGCCCAGAGGATAAGCGGAACCTGAACATGAAAGAGAAGAGCACGATCGCGCTTGTAGACGACGAGCGCAACATCCTGACGTCACTCGGCATGGCGCTCGAGGCTGAAGGCTACAAAGTGCGCACGTATTCGGACGGCGCGTCCGCGCTTGAGGCGCTGACGGAGGATCCGGCCGACCTCGGCATCTTCGATATCAAGATGCCGCGCATGGATGGGATGGAGCTGCTCCGCCGCGTACGCCAGCAGTCGGACATGCCGGTGATCTTCCTGACCTCGAAGGACGAGGAGATCGACGAGCTGTTCGGCCTCAAGATGGGCGCCGACGATTACATCGCGAAGCCTTTTTCGCAGCGTCTCATCGTGGAGCGCGTGCGGGCGATCCTGCGCCGTCTGCAACCCAAGGACGGCCAGGCAGCGGAGACCACAGTCGCGCACACGCTGGAGCGCGGAAAGCTCAAGCTCGATCCTGAGCGCCACACCTGCCATTGGGACGCCCGCCCGGTGACGCTCACCGTGACGGAATTTTTGATCCTCCAGGCGCTCGCGCAGCGTCCGGGCGTGGTTAAGACGCGCGACGCGCTGATGGATGCCGCTTACGACGATCAGGTTTACGTTGACGACCGCACAATCGACAGCCATATCAAGCGCTTGCGTAAAAAGTTCAAGCAGGTTGACGATAGCTTCGATGTGATCGAGACGCTCTATGGCGTCGGCTACCGCTTCAAGGAAGCGTAGAGCCCGTCGGAGCGAATGCCGGCATCGAAGACAAACGAGATCCGGTTCGGAGTGGAGGGGCAATGGCGCTCGAGACCGAGCGAACGCCGGCGATTGCCACCGGGCTCGACGCTGTTACGTCTGGGCTACGGAGGCAGACGGCCGCGCTTCTGCCATGGCCCCGTCGGGCGTTGCGGCGCGTCTCGAAAGCGATGGCTCGGCATTCGCGTTGGTGGCAGAGCACGTTTCTTTTCCGCTTTCTGAGCGCGAGCCTGCTCCGCCGTATCCTGGCCGCCAATCTGGCAGGCCTCGTCGTCGTCATCGGCGGCATCTTCTATTTCAGCGAGCACAACGTCTGGCTGCTCGAAGCCAAGCGCGAGTCGCTGCGCGTCCAGGGCGAGATCATTGCCGCTGCGATCGCGAGCGACGCACGCATAGAGCCCGGCCGGCTGATCATTCCGACCGACGATTTGCTGTCGCCCCAGGGGCAGGCGGACGATGCATTCGCAGCGCACGAGCTCTCGATCCGCCCCGAGCGCGTTGCGCCCATTCTACGCCGTCTGATTCAGCCGACGCAGCGCCGGGCGCGCGTCTATAGCCGCGACGGCACGCTCGTGATGGACTCGGCGGCGTTGCTGATGCGCGGCCAGCTCAACCGTCATGAGCCGAAGGTCGAGGAAGGCACGCGCCTGCGCACGAAGAACTTTTGGACGCGCCTCAAGTCTTTGATGATCGGCGAGGAATTGCCGGTTTATCGCGAGATCGGAAATGCCAACGGCACCTCCTATCGTGAGGTGCGGCGCGCTCTCGAAGGCACGACGACGGCCATGCTGCTGCTCAACGAGAAGGGCGAGCAGATCGTCTCGACGGCCGTGCCGATCAAGCGCGGCGGCGTCGTGCAGGGCGTGCTTCTGATGTCGACTCCACCGGGTGAGATCGACGACATTCTGTCCGAGGAGCGCGCGCTCATCTGGGTTCTCGCGATCTTCGCGTTGATCGCCACGCTCGTGAGTTCGCTCATGCTGGCGCGCACGGTCGCGGGGCCGATCCGCCGCCTCTCTGCGTCCGCCGAGCATGTGAGCCGCAACATCTCGGCCCGTCACGAACTGCCCGACTACGCGCACCGCACCGATGAGGTCGGCCAGATGGCGTCCGCGTTCGCCTCCATGACGGACGCCCTCTATCAGCGCGCCGAAGCGAGCGAAAGCTTCGCAGCCGATGTCGCGCACGAGCTGAAAAACCCGCTGGCGGCTGCCCGCTCGATGGCCGAAGCGCTGACCTACGCCAAGACCGACGAACAGCGCCAGGAGGTCGTGCGCCAGATACAAAACGAGCTGAAGCGTCTCAACCGCCTGATCACCGACGTTTCCAACGCGTCGCGCCTCGATGCGGAATTGGCCCGCCAGCAAATGGGCCCCGTGGATGTGACGAGTGTCGTCGCAAGCGTCTCCCAGATCTTCCACGACATCCTTTCGAGCGACAGCCGCCGAGTAGCGACAGCGATTGCGCACGCGCCATTCGACGGCGCGTTTCTCGTGAGCGGCCACGCTGGCCGGCTCGGTCAGGTGCTGACCAACCTTGTGGACAACGCGGTCTCTTTTTCGCCGGAAGCAAGTACGGTCACCGTGCATGTGCGCCGCGTCGCGGGGATCGTGGAGCTGACAGTGGAGGACGAGGGCCCCGGCATTCCCGACGACCGCCTCAGCATCATCTTCGATCGCTTTTACACGGACCGTCCCGACACCGAGGCCGTGCGCGGCAAAAATTCGGGTCTCGGCCTTTCGATCTCGCGCGAGATCATTCGCGCCCACGGCGGCGAAATCTCAGCAGAGAACAGGCGTGGCGCGCTACAGGCATCGGACGATAAACCGCTCGGCGCGCGTTTCGTCGTGCGGCTGCCGGCGCTCGTCGCCTCGGCGCGCTCCGGCATGACGAGCGGGCGGCGTCCGGCGCCGGTGGCTCCGGATCGGCACCATGATGCGTCCCGTGACAGAGTTTGAGCGTGTTCACGCAACGGCACTCGCGCTTGGCGGCAAGGCGGCGTTGATCCGCGGCTCATCGGGCGTCGGCAAATCCGATCTCGCGCTCCGCTGCATTGCGGCTCCCCCGCTGGCGCATGTGCCTCACCGCGCCGAGCTGGTGGCCGATGATCAGGTCGAACTCCGGCAGACTTTCGACGGCATCGAGGTTTCCGCCCCGCCTGCCATCGCGGGGAAGCTCGAAGTGCGTGGCCTTGGCGTTCTGGAGCTGCCCTACTGTGCCTCCGCGCGGCTCGCGCTCGTGATCGACCTCGTGGCGCCCGAAGATGTGCCGCGCTATCCCCTTGAAGAGATCACCACGATTTTCCTGGGCCACGCCGTGCCCACACTGCGCCTCTCAGCGTTCGAGGCATCCGCTCCCGCCAAGGTCGTGCTGGCGCTCGCCGCCGCCAGCGACGTCCTGGCGCCTCCGCGCTCTGTCGGATGAAAGTCCTTGCGTTGCCCGCGAAGCCCTGTAAGTCTCCGCCGCGCCCTATGGCACGGGCTTTGGTCCGCTCAGCGTCTCATGATGCCATGGAGAAAATCGTGACGCGATGGAGAGTTAGAGCGCGGCGTGTGGAGGATCGGCTCCCCGTCGGCGAATCGAAAACTCACAACAATCTCGGCTCTTCCAGATGATCGGACTTGTGATCGTCACTCACGGCGGCCTCGCCGTCGAATTCCGCGCGGCACTGGAGCACATCGTCGGCCCCCAGACGCAGTTGGAAACCATTTCCATCGGCCCCGAGGACGATATGGAGCTGCGCCGTAGCGAGATCCTCGAGGCGGTGCGCCGCGCCGAGACGGGCGCTGGCGTCATCATCTTGACCGACATGTTCGGCGGCACGCCGTCGAACCTCGCGATTTCCGTGATGGACGAGGCGAAGGTCGAGATCCTGGCCGGCATTAATTTGCCTATTCTGGTCAAGCTCGCCGGGCTCCGTTCGGACGTTCCGTTGGACGAAGCCGTGACGTTGGCGCGCGAGGCTGGCCGGAAATACATCAAAGTGGCCAGCCAAGAGCTGTCCGGCGAGCAGTAGGCAGGAGCGGCGGGAATGCCGGAAATCCGCGACAGCAAACGCCCCGAAGCCGTGGTGACGGTGGTCAACCGCAAGGGGCTTCACGCGCGGGCTTCCGCCAAGTTCGTCAAGCTCGCGGAGAGCTACAACGCGACCGTGACGGTGACGCGCGACGGGCAGACGGTGGGCGGCACCTCGATCATGGGCCTCATGATGCTCGCCGCAGGCCCCGGCTCCACGCTCTATATCTCGGCCACCGGCGCCGATGCGCCAGAAGCGCTCGAAGCGCTCGTCAATCTGGTCGAGACCGGCTTCGGCGAGGAACTCGCGGGCGAGGACTGAGCGCGGCCGGGACGCCTCCTGCCGTCTCTCTTTCACTCTCGGAATTTCCCGAACAACAGCCGTCACAGCGGACCGATGCCCTTGGCGGAGCGGTGCAATAGCGCCTTCAGGCCCGCCTGCGTGCGCCGATCCAACACATAAGGACTTGTTTATATCTTATTGCCGTCCGGGCTCTGGGCGGCTATACGGGGGCGGAATTCGTCGCTGGCGTCCCCACGCCCGTTGAAAATATTCAATAAAAGGATCCCCGATGACCGCCTTCAACGATTACATCGTCAAGGACATCTCGCTGGCCGACTGGGGCCGCAAGGAGATCGCCATCGCCGAGACCGAGATGCCGGGCCTCATGGCGACGCGCGAGGAGTACGGTCCTTCGCAGCCGCTCAAGGGCGCGCGGATCGCGGGCTCGCTGCATATGACGATCCAGACGGCGGTGCTGATCGAGACGCTCAAAGCCCTCGGCGCCGACATCCGCTGGGTGTCTTGCAACATCTACTCGACCCAGGACCACGCCGCCGCTGCGATCGCAGCCGCAGGTATCCCCGTGTTCGCTTTCAAGGGCGAGACGCTGAAGGAATACTGGGCCTTCACGCATAAGCTGTTCGAGTGGGGCGACGGCGGCACGCCGAACATGATCCTCGACGACGGCGGTGACGCGACGCTCTACATCCACCTTGGCGTACGCGCCGAGGGCGGCGACACGGCGTTCCTCGACAAGGCCGGCTCCGAGGAAGAGGAAGTCCTTTTCGCCCTCATCAAGAAGACGCTCTCCGAAAAGCCCAAGGGCTGGTTCGGCACCGTCGCCAAGGCGATCAAGGGCGTCTCCGAGGAGACGACCACAGGCGTGCATCGCCTCTACGAGATGCAGAAGGAAGGCAAGCTTCTCTTCCCTGCGATCAACGTCAACGACTCGGTCACCAAGTCGAAGTTCGACAACCTCTACGGCTGCCGCGAAAGCCTCGTGGACGGTATCCGCCGCGGCACCGACGTGATGATGGCCGGCAAGGTCGCCATGGTCGCGGGCTTCGGCGACGTCGGCAAGGGATCGGCCGCCTCGCTCCGCCAGGCCGGTTGCCGCGTGCTCGTGTCCGAGATCGATCCAATCTGCGCGCTGCAGGCCGCGATGGAAGGCTACGAGGTCACGACGATGGAGGACGCGGTCAAGCGTGCCGACATCTTCGTCACCGCAACCGGCAACAAGGACGTCATCACCGCCGATCACATGCGTGGCATGAAGGATCGCTCCATCGTCTGCAACATCGGCCACTTCGACAACGAGATCGAGGTTGCCGGGCTCAAGAACTACAAATGGGACAACATCAAGCCACAGGTGGACGAGATCGAGTTCCCGGACGGTCACCGCATCATCCTGCTCTCCGAGGGACGCCTGGTGAACCTCGGCAACGCGATGGGTCACCCGTCGTTCGTGATGTCGGCGTCGTTCACGAACCAGACGCTGGCGCAGATCGAGCTCTACGCCAACACGGACAAGTATGAGCGCAAGGTCTACACGCTGCCGAAGCACCTGGACGAGAAGGTTGCCCGCCTCCACCTTGAGAAGATCGGCGTGAAGCTGACGAAGCTCTCGGACGAGCAGGCGGCTTATATCGGTGTGCCGCAGCAGGGTCCTTACAAGTCGGACCACTACCGCTATTAAGTTTTGTAAGCGCCTCCTAAGATTCGAAAGCCCCGCCAGCGATGGCGGGGCTTTTTTGTTTCGGCGTTAGCAGCGGGTCCGCATCATGCGGCCTCGCGTCCCCATTCGGGGAACGGATCGGGAAGCGCCTTCCACGCGCGGGTGTCGACCGCGCCTTCCTCGGGAAGCGGCAACAAGCAGGCGTCCAGCTCCGCGATCATGCGGGCTTTGTCCATGTCCTGCGTTCCGATGAAGACGATCTCCTGACGCCGGTCGCCCCACAGCGTGTGCCAGGTTTTGTTGATGCGCGCGACGAGATCGTCCTCTTCCGGCCAATTCTTCTTCGGCACAGCGGCCCACCAGTAGCCGATGGCCTCATGCCGCACGAGCGAGCCCGCTTGCGCAAGTTCGCCCACCCATTGCGGCCGTGTGGCAAGCCAGAAGAAGCCTTTCGCACGCACCACGCCGGGCCACGATTTGCCGAAGAATGCGTAGAGCTTTTCCGGCTCGAACGGCCCGCGCGCGCGATAGACGAAGCTAGAAATGCCGTATTCCTCGGTTTCCGGCTGATGATCCTTAAAGCCGTTGAGCTCCTTGAACCACGTGGGATGGCGATGGGCGGCATCGAAGTCGAACAGGCCTGTGTCGAGGATGTCCCGCGCAGCCACGCGCGCATGGCTCGTCTCGATGATGCGCGCATCCGAATTGAGCGCGCGGACGATGGCGCGGGCCGCCTCCACGTCGGCGGGCGACGCCACGTCGATCTTGTTGAGCACGATCACGTCAGCAAACTCGATCTGATCGACAAGAAGCTGAACGAGCGGCCGCTCGTCCTCTTCGCCGGCCGTCTCGCCGCGGTCTTTCAGGAAGTCTTGAGAGGAATAGTCTCTGAGCAGATGCGCTGCGTCCACGACCGTCACCATGGTGTCGAGCCGCGCCACGTCTGAAAGACTCTGTCCCTCCTCGTCGCGGAACTCGAACGTCGTCGCGACCGGCAGCGGCTCCGCGATCCCGGTCGACTCGATCAGGAGGTAGTCGAAGCGACGCTCGGATGCGAGGCGGCGAACCTCTTTCAAAAGGTCGTCCCGCAATGTGCAGCAGATACAGCCGTTCGACATTTCGACCAGAGTCTCGTCCGTCCGCGACAGGTTCGCGCCGCCCTTCGCGACAAGATCGGCGTCGATGTTCACTTCGCTCATGTCGTTGACGATGACCGCGACCTTGAGGCCTTCGCGATTGTTCAAGACGTGGTTGAGAAGCGTGGTCTTGCCAGCCCCCAGAAACCCGGACAGCACCGTCACGGGCAGGCGTTTATCGATACGCGTGGCGCTGCGTTCGAGATGGTCTTTGAGCTTTGAGTCCATATCAGTCGATCCTCCGAAATATTTGGATGTTATAACATCCAAAACAGACAGAGCAAGCCCGGTGCGCGCGAGATGAGCCGAGAAAGGAAAGAGGCGCGGGAAGAATCCCCGCGCCTCCGTATCGATCGGACGCCGCTTTTTGGGAGACGGGGTGGGCGTCCGATCAGTTGAGATTGATCGAGCCGAACACGCGCACGTTGGCGCCGGGCAGCAGTACGTCTTCGCGGCGCTTGAAGGACGTGTGGTTCAGCACCTCGTCGTCTGCGAGGTTCTCGCCCTTGATGCCGATGGTCGCCACCGGAACGATGCCGTCGATGGTCTCGCCCTGGATCGTGTAGCTCAGCTCCGCAGAGACGAGCGTGTAGCCCGGCGTCGCGATCTCGCCCTCGCCGAAGCGGTTCTGATCGAAAGCATGGAGAACGCCCGCACGCGCGAACCAGTTGGCATCCCGGTAGTAGACGCCGCCGCCGAGGCGATGCGGAGGAATGCGCGGAACGTATCCGCCACCGTCGAACTTCGCGTGGACGAAGTCATACTGGCCCTCGATGCCCCACAGGCCGTTCCAGATCGGCGCGACATCGTACTGAAAGGCGAGCTCTGCGCCGTAGAAGTTTGCGTCCCGCTGTTGGAAGAACACAAGATCGAACATGTGCGCGCCGCCGTGCCCATGGCCGTGCCCGTCATCCGAGTGGACGCAGTCGAACTCACCGTTGTGGGAGACGGCATCGCATTCCAGGCCCTGCAGCTCGCGATAGACGAAGCCGTTGTAGCGCGTGTAGTAGGCGGAGGCATCGAACCGGAAAGCGCCGCGCGCCTTCGCGAGGCCGACTTCTGCCGTCGTCGCTTTCTCCACGTCGAGGAACGGATTACCGACTTCGAACGTGCCCGTGGCTTCGTGCATGCCTTTGGAGAACAGCTCCGCCGCATCCGGTGCACGCTCGACATACGAGCCCGTCAGCCGGCCAACGACATCGAACGGTAGCTTTTGCAGAAGACCGAGGCTACCGCTCACCGGCGTGAAGCTGCGTTCTCCTTCGAACGAATGCGCGTGGAAATGGCCGTGGTTGCCATGCACGTGGCCGTGGAAATCTTCCCAGCCGGTGCCGTCCACTGTCGTGTGCTCGATACGCGCGGCAGCCTGCAACCGGAGGAACGGATTGAGTTCCAATTCTTCGAACCAGAACGCGGCTACGCTTTGGGTATGTGCGGGTTCGAGCAGCGATTCACCAGCGTCCGGATCGGGGACGATGCCCGAAGTATCGCGGTTCACGACATGCACGCCAAGCGCGCCGGAGAAGGTGCCGAGCGATGTGCCCACGGGTAGATGCTGCAGTTCGATGCGCGCTTCCTGTTCCTTGTTCTTGAAACGCGAGTGAACGGAAAAATCCACCTCGTCATCGTCATCGTCGTCATGAGCATGGCCGCCATGGCCGTGCCCATGCCCTCCGTGCCCATGACCATGACCTCCAGGATCGTGGTCGTGTTTAGCCCATTCGTTGTGGCGGTAGTTCGAAGCACCGAACCAGAAGCGGATGGCCTCGATGCCCGCGTCCCGCACGCGCCACTCGCCGTGTGCCATGTATCTGTCCTGCACCATGTCGATGTAGGGGTCGACGCCCTCCTCGGCCTCATGCCCCGGAATTCCGTAAGTGCTTTCGATACGGGAGAAGGAGACGCCGAAGAAACCTTCGAGGCCGATTAACGAGGCACCCAACGCGCCGCCTTTGCTTTCGACGAAGCTGTTGACGACTGTCCCGCGCGGAGAATCGTAATCGTCCGCCTTGCGCCAGAAGCCATCGGCGTGCACTGCGACGCCGTTCGATCCAGCCGTCGCCTTGAATGAGGCGTCCTTGCCCTCGTCGACGGACGTGCCTGCGCCGCGGATCGCGCCGCTGAAGCCGTTCGGCGGAATGAACGTCGGGATACGCTGGTTTTCGACCGAGACGACGCCTCCGATCGCCTGCGAGCCGTAACGCAACGTTGCCGGCCCGCGCACGACCTCCACGCGGTCCACCGCATTGGGGTCGATCGGCACCGCGTGGTCTTCGGAAATGGCCGCCACATCGTGCGTACCGATGCCGTTCTCCTGCGTGCGAACGCGATAGCTGTCGAGACCGCGAATAATGGGGCGGTTGGCACCAGGCGCGAATGTGCTGCCGATAATGCCAGGCCGCGTCTGAAGCGCGTCTGTGATCGTCTGCCCGCCCGTGCTCAGAACGTCGCGGTCCGTCACCACTGTCACAGAGCTGAACGTATCATCGCTGACGATCAAGGTGCCGGGCAAGTTCTCCGGTAGTGGCGCGTCGAAAGTCTCCGCAATCGCGTCGGCTGGCTGGCTGGGTGCCGGGGCGCTCGGGCGGTGCGCCTGCTTGCGCACGGGGCTCGGACTGGTGACCTCGATCTCAGGAAGATCTGTGACGGTCTCCTGCGCCTGAGCGATGGTCGCTGAAGCTGCTGTGGCTGCGAACAGCGCTGCTGCGGGTAAAACCGCGCTTGAAAACCGTTTCCGTTGAGACGTCCGCATCACCAACCCCTTGAGCGTGGATGTTATAATATCCAATGCCTAAAGCGGTGAACGCGCATTGGCAACGCCAATTGTGATATTATCCGATCCGGCTCTTGGGATCGTAACTGACTCGTGGCGGATCGGTCACAGCCGAGATGAGCCGTGTTCGGAGGACGATCTTCAGGCCGCCGGGGTCCGGGACGCGGGGCGGCGAGGGCGCATTGGGTGCAAAGACGCGGTTCCAGCCATCGGAAGCGAATGCAATGAAGCGAAGCGACGCCACCGCCATCGTTCTCGGCTTGGCACTTGGCGTTCCGATTGGCGTGATGTTCGACAACATTGGTATGGGCATCGCGATCGCATTCGGCGCGTTTTCGCGCAGCAACCGATAGCCGCCTTGATGCGGTGCGCTATCTTTTAACGACGCAGCAGCCCTGTTCGAAATTCTCGTCTCCGGAGAGCAGCACTTCGAACGCATATTCGTAATCCGACATGCCGTCGATACACCCAGGCCGCTGTGTCACCGTTGCGCGATAGCTGCGGCCCTTGTCGTCCTTCAGCCGGTAAAGCAACGGAAAGAGGCGCGCAGTAGAAGGCTGAACGCGTTCCGTCGTAAGCGGGAATGACTGCTCCGGATCTGAATATTCGCCTTTCTCGGGCCCCAGGGTAACGCCCCAGAACGGTTCCGTTCCCGAACACTGAAAGGTTTCGCTCTTGAGGTCGGGCGGGTCGCTCATGGCTGCAAGAAATTTCGCGTTCACCCAACCGAGTACGCCACCGAACGAGACCTCTGCCCACGGCTGCCCGTTGATTTGGACCGAGCGGCCCGTGCCGAGCACGTTCTGTGCGTCTGCCGGAATACTGCCAAGCGCCGTCCAGTCGGAGGGCTTGCCGCCTTCGGTTGGCTCGGCGCGCAGCGTGAGCGTGTCGCCGGCCTTAACACCTGTGACCTGATAGGATTCGAACGCCGTCGCTGCGGAACAGAGTGCGGTCATAACCAAGAACGATGCGGCGAATGGCATCAGAAACGGCTTCGACATCGGGCTCCCTCGCGGTGAAACGCCGAGAGTGTATCGGGTTCGAACGCGAGCACAACGGACATCCGGGGTTCGCCGGGTTGACGAGCCCGCCGTCGACTTCGTATCGCTCGCCCGCAGCATGGGTGCCGGTACGAGCGCCCTATCGGAGACATCCCGCGGCGCGTGCGTCCGGGTGAGCACGGAGAGAGAGCATGAGCGGACGCATTGGAATTCGAGTGGGTGAAGCGCTGGTCGCAGGCGGCCCGCCGGGCACGGCGGCAGAACCCGAGGTCGCGATTGGCGAGATGGACGGCCCCCTCGGCACGGCGTTCGCGAACCTGCTCGGCAACCAGGTCGTAGGCCACAGCCGGGTGCTGGCGCTCCTGAACACCGACGTGATGATCCGCCCCGCCACGATCTGCGTGAGCAAGGTCACCGTGACGGATGAGCGTTACACCAACATCCTGATGGGCACCGTCCAGTACGCTACCGCCATGGGCGTGCTAGATGCGGTGAGGAACGGAGACATCCCGAAGGAAAAGGCAAACGACCTCGGAATCATCGTATCGCTGTGGCTGAACCCTTCTGTCTCGACGATCGAGAATCTGGATCACAAGATCCTGTTCGATATCCATCGCGAGGCGACGACGAAAGCCATTCACAAGGCGATGTCGAACGAGCCCTCCATCGATTGGCTCCTGGAGAACCAGGACAAGATCGTTCACAAATATTTCGAGAAGGGTCTCAAGGGCGAGATCTGAGATCAGAACGCATCGAAGCACGGCACACGACAAACCCCGGCGCATCGCGCCGGGGTTTTTTCGTCTGCGCAGCCGGACTACCTAGCGCGCGTGAGGCGAAGGATGTTCGAGGTGCCTGCATCGGGGTCTTCGGTCAGCACATAGACGGCGCCGTTCGGGCCGACGCGGACATCGCGCACGCGGGCCTTGAGCGGCACGCGCTCTTCATAGGCGACACGGTCGTTATCGATATGAAGAACCACCAATCCTGTCGAAACCAGGCCGCCGACAAGCAACGCATCCTTCCATTCCGGAAACTCGTCGCCGCGATAGAGCGCCATCCCTGAAGGGCCGATGACGGGGTCCCAATAATAGACCGGCTGCTCGGTGCCCTCTTTGGCGGTAATTCCGCCTTCGACCGGATCGCCACTGTACTCGATGCCGTAGGTGACCACCGGCCACCCGTAGTTGAGACCGGCCTGCGGACGGTTCAACTCGTCGCCGCCCTTTGGGCCGTGTTCGACAGTCCAAAGCCGTCCGTTGCCGTCCAGCGCCGCCGACTGGAGATTGCGGTGGCCGAAGCTCCAGATCTCCGGAAGCGCGCCATCCTTGCCGACGAAAGGATTGTCGGAAAGCGGCTTTCCGTCCTGATCGATACGGAACACCTTGCCGAGCCCGCTTGCGAGGTCTTGCGCCTGATTGCGCACTTCCTTGTCGGAGCGTTCGCCGACCGTCACGAAGAGCGCGCCGTCGGAGCCGAACACGAGCCGCGAGCCGAAGTGTTTGTCGCCGTCATAGGTGGGCGTTTGCCGGAAGATGACTTTGACGTCTTTGAGAGCACCGCCGCCCGCATCATCCAGTGCAAGCGTTGCAGACGCGACGCTCGTGCCGTTGCCGCCGTCACGCGGTTCGGAGAACGAGAAAAAGATGCGGTTCGATGTATCGAAGTCGGGCGCCAGCGCTATGTCGAGCAGGCCGCCCTGCCCATCGTCGTCAACCTCCGGAACGCCTGCGAGCGCACCGCTGACTTTCCCATCCGGATAAACGACGTGCATGGCGCCTTCTTTTGCAGTCACCAGAATGCGGCCTTCGGGAAGCAATTGAATTGCCCAAGCCTGAGGCAGGCCTTCCACGACGGCTTCAGCCGTCGTCTCCGGCATCTCAGCGGGTTGAGGCGCGCGAGTTTGGCCGGCAAACGCAGGCTTCTGATCGGGTGCATTGGGCGGCTGCGTTTCTACAGGTGCCCCGGCAGCCTGCCCCTCTTTACCCTCTGCGGGTGGCACGCCTTCCACTTCCTCGGCAGGTGAGGTGTCAGCGCCGGCTTGTGTATCGGCTTGGGCGAAAAGCGGCGTGGTGGCGAGAACGGCTGACAGCATCGTCCCCGCGAGAAGGTGAGGTGTGCGAGGCATTTTGAACTCCGGTCATGGTTGAGATCATGGCCGCAGATCTTTGTGCCTTCACGAGGGAAGGACGGGAGGAGGCGCGGCCGCGTGCTCAAGAGGTAAGGCAAAGAACCGGGAATAGTTCCATTTGGCGCCGCTCGATGAAGGTCCGGAGGCAGCATTGCCATCCGCGCAATTCCGCAGGCGGCGGAGCCTCCGCGCGCGCCTCGACGCGCGTGGGTATAGTCTCGATGACGGAGTGATTTCGCGGGGGCCGACAACGCCTGCCGGTTCTAGCGCGACAATCCCTTTTCCTTGAGCTCCGCGAGATATTCGCCCCACCGCTTGTCCTTCTGCAGCGAAAGCATGTGGAGATAGGACCAGGTGAACAGCCCCGTGTCGTGTCCGTCGTCGAACACGATGCGCACCGCATAATTGCCGACGCCCTTGAGTTCGCGGATCTTCACGTTCTTCTTGCCGCCGACAGTGACGCGTTGCTCCTTCGAGTGGCCCTGCACTTCGGCGGAAGGGCTCAACACGCGCAGGAATTCGGCGGGAAGCTCGTGCTCGTCACGCGTGGCAAAGGAGACGCGCAACGCCTCGCCGCCATGCACGGCTTCGAGCTTCGGCGGCTTCATGCCCCGCCCGGCCACGCGTTCGAGTTCGGACCATGCGTTGGCCGCAATCGCTCGGAAAACGTCCGCGCTCGGGCTGTCAGGGTTGGTTGCCACCACGGGGCGTCCGGCATCCGAGGTCTCACGCACCTCCATGGTGAGCGGCACCTCGCCCAGGAAGGGAATGTCGAGCTTCTCGGCTTCCGCACGCGCGCCCCCGTGCCCGAAGATGTCATAGCGCGCGCCCGTATCGGGCGCGATGAAGTAGCTCATGTTTTCGACGATGCCGAGCACCGGCACGCTTACCTTGCGGAACATGGCGAGCCCCTTGCGCGCGTCGATCAACGCAAGGTCCTGCGGCGTCGAGACGATGACAGCGCCGGCCAGCGGCACCTGTTGCGCGATCGTGAGCTGCACGTCGCCCGTGCCCGGCGGCATGTCGATCACAAGCACGTCGAGATCGCCCCAGACCACGTCGCGTAGCATCTGGTTGAGCGCGCTGACCACCATCGGCCCACGCCAGACGATAGGCGTATCCTCTTCCACCATGAAGCCCATGGACATGACCTTGAGGCCATAGTTTTCGAGCGGCTTGATTTTCTTGTCGCCCGCGCCTTCCGGCCGATCGGTGATGCCGAGCAGGCGAGGCTGCGAGGGCCCGTAAATGTCGGCGTCCATAATGCCGGCCTTGAGGCCGATGGCCTGGAAGCCGAGCGCGAGATTGACCGCGACCGTAGATTTGCCGACGCCGCCCTTGCCGGACGCGACCGCCACAATGTGCTTCACGCCGGGCACGCCCTGCGTCTGGCGAACGGGTGCGCCGCCTTGAGCCGGTGGAGCGGGCTTGCGGCCACCGTCCCCGGCTGTGCCTCTGGCGCGTGCTTCCGTCACGCGCGGATGCTCCCGGCCATTGCCCGATGCGCCATTGCCTGTACCCGTGGAGCGGGGCGGCGTCGGGGCAGAACTTCCCGCCGCGGCCTCGGCCGTGAGCACGGCCACGACCCCGCTCACGCCGTCGATCTCGCGCACCACTTTTTCGGCTGCGCCCCTCAGCGGCTCCAGCTCTTCGGCCCGGGCAGCCGGCACCGTAATCGAGAAGTAAACCCGTCCGTCCTTGATCAGAACGTCTGAGACAAGCCCAAGATCGACGATATTGCCGTCAAGGTCTGGTCCCTTGACGCGCCGTAGACGTTGGATGACCTCTTCCTTCAAATCTGACATAGGGCTCTCCCGCGCTCCTTGTTCTTCCGATGTCTCCCGCCTCCAGCCCGCGAAGAGCGCGCGGGCGAGCGCCGCGGGGCGACCCGCGAACGGTTTGGCTCTAGGCCAAGGGCCGGAGAGGCGCAACGGTGGAGTTTCTCCGGAGTTCTCCCCCGCCGCCCTATCGGATATAGGAAGCAAGCCGCCGCCGCGCCATGAAGCGGAGCGAAATCTGAAAAAGGCAGCGGAGCGAAATCTGAAAAAATCCGCAGCGGAGCGGAACCCAGGGAGGGGGAAGGGATGAAAGGACTGCTGGCGACGAGCCGGCTGATCGACCGGACATCCACGGCGATCGGGCGAGCCGCGGCCTGGCTGGTGGTGGCCGCAGCCGTGATCAGCGCCGGCAACGCCGTCGTCCGAAAAATCTTCGACTGGAGCTCGAACGCCCTGCTCGAAGTGCAGTGGTGGCTGTTCGCGCTCGTGTTTCTGCTCGCAGCACCCTGGGCGCTCGTCTCCAACGAGCACATCCGCGTCGACATCGTGAACAGCCGCCTTTCGCAGCGCACGCGCAACATCATCGAACTCGTCGGCCACTCGCTGTTCCTCTTGCCCGTCGCGGCGCTTATCGCGGTAACGTCCTGGCACTTCTTCATGGCCTCGTACGCCCATAACGAGCAGTCGCCGAACGCGGGCGGCCTGGTGCTTTGGCCCATCAAGGGCCTCATCCCGGTGGCCTTCGCCTTGCTTTTTGTTCAGGGCATCTCCGAAATCATCAAACGCGTGGCCATCATGCGTGGAGAGCTTGCCGAGAGCGGCCCGCCAGGCGGCTATCACGACACGGTCGTTGCGACAGGCGCCGACCTCAAGCACGAGAACGGCTCCGAGGGTCCGCAGCACGGGGATAGGACCTGATGAACCGAGACGGGGGATGTGTGCGGGATTTCGAGACGGGTCTGGTCACCGGCCTGCGCCGGTGTGACGGATATTGGTGGCACCTCTTGGGCCAAAAGACATCCCGGCACAGGCCGGGATCCGGCGACGCCCAGGGCCGCGGGAGCGTCGCAGCATGACGGCCTTTCTCGCCCAGAACCTCGCGCCGATCATGTTCGCGGCGCTCGTCGTCTTCCTTTTGCTCGGCTATCCGGTCGCGTTTTCGCTCGGCGCCGTGGGTCTGTTCTTCTTCGTGATCGGCGTGGAGCTTGCCCCCTATTCGGGTGGCGCGATCACGCTGTCGTGGAACCTGCTTCAGTCGATGCCGGCCCGCGTGTTCGACGTGATGCGCAACGAGACCTTGCTCGCGATCCCCTTCTTCACGTTCATGGGGCTGATCCTCGAACGATCCGGCATGGCCGAAGACCTTCTCGAAACGGTAGGACAGCTCTTCGGCGAGATCCGCGGCGGCCTTGCGCTCGCGGTGGTGTTCGTCGGTGCGCTGCTTGCGGCGACCACGGGCATCGTTGCGGCCAGCGTGATCGCCATGGGGCTCATCTCGCTCCCCATCATGCTGCGGTACGGCTACGACAGGCGTCTCGCAACCGGCGTCATCGCAGCATCCGGCACGCTCGCGCAGATCATTCCGCCGTCGCTCGTCCTGATCGTACTGGCGGACCAGCTCGGCCGGTCCGTTGGCGATATGTACAAGGCGGCGATCGTACCCGGCTTCACGCTCGCCGCGCTCTATGCGTTTTACGTGATGATGATGGCGTTCATCTTTCCATCCTCCGCGCCGGGATTGCCGTCGGAGGAGGTCGGGCACCGCGAACCTGACGGCTCCCGCGGTCTCCTGTCGCTTGGAGTTTTGGCGCTTCTGTCAGCGGCGTTCGCCGCGTGGGTGCTATCCGGATCTCCCTACGAAGGGATCGATTATGCGATCCTGTCGATGACGTGGGCGGTCGGCTTTGCGCTCACGGTCGCCCTTTTGAACCGCGCCCTGCAAACCTTTACCGGCCGCTCGCTGCTCTCGGGCATCGCCGAGCGCGTCACCTTCGTCATGGTGCCGCCGCTGCTGCTTATCTTCCTCGTGCTAGGCACCATCCTGATCGGCATCGCCACGCCGACGGAAGGCGGAGCGATGGGCGCTGTCGGTGCGCTCGTTCTTGCCGCAATCAAGCGGATGAGCGATAGCGACGTGCGCCGCTTCAACTTCGACATCGTGCGCCAGGCGACGGAATCGACCGCGAAGCTCGCCGCCTTCGTCATGTTCATTCTCCTCGGCGCGCGGATCTTCACGCTGACGTTCTACGGCGTGAACGGGCACGTCTGGGTGGAGCACCTGCTGACATCCACGCCGGGCGGCATGTACGGCTTCCTGATCGTGATCAACATCGCGATCTTCCTGCTCGCATTTTTCCTGGACTTCTTCGAGCTGTGCTTCATTCTCGTGCCGCTGCTCGTGCCCGCCGCCGAAGCGATTTTCACCTCCGCGCCGGAGGCCGTGGCCATTGCAAAGAGCTTCGGCATGGAGGTCGTCACCATCACGGACGCCTCAGGCGTTCCGCGCGAGGCCGTGGCGGACGTGACCCCGTTCATCATCTGGTTCGGCGTGCTCCTGGCCGTCAACATGCAGACGGCCTTCATGCATCCGCCGTTCGGCTTCGCGCTTTATTACCTGCGCTCCGTCGCGCCGCGCCAGACCTATCGCGACAGGGTGACGGGGCGTGTGATGCCGCCCGTGACGACGGGCGAGATCTATTGGGGCGCGATTCCGTTTTTGTGCATCCAGCTTGTCATGGTGGCGCTGTTGATGCTGGTTCCCTCAATGGCGATCGAGAAGGCGCAGCCGCGGCAACCTCCTCCCGTCATCGAGCGAACGCAGGCGGCGCCCGGAAGCGACACGACCGAGCGGGGCTTTTCGCTCCCGCCGACACCGCCGTCGATACCAGGCGCACCTGACGTTCCGTTGAGCGGCCCAGGCGCGCCAACGCTCGATATGCGGGAATTGCCGAGCTTTTCCGCGCCGGAACGGGCCATGCCGTGTGCTGCACCGCCGTGATCGCCTTTCGAAAGAGGGGCGAACGGCGCTCCGCAGCGCGGATCGGTGTGTCCATCGCGCATTGAATGCGGGCGGTTCCAAAAAGCGAATCTTTGCGCTTTGTGGGAAGCTTTGCAAGCCATGGGGCCGTTGCGCCACAGTGGCACCATCGGTTACACGTCGTCACAATTTCAGACTGGTGATGCGGTTCACTCTGTTGCTAAGTGGGAAGCATGATCGGGCTCGGCGCGAGGCGCCAACGTGCACGGCGACGTGGGACAGCGATCAGCTCACTCGATCATCTTCAGCTCAGCGTACTGCGTCTCACAAGATCAGCGCGTGATCCGAAAGTCATTCATGCGGAAGACAAGAAGGCCCGCGTCCTCGACGCTCACAACCGAGAACATCGATACCCTCGGAGCCCCTGTTGAAGTCCGCCGCCATCCTGGCGCGCGCCGCCTGACGCTTCGCGTGAGCCGCACGCGGCGCACAGTGATCGTTACGCTGCCGATGCAGTGCGGTATCGACGAGGCGGGATCTTTCATCACGCGCAACATCGAGTGGGTACGCGAGCGTCTCGACAGTTTGCCGTCTCCGGTACCGTTTCGCGATGGCGTCTTCATCCCGCTGCGAGGCGAGGCGCATCGTGTCGTTTTCGCAGGCCCCGGCAAGCGGGGCGTCGTCTCGCGCCGCATCGCCGACGACTTCCCCGAACTTTGCGTCGCGGGCCATGAGGAACATGCTCCGCGCCGCCTGAAGGATTGGCTGGCGCGCGAAGCGCACCGCGATCTCGAAGATCGCGTGGCGTTTCATGCCAAACGGCTTAACGTGTCGGCGAAGCGCATTGCCGTGCGCGATCAGACGAGCCGCTGGGGATCGTGCTCAACGACAGGCGTGCTGTCTTTCTCCTGGCGGTTGATTCTGGCACCGCCCGAAATCCTGGATTACGTGGCCGCCCACGAGGTCGCGCACCTCAAGGAGATGAACCACGGGCCGCGCTTCTGGGCCCTCGTCGCCAAGACGATGCCGGGCCTGGAGGACGCCAAGCGCTGGCTTCAGATCTACGGCATGGACCTGCACCGCTACGGCATGCTCGCCGAAGACTAAAACGGCCGGTATTCCGCCGTCACGGCACGGGGATGTCGAAGTGCAGCACGTCCTCGCGCGTGCCAAGCTTCGAATAGAGCGCGATGGCCGCATCGTCTCCGTGGTCAGCCTGCACGAACACGACGTAACCGCCGCGCTCGGCCGCGATCTCCCTTAACTTGCCAATCAGATCGGTGGCGATGCCCCGTCTGCGGTGCGTCTCCGCAACGGCGAGATCGTAGATGTAGAACTCGCTCCGCTCCTGCTCGAACTTGCGAAGCTCATAAGCCGCCAGCCCGCCAACGACGTGTCCGTCGACCATCTTCACAAGCGCAACGAAGCCCGGATCGCCCAGGAGGCGGCGCTGATAGTCGGCGGAGGGCCGAGCGCGCCCATAGGTGTCCGCCTCGCCGAAGGCCGCGCCAAACATGTCGAGCAGCCCATCCATGAGGCCGAGATCGTCGGGTCCAAGTCTGTGGATCGCCATGCCGTTCTCCGCTTGCTCGCGCCCTGTGGCGGCGCTTTCGCTGCGGGTGGTGCACGAGGAATGTGTCGCTCAGCGGACGACGGAAGGGGAGATGGCGGGCGGCGCGACGATGATCCGTCCGTCCGGCATCACGGTCGTGGTGCCGGAGGGCGATACGGTGGCGGAACTCGCACTCGAAGGCGCGTCCAGCATCTGCACGATGAAGTCTTCGTCGATTTGGTCGGCCGGGTGGCGTGGTGTCCCGGCGGTGATGGGCGGAGCTGGTGGCGCAGCATTGTGCGGCAAGGGCAGGGGACCGCGATCCGCATGAGCGGCCCGCATGACCTCGTGCCAGATCTCGGCTGGAAGCGTGCCCCCTCCGACGCGCTCCATGCGTTTGCCGTCGTCGTTGCCGACCCAGACGCCGGCCGTCAGATGCGCCGTGTACCCAACGAACCACGCGTCACGATACTCCTGCGACGTGCCCGTCTTGCCCGCCACGACATGCCCGGGAAGCGTGGCGCGCCGGCCCGTTCCTCGCTCCACCACGGCGCGCAGCATGTCGTTCATCGCTGCGACGGAGTCGAGAGGGATCGCGGGATCGGAGCGGGCGTCGAAGCGTTGAAACAGAACGCGGCCTTCGGCTGTCCTCACGCGGCGGATCACGTAAGGCTCGTTGACGTAGCCGCCGTTCGCGAACGCCGCGTATGCGCCTGTAAGGTCAAGCAGCGACACTTCCGAGGTGCCGAGCGCAAGCGATGCGTCTTGTCTGAGTTCCGATTTCATGCCGAGGCGACGCGCGGTGGCTGCAACCTTGGCCGTCCCGGCGTCGAGCAGAAGCCGCACCGCGACGCTGTTGATCGATTGCGCAAGCGCGTCCCGCAGCGAAACAGGCCCGATGAAGCGCCCGTTTTCATTGCGTGGAGACCAGCGCCCCGCCGTGACGGGGGTATCCTCCATCATGCTGTCGGGCGTAAGCCCGCGCTCCAGCGCCGTGAGATAGACCACCGGCTTGAACGCCGAACCCGGCTGGCGATGCGCCCGCACGGCGCGGTTAAACTGGCTGTCCGCGTAAGATCGCCCGCCGACGAGCGCCCGGATGCCGCCGTCCGGCGCGAGCACGACCACTGCTCCCTGGCCTGCGGAGAGTGTGGCGCCGCGCGACGTCAACGCCGCTTCGACGACCTGGCTCGTCTTTCGCTGCAAATCTCCGTCGAGCGTCGTCTCGATCACGATCTCTTTCGTGTCGACGGAGTCGAATTCGGCCGCGACGTCGAGCACATAATCCACGGCGTATGCCATGTCGGCATGGTTCGGAGCCCGCATCAGCGGAGAGAAGTGGATCTCGCTGGAGACGGTCTGTTCGGCTTCCTCGTGCGTGATGAAGCCTGCGGCGGCCATCCGCGCGATAACGACGTGCCCGCGCGCAATCGCCTGCGTGGGGCTGGCGCTCGGTGCGTAGCGGGAGGGTGCTTTCAGCAACCCGGCGATAACGGCGCTCTGGCCCAGTGTAAGGTCGCGCGCGGATTTCCCGAAATAGCGCTGGGCAGCCGCCTCGATGCCGTGCGCGCCGCCGCCGAAGTAAACGCGGTTGAGATAGAGTTCGAGAATGTCGCGCTTGGAGAGGCGCAACTCGATCCAGAGCGCGAGCACCAGTTCCTCGGCCTTGCGCGCGAACGTGCGGTCGGACGAGAGAAACAGGTTCTTCACGAGCTGCTGCGTGATCGTGGAGCCACCCTCGACGAGGCGTCCGGCTCTGAGATTCACCAGTGCGGCGCGCGCCATGCCGATGGGATCGACGCCGAAATGGCTGAAGAAGCGTTGATCCTCAATGGCGACGACGGCGTTGGCGGCCATAGGCGCAAGCATGTCGAGGGGGATGTAGGCGCGCGATGTGCCTCTTTCGGCAATTGCGCTGCCGTCGGCGCCGACGATACGGATCGTAGGCCCCGTTCCCTTAGGCCGCATCGAAAGGGGATCGGGATAGATCATCGTGTAGACAATGAAGAGCCCGCCGACCGCGATGGCAGCGGCGGACGCGAACACGAGCGGCACGAAAAAGAACAGGCGGATCAGAAGCGGAAGGCGCGACCGTCTCTTGACGGGATCGGGATCGGGCTCCGGTTCCGGCTCGTAGCCATGCCCATATCCATACGCTTCGGGCGTCGGCCACGGCGCGTCGTCACGGTAAGTCGGCAGTTCCGGTTCGTACCGACCCCGCTCGTCTCGACCGTCGAAGCCGCCGTTGAACCTCCCGTTAAAACCCATGCTCCCCAGCCCCGCGTGCGGATTGGCACGGTGATGTGTGGCCGGTGCGAACGCGCGCGCGGCCGCGTGCATCATGCGGGCGGGCGAACTAACGCTGCGTTAACCGGTCGGGGCTCAGCGGCGGCTTGTGAACGGTGCTGCCAGGAGCGCGAGGAAGATGCGCGCACCGATGGTAAAGAACATGAACAGCAACTGGCGCTCTTCGAGCAGGAGTTCGACCCAGATGTTGTACTTCGGCTCAAGCCCTGTGCGGGTGATGACGCTTTTGAGATCGCGCGCCCATCCGAGCATCATGGAAAGCGTTTCGGGCCAGTTGTAGCCGACGGCGGCGAGTGCAAACGCACCCAGGATCAGCGACAGGAAGATCGTCCCGGTGCTCAGCAAGAGACGCAAAAGCATGTTGGCCCCCAACGTGCGCGCCCTTGAGATCGCGCTGGAGCGGAGCCTATGGCGCGCGGAGGCGCGGCACAAGCGTCCGCCTGAAGTGCCCCCTCTTTCGAGCATGCGCCCGAAATCGAGTGCGTTATCCACAGGTCATGCAACATCAGTGCTCAAGTTGCGAAAAACACTGTGGATTCCTCGCTGTGGCCATAGTGGAAAAGCCGCGACTCAGTGAAGGGTGAAAGGCGAGCCGCCCCTATCGCGGCGAGGTGTTGCGTAGACCAACAGCTCAAGATCCAGGAACGCAATGCTATCGCCTCGTCATGCCGTCTCTCTCGCCGCCGTGCTGCTGCTTCTCGGCGGCTGCTGCAAGGACACGTTGCGCGAGATGGCGTCCATCAAGGATGTGGCACCGCGCGCACCTCAAGCACAGAAAAGCGCAGCGCCCAAGGCAAGCAAGACGAGCGCCGCACCAGAGCGCAGCACCACGCAATCCGCCGAGGCCGAAGCCGAGGAAACGGGCGCGTCGGCCATCGAGACCGGATCGGTTGCGAAGCCTGACGCCTGCCAGGGCGCGCACGTCGCCTATCAGGCCACGCGCGAATATCTCAAGAATTTTGGCCCCCGCCCCCCGGACCAGCCGGGCGAGAAGGGCCCCTGCATGCCGGACGCGCAGTAAGCGCCGGCCTCCTTGAAAGTTAGCCCGCCTCGCGGATTTCGCGGGCAGCAACAGCGGCGAGAAGCGCCCGCCAGATCTCGACCATCGCGAGAGAGTCCCGCTTGCAGTAGGTAAGCAGGTCCTTGCGGGCCTCTTCGGCTTCGTCGCCTTCGAGATCGCCGGTAACGATACGGTTCCATGTCTCGCTCGCCGTCGCGCCTTCCTGGATCGCGAGCCCTTGATAGGAAAGCTGCGGCACGAGCGCCGGAAGCACCCACTTGATCGAGGTGCGGCCGCGAAACTTCGGGTGAATGACCATCTGCCCGGTGAAGACGTCCATCAGGTCCACGATGCGCTCGTTCACCGACAGGAGAAATTCACCCGCGTCTGGCAGTCGCTCCGCAAGTTTCGCGTTGATGCCGCGTTCGAACGGGCGATTCCATACGACGACGCTCCCTTCCGCAGGGATCGCATCCTTGAGTGCGGCGACGAAATACGCGTCGGGGCACGCGCGGCCCGTGAACAGAAAGTCGCGATGCACCGCCTCGCCGCCAGGGTGCGAAACCACGTGCTGCGAAAATTGGAACGGCACGTGGTCGTAGGGACGGAATCCGGCGAAACGCGGTAGCGCACACGGATAGGTCTCGTAGTCGAGAAACGAGATGGGGTATCGCAGCCGGTTGAGAAATTCGCCGAGCGGCGCCACCTCCAGAAAGGCGCGCCCCTGTCGCGCCGCGCGCACTTGGTTGGCCTGGTTCACGGTCAGCTCGAAGTCGTCGGGAACGTCCGTGATGTCGAGAATACCCGCGTCGACGAGCGACCTCAGGCGGCGCGGCGACGCACCGATCCGCGTGAGATCGTGCACGCTGTACTCGGGTACATGCCCGTTGATGAAGGAAAAGCTCGTGCAGTGGCTGCTACGTCCTTTGTAGACGCAGCCGCATGGCCCTAGCGGCATGGTCTCGAGCGACATCACGTCGTGCGCTGCGTCCATTTCTGCCGCGACCGTCTCCAAAAGCGGGGTCACCCGGTCCGTGAAGTCCTCGCGGGTGAACAGGCGGTTGAGATCGAGCGTGCCGTCCGACACGTAGGAGCTATCCAGCCGCACGAGGTTGAAGCGCCCGAGCGGCACGCCGCATTCGGCGAGCACGTTCGCCTGAAAGGCAAGGTCGTGAGCGTAGAGGTCGTCTTTCGCCTTGCGATCCTCGCCGCTGGTCGAGGCCTTAACCTCGTAAAGGTCGTACACGCCGCGGTCTTCGCTCCACACCAGCACGTCGCAGGCGGTCGTGTAGCGATCAGTCTCGAACACTGGCTGATAGAGCACACCATAGCGTTCGGCGACGAGTTGGGCCGTGCCGTCGGCATCTCCGCGCCGGATCAGCACGCCGTCGGGAAAAATATCGCGTGCGCGGGCATCGACATCGTTGCCCGTATCCATGACGGCTTGCTCGAAGACCGATGGCGGGCGGGCGTGGTAGACCTCGGGGCGGTGGACCTTCACCCACGCGTTGTGAGCACAATCACGGTAGACGAGATAGTTCGTCTTGCTGAGTTTTCGGCTGGTTCGCATGATTCTGCTCGGCCGCGAGGCGGCCGCCCCCTGTCCTCCTTGGCCGCACCCCTTGAAAACCGATGCAGACGTACCGAACGTACAGAACGAGGCAAAGCCCGCCAAACCCAGAATGAGATTTGCCCAGTGCTAATCCGAAAAGCGCCTGACATCCGGCCGTCTGAGATCACGCCGAAAGACATTTATTTAGGCCGAAGGGAGCTGATGACGGGCGGCATCGCGGCCGCGGCGCTGGCGATGTTGCCCGCTGATTCGGGGTGGGCGGCCGCGCTCGAAGCCCGAAAAAGCCCGTTCTCGACCGACGAGCAACAGACCCGCCGCGCAGACGCGCTGTCCTACAACAACTTTTATGAATTCGGCTCCGGCAAGGATGATCCTGCTGCGAACGCCGGTTCGCTCACGACAGCGCCTTGGTCGGTAGAGGTTGGCGGCCTCGTCGCCAAGCCCACGACGTATGCTCTGGAAGACATCTTGAAATTCGTAACGCTTGAGGAGCGGATCTACCGGCTGCGCTGCGTCGAGGGCTGGTCGATGGTGATCCCATGGATCGGCTTTCCGTTGGCCGATCTGATTTCGAGGGTAGAGCCCTTGGGCAGCGCGAAGTACATCACGTTCGAAACGCTGGTGCGCCCGGATGAAATGCCCGGCCAGCGCGGCCTCTTCCAGCCGCTGGATTGGCCCTATCGCGAAGGGCTCAGGCTCGATGAAGCGAAGCATCCGCTGACAATCCTCGCCGTTGGCATGTATGGCGAAACGCTGCCCAACCAGAACGGCGCACCCTTGAGGCTCGTCGTGCCGTGGAAGTACGGCTTCAAGAGCATCAAATCGATCGTACGCATCGCCTTCGTCGAGGAGCAACCGCCGACAACCTGGCAAGAGATGGCCTCGCACGAGTATGGCTTCTATTCCAACGTCAACCCGGAGGTGGATCATCCGCGCTGGAGCCAGGCGACGGAGCGGCGCATCGGCGAAGGCAGCGGCTTGCTCGCGAAGCGCCGCCCCACGTTGATGTTCAACGGGTACGGCGATGAGGTCGCCAGCCTCTACGCAGGTCTGGATCTCCGTGCCCACTACTGAACCGCACGAGGCGCAAGTCCGTATCGCGCGCCGCTGGAATAGTCCCGCCTGGATCGGTCCCGGAAGTTGGGCGCTCTATGCGCTTGGGCTCTCGCCGGGCATCTGGACATTCTATCTCGGCCTCAACGATCAACTCGGGGCCGATCCGCTCAAGGTGCTGGAGCGCACGCTCGGGCTTTGGGCTTTGCGGTTCCTCGTGATCGGGCTCGCCGTCACGCCGCTGCGCAAGCTCGGCGGCCCCAATCTCATCCGCTATCGTCGCACATTCGGCCTGCTCGCGTTCTTTTACGCACTGTTCCACGTGATCGTATACATCGTGCTCGATCAAGGCCTCGACGTGGGCGCCATCGTGGCCGACATCGTGAAGCGGCCCTACATCACGATCGGCATGGTGGCGTTTCTGATCCTCGTGCCGCTCGCCGTCACGTCTAACGCGACGATGATCCGCCGCCTCGGCGGCAAGGTATGGCAGCGTCTTCACCGCTGGGTCTACCTCGCGGCGGCCGCGGGCGCGCTGCATTTCATCATGCTGCTCAAGACGGTGACGTTTGAAGCGGCGTTTTATGCCGCGATGGTCGCAGCCCTTCTCGCGTTCCGCATCTGGGATCGGTCTCACAAAAGAGATAGAGCGTGATCCGGATTCGATCGAAACCGACGACGCTCTAGCCCACTTCGCCGATGATGAAGTGATAGATGTTGGCGACGCGGGCCGGGTCTTCTCCGACGGCCCAGTCGCGCACGGAGACACCGGCCTGATGCACGGTGTCAGGATCGCCAGAGACGAGTGGATGCCACCATGCAAGGCCGCGCCCTTCCGCAACGCGCCGGTACGCGCAGCTTTCCGGCAGCCACGCGATCTTTTCCACGTTCTCGGGGCTAAGCGTGATGCAGTCCGGCATGATGTCGTGCCGGTTCGCATAGTCCTTGCAACGGCAGCGGCCCACGTCGAGCTGGCTGCAGGCGAGGCGTGTGAGAAAAACGTCGCTCGTATCCTCGTCCTCGACCTTGAGAAGGCAGCACTGCCCGCAACCGTCGCAGAGCGATTCCCACTCGCTTTGGGTGAGTTCGTCGATCGCCTTGCTCTCCCAGAACGGCGGTGGAGCCGTCTCGGATGTCGCCAAACCCGCTTCGGCCGCAGCGCCAGCACCGATCAGGCGCTCGATGGAGGGCCTTTTCGGTTTCGGTGTGCGAGGCGACTTAGCCTTCCCTGCGGGGCGTTGCGAACGTTTGCTCAACTTAGGGGCTCATGCTGTGGCGTATCGGGTTCGATAGCACGCCATATCGCCCAGATCCTCTGCGGCGTAAACACCACGCGCAACCGCACGCGCCACGCAATCGGCCGCAATCGAGCCGATCCGCATGAGCTGCATCAGCCGTTCGAGCGGGTCGTCCGGGAGCGCTGCCGTCCCCGTCGCAAGCGTGAACAGCGTATCGCCGTCCACGTGCGAGTGGATCGGTCGGATGGCGCGGGCTAGCCCGTCCTGCGCCATGATCGCGATGCGGCGCGCCTCCGCCTTCGTCAGGGCGGCGTTGGTTGCCACCACGCCGATGGTAGTGTTGCCGCCCGGAGCGAGCGGCGAAACATCGAGCCGTGTGCCCTTGAGCGGGTCTTCCGCCGAGGCTGAGGGCAGGGCGCCCGGCCATCCGCGCCCGCCGAACTCTCCGTCGAGTTCGAACGGCGCAGCCCAGAAATACCCCGTCCCTGGCACCACGGCGGAGCCGA
Organism: uncultured Hyphomicrobium sp.; assembly: GCA_934555825.1. GTDB lineage: Bacteria > Pseudomonadota > Alphaproteobacteria > Rhizobiales > Hyphomicrobiaceae > Hyphomicrobium_C. The sequence continues at coordinate 84,975 of CAKTFJ010000006.1, forward strand.
ACGGATTGACGGCGATAAGCGCGCCCACCTGGAACGCACCGTCGATCAGGCTCGCCGAGCCGAGCCCGCCCTTGATGTTGCCCGCCATCGCGCCGGTGCCCGCGCCGACATTGCCGAGCGCGAAATCGCGGCCCACGGCTTCGCACGCATGTTTGCCCCAGTCGCGATAGGGCGGCGCCTCGCCCCAATTCGTGTCGCCGCCGTTCGGCAGATCGAACAGCACCGCGCCCGGTACCACAGGAGAAACCACCGGCGTCTCGCCAAGCGCGAAGCCTCGCCTGCGCGCGCCAAGCCACGCGACGACGCCCGACATCGCTTCGAGCCCGTAAACGGAGCCGCCCGAGAGCACAATGCCGTCGACAGCTTCAACGAGGCACGTGGGATCGAGCGCATCCGTTTCGCGGGTCCCGGGTGCGCCGCCCCGCACGTCGGCACCCGCGACCGTCCGCCGATCCGGCAGCACGACGGTCACCCCGCTGCGGACATCGAGCGATTGAGCGTTGCCCACGCCAATGCCATCGACATCGGTGATGAGATTGCGCGGTCCCGGCTTGATGGGCATGCGGTGTTTCCTCCCGGGCTTCGCGCCGAAAGCAACGGCGCACGGGCCCGATTCGAACGGGCGTCGTTGCAGACGAAGGGTCTGCCGCCGCGATCCTACGAGATCATGGTTCGCTGCGTACCGATCTCACCTGTCTGTCTTTAACATTCCCCTAGCGGGCGGCGCCCAGGCGCTTCAGCGCCTCCTGGCTCCCCGCATGGGCGGGCTCGATGGACAGCACCTGCTGGAAGTCGGCCACGGCCTTGTCGTTGTGGCCGAGCAACTCGTTGATGAGGCCCCGCGTGGTCAGTGCCGTCGTGTCCTTGGGATCGAGTGCGAGCGCCGCTTCGACATCTGAAAGCCCGTCGTCCGTTCGACCGACCGCGGCCTGCGCGTAGGCTCGGTGCGCATAGCTGGGGGCGAGCAGGTCGCGATAGGTGATCGATTTATCGGCGAGCAGGTCCCGCAGTGTGCCACTTGTTTTACGAGCCGTTTCGATGACGCTGGTGAGCTCGGCGATTGCCGTCTCGTGGTTGCCGGCCTGGGAATGGGTGACGGCGCGGCTGTACTGCAGCAGCACGTTGGCGCGCACCAAGTCGGCGGACGCTGTGTAATCGGCGAAAGCTTGATCGGTATCGCCGAGCCCGAGATAGGCGAGGCCGCGCAGGTGATAATACTGGGCCTTGTCCGATTTCGACGCCCCCTCGAGGGCAAGCGCGGCGTTGTAGTCGGCAATCGCGTCCTGGTAGGCCCCGTTGGCGTGATGGAGGATGCCGCGGCCGCGGAAGTACCGGTGGTTAGGATTGATCGCGATCACGCCGCTCATGTCGGCGATCGCGAGGTCGAGATCGCCCCGCTCCCTGTGGAACTTCGCTCGCTCGTAGTAGGGCATGGTGTCGGTCGTCTTGAGCGCAATGGCCTTTGAGTAATCGGCCATCGTCTTTTCCAGGTCCTGAGGTCCGCGATGGCTGGCGCGCCTTACATACGTTTCCGGATCGTCGGGATTGAGCTCGATCGCCTTGTTGTAGGCATCGAGTACGCGGTCGGGTTCATCGAGCTCGTCGAGAAAAACGTCGAAGTCGAAGCTGCTCCCGTCTTCGTTGCGGTTCTGGTATGCGTGTGCGCGATAGGCGTCACCGAGCCATCGATGCGCCGTCGCAAGGTCCGTCCTGCCGAGCGTCCCGCTTGCAATGACACGCTCGCACGCCGCGATCCGCGCGTCCGCGTCGAGGGAGGGGGCGCAGCCGTCCCAGTCCGGACCGCGGGCTGACGCCGTCGCATCGGCCTGCTCTCTGCCCGGCCCTGTCCCGGGAAGCGGATCGGGATCGGCAACCGCGATCGACGTGCCGGAATCGGCCGAAGGCGTAAAGGTCACGTCGAGATCGACCACCTCGCCGCAGGCGTGGACGGACCACCGCTCCTGCCACGGCAGCCCGGCCTCGGTCGGCCGATGCGTGACGGCGGTCTCGATGATTGTCGCCCGTTCGCACCCGGCAGGTCCCCGACCGAGCGCCGCCTGCTGAAGGCGCGGGCCGGCATCGCCCTGCACGACCGGATCGGCAAGCGTCTCGCCGGGTGCCATCGGCACCGCTTCGATGGCGTCGAGCTTTTTGAACATCAGAATGCTGCGCCGCCGCGGCGTCGGGCACTCGACTTCGTAGCGCTCGATCCACAGCACCGCGTCGGAATCGAGCGCGAAGGGAGAGGCGTCGAGCAGCACGAAGCGTGCATCCCGCGGGCATTCGCTCTCCGCCACGAACGTCAGGCTGTCCCGGATGGCTGCGGCTCGTGCGGCGGTTAACTCGTCGGAGAACGCGCGTTTCGCAAGCTCTTCGCCATACGTTGAAGCAAGCGCGTCCGGCTTCGCCTGGATGTAATCCGGGGCGGCCCATGCCTCGCGAGCCGACAGCATCGCGGGAAGGAGAAGCAGGGCCAAAGCGAGAGAGGTTCGGGTCGGTGCCATCTCGCGCGCCTCCTTCACTCGTCTGACGATCTTACAAGAGTTTATGCTCCCGACAAGCATGGGAAGCCGCGCGCACGAATGGGCATCAGCCGTAGGCAGATCAAGAGCGTTTCGAAGCGGTTGTAATCATGCGGCGGGCTGCGCTGCGTTTGGGACGCGACCCGCGGTGAGCGCCGCCCATGCGGAGCGCCTCTCGGGCGCGTGAGCAAACCCTTAACTTAGAGCCCGCAGGGCTCAGGGAGCAAGGCGACCCGGCGCGAGCGCCGCCCATGCGGAGCGCCTCTCGGGCGCGTGAGCCTAACAGAATGGTGCCTCTGGCCCGACTCGAACGGGCACGTTGTTGCCAACAGCAGATTTTGAGTCTGCCGCGTCTACCGGTTCCGCCACAGAGGCAATGTGCGCGTAAGCGCTCGGATGCTGAACGGAGCGTTGTCTTATAAAGCGCGCTCGTCCCGTGTCTACAGCCTCGGTAGCCCCCGAAGGGTGCTGTAGACTCGCGTGGCCCTCTCCCTACCCTAAGTAACGTCCCGCCCGCAACGGCGTTCGAGCGAGCCAGACAAACCATTTGCGTTATCAGGCGTTTGTCAGGTCGAGGCGGTTAAGCAGTCCGCAGTTGAGACGTACGCAGGAGTAAGGTCGATGATGACGATGAACACCACCGACACCGCCACGCCGCAGGCAGACGACCGCGCAACCGTCGAGCGGCGCACCCGCGAGGGCCGCGACGAGCTCGTCGTCAGGCTGGATTGGGGCACGCTCGTGATCGCCGCCGCCTCGTTTGCGCTCGGCGTGCTGGTCGGTTTCGTGCTCGACTAGGTCGTAAAGCGCCGTCGCGCGTTTATCGCCAGGAGTACGTCACGCGGCCCGTGCCGTGGACGTGCTCGGCGATGTTCACGGCATCGCCCACGTGCGGATCGGTCGCCTTTGAGGCCGTGACATGCACGTGACGGCCGTCATGGAGCAGCACGCCTACCGAAAGGCCATGTTCTGTCGCGACAGACGATCCGCCGACGATGGGGCCGACGGCCTCCACCACGCCCGCCACGCGGTGCGTCTCGATTGAGGCATCGAGACCGGCAAACCAGAAGCCGCCGGCAATGACGGCGGCAGCCGCCACGCCGAGAGCGGCCTTCTTGAGCCGGGCGATCCTGAGCTGGCGGTCGAACTTCAGTCGTATTTCTTCGCGCATGGCGTAGGTCCTCTAAGGCCGGCCGCCGCAAGATGGCGATGCCGAAACCGCGAGGTACTTAGGCAGCGCGGGCTTCCGTATCAACCAGACGCACGATGTCCGCCATGATGTCGTTCAACTGGAAATCCTTCGGCGTATAGACGGCCGCAACGCCGAAGCCCTTGAGCTTCACCTCGTCCTCGGGCGGGATGATGCCGCCGACGACCACGGGGATGTCCGAGAGGCCTTCCTTGCGCATCCGGTCCATGAGCTCCGAGACGAGCGGAACGTGCGATCCCGAAAGGATCGAAAGCCCAACGACGTGGACGCTTTCGTCCACGGCGGCGCGGACGATCTGCGTCGGCGTCAGCCGGATGCCCTCGTAGACGACTTCCATGCCGACGTCGCGGGCGCGGACAGCAATCTGCTCGGCGCCGTTCGAATGGCCATCGAGGCCGGGCTTGCCGACCAGGAACTTGATGCGCCGGCCGAGACGCTCCGAGGCGGCATCCACGGCCGCGCGCACGTCGTCGAGTTCTCCGCTCGCGCGTTCAGGTGCAGCCTGCGCGACGCCCGTAGGCGCGCGATATTCGCCGAACACGCGCCGCAGCGTCGTGCCCCATTCGCCCGTCGTAACGCCCGCCTTGGCGCACGCGATTGAGTATTCCATGACGTTGCGGCCTTCCTTGGCCGCAGCTTCGAGGTCGGCGAGCGTCTTCTCCACGAGTTTCGCATCGCGCTGGGCGCGCCACGCCTTGAGCCGCTCGACTTGCTCGGCTTCGACCGCCGGATCGACCACCATGATCGCGCCTTCGCCTGCCGTCAGCGGCGAGGGCTCCGTTTCCGTCCATTTGTTGACGCCGACGACGATCTGTTCGCCGGTTTCAATATGGCGCACGCGCTGCGAGTTGCTCTCGACGAGACGACGCTTCATGTAGTCGATAGCGGCGATGGCGCCACCCATACGCTCGATGGTGGCGAGTTCGGCCTTGGCCTGCTCCTTGAGCTCTTCGACCTTGCGCGTGATCTCGGCCGAGCCATCGAAGATGTCGCCATACTCGAGCAGATCCGTCTCATACGCTACGATCTGCTGCATCCGGAGCGACCACTGCTGGTCCCAAGGACGCGGCAGACCGAGCGCCTCGTTCCAGGCGGGAAGCTGCACGGCACGCGCGCGTGCCTTTTTCGAAAGCGTCACCGCCATCATTTCGAGCAGGATGCGGTAGACGTTGTTCTCGGGCTGCGGTTCGGTGAGGCCGAGGCTGTTCACCTGCACGCCATAGCGGAACATGCGATGCTTGGGATCCGTCACGCCGTAGCGGTTGACGGTGATATCTTCCCACAGCTCGTTGAACGCGCGCATCTTGCAGATTTCGGTGATGAAGCGCATCCCCGCGTTGACGAAGAACGAGACGCGGCCCACGACGCGGCCGAAGTCCTCGTCCGGCACTTCGCCGGAAGCCTTCACTTGGTCGAGCACGGCAAGTGCCGTCGCCAGCGCATAGGAAAGCTCCTGCACCGGCGTCGCGCCCGCTTCCTGCAGGTGATAGGAGCACACGTTCGTCGGGTTCCACTTGGGAACCTCCTTGTACGAAAAGACGATCGTGTCCTGGATGAGCTTGAGCGAGGGCTCGGGCGGGAAGACGTAAGTCCCGCGCGACAGATACTCTTTGATGATGTCGTTCTGAATCGTGCCGGTCAGCTTGGTGCGCGCGGCGCCCGTCTTGTCGGCCACCGCGATGTAGAGCGAGAGCAGCCATGCTGCCGTCGCGTTGATCGTCATCGAGGTATTCATCTGATCGAGCGGGATGCCGTCGAGCAGATTCATCATGTCGCCGAGATGTGAGACCGGCACGCCAACCTTGCCGACCTCGCCACGGGCAAGCTCATGGTCGGAATCGTAGCCCGTCTGCGTCGGCAGGTCGAAGGCGATAGAAAGGCCCGTCTGGCCTTTGGCCAGGTTCTTCCGATAAAGCGCGTTCGATTTCGCAGCCGTCGAATGACCGGCATACGTGCGAAACAGCCAAGGCTTGTCCCGCTCAGGGCTTTTGCCTGCTGTGGTGCTGTTCGCCTTCTTGTCCGACATGCCGTGCGACCCTCGCCTTATTCACGGAATTCCCATAGCCTACCGGCCGCCGGGTGCAAGGCAAAAGTCTAATTCGTCACGGGCGGTGAAGGCTTAAGCGGCCAGCTGCTCAGACGCGGGCGCGGGCAACCGAGTTGGTAACCGCCTGCCGGGTACGGCTTGCCGCATCCGCGAGCCGCACGAGGCACATCATGAGGAAAAGAGCCGCGATCATGCCGGCTGTCGACACGACAATCGTGTGGACGGCCTCGTCGCTGGCGACGACGATGCCAAGCTGGCGCGCGGCGTAAAGGCCCGTGAGCCCACCCCAGAAAACGGCCGGTGCGAAAACGAACGCGAGGCTCTTCACCGGCAGCATGGCCCGCATCAGCACGAACGCGACCGCAGTCAGCGTGCCGATCAGCCAATAGCTCATGCTATCGGCCATGGCGATGCCGCGGACAACGTCGAGAATAGGCTCCAGAGACATCGCGTTCGACCTCGTGCTGGCTCTACAAGTCCCTGAGGGGAAGACGTTTCTAACACCCGATCGTTAACTCTTGATGAGGGCTGGAAGCGGCGAAAAACGGGGGATAGCGGGGTTCTGCCCCCTGCGCCCCCTGCGGCGCAAGCGACCCTTTGCTTGCGATCCCGCGACAAGCTCTTTATTGCGGTGCCAAAAAGTGCTTGAAACGGGGCGAAAGGTACGGGAGCCGGGCCCGCGGGGGCAGCAATCGGCCAAGCCTTCCGATCCATCTTCTGCGTCAGGGAGAGACGAGAGCATGTCGAGCCAGAGCGCCGCTTCCAAGAGCAGCACCGCCAGTGATCTGGGTGCGCCCGCGGTTGTCGAAGCCAAGAAAGACCTCTACGAGATCGGCGAAATCCCGCCGCTCGGCCATGTGCCGAAGAATATGTATGCCTGGGCGATCCGGGCAGACCGCCAGGGCGAGCCCGATCAGGCCATGCAGGTCGAAGTGGTGCCGACCTGGGAGCTCGACAGCCACGACGTGCTCGTTCTCGTGATGGCTGCAGGCGTGAACTACAACGGCGTCTGGGCATCGCTCGGAAAGCCGATCTCGATGTTCGACGTCCACAAAAATCCTTACCACATCGCGGGTTCCGACGCGTCCGGCATCGTCTGGGCCGTCGGCTCCAAGGTGAAGCGCTGGAAGGTCGGCGACGAAGTCGTCATCCACTGTAACCAGGACGACGGCGACGACGAGGAGTGCAACGGCGGCGACCCGATGTTCTCGACGAGCCAGCGCATCTGGGGCTACGAGACGCCGGACGGCAGCTTTGCGCAGTTCTGCCGCGTGCAGGATCGCCAGCTTCTGGAACGTCCGAAGCACCTCACGTGGGAAGAAGCGGCGTGCTACACGCTGACGCTTGCCACCGCTTACCGCATGCTGTTCGGCCATCGTCCGCATGTGCTGCGCCCTGGCCACAACGTGCTCGTGTGGGGCGCTGCCGGCGGCTTGGGCGCCTTCGCTGTGCAACTTTGCGCAACGTCGGGCGCGAACGCCATCGGTATCGTGTCCGAGGACGACAAGCGTGACTTCGTCATGCAGCTCGGCGCCAAGGGCGTCATCAACCGCAAGGACTTCAAGTGCTGGGGACAACTGCCGAAGGTCGGAAGCCCCGAGTATAACGACTGGCTGAAAGAGATGCGCCGCTTCGGCAAGGCGATCTGGGACATCACCGGCAAGGGCGTAAACGTCGACTGCGTTTTCGAGCATCCGGGTGAGTCCACGATCCCTGTCTCCGTGCAGGTGGTGAAGCGCGGCGGCATGGTCGTCATCTGTGCCGGTACCACGGGCTACAATCTGACCATGGACGCGCGTTATCTGTGGATGCACCAGAAGCGCGTGCAGGGTTCGCACTTCGCCAACCTCGCGCAGGCCTCACAGGCCAACAAGCTGGTGGTCGAGCGCCGCATCGATCCGTGCATGTCGGAAGTGTTCTCTTGGGCGCAGATCCCCAAGGCTCACATGCGCATGTTCAGGAACGAGCACAAGCCGGGCAACATGGCGGTTCTCGTATCCGCGCCCACGACGGGCCTGCGTACGTTCGAGGACGTTCTCGAAGCGAGCCAGACGCGCTTCGGCGCCGACTGAGCGCACAAAGCCCACTGAATATGAAAAGCGCGGCAGAGATGCCGCGCTTTTTTGTTTCGGTACGCGAGACATGCCGTTTCAACTCATCTACACCGATCCCGTCGACTTACGACACGTCGCCGTCGTGCGTTGGAAGAATGAACTCGGGATGCCTGCCGTTCGCGAGTTTCTTGAATTCCATGATGCCCCGGTTCAGCTCCGCCCCCAGGATGATGATGACAGCCGTCACCTGGAAGAAGATCATCGCGATCATGAGCTGCGAAAGACCGGCGTAAAAGCGCGCATAATTACTGATTGAGAGATAATACGAATAGAGACCGGCAATGGTGAGCCACACCACCACCGAGAACACGACTCCCGGAAGCACGTCCGACAAGGTGCGCTTGCCGGCTGCGAGCCAGAGGTGAAACGCGAGAAGCTGCGCGCCGATCACCACCGCGCCGAGCGTGTAGCGCGCCGTGGGCCCGAGCCAAGTCGAATCGAGCAGTGTCTTGAGCCATGAGGGCTCGATCATTTGCTGGGCGAATGCAGGCCCCACGACCACGGCCCAGGTCAACACCAGCATGGATCCCGCGCTGACGAGCACGAGCAGCATGCTGAGCCCGAGACAGGCCGGATACGAGCGCGTCTCGACAACGCGATAAGCGCCGTTGAGCGCGGCCCGAAGCGTTTCCACAGCGCTCGTAGCAAAGAAAAGCGCGAGAAAGCCGCCGAACGTCAGCAGGTCGATGCGCGTGCGGCCCATGATGGCCTCCACCTGCGGCACCAGTGCCTCGGCTACGTCCTGCGGCAGATTCTGAAACAGCTGATGAATGGCCTCGGCCGCAAGCTCACGCCCGCCGAACAAGCCCGCAAGCCCGCCGAGAAAGATACAGAACGGAAACAGAGAGACCACGAACGCGAAGGCCACTGCGCCGGCCATGGCGAAGCCAGAGTGCTCGTAGAGCCGGTAAATGGCCGAGAGTACGGTGCGAAAACGCTTCATTGGCAGGTGGTTTGGTGGTCGCGTGTGCAGGTGATGGACATGCGCACCCTAGCCATCGTGGGCCGCGAGGTCCATTGCGTCGGCTCAATTGTACGCGCGGAATCGACTCTGGTTCCCGCATTAGGGATATCCGGCCGGTGCGATGCTGTGGCGCGCATATCCGACTATGGCTTGACGGAGAGGCTCGGAAATTTGCAGATGACGTCCGGAAACGGCCGAAACGAAGAGGCCGGCGCGCGGACAGATCGTCGCGGCGCGCATCGAGCGGAGGAACCGAACCCATGTCGACTGCTGAGCTCAAACCCGAAGGTGGCCTCGTTGCGGCAGGCCCTGCGCAGTTGATCGCGCGGACCGCTGAAGCCGCAGCCGCGGCCGACCGGGTGCTCGCCCTCGCGAAAGAGGGCGTCCGGGCCAGAGTCGCTGACGCTGGCGGTGTCGATGCCGCTCAGCACGCAGCCCACGGCCTGGCCTGGTTCGCTACCACCGTCGAAGCGCTCCGTCAGATGAACCTGTGGGCCGCGCGTCTCAACGAAGAAGGCGTGTTTGGCGAGATCGAGCAGCTTCTCCTGCTGGCGGCTTTCGCCGAATACGGCGCGCAGATCGCGGGCGGCATTCCCATGAGCCAGCTCGAAATTATCCGCCCCGATGCGCTGGGCATCCCGCGCGAGGCGATCCGCAAATACGAGGACGAAATCGCCGACATCGTGGCCGAGGGTAGCTCCGAAGCGCTCAAGGCGCGTCTCGCAGAGCTGATCGAGCACGCGCAGGGTGCGACCACGTTCGGAAACTCCGGCCTCGATGAGACGATGGCTGCCATCCACGAGCAGATGCGCGACTTCTCGGAAGCCGAGGTCGTACCCCACGCGCACGAGTGGCATCTCGCCAACGCTTACATTCCGATCGAGATCGTCAACAAGGTCGCCGAGCTCGGCGTCTTCGGTCTCACGCTGCCGGAGGAGTACGGCGGCCTCGGCCTCGGCAAGCTCGCCATGTGCGTCGTCTCGGAAGAGCTGTCGCGCGGATACATCGGTGTCGGCTCGCTCGGCACGCGCGCAGAGATCGCGGGCGAACTGATTCACAACAACGGCACGCCTGAGCAGAAGGAGAAGTATCTCCCCAAGATCGCCACCGGCGAATGGCTGCCGACAGCCGTTTTCACAGAGCCGAACACGGGCTCCGACCTTGCATCGCTCAAGACGCGCGCCGTGAAGGACGGCGACTCTTACAAGATCACCGGCCAGAAGACCTGGATCACGCATCCCGTGCGTGCCGACATCATGACCGTGCTGACGCGCACCAACCCTGACGAGAAAGGCTACAAGGGCCTTTCGATGTTCATCGCCGAGAAGCCGCGCGGTTCCGACGAGGATCCGTTCCCTGCAACGGGCATGACGGGCGGCGAGATCGAGGTGCTCGGCTATCGCGGCATGAAGGAATATGACATCTCCTTCGACGGCTTCGAGGTGCCGGCCGAAAACCTGCTCGGCGGCGTCGAAGGGCAGGGCTTCAAGCAGCTCATGAACACCTTCGAAGGTGCACGCATTCAGACGGCCGCCCGTGCGGTCGGCGTTGCACAGTGTGCCATGGACCTTGCCCTTAAGTACGCGCTTGAGCGCAACCAGTTCGGCAAGCCGATCTACAAATTCCCGCGCGTTGCGAACAAGGTCGTGATGATGGCTGTCGAGACCATGATCGCGCGCCAGCTCTCCTACTTTGCTGCGCGCGAGAAGGACGAGGGCCACCGTTGCGACCTCGAAGCCGGCATGGCGAAGCTGCTGGGCGCGCGCGTCGCGTGGGCCAACGCAGATAACGCGCTCCAGATCCACGGCGGCAACGGCTTCGCGCTTGAATACCCGGTGAGCCGCGTGCTGTGCGACGCGCGCATCCTCAACATCTTCGAGGGCGCGGCCGAGATCCAGGCGCAGGTCATCGCGCGGCGACTGCTCGAAGACAAGTAGAGCAGCCGCGGCGCTACATCACGAGGCGCGGCGTATTTGCCGAGCGGAGGATATTGACGAAGCCCTCTGCGATCTTGTCGCTGCTGTCGGCCTCGAAGTAGAGGTCGCCAGCGCACGATTTCAGCACACGCGCCACGTCATCGGCGCGTGTGCCTGGGTTGCCGAGCTGGCTCGGCTGGCCCAGCGTCGCCATATAGCCCCAGTCGTCCGGCATCGGGATGTATGGCGTGTGGAGAACACCCACGCGGATGCCACGGCTCTTCAGGGTCTCGCAGAACGCCATGTTGAATGGCGCGACGTCCGCTCGGTAGGCCGGCTGATCGACCCAGAAGCGCCCGGGATCCTGGACGCCATCGGTTGCCAGAATGACGAGCTTCATGGGGCTTGCTGCCGTTGCCCCGCTTCCGCCCTGTCCAATGACCGAAAGGACGGAACCGATACCCTCGTTGAATTTCGTGGCGCCCTCCGTCTTGCCCGACATTGCTGGCGCTGATGGCAGGTTCCAGCGAAGCTGAGACCGGCTCGCCGTCATCGTTTGCTTGCGGTTGTAGTAGGTGTCGAAAGACCAGATCGACGCCTGAATCGATTTTGCGTCCGGATCGAGCACATCGAATTCGTCGATCATCTTCTTGATGCCGGTATTGATCGCGTCGTAGCGCAGCGTGATGCCCATCGCCTTCGCGTAGAGATAGGAATTCGCATAACCTTTCACCGGCGCATTATCGTGGCAGGCGAAAGCGCAGCCGATCTGGCTTTTGAGAAGCGCCTGCTCGTGTTCATCCGCGCCGATGGCCATGGAGCCGGACGTATCGACCAGAAGCGTGATTTCCATGAAGGGCAGGATCGCCGCCGAAGCGACGGCTTCGCCGTTGATGGTCACCTCGTTGAAGCCAAAAAGAGGCAGCAGATGCGGGCGATACGTCGCCGTATAGCTGACGGAGGACCGGATCTGCCCGTTATCGAACGTCACCGAAACGTTCGCTGCCCCATCTATGCCAGAAAGCCCGGCCATCTGCACAGCGAAGAAATTGGAGGCGCGGTCCTTCGCAGATGCGAGAGCCGTTTCCGCGTTTCCCCCGAGGGGTCCGCCGTCGAGAAGTGCCAGTCGCGCCGTTGACACGCCCGCGAGCGAAGCGGAATCTGTGATGGCGTCGATCTTGGCTTTCGTGCTGTAGGCGCCGCCGGCATCGATAGCCAGGCCGATGAAGAGCAGAAGGGTAAGCAACGACGCCGCGAATGGAACCGCAACACTTCCGTCCCGACTTTCGAGAAAGCGCACGCACAAAGCGGAGACAGGGACGCGGGAAAAATTCAGCGCGCGGACGAAGCGCGATGTCCTGGAAGCGTTCAGCATGGTGGGGATCATTCGTGAACAGATAAACAGTAAACGTACAAACAATATGAAGCGTACGATGACCGTCTGAAGGTTATCTTAATTCGCTGCCGCTCAATCCTTATCCGGAACGCGATATGAAATCAGTCCACGCCTCAATTGCTGCCGTCTCAGTGCTTTGTCTCTCCTCTCTTCTCACATCCGCCCATGCGTATGAAGAGCTTCCACGCGCCGAGATCTTCGAGAAAGACGCCGGCCGCACGTGGCTCTCGCACTGCGAGTTCCAGCACGATCGCTACATCGTCTGTAAGCACGGCGCCAAGCCCGTGATCGACGCGATCTCCAACCCCGAGCATGCTGGCGCTCCGGGTGCGGCCCTGCAGGCGCACATACGCGAGATCTTCGAAAAGAAGGGCTGCACGTTTGCGGCGCCCGACAATACCTTTCGCGTGAACGGGATTTTTCTCTCTTTCGATGCGGAGAAGGGCGCAGAGATCAAATGTGAAGGAAAGCCCTCCACGCTCGTCTTCGCGCCTCAGGGCGCAATCTTCCTCGATACGCTCTACTTCTATTTTCAGGGACCACCCGAATAGCGCCGCTTCCCTTTCCGCGGCGCCCCCGCTAAATGCGGGAGTATGACCCGTTCCATTCTCATCACTGGCTGTTCGTCCGGTATCGGTCTCGCGTCCGCGCGCCTTATGAAAGAGCGCGGGTGGCGTGTGCTTGCCACAGCGCGCAGCGCGGAAGATCTCGCGATGCTTGAGCGAGACGTGGGTGTGACGGCCCTGGCGCTCGATCTCGCGAATCCGGTTTCCATTGCCGAGGCAGCAAACGCGGCGTTGCATTTGACCGATGGCCGCCTCACGGCGCTGTTCAACAACGGCGCGTATGGTCAGGTGGGCGCGATCGAGGACCTCACGCCCGAGACCTTGCGACGGCAGATAGAGGTCAACCTGATCGGCACGCACGATCTCACGCGCCGCCTCATCCCTGCAATGCGTGCGCAAGGCGAAGGCCGCATCGTGCAATGCTCGTCGGTCCTCGGATTCGTATCGGTCCCCTATCGCGGCGCCTACTGCGCGTCGAAGTATGCACTCGAAGCGCTCAGCGACGCGTTGCGCTACGAGCTCGCGGGCAGCGGGATTCGCGTTTCCATCATCCAGCCAGGCCCCATCCGCACGCGCTTCGTCGCCACCGCGCTCGCGAACTTTCGCGCGACCGTGGACATCGAAGGATCGGCCCACCGCGAAACGTATCTGAGGCGCCTTGCGGCGATGGAGCAGGGCGGCAAATCTACGTTCAAGCTCGAACCCGAGGCGGTGGCCTGGAAGCTCGTGCATGCGGTCGAAAGCGCACGCCCTAAGCGCCGCTACAAGGTGACAGTGCCGACGTACATAGCCGCTGCCGGCAAGCGCGCTCTTCCTCCGCCGCTCGCCGATTGGCTCATGCAGCGGATTTGAGAGGACCCTGCGCGCGCTCAATCTGCGCGTCGGGCTTTGTGCACGAGGCCCTTTTCGCAGCCTGCACGGAACTCGGCGTTCGTGATCTTGCCGTCGCCGTTCGTATCGACGGCGGCAAAATCCGGTACGTACGGCTTGGCCTGATCCCGTCCGAGATCGCTACGGCCTGCTGCCAGATTCCAGATGGCCCGGCAGTCGTCGAGGCTGATTGTGCCGCTGCTCGCATCGTCATGATCGGACGCATACGCAGCGGCGCCTCCGATCGCGAGGGCCAACGACACCAAAATGATCCGCGTCGTCATCGAGCACCTTCCCGTAAGAAAACGCGCTGCAATTCAAGGAGCTATGGGCGCTGGCTGCAGCCTGCGGGGTTAGCTCCCATCATAAAGTGCCCGCGTGTGGCGAATATGCCTCATATTTGTGCAGTAGCCTCCGTGTACGGCCGGAAGACGTCGAAGAACTGATCGGCCGCAACAAGGGGAGACTTCCATGGACCTTATCACGGCACTTGCGGTCAGCATCGGCTTGCTTGGCGGTGTTGCGACCTACCTCTTCCTTTCGCCGTTCGGCTTCGGCCTGCAGATCTGGGCGGCTTTCATCGCCTGGGCCAGCTTCTACCACGCAGGCGGCGGCACAAGCGGCTTCACGTCGAGCGTTCTCGCAAACCTGTGGGGTGTGCTCTGGGGTGCGATTACGCTCATCGCAATCACGCAGACGGGGTACGGAAGCACGTTGGGGCTTCCCCTCTGGGCCGGCATATGCGTTGCGGTCGGCGTTGCACTCATGATCCTCGGCGCGAAGATCTCGCCGTTCTCGGCCATTCCGGCTCAGGTCTACGGCTTTGCCTCGACGGTCGCATTTACGTTGCTCACGAACACGGCGTTCGCCCTGACGCGTCCCGACCTGTCCAACCCGGCGATCGTCATCGCGCTGTCGATGATTGTCGGCGCCGTATTCGGTCTCGTTTCGCAGAAACTCGCGGGCGCGCTCACGAAGTCCTGAGCTGATCCATCCGGAAGAGAAAGCGCGAGGGGCGTCATGCCCTTCGCGCTTTTTTCCCGCTGAAGAAGGAGGGGGCTCAAGGCCCGATGGGTTTGAACTCCGGCGCCTTGTCCGGAACCACCCACAAATGCACGTTTCTGCCGTCGACGATCTCCGTCCTGTCCGGCTTCCACTCGCCCATGCCGAAATTGTAGGAGAGAATGCGCGTGCCGGGCGCGAGTTTGAGCAACTCGGGACGCAGCTTCAAGTTGATGGACGTGAGCAGAAAAAGCGTGATCACCGTCGCGTCGCCAAGCTCCGTCTCGAAAAGATCCTGCTCCTTGAACACGACTCTATCCGCGACGCCGGCTTCTTCCGCGTTCTCCGTGGCCTTCGAGACCAGTTCGGGATTGATGTCGACGCCTTCCGCGCGAATGCCATAGCGCTTGGCAGCCGTGATTGGGATGCGCCCGTCTCCCGATCCGAGATCGATGAGCACGTCGCCCTCTTTGAGGTCCGCCATCTCCAGCATGACGTCGACGGCCGCTTGGGGAGTCGGAAAATAGAGCACTTCAGGCGGATGCGCGGTATTGGCCGCGGCACCCACCGCCAGTGTGCAAACGAGGGCGGCTGCTGCGATTTGAGATCGAAACGACACGCGACACTCCTTTGCGGCGGAGCACGAAGTCTAAGTGCCTAATTCGCGAAGCGGAAGTGGAGGACATCCCCGTCGGCGACGACATACTCCTTACCTTCAAGGCGCATTTTTCCCGCTTCCTTCGCGCCCGTCTCGCCGCCGAGCGTCACGTAGTCATCGTATCCGATGGTTTCAGCGCGAATGAAGCCCTTCTCGAAGTCGGTGTGAATGACGCCAGCCGCCTGCGGGGCCTTGGTCCCGCGCACGATGGTCCAGGCGCGCGCCTCTTTCGGGCCGACGGTGAAGTAGGTCACGAGGTCCAAGAGCCGGTAACCAGCGCGGATCAGGCGGTCGAGGCCCGGCTCCGCAAGCCCCATGGATTCGAGGAACTCCGCGCGATCCTCAGCAGGAAGGCCGGAAAACTCGGATTCGATCTTGGCCGAGATCACGACGGAGGCCGCGCCCTCCGCCTGTGCGCGCTCTGCAACCTTCGCAGAATGTGCGTTGCCAGCAGCGGCGGATGCTTCGTCCACGTTGCACACGTAGAGCACCGGCTTCGATGTGATGAGCTGGAACCCCGTGAAGATCGAGCGCTCCTCCGGCGTAATGTCGGCAAAGCGCGCGGGCCGGCCGTCGCGCAACGGCACGAGCGCCTTTTCCATCACGGCAAGCTGCGCCTTCGCGTCCTTGTCGCCGCCCTTGGCCTTCTTCTCGACCGTCGCGATCCGCCGTTCGAGACTCTCCATGTCGGAGAGCATTAGCTCGGTCTCTACCACTTCCGCGTCGGCCAACGGGTCGATGCGGTTCTCGACATGCGTGATGTCGTCGTCTTCGAAGCAGCGCAGCACATAGGCGATGGCGTCCATCTCGCGGATGTGCGCCAGGAACTTGTTGCCGAGGCCTTCGCCCTTGGATGCGCCACGCACAAGGCCTGCGATGTCGACGAAGGTGAGCCGCGTCGGAATGATGTCGCCGGATTTGGCAATCCCGGCGAGCTTGCGCAGACGCTCGTCAGGCACGCCCACTTCGCCCACGTTGGGCTCGATGGTGCAGAAAGGATAGTTTGCCGCTTCCGCAGCCGCCGTCGCCGTCAACGCGTTGAAGAGGGTGGACTTGCCGACGTTCGGCAGGCCCACGATGCCGCATTTGAAACCCATGGGAGAAAGCCTTCGTGATGGTCGCAGGCTCACGGGTGTGAGCTATTGGTCTGCGAGAGGCTCGTTGCCTCTTGGCGTCGAAATACCGTTGCCGGGCGATTACACCGGAGCGCGGTGCCGATCAATGCCGAACGGCGCCGCGGCGCGGCCTAACGCTACGAAAACACCGCGATTTCCGAGCGGTCACCGGATCTTTTCAAGTTCGAACGCCGAATAATTAGCGGGCTTCGGCAGTCGGTCCTGGCCGCTCATGGCGTCCGAGAGCGCTTCCGCCAGGATGGTGCCTTCCTCCACGTCCTTCACCGCAATCACCATGAACGGGCGCTGCCAGTCGGTCGCATCCCGCCCGCGCCGGCTTCCCAGTTCGCGGAACTGCCCGAGGTTCAGGGCCGAAATCGGAATAGCGGTATCCGGCACAACCTCGGAAACGAAAGCGGCCGTGCTCTGCGCCCGGCGTCCGGCGCGGGCTTTTTCCGCAACCGCGCTGCCTTCCTGCGAAGCTGTGCCGACCGCGATGATCTCGCGCGCGCCGGCAAGACCGTCGCGCACCTCTTGGTCGAGCACGTCGCGCGTGACTTCGGCACCTGAGATCACCCGGCCGTCGCGTTCGAGCTGGTCAGAGCTTCCGCGCACCCACAAATACTGGTTTTTGGCGACGACGACGTCGAACGTCGCGCGCCGGCCGAACGTGTCGTGTCCTTCGATCTCGAAGATCATGGTGCCGCGCGTTTGGCGTACGGGCTCGACGAGGGGCGCGACCTCGACCGGCGTATAGGGTTCCGCATAGGGGTCGATGACGAGGTTGTGCGCCACAACCGCGGCCGTCGTTACGGCGGCAGTGGCGGTCAGTGCCGTCGCAACACCAGCATTGGTCTGGAAAAACGAGGCGAACCACGTGTACCAGTCCTGCCAGCTCCGAATGCGGTCGAACCATTTATAGGTTCGCCACGCACCGCCCGCGCGTCTGCGCCGCTTGTCCTTGGCGTCTTCCGTGTCGGCTGTCATACGGCGCCCCCCTCAGAACACTATAGGGGGTATAGCCCAAATTTTAATCGGAAACGAGCCGGGGCTATTCGCTGGGTTTGCGGCCCGCGAGCCACTTCTTGAGGTTTTCGGCAAGCGCATTCGCGCTTTTGCTCCCGCGTTCGCCGCGCGGATTTGCTCTCGGTTTCGCTGGCGGGGGCGGAGGGGGTTTATCCCCGTCGTCCTTACTGGCGTCTTTTCGCGTCTTGCTGTCTTTCCTTGGATCGGCAGGCTCGCCGATCTCGCGCGCGACGTCGGTAAGAAAACGAGATTGGTCGTCGCGCACGAGGCGGGACGCAGCCTTTGCAATGGCCCCGAGCAGAGTCTCCAGCCACTCGTGCTCCACCTTCGCAAAGTCCGACAGCACCCAACGGGCAACGAGTTCGCGCGCTCCGGGATGTCCGACGCCGATCCGCACGCGCACATAGTCGTTGCCGATGTGGGCGGACATCGACCTGAGCCCGTTGTGGCCCGCGTTGCCGCCGCCTGTCTTGATTTTGAGCTTTCCGGGCGCGAGGTCGATCTCGTCATAGAAGACGACGATGTCCTTTTCGGCGATCTTGAGAAAGCGCGCGGCTTCGCCCACGGAACGGCCGCTCTCGTTCATGTAGGTCTGCGGCTTGAGCAGCAGCACCTTCTCGCCGCCGATCTCACCGTCGGCTGCGAGGCCTTGAAACTTGCGCTTCCAGGGGCCGAAGGCATGCGCGTCCGCAATGGCGTCCACGGCCATGAAGCCGACGTTATGCCGGTTGCGGGCGTATTCGCTGCCGGGATTTCCGAGGCCGACGAAAAGCTTCATGGAAGGGCCTCAAACAAAAAGGCCGGCACCCGTGGAGGTGCCGGCGCTCTCAGTGCGTGTGGCTTACTTCTTGGCGGGCGCAGCTTTTGCGCCGGCAGCCGGAGCGGCCTTGCCGCCTGCAGCAGGTGCCTTGCCGCCAGCGGCAGCCTTGGCATCGCCAGCCGCTGCCGCGCCTTCGGTGGCCGAGGCGCTTTCGTCTTCCTTCTTGGCGCCGGCGACCGTCGCAACTGTGAAGTCGCGATCCTGGATCACGGGGCTGACACCTTCCGGCATCGCAACCGACGAGATGTGGATCGAGCGGCCGATATCGAACCCGTCGAGATTGATCTCGAACTGCGCGGGAATGCGATCGTAGGGGCAGAACACCTCGATCTCGTGGCGCACGATGTTGAGCACGCCGCCGCGCTTGAGGCCCGGCGAAAGCGCATGGTTCGTGAAGTGCACGGGCACCGCGACGCGAATGATGCCGTCCTTGGCGATGCGCAGGAAATCGACGTGGATCGGGTGATCCTTCACCGGGTCAACTTGCACGTCACGCGGAATGACGAGGATCTCTTTGCTGTCGACGGTGATCTTGATCACGGTCGAGGTGAAATGACCCTTGATGTACTGCTTCCACAGATCGTTGCCGTTGATGGCGATGGTCTCGGGGGGCTCCCCGGAACCATAGATGACTGCGGGAACGTTCCCGTCCCGGCGAGCTTGGCGTGCGGCCCCCTTGCCTGCACGCGGGCGCGCCGTGGCCTTGAACTCGATGGTCTCTGCCATGGCATTTTCTCCAATGAAAAAAGGGCCTTAGGAGGCCCATGTCACTGCCGTCGGCCTCCAAGGGTGCCGGGCAGGTCTCACGCGGTTGCTTGAGATCGGCGGTTTATAGCCGTGGCGGCCGGGCTTGGCAATCGCAGTTCCGCCGCGAGCCATGGCCGTAAAATGTGCCAAACCGTAGAGAAAAGGCTGAAAAACAGGTGGCTCGGCCTGCGCTTGCAGCAGTCACCCGGGCGAGCCTCGTACTCTCCGCGGCCTTTCTATGGGCCAATCGTTGCTTCAATCCGTATTCGAGGCCACATAGGAAGGGCCCTAGGCTAAGGTCTGCGAGACCTTTTACGATTCCCGAGAATGCGATGACCCGTAAAACTGGCAAGCGCCGTCCGGCGCAGGAGCATGACAATCTGATCTTCGCGGCGCTCCGCGAGACGGCCCGCCCGGTCTCGGCCTACGAGATCATCGACCATCTTCGGGACCGGGCTTCCCTCGCACCGCAGACTGTCTATCGCTCGCTGGACCGCCTGATCGCCTCGGGCTCCGCGCACCGTCTCGAGTCGCTCAATGCTTTCGTCGCCTGCTGCCATTCGTCCGAGCATGAGGGCGCAGCGGTGTTCGCCATCTGCGAGGAGTGCGGTACCGTCTCCGAGTTCACCGAGCCGCGCGCGGTTGAGGCGCTGGCCGCATGGGCCAAGCGCGCCAAATACTCCGTTCGTGCCATGACGCTGGAATTGCGTGGGCGCTGCGCGGCCTGCTCGGCCAAGGCCTCCTGATCCGCAAGCGTAACAAAAAAGGCGCGTGGCCGAATGCTGGACACGCGCCCCTGTCTATCTGCAAGCCGGTGAACGGATCAGGCAGCCCGTGCCTTGCGCGCCGGAGTGGCGGATCGCGACTTCGACGTCTTGCCGCGCCGATGCGTCCTCACCACGACCTCGCCCGCCTCGAAGGCGTCCTTGAGCACGGAGACGGTGCGTGCGGGATCGGCGCTTCCGCTCATGAACACGTCGAGCGCAGCGTAGCCCTCGGTGGGCCAGCTATGGATCGAGATGTGGCTCTCGGCCAGCACGGCAACGCCTGTGATGCCGCCCGTAGGCTCAAGCGGTTGAAGATGAAGATGGAGTAGCGTCGCGCCTGCGGCTTCCACGCAGCGCTTCAGAGTCCGTTCGACATGCGCGACATCGTCGAGCCGCTTGCCGCCGTATAGGTCAACAAGCAAATGCTTGCCGCCAGCAGGGGCAGTCCCTCGATCCTCACCAGTGCCCTTCATAACGGTGCGCGACACGCGCGCGGGCACACGAATTTCTTCCTTTTGGGCGGGGCTTGAACGAGTCAAGTCCATCCCCAATTGGAAGAGGGTGTCATTAAAGGCCATATGACCCTCCCCAACCAGCAGATAGATGTGACCCGTCCGCTCCTTACCTGGGGGTTTGGGGATCTTGTCCTTGACCTTAAGGGCAGGTGGTCGAACGGAGACAGCTGATATGAGGCAACAGCCCCCCTCCCGCAAGTAGAAAGTGTCCCCACGACTTCAAAAAATGAGGGCCGTGTTGTCGCGGCGTTTGAGCTTGAGGTCATAGGCTTCTGGCAACGCTCCAGAAGCGCATTTTCTGGCCCTGCTAGCGTGGACCGAGGAACTGCTCGAGCAACTTCTTTCCGGTCTCCCGCGCGTTGCCGCGAGCCTCTCCGTCGCTACCCAGCAAGCCGTCGACGATCTCGTTCGCGTTCTTGCCTTTGAATTGCTTTCCAAGCTCGCGGATCGCGCCAACGGCTTGGTCGGGATCTCTCACCAATCCGGAAAGATCCGGCGCGAACTTGGGATCTTCCCAGGAGCCCGTCACGCGCACCGGGATTTCGAGGCCGGATAGATCCGCCGCACCGCCTTGGCCCGAGAGGCTCGCGACCAGCCTCGGCTTCAGCGTGTAGTCCACCTCGCGTTGGGGCAGGAGCACGCGGCCCGAGCCTGTGAGGCGCAGCAGCGGGCTCGTGAGCCTGAGATCCTGGTTCTCGGCCACACCGGCCGTGACGGTCCAAGTGGACGTCAACGCGCTGAAGTCGGTCTTGTCGGTCGGCGCGGTTGCGAGCCCGCTGAGATTGCCGCGGCTGAGGTTACGCAGCATTTCCCCAACGTTGACGCCGATCACGGCGCCGTCCTCGAACGCGAACTCGATACGCCCCGCGAGCGTCTCGACGATCTCGCGCTCGCTTTTTCCGTCGCCCGTGAGCACGACGCCGAGGCGGCCCTTGCCCGTCAATTTGTCGATGTCGGCCGCATCCTTGAGAAGCGGCAGCGCCTCGATGCCCTCCGTTTTGAGATCCACGCCGAGGCGTGCGGTGGCGCCGCCCGAGCCGTCGAGCATGACCGTGCCGCGCCCGACGCCGCCATAGAGGCGCACCTCGTTGAGCGTCGTCGTCATGACGCGGTTCTTGATGAGCACCGTCAGATCGGATTGGTCGAGCCGGATCGTGTCGACGGTGAGATGCCCGACGGAGAGCTTCGCGTCGGCATCGAGCCGCCCGAGCCCGTCGAGATCGATCGGATCGTTGCTCCACCCCGCGCGAGCCGTGTAGCCCTGTACGCGCGGCCCAGGGGACGCCGGCTCTGTGCGTTCGAGGATGTCGTCGATGGAGTTGGCGTGAGGCTCGCTTGGACGCGGAGTTGGGGCCGCGGCTCCGCCTTTGGATCGGTAGAGGTTGAGGTCCAGCTCGCTGAGCTTGAGATCGGCTTTGACGAACGGTCTCATGCCGCGCGTGTCGAGGCTCAGTTCGCCGTGTGCGGTGGTGCGATCGAGCACGATCTCCGCGTTCGAGAACGTGAACTGTTCGCGCGTTCCCCGGAGAAGGCCTTTGGCCGATAGGCGGCCGAAGCCGTCGGAGGGCCTGAGGTCGGTTCCGAACCACGCGAAAAGATCGCGCGTGGACGTCGAGTTCGCTGAAAGAATACCCTCCGTAAGCAGCGCG
Organism: uncultured Hyphomicrobium sp.; assembly: GCA_934555825.1. Classification (GTDB taxonomy): domain Bacteria; phylum Pseudomonadota; class Alphaproteobacteria; order Rhizobiales; family Hyphomicrobiaceae; genus Hyphomicrobium_C. The sequence goes on from CAKTFJ010000006.1 coordinate 106,879, forward strand.
TCTTGGAGAGTGGCCGATCCCTCAAATGTGGCTTCGACCGCATCGGAAGAAAGCGCCACCTTGAGCTTGGCGGGTTGATTGGCAAGAAATTCGCCAAGAGAGGTCAGCGTACCGTCGAAGCGCACGGTACGCTCCTTCCACGCTAGGTTGCCGTTTGCATGGAGCGGCTGAGTGAGCGCGGCCGCCGCGAGCGAAACGTTGATCGCCGAAAGTTGAGTGACGCCGCCGGTGAGTGCGTTGTGATAGGTGAGCGAGCCGTTGTCGATGCGCACGTCGTCGAGCGCGAGATCTCCAACGCGGAAGTTGGACCCGCGTGGTGCCGCGTCGGATGCAGGTGTGGCAAACCCCGGATCGGCGTCCGACACCGGGGCGCTCGTATCGGCTTGCGCAAGACGGATACGTGCAGGCGCGCCATCGTGTGCGGCGAACTCCCACGAGCGGCGCCCGTCGGCATCGACGGCGAGGTGGAAGACGGGATCGCGCAGCGCGAGCTTTTGAACGCGCACCTCGCGTTGGAACAGCGGCCACAGCGCGACGCTGACATCGAGCGCGCTCATTTTTACGAGCGGCGCCGCATCCTCGAAGCCCGGTCCGCTAGAGAGCGACACGTCGCTAAGCGAGATTCCGACATGCGGAAAGACGGTAAAGGACGCAGGCCCCGCGATCACGAGATCGCGTCCCGTCTGTTCCTTGACGGCGACGATGATGCGGTCGCGCACGAAGCCGGCAGGCAGTGTGAACATCGCGATAGCGATTGCGCCGGCGGCCATCGCCATCAGGCCGAGCAGCGCGTAGAGCATCATTGTTGCGACGCCGGTGCGTTGAGGCTGTGGCGGCAGAGCGCGCCGCGCCTGGGGAGGCGGTCTGTGCTGACCTTGTGGCGGATATCCACCCTGTGGAGCATAGCCGCCTGGCGGCTGAAGTGGAGCAGGATGGCCCTGCGGGTGGCCATGATGACCGGGCGCGCGGAGGCCTGGACGCGGCTGCTGTGGCGTCGCCCCTGGCCGGTCCTCAGCGGGGCGATAGCTATCCAATCGTGGTGGCCGGCCCGGAGGCGGGTTTCTGCTCGTCATCGGCTCCTGACTTTCAGGCAGTTGGCCAGCTTTTGTGGCCACGTACGGCCGCAACCTTAAGCCCGTACGCAACAAATGTGTCAGGGCGCAGCCGGTTTTGCGCCCGAGAAGCCACGTTTATCCACGTGTTGCAGGCGGCCGGCCAGCTCGGACGTCGATCGCGTTTCCATTGCTATCTGCAACCTATGCGGGCACGGGAAGAGGCGAGCGGATCGTTCGAATTCATGGACTAGGTTGCCCAACAGCCAAGTCATTTTCCACTTTATGTTCCCCCGTTTCGCCATGTTTGCGTCTGCATTTCACCACGCGACTCAGGCATGAATGCAACCTATGAGTGAAAAAAGTCGCATTCTTCATCCCCTCTGGTCCGCCGTGATGGCCCTGTTCGCGGCCGGTCTGTTCGCGCTGCCATCGACGGTCTCCTCTCGCACTGCAGACACCGCTGAAAGCGAAACTGCAGTCGTCAGCGGCCGCGCGAAGGTTCTCGATGGCGACACCATCGAGATTGCGGGCACGCGCATCCGCCTCGAAGGCATCGACGCGCCCGAAAGCGCGCAGATGTGCAGCCGGAAGGGAACCGGCCTCTGGCCGTGCGGCAAGGACGCGACGGAGCATCTGAAGCGTATGACGAGCGGCCGCCGCGTCGTGTGTAACGATGCCGGCGAGGATCGCTATGGCCGCATGTTGGGATGGTGCGCCGTCGACGGCCTCGACATCAACGCCGAAATGGTCCGCAGCGGCTTCGCGTGGGCCTTCGTCAGGTATTCGAAGCGCTATGTGTCAGCCGAGCGGGAAGCCCGCCGTGCCGAAGCCGGGATCTGGGAGGGTGAGGCTGAGCCCGCTTGGGCCTTCCGTGAGCGCCGCCGCACGCTGAGATCCCGCGAGCAAGGCTGAATCTACGGCAGCCGCCGCAAGCGGTCCGTGATCCCCGATGGATTGACTTCCTCAGAACCCGGAGAGACAGTCGGCGTCGCCGGGAGAATATCCTGCGTGCGTTGCCGATAATCTTTCCGGTTCGGGTCGAGAGAAGGGAAGCGTCCCCATGGTCCGCCGTTCGGTGTTGCCGTCCGTTTTGCTCGCTGCAATCGTCGCGGCTGCGGCAGGGACTAGCGCGTACGCAGGCGACAGGTGGCCAGACATCCATGCCGAAGCATTCGGCGCACGCACGATCCAGGATGGGCGCGGCATCGTCACGCTCACGGCGCCTTATCGCCCGGAGGATGTTCGCAGCGTGCCGCTCGCGGCCGATATCGCGCTGAAGGACGGGCGCACCGTTCGCACCGTATCGTTCATCGTCGATGAGAACCCGGCTCCTGTTGCGGCCGTCTTCCGCCTTGGCGAAGCACGCAGCCAGATCCGCCTCGCGACGAACATTCGTCTCGACCAGCAGTCGGACGTGCGCATTGTCGTCGAGGCGAGCGATGGCGCGCTCTACATGGTCGAGCAGCTCGTCAAGTTTGCCGGGGGCCAGGCGTCCTGCTCCGCGCCCCCGATGGGAGATCCCGACGAGATCCTGGCCAACATGGGAAAGATGGATCTGACACCCGTAGGCGCGCCACCTAGTGCGTCGCGACAGGCTGCGCGCGCCCGCTTCGAGCTCAATCACCCGAACCATACCGGCATGGTGCTGGATCAGATCACGCTGCACTATGTTCCGCTCAGGATGGTGTCGCGCATCGAGGCCCGTCAGGGCGATGCGCTCGTGTTCGAAATGACAGGCTCGATCACGCTCGCGCAAAACCCGGTGGTCGAGTTCGATTATGTGACCGGCAACTCAACCGAACTGGTGCTGACCGCTGAAGACACGGATGGTGCGGCCTGGATACGGCGTTTTCCGATTGGGCCCGCAGGCTGACCATCGGATAATCTTACAAGCGCGTTTACCGTGCGCGCCGCGGGCACCGACTGGCATCCTGATTTTCTCAGTGCTTCCAAGAAACGCCAAGGAACCAAAGCTCCGTGGTGTGCGTTCATTCCCCGTCTAAGAAAAACCTTGGAACGTGGGAGTTGGTTCTTATGGGCAATCTGCTGCACTGGGCCGTGGTTTTTCTCGTGGTTGCACTCGTCGCGGCGTTTCTCGGCTTCGGCGGTGTTGCCGGTACGGCAATGGAAGGTGCGCGTCTTCTTTTCTGGGTCGCGATTGTCTTCCTCGTCGTTTCGCTCGTCCTCGGACTTATCCGTCGCGGAGCGGGCTGACGACGCCTCTAAGCACCGACACGATAGCTTCGGGCTCGTGAAGCTTGCCGCTCGGCCATGACCCGGCGCGGAGGAGCATGCGCATGTCCCGATGCCACTGAAACCACGTTGAAGAACCTATAACTGACAATAACTGACACAGGAGTTCGCCATGAACTGGGACCGTATCGAAGGCAACTGGAAGCAGTTTTCGGGCAAGGTCAAGGAGCGGTGGGGCAAGCTTACCGACGACGATCTGACCGTGATCAACGGCCGTCGCGAGCAGCTCGAAGGCAAGATTCAGGAGCGCTACGGCTACGGCAAGGACCAAGTCAAGAAGGAGCTCGATGACTGGTCGAACTCGCTCTAAATAACAAAAACAGATCCGACCTAAAGTCGGACGAAAAACAACTTTCAGCCGGTGCGCGGAATGCGTGCCGGCTTTTTATTTTTGGGCCTGCGCGATGAATGTCGGGACTAGCCGCCGGGGAAAGAAATCAGGATTTTCATGCGCACGAGATCCGGGAAATAAGCTTCGAGCCCTTTGCCGGCGAAATAGAGAATGACGCCGAGCAGGATCAGAGCCGGAATGGCCGCGAGAACCGCCTTGAGAAAGAATGCGGCGAGCTTCACGAACGGTACGTCGAAGCGTTGCACGGAAGCCGGAATCGGGTCGTCGCCATACGCGACCGGCGGCGGGAAAGAACGCGCAAGATAGGAGGGCGGCTCTCCGAGGCGGTCGAGCGAAGGGCCGTCGCGCTCGCGCTCCTCGCGGGCCTTGCGCTCGCGTGCTTCCCTGTCCCGCAACGCGCGCTCGCGTCTCAACGTGCGCGGTAGGTCGTCGAAATCGCTGTCTGCGGTCAGCGCAAAGTTCGCATCCGTCATATCGGGTCCTTGACTAGAGAAAGGCCGTGAAAGCCTTGTACGCGGGCCCTTCCCCAGGCGCGTTCTCCTATCCTCTGGCCGAGGTTATTGGTAAGTTGCGCCGCGATTTTGACGGGGAGGTGTCCGTGAGGGGACTTAAAGATTTGATCCGGACGATTCCGGATTATCCGAAGCCGGGCATCATGTTCCGCGACGTGACGACTTTGCTGGGAGACGCCAACGGGTTGAAGACGGCAGTTGCCGCAATGGCCGAGCCGTTCGAAGGCCAACGCGTGGATGCGGTCGCAGGGATCGAGGCGCGAGGCTTCATTCTGGGTGGTGCCATCGCCGACCGGCTCGGATGCGGGTTCATCCCCATCCGCAAAAAGGGCAAGTTGCCGTGGAAGACCATTGGGCAGGAGTACACGCTCGAATATGGCGTCGACGTGATCGAAATTCACGAGGATGCGCTTGCGCCCGGCCAGCGCGTGCTCATCGTTGACGATCTGATCGCGACGGGCGGCACGGCGGAAGCGGCCGTGAAGCTGCTGCGCCGCTCGAAGGGCGAGATCGTCGGCGCGACCTTCATCATCGATCTTCCCGAGCTCGGCGGCCTCGAACTCGTGAAGAGCCATGGCATTCCCTGTCACGCACTGGTTGCGTTCGACGGGCATTGAGCGGATTGCTGGATGGGCCTGACAGCCGACGAGCTTCGGACGTCTCTTGAGGTCATCGCCGCATGGCGGAGCGATCCGGACATCTCGCTCAATTGCCCGCGCTGCGGGACGGCCGGCCTCGCATTGGCGGACCGTTCCGCCCGGCCTTACGCCGAATGGTATCACCTCGCGTGTGCTGGCTGCGGGCTCGACGAGACGATCCATATCCCGCTGGGATCGCCCACGATGGGCGATTTCGATTGAGAGACGTGAGATGATCCCGACATGAAGATCGACGGCGCCCTCTATCGAACCATCTGGCCGAGCGACGACGGCGCATCCGTCGTGATCGTTGATCAGACGCGCCTCCCGCACCGTTTTGAAACGGTGACGCTCGGAACCGTCGAGGACGCCGCCCACGCCATTCGGGTGATGCAGGTGCGCGGCGCACCGCTGATCGGCGTGACGGCCGCGTACGGACTGGCACTTGCGCTTGCCCGCGACGCGTCCGATGCATCCCTCGCACAAGCGGTAGAGTTCCTCGCCGCGCAGCGCCCGACTGCTGTCAACCTGCGCTGGGCACTCGATGAGATGCGGAGCGTGCTTCAGCCCCTGCCGGATGGCGACCGCGCATCCCGTGCGTTTGCGAAGGCCGCCGAGATGGCGGATGAGGACGTGGAGACGTGCCGGCGCATTGGCGGTCACGGTCTCAAGCTGATCGAGGAGATCGCGAAAAAAAAGCCCGCGGGCGAGCCGGTCAACATTCTTACCCACTGCAATGCCGGCTGGCTTGCGTGCGTGGACTGGGGGACAGCAACGTCGCCGATCTATCATGCGCACGACGCGGGCATCCCCATCCATGTCTGGGTGGATGAAACGCGGCCCCGCAATCAGGGCGCAGCACTCACCGCGTTCGAACTCGGCGCGCACGGCGTGCCGCATACGCTCATCGTCGACAACGCGGGCGGGCATCTGATGCAGCACGGGAACGTGGATCTCTGCATCGTCGGCACGGATCGCGTTGCTGCCAACGGGGATGTCGCGAACAAAATCGGCACCTACTTGAAAGCGCTCGCCGCCCACGATACGGGCGTGCCGTTCTATGTCGCGCTGCCCTACTCCACCATAGATTGGACACTTCACTCAGGCCGCGACATCCCCATTGAAGAGCGCGGCGCGGACGAGGTGCTGGTGATGCAGGGCCGTCTTGCAGATGGCGCGGTGGCCGCAGTCGAGATTGCCGCCCCCGGCTCGCTCGCTGCGAACCCTGCCTTCGACGTCACGCCCGCACGTCTGGTCACTGGCCTGATCACCGAGCGCGGCGTCGCGGCCGCGAGCCGGGAGGGTTTGATCGGCCTCTATCCCGAGCGCCGGGAGAGCGCCGCATGACGAAGGCCAAGGCGAGCGCGCGCAAATCGGGCGGAAGCGACGAAAGCCGTCTGCGCTCTGCCGTGATCGAAACCGCGCGTGCGATGAGCGACAGCGGCCTTTCGCCTGGCCGCTCCGGCAACGTATCGGCGCGCTTCGATGGCGGGATGTTGATCACACCGACGGGGCTCGCCTACGCCGACATACGCTCAAAGGACATCGTCTACGTTGCGGCGGACGGCAGCGTGCCAGGCAAGCAGAAAACGCCGTCGTCCGAATGGCAGTTTCATCTGTCGGCTTACGAGGCACGCCCCGACATGTCGGCCGTCGTGCACACGCACTCTCTCCACGCCGTGGTGCTGTCGTGCGCGGGCCGTGCCATTCCCGCATTTCACTACATGGTGGCGGTGGCGGGCGGCGTCGATATTCCGCTTGTCCCGTATGCAACATTCGGCAGCGCGGAATTGGCCGTTCATGTCGCGACCGGCCTTGCTGAGCGGCGCGCGTGCCTCATGGCGCATCACGGTGCGATTGCGATGGGCGAGACGTTGGCCGACGCGCTCGCGCTCGCGCACGAGGTCGAAGTTCTGGCCGAGCAGTACGTGAAGTTGCTGACCCTGGGCGAGCCGGCCATGCTTCCGGATGGGGAAATGGCCGTGGTCCTCGAACGCTTCAAGACATATGGCCAGCAGCGACCTGATGCCGACTGAGCCTCACTCCTGCGGCAGCATCGTATTCAGGATGTGATGGACGTTGGCCGGTCCGACGTACCCCGCAATACGTCCGATCTCGACGCCATCGCGCATGAGCACGAGCGTGGGCACCACGGTGATCGGCGACGAAAGCTGAAAGCGATCGGCCGCGGCATCATTCAGATCCACGAAACGGAGCGGAGCGGTTTTTCCCGCGCGGCTCGCCCCGTACGACGGCGCGACGTCGCGGCGGAAAACGGGACAGTAGGCGCACCCTGGCGCTTCGAACGCGATCAGTTCCATGCCCGTGGTGCCGGGTCCGGACCGAGGCTCGCCGGGATCTGGCGCGGCGCTGGCACGCGGCGCGACGACCGCCAGCAGAAGTCCCATTGTGAGACGGGACGAGAACGAGAGGAAGGGCCATGTCTTGCGCATGGCGCACGGACTGCATCTTCGATGCCAGCGAGCAAGCGCTTGGCAGGAGCTTTGCGATCAGGGTAAAGGGCGGTGCCGGAACGAGCATACGGACGCGCCGTAGGGGCAATTCCGTAAGGAGAGCGGCAACTGGAACCTCGTATCCGTTTCGATGTTAAGATTGTTCCTGCATTTATAATTTCTGGTGGTTCTCGGTGCCTGAAGACACGATCAGCCTCGCTTTTTTCCCGTCCGGCCGCTCACTGCTGCTCGCGCTTCTCGTGTTGGTCGCTTTCTACGTAGGGCGCGCGTTGTGGATCGCACGGCACGAATGGCGCCAATGCGGCACCGATACCAAGATCCTCTACCTTTTGGTTGCGCCCCTTCTCACGCTGGCCGTCGATCTCCTCGCACTCACCGATCGCTTATTCTGGCGCAGGCGCGAGGAAAAGCGTTCGCGTCCTTCCGGCAGGGCAGCGAGCATATCGCGCGCGGGCTAAGACGACGCGGACAGGACGCGCCGCAGGGCGACAATCTCATCCTTTAAATTTCACTAAGGCCCCGGAGCATGGTCCGAGAGCGCGACCCGATATTTTACCGGATATTTTTACGTGTCTCGCTCACCGGCGAGTTGGCGTATATGGGGACGTCTAGGAGCTGATCGCACGCCCGCAGGAAACGGACGGCGTGCGCAAGTTTTCGTCCGGAGCCCGTATGAACGCCGAACCCATCGATAGCCACGCGTTTCGGCGCCTCATGCGAAACGTAGCGGGGCAGGTTTCGATTGTTGCCACCGGAGCGCCGGGGCGGCGCAGCGGTCTGACCGCGAGCGCGGTGTGCTCTCTCACCGATCTACCGCCGATGGTGCTCGTCTGCGTCAATCGCTCGGCGAGTGTTCACGACGTCATCATCGAGAACGGTGTGTTCAGCATCAACGCCCTGGCCTCGGATCAAGAGGCCGTCGCGCGCGTGTTCTCAGGCGTCGAGGGGTTGCGCGGAGAGCAGCGGTTCAGCACGGGCGATTGGTCGGTGGGCGCGAACGGCGCTCCAATCCTGGCCTCGGCGGTCTGCCAGCTGGAATGCCGTTTGGCTGACTATAAGCACACCGCCTCTCACACCGTGTTTTTCGGATCGGTCATCGCAGGCACGGCATCGCACGACGCAAGCCCGCTTCTCTACCATCGCGGTGCCTACGTCGAACTGGCGCCTGCGGACGCCTGAACACGCGACCTGCCCGCGCCAAACTTCTCGGCACTTGTGTCCGAACTCGCCAAAGCGCGTTAGCGCTTCGGGAGCAAGGCGACCCGGCGGTCATGGCGGAGCCATGCTCCGCATGGACTGCGCCGGATTTCCACGAGCACTCCGCTCATTGAGCGAAGTCTATCGCAGCTTGTGTAGGGAAATCAGAGAAAAATGGTGGAGCCAACCGGGATCGAACCGGTGACCTCTTGCATGCCATGCAAGCGCTCTCCCAGCTGAGCTATGGCCCCTACCTTTGGGATCCGATACCTGGGGAGCGAGCCGCCCACCCGAGGCATCGTCTGGAAGACCGGCTCATTAGGCCGATCGCTTCAAAACTGCAAGTGCGAAGTTGGTGGCGGCGCACGGAAATCGCACGTCCGCGCACCCGCTCAACGCGCAATCAGCGCTCCTCGTCGCCTTCTTTCACGGGACCGCCGATGATGTTCGAGACGTCGCCGCCCTCTTCCTCTTCTTCCTCAAGGAAGGTTTCGTCCTCGCTGGTCGAGATCGAATCGTCTTCGTCGCCGTCCTCGATCTCCAGTTCCTCGTCGCCCTCCGCGACCTCGTCGGACGCCGGCTTGGCTGCAAAATCGGACTTGCGGCCCCGGCGGCTGCTCCGCTCTTCGCTGGCCGCTGCCGCGCCGAGCGGCGAGGAGGCCAGTTCGTAGACCGTGCCACAGATCGGGCATACGATCGGCGAGCGGTTGAGATCATAGAACCGCGCGTCGCATTCACTGCTCTGGCAGGTGCGCTTCGTCCCGCGCGCTTGCTTCGTCGCCATGGCTTTCGTGCTCACAGTAAATTCGGGATAGCGGGGTCTGCCACAGCAACTGGCGGCTGTCAAAACGAAATCAGGTCCGATCTGCAGAGCAGGCGCTGCTGCCATTGACAGCCCCCGCCCGCGGCGGCTCTATGCGGGTATCCCCGCATGAAAGATCGATGGCGCGGCGCCCGGTTCAGACGTCCGCTCCACGCCAGGAAAAAGGCCTGTTTCAGCCCGTGACGCATCCTCAGCCCCACGTCGAGCCTGCTACGCCACATGGCGAGCCCCGTCCTCTCGCGGCCCGGAAGTCCGGCCCTCTGAAGGGCGAAATCGCCGTGCCGGGGGATAAGTCGATTTCGCATCGCGCGCTCATGCTGGGGGGGCTGGCCACCGGCCGGACGCGCATCAGCGGGTTGCTGGAGTCCGAGGATGTGATCAACACCGCCCGCGCGATGACGGCGCTGGGGGCTCCGGCTGAGAAAAACGGCGATGTCTGGGAAGTGCTGGGGCGCGGAACGGGCGGGCTCCGCAACCCGGAAGGGCCGATCGATTTCGGCAACTCCGGCACTGGCGCCCGGCTGATGATGGGCGTGATCGCGCCGCACGACATCACTGTGACCATGGTCGGCGACGCGTCACTCTCGAAGCGCCCGATGGCCCGTGTTCTGGGGCCTTTGAAGGCAATGGGCCTCAACGTGGAAGGTGAGAGCGATCGGTTGCCGCTCACCGTGCGCGGGTCCTCCAGGCTCGCGCCGATCCACTACGTGCTTCCCGTGCCGTCCGCTCAGGTGAAGAGCGCTGTCCTGCTGGCCGGCCTCGGCACAGCCGGAGAAACGAGCGTGGTCGAGCGGGAAGCCACACGCGATCATACGGAGCGGATGCTGCGCCACTTCGGCGCTGAGGTTGTCACCGCGCCGGCCCCCGAGGGCACGCGGATTTCCGTGCGCGGTCAGCCGGAGCTGACGGGCCGAGACATCACGGTTCCCGGCGATCCGTCGTCGGCTGCGTTTCTCGTCGCCGCTGCGCTGATCGTGCCGGGCTCGGAGGTGACCGTGCGTGGCATTCTCGTGAACCCGACGCGAACCGGCCTTTACACGACGCTTCAAGAGATGGGCGGCGACGTGGCCTTCCTCAACGAACGCGAGGAGGGTGGGGAGCCGGTGGCCGATATTCGGGTGCGCTATTCGCAGCTTTCGGGCGTCACGGTGCCGGCCGAGCGGGCGCCGTCGATGATCGACGAATATCCCATGCTGGCCGTCGTCGCCGCCTTCGCGCGCGGTGTGACGCGCATGGAGGGGCTCGCAGAGCTCAAGGTCAAGGAAAGCGACCGGCTGGCTGCCACGGCTGCTGGGCTGGTTGCGAATGGCGTGACCGCCGAGGCGGCGGGCGACACGCTCACCGTCGAGGGCAGCGGGCGGGTGCCAGGCGGCGGACTTGTCGCGACGCACCTGGATCACCGCATGGCGATGGCCTTCCTTGTCATGGGCCTCGCGAGCGAGGCACCCGTCACCGTGGACGATACGGCGATGATCGCGACGAGCTTCCCCACGTTCCAGACGCTGATGGAAGGGATTGGCGCCCGCTTCGGCGAGACCGCGAAATGATCGTCGCTATCGACGGACCGGCAGCCTCGGGCAAGGGCACTTTGGCCAAGCGGCTGGCCGATCACCTGGGATACGCCTGCCTCGATACCGGCCTGCTCTATCGGGCGGTGGCGCGCGACGTGGCGGCTTGGGGCTTCCGGCTGGACGATCCCTGGGCAGCCGTTGCGGCGGCGCGCGGTCTCGACCCCGCCCGTTTCGACGATCCCGAGCTTCGGGGAGCTGCCGCAGGCGACGCCGCCTCGATTGTGGCCCGAATTCCGCTGGTCCGCGCGGCGCTGCTCTCCTATCAGCGCGCCTTCGCCCGCCGGGCGCCGGGCGCCGTGCTGGACGGGCGCGATATCGGCACGGTCGTCTGCCCCGATGCGGACGTTAAGATTTTCGTAACCGCGAGCCCGGAGGTGCGGGCGAAGCGCCGTTTCTCCGAGCTCGAAGCACGCGGCGCGGCCGTTGCCTATGAGACCGTACTGGCGGACATTTTGGCCCGAGACGCGCGCGACGCGGACCGGGCGATCTCTCCCCTCGTGATGGCCGCCGATGCGATGTTGCTTGATACGAGTAACTTGAGTATAGAAGCGGCATTCGACGCCGCCGTCGGATTGATCAAGAGGAAGATCGGCCAATAGAGCCGCATGGCACCCTAAGCGGGCCTCGCGTCTCAATTTTTTACTGGCGGGCTGAGGCCCATCACGGCGGCACCGAGACAAGATCCACATCCCTGCCGGCAGTCGTCTGCCCGAGTGCGCCTCATCGCGCCTTCTCGGCGCTTCCGCCGTCAGTCCATCGACAAACCCGCCGCACTCTGAAGCCGATGAGGCCGCAGGGTGAGGCGCATCAACATTTTTTTTCGACCAGGAGCCTTGATGACCACCGAGATCAGCAAAGAGTACACCCCCTCGCGCGACGAGTTCGCGGCCCTCCTCACCGAGAGTCTTGCCAAGGATGACGTGTTCGAAGGTAGCGTCGTCAAAGGCAAGGTCGTCGGCATCGAAAAGGACCTCGCCGTCATCGACGTCGGCCTCAAGATGGAAGGCCGCGTGCCGCTCAAGGAGTTCGGCGTCGGCGGCAAGCCGGGGGACCTCAAGGTTGGCGACACGGTGGAAGTCTACCTCGAGCGCATCGAGAACGCGCTGGGTGAAGCCGTCCTCTCGCGCGATAAGGCGCGCCGCGAGGAGAGCTGGACCCGCCTCGAGAAGCTCTCCGAGAAGGGCGAGAAGGTGACGGGCGTCATCTTCAACAAGGTGAAGGGTGGCTTCACGGTCGATCTCGACGGCGCCGTGGCGTTCCTTCCGGGTTCGCAGGTCGACATCCGCCCCGTCCGCGACATCGGGCCTCTCATGCATCAGCCGCAGCAGTTCCAGATTCTCAAGATGGATCGCCGCCGTGGCAACATCGTCGTCTCGCGCCGCTCGGTGCTGGAAGAGACGCGTGCCGAGCAGCGCGCCGACATCGTGGCCCGCCTCGCCGAAGGCCAGATCATCGACGGCCTCGTCAAGAACATCACCGACTACGGTGCGTTCATCGACCTCGGCGGCATCGACGGCCTCCTGCACGTCACCGATATGGCATGGCGCCGCGTCAATCATCCGTCCGAGATCCTCAACGTCGGCGATACGGTGAAGGTGCAGATCATCCGCATCAACCCCGAGACGCAGCGTATCTCGCTCGGCATGAAGCAGCTCCAGTCCGATCCATGGTCCACCATCGAGGCCAAGTACCCGATCGGGTCGCGCTTCACCGGCACCGTGACCAACATCGCCGACTACGGTGCGTTCGTTGAGCTCGAGCCGGGCGTCGAAGGCTTGATTCACGTCTCTGAGATGAGCTGGACCAAGAAGAACGTGCATCCCGGCAAGATCGTCTCGACCAGCCAGCAGGTCGAAGTGCAGATCCTCGAAGTCGATCCCGGCAAGCGCCGTATCTCGCTCGGCCTGAAGCAGACCCAGGACAACCCGTGGGATGCGTTCCTCGCTCAGCACCCGAAGGGCACTGAGGTCGAAGGCCCGATCCGCAACATCACCGAGTTCGGTCTCTTCATCGGTCTCGAAGGTGGCGTGGACGGCATGGTCCATCTCTCGGATCTCGACTGGCAGAAGGCCGGCGACGAGGTCATCAAGGACTACAAGAAGGGCGACACCGTCAAAGCGGTCGTGCTCGACGTCGACAGCTCGAAGGAGCGTATCTCGCTCGGTATCAAGCAGCTTGGCGGCGACCCGGCCGACGCGCTCGGCAAGTACAAGAAGGGCGACCAGGTCACCTGCGAGGTGATCCAGGTGCAGGAGAATGGCATCGAGGTTCGCATCGCCGACAGCGATCTCACCACCTTCATCAAGCGTTCGGACCTCTCGCGTGATCGCTCCGAGCAGCGCGCCGAGCGCTTCTCGGTCGGCCAGAAGGTCGATGCGGCTGTGCTCTCGGTCGACAAGACCGCGCGCCGGATCGGCGTCTCGATCAAGGCGCTCGAGATCGCGGAAGAGAAGCAGGCCGTGGCGCAGTACGGATCTTCAGATTCGGGCGCGTCGCTCGGCGACATCTTCAAGGCCGCCATCAAGAAGCGTGACGCCGAGGACGGCGAAGGCGACGAGGAATAAGGCCAAGGGCCACCTGAGCCTTGGAAGACAATCATGCGCGGGGCGGAAGCCCCGCGCATTTTTTTACCTTGTGCGGAAGCGGATCCGAGCCGACCCGGAAACCACCTGTAAGCCCTTTGCCGACGATCGCCGTTGCGTTGGCACGGCCGGTTTCCTAACTTTCGGCCCAACCGAGGCGTTGACTCTGCCCGAACCCTCACCGAGGAGCGAACTCCATGTCACTCGAAACCGAAGCCGTCATCGACCGGCGCCGTATGCGCCGGCGGATCAGCTTCTGGCGCACCGCGGCCGTCCTGTTCGTCGGGCTCTTGCTCGGCACCATGATGTTCGGCAGCGAGGACTTCTCGACCATCGGCGGTCCGAACCAGATCGCCCGCGTCGCCATCGAAGGCACCATCACCGACAATCGCGATCAGCTCCGTATGTTGGAGCGGATACGCGACGCGAGCCACGTCCAGGCGCTCATCGTGCACGTGAACAGCCCCGGCGGCACGACGACGGGCGGCGAAAGCCTCTATCAGGCGCTGCGCGAGGTCGCGGCGAAGAAGCCCGTGGTGGCACAGTTCGGCACGGTGGCCGCCTCGGCCGGTTACATCGTGGGTCTTGGCACGGACCGCATCGTGGCGCGCGGCAACACGATCACCGGCTCCGTCGGCGTGCTGGCCCAGTGGCCCGAGGTGAGCGAGATGCTGGACAAGCTCGGTATCAAGTTCAACGAGGTGAAGAGCGGCCGTCTCAAGGCCGAGCCCAACCCCTTCGCGCCGGCGACCGACGACGGCCGCAGGGTGATGCAGGAGACCATCGACGACGGGTTCCGCTGGTTCCTTTCGCTCGTCGAGGAGCGTCGCGGCATCGCGGCCCGCAGCGTGAGCGGCTTGGCTGAAGGCCGCATCTTCTCCGGCCGTCAGGCGCTCGAAGCCAAGCTGATCGACGAGATCGGCGGCGAAGCGGAAGCCGTCCGGTGGCTGCAAACCGAGCGCGGGATTTCGACGGACCTCAACGTGGTGACCTGGCGTCCGCGCGCGGAGAATTCTTGGAGCGCCCTCTCCGGGTCACAGTCGGGAGCCACGGGCACTGTGCTTGCCGCCCTGCTAGGCAGCATTTTTAACCTTCCGCGCCTTCCGGCGGTGCTGGAGCGAGTTGGTCTTGACGGCCTCGTATCTGTTTGGCAACCTTCCGAAAATTGAAGAAAAACCAATACCTTTTCCGGGAGGCGTGTGCTTTGATCAAATCTGAGCTCATCCAAAAAATTGCAGCATCGAATCCGCATCTCTACCATCGGGACGTCGAGCGCATCGTGAACGTCGTGTTCGACGAGATCGTCGATGCGCTTGCGCAGGGCGATCGGGTCGAGCTCAGAGGCTTCGGAGCGTTCACGGTGAAGCACCGCGCGGCGCGTCAGGGTCGCAACCCGCGCACGGGCGATCCGGTGCCGGTTGCGGAAAAGTTCGTCCCGTTCTTCAAGACGGGCAAGGAGCTGCGCGATCGCCTCAACGACGGCGACGGCTGATCCGAGAGATTGATGCTGGTTGCGTAGCGGGCGAGAGGAACGAGCGTGCTCAAGCGAATTCTTTGGCTGTTGACCGCTTTTCCCGCGGCTGCGCTGCTGATCACGCTTGCGGTCGCAAACCGCCATAGCGTTCGCCTCGTGCTCGATCCCTTCCGGCCCGATCAACCCGCATTGTCGATCATGCTGCCGTTCTACGCCTACCTGTTCGGAATGCTTCTGATCGGCGTGCTGCTGGGCGGCGCCGCGACGTGGTTTTCTCAAGGGCGATGGCGTCGCATCGCGCGTCAGCGGGCGAGTGAAGCCAAGCGATGGCATGTCGAGGCCGACAGGCTCATGCGCGAGCGCGATGCGGACGTGGGCGCCCGCACCAAGGCACTTGCCGCACCCGTCAAACGCGACGCTGCTTAAGCTCTTTTCCGCTGTAGGATTGCGCCTCTCTCGGCCCATACGGCGGGTCCGTGCGATCACGCTCCAATCCGCAACGACACGGCAACACCCATGTCCATACGCGTGAAAATCTGCGGAATTCGCACCAGCGACGCACTCGATGCCGCGCTCGATGCCGGTGCCGACCTCGTCGGCCTCGTGCTGTTCCCGAAGAGCCCGCGCAACGTCTCGCTCGATGAGGCCGCCGCTCTGGCGGCGCGCGCGCGCGATCGTGGCGGCGCGGAGGTCGTAACGCTTCTGGTCGATCCCGACGACGCGCTCGTCGAAGTCGTCGCGCAGAAGATCAAACCAGACCTCATACAACTCCATGGGCACGAAACACCGGCACGGGTCGAAGCGGTGCGAAAGATGAGCGGTCTCCGCATCCTCAAAGCGGTGCCGGTGGGCGATGCCGATGATGTCGCCGCTGCCTTCGACCATCTGGCACCGGACGGCAGAGCCGCTGAGATGCTTTTGTTTGACGCCAAGCCTCCCGCCGATCCGGGATCGCTGCCCGGCGGCAACGGCCTCACGTTCGACTGGCGCATTCTTGAAGCCGCCAAGGGTAGGACGCCGTTCGCGCTCGCGGGCGGCCTCACGCCAGAAAACGTTGCCGCCGCCGTTGCGCTCACCGGCGCGGCGATCGTCGATGTTTCCTCCGGCGTCGAAAGCCGGCCCGGTGAGAAAGACCCTGAGCGCATCCGCCGCTTCCTTACGGCCGCAAAGGCCGCAAGGCCATGAACTCACAATTTGAAGGGACATTGATGAGCCAAGACAAGCCAAAGGCCCGGAAAAGCGTGCCGCGCGATGCCTATGCATCGGGCAAGCGGTTTGACGCCGCCATTGGCTTGTCTTGGCTCACCCCGAAGGGGCGCGGTCCTTTCGCGCTTCCGGGTCATGCCGGAGGCGTGCTTCCAGCACGTCGCGAAAGTCCTCGCGTCAATGCCTTTCCAATTGTGAGTTCATGGCCTAAGCAGGCATGAAATTTCGCCCCTCCCGGGCGTGCTACGCGAGAGGACAGCCGGAGATGGCCTCGAAGGAAGACAAGACGGCGGACGCCAAGCGCAACACACTGCGCGCGGGCCCGGATGCAGAAGGCCAATTCGGTCTCTTCGGCGGACGGTTCGTCGCCGAGACGTTGATGCCGCTGATCCTGGATCTCGAAACGGCCTACGACGCCGCCAAGAATGATCCTGCGTTCCAGACGGAGTTGACCAACCTGCTGCTTCATTACGGCGGCCGGCCGAGCCCGCTCTATTACGCCGAGCGCCTCACCCAGCATTTCCGTGACGCGGCGAAGCAATCGGGCGGCACGGGCGGCGCAAAGATCTACTTCAAGCGCGACGAGCTCAATCACACCGGCAGCCACAAGATCAACAACTGCCTTGGCCAGATCCAGCTTGCGCGCCGCATGGGCAAAACGCGCATCATCGCAGAGACAGGCGCTGGCCAGCATGGCGTGGCGGTGGCCACGGTGTGCGCGCGCTTCGGCCTTCCGTGTGAGATCTACATGGGCGCGACCGACGTGGCGCGTCAGGCTCCGAACGTCGCGCGCATGCACATGCTCGGCGCCAAGGTCAATCCGGTCACGGCAGGCGCCGGCACGCTGAAGGACGCGATGAACGAGGCGCTGCGCGATTGGGTCACCAACGTGCGCGATACGTACTACCTGATCGGCACCGCCGCAGGCCCGCATCCCTATCCCGCCATGGTGCGCGACTTCCAGGCCATCATCGGCAACGAGGTGCGCCAGCAGATGATGGAGCGCGAAGGCCGTCTCCCCGATACGCTCGTCGCCTGCATCGGCGGCGGCTCGAACGCCATCGGTCTCTTCCATCCCTTCCTCGATGACGAAGGCGTCGCCATCTACGGAGTCGAAGCTGGCGGGCATGGCGTGGATGTCGAGAACGGTCACGCCGCGTCCATGAGTGGCGGCAGCCCCGGCGTGCTGCACGGCAATCGCACGTATCTACTACAGGACTCCGAGGGCCAGATCCTCGAAGGCCATTCCATCTCGGCAGGCTTGGATTATCCGGGCGTCGGCCCTGAGCATGCCTGGCTCAAGGATACGGGCCGGGTGAACTACGTGCCGATCACCGACAAGGAAGCGCTCGAAGCGTTCCAGCTCTCGGCAAAGCTCGAAGGCATCATCCCCGCGCTCGAACCCTCGCACGCGCTCGCCTGGGTGACGAAGCTCGCGCCGACGCTGCCCCAGGACAACATTCTCGTCATGAACATGTGCGGGCGCGGCGACAAGGACGTGTTCGCCGTCGCGGGCTATCTGGGGATCAAGCTTTGACCAAGACAAACGAAACGCGCATCGACCGTCGCTTCGCCGCGCTGAAAGCGGAAGGCCGCGCCGCCCTCGTCACCTTCGTCACCGCGGGAGACCCGGATCTCGAAACGTCGAAGGCGATTCTCGCAGGGCTCCCCGGCGCGGGCGCCGACGTCATCGAACTCGGCATGCCGTTCTCGGACCCCATGGCCGACGGACCGGCCATTCAGGCCTCATCTCTGAGGGCTCTCAAGGCGGGCCACAAGATGCGCGATACACTCGCCATGGTCCGCGAATTCCGCAAGACCGACAACGACACGCCCATCGTGCTCATGGGCTACTACAATCCGATCTACGTCTATCCGAACGAGGCGTTCTTGGACGAAGCCGCCGCAGCGGGCGTCGATGGCCTCATCGTGGTCGATACGCCGCCTGAGGTGGACGGCGAGCTTTGCCTCCCGGCGATCGAGAGGGGGATCAACTTCATCCGTCTCGTGACCCCGACAACCGACGATAAGCGCTTGAAAACGGTGCTGAAAAATACGTCGGGCTTCCTTTACTACGTCTCCATCACCGGCATCACGGGCGCCGCATCGGCCAATCCGGACGATGTACAAGCCGAGGTTGCGCGCCTCAAACGCGCGACAACGCTTCCCGTAGCGGTTGGTTTCGGCGTAAGAACGCCTGAGCAGGCCCGCGCTATGGCAAAGGGTGCCGATGGCGTCGTGGTGGGCTCCGCCTTGGTGCGGACCATTGAAGACAGCTTAACTCAGGATGGCGTCGCGACTGGAAATACGGTCGCCTCCGTCCTAAGTTTGGTCGGTCGCCTGAGCGCGGCACTCCGCGAAGCGTGAGTGCCCGGACGGGATGAGCCGAGGCCCGCTCGCGAGCGGGTGGCTCACGGCGAACTTTCGAGACGAAGACGGTAGGAATGGCGCTGTCCCAGGAGAGGCGGGACGTGAGGAGCGGTCAAGCGTGAATTGGATTAACAACGTCGTCCGGCCCAAGATCCGCAGCTTCCTCACCACGAAGCGCGAAGTGCCGGAGAACCTCTGGGTGAAATGCCCGGAGACGGGCCAGATGGTCTTCTACAAAGACCTCGAGGCCAATCAATTCGTCGTTCCGGGCTCCAACTATCACATGAAGATGGGCGCCCGGCAGCGGCTCGCGCATCTCTTTGACGGCGGCGCGTTCGAGATCGTGCCGATCCCGGCCGTCCCGCAGGATCCGCTGCGCTTCCGCGATGGCCGCCGCTACACGGATCGCATCAAGGATGCGCGCACCAAGACCGGCATGGAGGATGCCGTTCTCGTGGGCGAAGGCACGCTCGATGGCCAGCCCGTCGTCGCCGCTGCGCAGGATTTCGAATTCATGGGCGGCTCGCTCGGCATGGCCGCCGGTGAAGCTGTGATCGCAGGCATGTTGCGCGCAGCCGAGCGCCGCTCGCCGTTCATCCTCTTTGCTGCGTCTGGCGGCGCCCGGATGCAGGAGGGCATTCTCTCGCTCATGCAGATGCCGCGTACGACCATTGCCGTGCAGCGCCTGCGCGAGCTGAAGCTGCCCTACATCGTCGTGCTCACAGATCCGACCACCGGCGGCGTCACGGCGTCTTACGCGATGCTGGGCGACATCCACATCGCGGAACCGGGCGCGCTCATCTGCTTCGCCGGTCCCCGTGTCATTCAGCAGACCATCCGCGAGCAACTGCCGGACGGCTTCCAACGTGCCGAATATCTCTTGCAGCACGGCATGATCGACATGGTCGTGCATCGCCACAAGATGCGCGAGACGCTGAGCCGTATTTGCGCGCTCCTGACCGGCAATCCGGCGCCTGCCGAAAAGACGGCGTCGCGTCGCGGCAACGGCCGCGCACAACCGAACGGAAGCGCCGTTGACGGCAAGCTGATCGAGAGCACGGCCATCGAGCTTGAGCCCGTCGAGGATGCCGAGCGCTTCGGTGCGGGCGCGGAGAGCGCTGAGGCTCAGCGCGATGAGACGACCGGCACGGGGGATGCGGAAGAGGGCAGGGACGGCCCGAAGAATTGATCGGGTTTTCTCTCGCGGCGATGTTTCTGAGCCGCGCGCGCCGATGTATCCTGACCCCAATGAGTTCCAAACGCCTGGTTGAACTCGGCATGACGCCGGTTTCATGTGGCGAGAAACGCGGCCCTGAGAAGGAGGGGCGTGCCATCCTGACCAGCGACCAGCTTCTCGCTGACCTTAAGCTGCTCCACCCCAAGCTCATCGATCTCTCGCTGGGCCGGGTGGAACGCCTTTTGGCCAAGCTCGGCAATCCGCACAGATCCTTAGCCCCCGTCGTCCACATTGCGGGGACGAATGGCAAGGGATCGACGACGGCCTATCTCAGGGCGATCCTGACGGCAGCCGGGCTGCGCGTGCATGTCTACACGTCGCCCCACCTCGTGCGTTTTCACGAGCGGATCGCGTTGGCCGGAGCCGGTGGCGTCACGCGTCCCATCGCCGAGGATGTGCTCGTCGACGTTCTTTCGCGCACGCAGGCCGTCAACGATGGCGACGACATCACCCAGTTCGAGATTACGACCGCGGCCGCGCTTCTGGCCTTTGCCGAGCATCCCGCCGACGTCGTTCTGCTTGAGGTTGGCCTCGGCGGCCGGCTCGACGCGACCAATGTCGTCGAGAAACCCGCGCTGACGGTGCTGACCCCGATCTCCTACGATCATGCCGATAAACTCGGCAGCACGGTCGAGCTCATCGCAGCGGAAAAGGCGGGCATCCTCAAACCCGGCGTGCCTTGCGTCGTCTCGCAGCAAGAGGACACGGTGCACGAGGTGATCGCGCGCGAGGCAGCGCGCCTCAAGGCTCCCCTCGTCGTGTGGGGCAGCGCCTACGACGCGTACGAGCAGCGCGGACGGCTCGTCGTGCAACGGGCGGATCAGTTGCTTGATCTGCCGTTGCCTGCGCTCATCGGGCCGCACCAGATCATCAACGCGGGCACGGCGGTGGCCGCCGCTTTGGAGCTCGACGGCCTGATCGATGGTGTGAAGGTGTCCGAGGAAGCCATAGAGCGCGGGTTGACTGAAGCGCGCTGGCCGGCCCGGATGCAGCGCATCGACAGCGGGCCGCTGCCATCGCTTCTGAAGCCCGGATCGGAGCTGTGGCTCGACGGAGGCCACAATCCCGCAGCGGGGCGTTTCCTGGCGGAAACGCTTGCCGACCTCGAAGAGCGCGCGCCGAAGCCGCTTTATCTCGTGGTCGGAATGCTGGGCTTGAAGGATGCGGCGGGTTTTCTTGGCGCGTTCCGTGGGCTCGCGCGTCACGTCGTCGGCGTGCCGATCCCAGGCGCGCACGAATCCCCCTTCCAGCCCGGCGAGCTTGCGGAGACGGCGCAATCCGTCTCTCTCAACGCGGAAGCCGAAACATCCGTCGAGGCCGCCCTGAAGCGGATCGACGCAATCGATCCCGGTCCCAAACGTATCCTGATCACCGGCTCGCTTTACCTCGCGGGCCACGTGCTCGCGCTCCAGGAAGGCGTCGAGCCGCAGGCCAACTGAGCTGAGAGCGTGGCGGCAGCGCAAAAGATAAGGGCCCCCTCACGGGAGCCCTTTGGCGTTCCAGGTCGGTGACATCGCGGCTTACGCGACGTTCTCGACGTGCTGGCCGAGCCACTCTTCGAGCTTGCGCTTCTGAACGAGCGCGCCGACGTGTTGGCCTGCGACTTCGCCGTTCTTGAAGATGATCAGCGTCGGCATGGCGCGAATGCCATACTTGGTGGTGATCGCGGGGCTCTGGTCCACGTCGATCTTCACCACTTTGACCTTGCCCTTGAGCTCGGATGCAACCTGCTCGAGCGCTGGCGCCATGGCCTTACATGGACCGCACCATTCGGCGAAGAAGTCCACGAGGACAGGCTCGCTCGACTTCAGGACCTCTTGGTCGAAGGTGTCGTCGGATACGAGTGCGGTCATTTCGGTGTTTCTCCTATTGCGGCATGTGCCGGGTGGTCTGAGCCCGGCCCAAGCGGACCGTGAAAGTAGGAATGGCCCCCTTAAGCGTCAAGGCGGAGCCTGTCGACATGCCACAGGTCTCTAGCGTGGGCGTCGAGAATTTCCTCAGGAATTTCCATCAGATGGGGGCTTTCTGTCCAGAGCAGTGCGGCGCGAACCGCCCGGCCGGGAAAGATGTCGCGGACAGCCAGCCGGTAGGCTGCTAGCTGGTAAAGGTAAACGGCGGCGACGGCCGAGTGGTTCACTGGCGCGGCGCGGTTCGTCTTGTAGTCGATGATCAGAACCGAATCGTCGGTGACCGCGAGCCTGTCGATCTGCCCGGCAATCCGAAGCGGCGGTCCGCCACCCGTATCGTGTGGACGAGGGATGACGGCAACGATCGGAACCTCCGCACGGCTATCGGGGGCAAACACCGCAGCGAACGACGGATCGGAGATAAGGCCGAGCGCTTCGGCCGCAATGCTCACGCGCGTGCGCTCCGGTAGCCCGCGTCCCCGCTCTGCAAGGAACGCTGCCGCAGCCCGCGCGCGCGCGTCTGGCGCGATTTGCGGCAGGTGTTCGAGCAGCGCGTGCGTAAGCGTTCCGCGCAGAAAGCGGCTCTCGCCCTGAAGTTTACCTGGACTGAGCGCGGCCGGTTCGTCGCGCGGGTCTGGCGGTCGCGAGACGCGCAGAGGTTCGCCTTCGTCGTCCGTCTCATAAGGCGCAAGCCGCGACGGCGCGAGCGGCACCGTGAGCTGCGGTTCGCGCGGCGCGGGCTGTACGGCCCAAGCGGGCGGCGGTGATGGAGCATCCTTGGCCTCCGCTGCGTGATCGGGTGCTTTGACATCCGCTGTCTGCGGCGCTTCGAGCCGGCGCACCTCGCGACCGTCCGCCAGCGTGGCGCGCTGCAGGCAATCCGCAAGACCGGCCTCGATCAAGTCGTACCAGCAATCGGTGCCGCGGCCCTTCTTGCCTTCGAAACCCGCAACATAAAGCCGGTCGCGCGCGCGCGTCATCGCCACGTAGAGAAGCCGGTTGCGCTCCTCGCGCTCGCGCTGCGCCAGCGTCTGGCGCGCACTCTGAATGGCGTCGACACCGCTCGTGCCCTTCACCGGCCAAACGAACGGCGCCCCCATACCCGCCGGTCGCGGCATGTCGTCGAGCACCATGGGCCGCCCGCCACGGCTCGCCGCCGAGCCGACGCTGCACGTATCGGGAAGAAAAACGACGGGTGCTTCGAGGCCCTTCGCGCCGTGCACCGTCATTACGCGCACCTCGTTTCTGCCATGCTCCATGTCGCGTTTGATGTCGCGTTCGCCGTCGCGCATGAACGCGAGGAAGCCGGCGAGCGACGGGGGCGCACCGTCGTCGTAGGTGAGCGCGAGGTCGAGGAATTCGTCGAGCGGGTCCGCCGCATCCAACCCCAGACGCGCGATGAGCCGCTTGCGCACGCCGTCGCGATCGAGGATGTCCGCGAAGAACTCGAACGGTGGGCGGAAGTCGGCCGCCTTGCGCCATCGCTTAAGCGTTTCGGCTGCCTCCACGAAGCGCGGCACGTCGCGGCTGGCGTCGAGCAGCGCCTTCCACAGCGTTCCCTTTCGCCCGCACGCGAGCACTTCGAGATCCGCGTCGTCGAGACCGAAGATCGGGCTCTTCAACACTTCGGCAAGCGCAAGGTCGTCCTCCGGCAGCGTCAGGAAATCTCCAAGCGAGAGCATGTCCTGCACGGCAATCTGCTCGGTGAGCCGCATCCGATCGGCGCCGGCCACGGGAATGCCGCGCGCTTTGAGCGCCTGCACCATCGGCGCCGCGAACGGATTGCGCTTTTGCACGAGGATCAGGATATCGCCCGGTGTGATCGGCCGGCTAGTGGAGACGAGTGTTTCGCCCGTCGCGATCCAACCCTGGATCGTATCCGCAATGCGGTTGGCGAGCCGTACGACGGGAGGCTCGGCCGTCTTGTCTTCGAGCGGAGACCAGGCGTCGGCAGGCTCTGCTTCCTCGTACTGCTCGGTCTCCCAAAGCTCGACGAGGCCCGCATGACCGGCGCGTTGCGCAACGTGAGGCGCCGGCGTGACGCCCGGTGTGCGCGCCGTATCGGCAAACACGCGATCCACCGCATCGAGCACGGGCGCGACGGTGCGGAACGAGAGCGTGAGCGGAATGCGCTGCCACGTGGCGCCGGCGCTCTCCGTGAGCGAAGCGAAGCGGTCGCCCATGGCCGAGAACATCTCGGGCGCAGCGCCCTGAAACGAATAGATCGACTGTTTTTCGTCGCCAACGGCAAACAGCGTACGCACGACATCCTCGCGCGCGCCGGTGCCTGAGAAAAATTCTCCCGCAATGGCTTCCACGACCCGCCATTGCGAAGGGCTCGTATCCTGGCTTTCGTCCACGAGGATGTGGTCGAGGCCGCGGTCGAGCTTGTAAAGCACCCACTCGACCGATGAGCTGTTCGCAAGAAGGTTCTGCGCGCGTGCGATGAGATCGTCGAAGTCGAGCGCGGCGCGGCGCACCTTGGCGTTGTGATAGCGCTGACGCACCGCACCGGCGAGCCGGATCAGCGCCATCGTCGCTTCAACCGCGACCGCCCCTTGGCACTCCGACACGAACGAGAGCAATCGGCTCTGCGCGCGCGACATCAAGGGTTCCACTTCGGGGTTCTTGGCCGACAATGCCTTCGTGATGAGCCGCTTTCTGGGCTCGTGGTCTTTCGTAAGAAGAAGACCGCAGAGCGCCGTCATGCGGTGGGTGTCGGAGCCAGTGGAAATTGCAGCGGCCGCAAGATCGGCAAGATCGCAATCGCTCTTCGTTCCTGCGCGCAACACATCGCGGATGTGAGCGAGTTCGCTCGCGGAAAGCACAGCCGCCGCCTCTGCTTCGATCGCGGCGCGCGTGATGCCCGCGCGAACGCCAAAATGGCGCCGATAGAGCATCTCGGCCATCTCGAGTCCTTCAGGCCCGCCTTCGGTTTCGGAAGGAAGGCGTGCGACGGATTCGAGCCAGTCGCGGCGATTCACGGCATCCGTTAGGATGTCGTCGAAGTGATCGTCGGCGGCGTAGGCGATGGCCGCTTCCAGCGCCCGGCCGAGCGTACTCTTGGTGTCGCGCGCCGCCGCCCCGATGACGTGGTCGATGGCGTCCCGCATCAGTTTTTTGGCGGTCGTGTCGTCGAGGATCGAGAAGCCTGGCGTGACGCCCGCTTCAAGCGGAAATCTCTGCAACAGGCGCTCTGCGAACGCATGAATAGTGACGATACCGAGTCCGCCCGGCGTCTCGGTCGCACGCGTGAAGAGGGTGCGCGCGAGCAGCATCTCTTCCGGTGTCGGCTTGCGGTCGAGAAATTTCGAAAGCGTCTCGCCGAGGTCCGCGTCAGACAGCATCACCCACTTGGCAAGGCTCTCGAACACGCGCTTCGACATCTCTGCCGCGGCGGCTTTCGTAAAGGTGAGACACAGGATGCGCTCGGGCGGCGTACCCGCGAGCAGAAGCCGCAGCACGCGCATGGTGAGCACGTGCGTCTTGCCGGTCCCTGCGTTGGCAGAGACCCAGCATGAGGCGAGCGGGTCGGCAGCGGCAGCCTGGCGGCGCGTTGTTTCGGCCAATTCGGCAGCGATGGACGCGGGAGTTGTCATGCCTCACGCCTCCTCTTGCATGATGGCGCCGGATGACCATTCCGCGACGCGAGCGAGATGCGCATAATCGTCGTAGTCGTAGCTAAACCCGGCCCGCCGGAGCGGCCGGTACGGTGTTGCAGGATCGTCGAAGCGCGCCACGTGCCGCATGAGTCCGTCGAGCGCCTGCGCAGCAAGAGCGGCAATGTCGTCCGTTTTGATGTCGCGTTCCTCGCCTGGCGGCTCGCCGCCCGAAGCGCGGATGTAGCGCAATGTCGTAACGGGCCGATGTCCGATCTCCTCAAATCCCAACTCGGCATCGAGGGCGATGGCTGCTTCCAACGGCAACTGCGGAGACACGCCAGCGAGCACTTTCTTGTCCGTGGGCGGTGCGCCCGTCTTGTAGTCGGAGATCACGAGGCCGTGCTGCGCGATGTCTATACGGTCCGCCCGCGCCGTAAGCTTGAAAGGCCCGGCCGGCGCGTCGAAAACCAGCTCGCCCGCAACCTCGGCCTGGACCGTGGCCACGCCTGTGCGCCGGTCTGCCTCCGTCTTCGCAAACCATTCGGCAAAGCGCGCGAAGCGCGGCACCCAGAAAGCCGCGATGCGCGGATGCGCGGCATAAGCATCGAGCGTGGCGCGCGCAAATCGGACGAGCTCGGCTTCCGGATCGTCCGGAAGCTCGCTCGGATAGGCTTTCGCGAATTCCGAAAGCGCGTGATGAATAATGCTGCCGCGCAGCGCCGGCCCCGGCTGTTCGCCCAGCGGCGAGAGTGGCTGAAGCCCCAAAATTTCGCGCGCGAAAATCGCGTAAGGGTTCGCGATCCACGTCTCGATACGTGAAACCGAAAGCTTGCGCGGGCGCGCGGCAAGAGCTGGGCGCGGCTCAGGCACGGTGAGCCGTCGCACCGGCTCCGCACGGTCCCGGTCGCGCGCCCAATGAAGCCAGGGCAGTTTCGGTGTCAGCGCGTTCTGTGCCCCCATGCCGTCGAGCAGCGCCTTGAGCCGCAACAGCCAGCGCGAGGGCACGGTCGGCACGCCGTCTTTTTTGGCTGCGCGTGTGAGCACCACCTCGGGTGCCGCAAGCAGCGTCGCGAAGTCGTGTGCCGCCTGCCCGTTCTTTTCTTCTGGCGAAGGCAAGCCGAGCGCTTCACGCATCGGCCGGTTGAGCCACGGACCGGGATCTGCCGCCTGCGGCCACGTGCCTTCGTTGAGTGAGCCGAGCACGACAACGTCCGTTTGCTGCAAGCGCGCTTCGAACGGCCCCCAGATGAAGAGACGCGGATGGACGGGACCGCGCGGGCGCACCGTCTCGGCTGCCGCAAGGCTGCGATAGAGATCGGCGTAATCGGTGGCGGGAAGATCGAGGGACGGCAAACTTTCGTCGAGCAGGCTCGCGAAGAAGCGTGCAGCCGTTGCCCCCGCTTCATCCCGCCAGAGCGGACACTCCGGCGCGTCGTCGGGCGTATCCTCCGGCGGAAGCGCAGCCATCGCTTCAGCAACTTTATAATGCGCATCCGCAAGATCGCGCAATGCCACGTCCCCTTCGCACGCGTAGAGCGCGGTGAGCGGCAAGAAAGCCTGAGCGAGACGCTGGATCAGGTCGTGTGCGCCGTTCCAGTCTTCGTCCCAAAGCCGGTCGACGGCGGGATGCTGACGGACACCTTGCGCCCGATTGTCGGATGCCCGTTCAAGTGCTGCTTCGACACCCGCGATCCCGTCGCCCAGATAAGGCGCCCGGAAAGCCGCGAGTTCGAGCGCGCGCGCTGCGCGCCGCACGGCGAACGGATCGAGACCGAGCCGCGCGAGAGGATGCTTCAAGAGTGCGACCACGGCGGCTGGTGCGAACCGCGTCTCCACCGCGTCGATCACGAGATCGAGCAACGCGCCCGGTGGTGTCTTGCGCAGCGGCCGCCCGGCGGAATCGTCGACCGTGATGCCCCAGGCTTCGAGCCGCACCGCAACGCGGCGTGCGAGCAGCCGGTCGGGTGAGACGAGCGCCGCCGTGCGCCCCGGAGTCTCCGCTGCTTCGCGCAGGATGAGCGCGACCGCTTCCGCCTCGTCCTGCGCCGTCGGCGCTTCAACAAGGCTGAGACCCTCCGGCGTTGCCTTCGCAGGATCGCGGCGCGCGTCTGCGGCGAACGTCTCCCAAAGCGCCGTCGTCCCGGCCGGGCGCATCGCCTCCGAGATCAACCGCGCCCGCGCGTTGGCAGCGCTATTCGACACGTCGCCAAGATGCACGACGCCTCGCCGGTCGCACCCAAGCGCGTCGAGCAGCTTCTTGAGGCCGAACTGCGGATGCTCGGGATGATCCGGCACGATGCGCGCAAAGCTCGCGTCGTCGAGCGTCGTGTCGAGCGCCGGCAGCACGATCGCGCCGTTCGGAAGCGCTGCCACCGCGCGCATCAATTCGACGGTCGCCGGGATCGAGCCCGTCACGCCGGCGACGATGACAGGCGCCGTGGGCGGAGAGGTTTGCAGCCGTTCCGCCTCGGCGCGGATCACCGCATTCCGCCGCGCAGCCGCCGACAGCGATCCGGTCCCAGCAAGATAGCCGGGCCACGCCAGCGTGATGACTTCGAGGAAGCGCAGCGTTCTCTGCCAATGCTCGGAGAATGTTTCTGGCACGAGCTCCGCGAGCCGGTCGAGGTTCACACCCTCCGTCTCCACCATGTCCATGAGCTGGGCGAGTTCATGCGCCAGCACGGCGGCTTGTGCAGACGTGCTGGCGATCACATCCGCGGCGGGTCCGCCTTCGGCCTCTTGCGCAGCGAGCGTCTCTGTCCAGCGCCGGATCAGGCTCGTGAGCACGAGGCGTCGCTCGAGTTCGGAGATGGCAGGCAAGATCGCAGCGGTATGTTCGCCGGTCTGCACCGCTGCCGTGATGAGCGAAAGATCTTCCTCGCCCTCGGACACCGGCACGACTTTCGGGAGAAGAAGCGCACGGCCGCCTGCTGCACGGAGAAACGCGTCTTGAAGCGCGCGCGTGGCGCGCCGTGTCGGCAGGTAAAGTGTAATGCGGGGCAGGTCGAGCACGGACGGCACGGGTCCGCCGCGAGCGGGCAGACTGCCGTTCAGAATGGCCGCAGCGAGACAATCGAGAAACGGGCGCCCGGCCTCGACGGTGTAAATGTTGGCGCCTTCCGGCTTGGTCATCGTGATCGGCGTGTCCAGAATTTCCGAGTGCGCGAGCCCCTCATGGGCCGCAGGAATCGGGGCCGACCGTACACCGCAACGGCAGGGCTCAGGTGCCCGCGGCGCGATCTATCCACCGTTCCGCGTCGTCCACCGCTTGCGGCGTGCCGATATGCATCCACGTGCCTTCGAGCCGGAGCCCGAACAGGCGCCCGCGCGCCATCGCGCGATTCCACAAGACGTTGAGAGAGAAGGGAGCCTCGGGCGCATCCTCGAACAGGCGCGGATGCGCAATCGACACGCCCGCAAACACGAACGGCGCTTCTGAGCGCTCGCCGCGCCGCGCGAGTGCGCCGTCGGACGCCATCACGAAATCGCCGTGGCCGTCATAACCGAGGCTGTCCGCGCCGAGGGCAAGCAACAACAGGCTATCCATGCGCTCGGGGTCGAAAGCGCGAACGAGCCGACGAATGTTCGATCCGATCCCTTCCGCCCAAACGGAATCGGAATTGTGGATCAGGAACGGCGCGTCGCCGAGCAATGGTAGCGCCTTCGCCACTCCGCCGCCCGTATCGAGCAGCACGCCGCGCTCGTCGGAAATGGTGATGGCAGGAGACGCACGGCCCGCCAGATGCGCTTCGAGCTGGTCGGGCATGTAATGCACGTTGACCACGGCACGCTGTATCCCATCCGCTGACAGCCTATCGAGCACATGGTCGAGCAGCGGCTTGCCTTTGAGCCGCACGAGCGGTTTCGGTACCGCATCCGTCAGCGGACGCATCCGCGTGCCGAGACCGGCGGCCAGCACCATTGCAGTCGTCACGGGTTCGTTCATCAAGACGGGCTTTTCGAAAGGGGAACGTCGGGCACCGCGTGGCGCGCCGCTTCCGGAAAATGCCGGTCGAACCACCCGCGGATCGGCTCGAGATCCGGGTGCGCCAGACCGCGCGCAAGATACCCCCATAGGCGCGGGATATGACGCAAATACGAAGGTTTCCCGTCGCGCATGGCCAGCCGCGCGAAAATACCCAGGATCTTGGTGTTGCGCTGAACGCCGAGCGCTGCATACGCGAAGCGGAATGCCTCTACGTCAAAGCCAAGCTGCGTCGCGCTTCGAACATCGAGGTAGTGCGCGAGCAGTTCGTCCGCGAGCGGGGCCGGCACGTCAACGCGGGCGTCTTCCAGGAGCGACACCAGATCGTAGGCGAGTGAGCCTGAGAGCGCGTCTTGGAAGTCGAGCAACCCGGCGCGGCGCGGCCCGTCGCGCTCCGGTAGCCACACCAGATTCGGAGAATGGTAGTCGCGCAGCACCCAGCCCCTGGGTTCGGACGCGAGCCGCGTAAACACGTCCTCCCAGAGATGCGTAAACTCCGCTCGCGCATCCTCCGGGATCGGCGTGCCGTGCACCGCCGGCCAATACCACTGGGGTAGCAGGCCAACCTCGATGGCCAGCACCGTATGATCTTGCACGGGCACCCGGTGAACGCTGCCGTCAGCAAGCGGAATGGTATCGGGCACCGTTAAAGTGCTCATCGCGAGCAGCGTGTCGACGCCCGCCCGCCAAAGCTCGGCCTGCGGCGTGCCGGACACCATCTCGCGGCCGAACACCCGGTCGCCGAAGTCTTCGAGCACGAGAAAACCGCGGTCGAGATCGGCGGCGTAAATCTCTGGCGCGCTCAGCCCGGCATCGCGCAACGCAGACGCGACTGCCACGAACGGGCGCACATCTTCAGCCAGCGCCGCAATGCGGCTATAGGGCTTGCCGTCTTGGATCGGCGGCCCATCCGGTTGGCGCGGCTGATCCATGAGGATCGCGGTGCGCGCGCCGCTCGAGAGCCGCGCATAGGCGCGCGTCGAGGCGTCGCCCTGAAGGTGCAAAGCGTGCGCCACATCCCAAGGCGGATTGGTATCGAGAAATTCCGACATGTCCGCGAGGCGTACGAGGCGCGGCCCCCACGTGCCGTGGCCTTCTAAACGCACGTTGCGCTCGTCCGCACCTTTGCCTTGCGAGATGTGGATGTCGAGCCGGTTCGGCGCGCGAAGCCCCGGGGCACGCTCTGGCCATTCGATCAGCGCCGCGCCGATGGCGAGATGTTCGTCGAGGCCAAGTTCTTCGAGTTCGTCCTCGTGTCCGATCCGGTAAAGATCGAGATGCATGAGTTCGAGCCGCGCCGACGCGTAGGCCTGCACGAGCGAAAAGGTCGGACTCGGGATTTCGGCGTCTGCGTCGGCCAGCACTGCGCGAATGAGCGCACGCGCGAACGTCGTCTTGCCCGCGCCGAGATCGCCGTGAAGTGCGACGATGTCGCCGGCGGTGAGTTTAAGGGCCACACGTTCGGCCAGCCGGTGGACGGCGGGCTCTGAGGTGTCAGCCTTCTGCCACGCGTGGTGTGGTGGGGGTTGCGGGGGAACCATCCTGCTCCTGTTCGAGACCGCGCTCTGGGAAGCGTACCGTGACTTTTGTGCCTCTTCCAGGCTCGCTGTCGAGCACCATATCGCCGCCGTGCAGATCGACCAGGCTCTTGACGATGGAAAGCCCGAGCCCCGCGCCGCGGTGCTTCCCGCCCTGGCTCATGCTCTCGAAGCGGTTGAAGATGCGCCGCTGTTGCTCCTTTGGGATGCCGACCCCCTGGTCCTCGACCGAGAACACCATCGTTCCGGCTTCCCGCCAGCACGAGATGTGGATCACGCCCTCGGGCTTCGAGAAGCCAACGGCGTTCGAGAGGAGGTTGGAGAGCACCTGCCGCGTGCGCTCCGGGTCCGCCAGGAATGTCGTCGCATCGTCCGCGATGGCGATGTCGAGCGTAAGGCGCGCCCGCGCGGCCCTCTCGCGCACGTTGCCGATCGCCCGGTCGATGAGCGCCCGCACGTCCACCGCTTCGAGCTTGAGTTCGAGCCCTCCGGCATCGATGGTTGCCAGATCCAGAATGTCGTCGATGATCTGGAGCAGCGTTTTCGACGAGAACGCGATGTCGTCCAGATAGTCTTTCTGGCGCGACGTGAGATCGCCGAAGATCGGATTGGCCAAAAGTTCCGAGAACCCGATGATGTTGGTGAGCGGCGTCCTGAGCTCGTAGGAGATGTGGCCGATGAACTGGTTCTTCAGCTTGTCGGCCGTCTCCAGCGCTTCGTTGCGTTCGATCAGCGCGCGCTCATAACGTTTCGAATCCGTGACATCCACAAACGTGAGCAGCGTGCCACCGTCGGGCAGCGGTGCGGCCGCGTAATCGATCACG
Organism: uncultured Hyphomicrobium sp.; assembly: GCA_934555825.1. GTDB lineage: Bacteria > Pseudomonadota > Alphaproteobacteria > Rhizobiales > Hyphomicrobiaceae > Hyphomicrobium_C. Next base: position 138,479 of record CAKTFJ010000006.1, read on the forward strand.
CTGTTGTCCGGCCTCAGCATTTGCCCTTCGACGGGATCGCGCGAGTCGAACGAGGTCACGATATGAACGATCTCGGCCCATTTTGCGGGCTCGTCGAACAGCACCTTCGCGACGCGAACGAACGCGTCAATGTGTGGGTTCTCCGAAAGCTGCTGAGGCGATAGCCGCCAGATGGACGCAAACGCGGAATTGAAGAGCGAGAGCCGCCCATCGGTGGCAAACACCGCCACGCCCTCTTTGAGCGCGTTCAGCGTTTCCGTCTGCACGTTGATGTGCTGCTTGAAATTGCTTTCGAGTTCGAGCCGTTCGGTCTCGTCCTCATAGAGATATGTTACGCCGCCATCCGGGCGCTGTGCGGCCATGACGTGCAGCATCCGCCCGTCCGGCAGGTGCCACCAATCTTCCTGCTCCTGCTCTTCGGTGTAGCAGCGCAGAACCTTCGTTTTCCATTCGCGATAGTTGACGACTTCCGGAAGGCGCCCGAACTCGCGCAGTCGGTCGAGCACCATGCCATCCGTCGGCGCACTCTGCAGCCAGTCGGCGTCTAGCTGCCAGAGCTTCTGATAGGCGGCGTTGAAGAACGTGAGCTTGCGTTCCGCGTTGAAGATCGCAACTGCCGTCGCAACGCGGTCCAGCGTCCGGTCGTAGGCGGCGACCTGTCGGTCCAGCTCGCCCTTCACGCTTTCCACGTCGGCCACGTCGATGGCAGCGCCCGCCGTCGCATCTCCGAGAGGCAGCACTGTCACCTCGTGCGACTTCCGCTCCGAGCCGACCACCAGCGGCATACGCTCCTTAAACGTATCGCCCATTTTAAGAACGCGGGCGACGGCCTTCCGCTGGCGCGTTTCGAGCAGCTCGATTTGCCCATCGACCACTTCGGCTTCGCTCTCGGCCTCGACAGCTTTGATGTAGGCCGCGTTGACCCACGTAAGCCGCCCCGTCTGGTCCCGAAGCCAAGCGGGATGCGGAAGCGCGGAGAGTAGCGCACGGCTCGCGCGCACGTCCCGCGCCAGGCGCATATGCTGGTCGAGGATGACGGAGAGATCGCGCTTGTAGCCAGCTACGTCCTTGAAGCGCAGAACGGCTCGCCCACCGGCGGCTCGCCCGTCCGCTTCCACGTGTCCGCCCGCGAGCGTCTTAAGGATCAGATTGAACGCCCGGCCCTCGGCAAGGAGGCCGTCGAGCGCCGACTTCAGGGCCATGTTGCTCTTGCTGTCGAGCCAGAAGCCAAACCTGATCAGCTCGATGTTGTTTGCAGGGAATCCGGGAACACCCGTCAGCGTATGGGTGACGACGGAAAAGCCCTTGCCCTGCTCCCAGTGCAGCAGCGCCTGCGGCTCGGCTTTGATGAGCGCCTCGGAGGCGGCGAGCGCCCGGCGTAAGCGGCGCGCTTCCTCGCGTGAACGGGCAGCCTGCCGGCGCATGACCGTGAGCGTACGGAAAAGCAGGTAGATGGTGCCCATGGCCGCAACGGCGACGAGCCCGGCAAGCAACCACGTCCCGCCCGGGAATCCGCCGCCTTCGAGTAGCCGGCGGCCAGATGCGATCGTCGCCGTCAGAACCGTCACGCAGCCAAGACTGGCCGCGGCCAGCATGATGAGCTCGACCCGGGTATTCTGCCGCTCGGGCATGAGGCTCTTGGTAGGCATGGGTCCCGGAATTCGAAGACGAGAAGGCTGAGGAACGCATGCACAAGAAGCGAATCGGTACGGAATTATGGGGAGCTTCGGAGGGGGATGCCAGCCCAAGCGGGGCACAGTCGTCCGCCTTCGCGCTTAACGAAAACGGACCTGGTGGCGGTCCCCAAACGTAGAGGACGTTGAACGCCGACGGCCGACGTGGCTGTCCGCGATACAAAGCGAGAAGGGGAGCTTGGAAAAGCGCGAAGACGCCGGGGCCCTTAGTAGAACAGGCTCGACACGCTTTCTTCGCGCGACGTCCTGAGGATCGCCTCGCCCAGGAGCGGTGCAATCGACAACACGCGGATATTGCGCGCGGCCTGCACGGCGGCCGTCGGCAGGATGGAATCCGTGATGACGAGAGCCTTGAGCCGCGAATTCTGGATACGCGACACGGCGCCGCCCGAGAGCACGCCGTGGGTCACGTAGCACACCACTTCTGTCGCGCCCTTTTCGAGCAGGGCATCAGCCGCGTTTACGATCGTGCCGCCGCTGTCGACGATGTCGTCGATGAGGATGCAGCGCTTGCCCTCGACGTCACCGATCACGTTCATGACCTCGGATTCGCCGGGCCGCTCGCGGCGCTTGTCGCAGATGGCGATCGGCACGTCGATGCGCTTGGCCAACGCGCGGGCGCGCACCACGCCGCCGACGTCCGGTGAAACGACGACCAGGTTCTCGGTGCCGTACTGATCCTCGATGTCTCGCACCATGACAGGCGCGGCAAAGAGGTTATCGGTCGGGATGTCGAAGAAGCCTTGGATCTGCCCGGCGTGAAGATCGACCGTCAGCACGCGGTCGGCGCCGGCGCGCTCGATCAAGTTGGCCACAAGCTTGGCCGAAATGGGCGTGCGCGGGCCTGGTTTACGATCCTGGCGCGCATAGCCGTAGTAGGGGAGCACTGCCGTGATGCGCCGGGCGGATGAGCGCTTCAGCGCATCGATGAGGATCAGCAACTCCATGAGATTGTCGTTTGCGGGGAACGACGTCGACTGAATGACGAACACGTCCTGTCCGCGCACGTTCTCCTGGATCTCGACGAACACTTCCATGTCCGCAAAGCGCTTCACCTGCGAGCGCGCAGGCGGGAGCTTCAGATACTGTGAGATGGCATCCGCCAGAGGCCGGTTACTGTTTCCGGCGACAATCTTCATGGTCTGGCTGCCCCTGGCACTTTCACCACGCGCATCGAATGGCATGGATGCCCTCATGCGACGGTCCGATGACGCGCGTCATAGCGCGCGAGCCCGGGTGTGTAAACCACCCGGGCTCGGCATGTTGAACTGTCTGTGACATCGGTGTGGCCGACGCCCCTCAGCCGGGTATGGATGGCGGAGAGGCCGGAGGGCATCAGCCGGTTAACCCGGCGTCTGGCCCTGGCCGGGTAGGAGCTTGAGGATACCTTGCGCCGCAGCAGAGGCTGCCGCGTCGGCGGTTTTGCCCCACGCGCCATCCAGCGAGCCCTGTGGGATCTCGTTCTTCTGCGACACCGTGCCCAAGGTCTTACCCTGCGGGTCCTTGACGTCCCAGTCGATCTGGATTGGCTGCTTGCCGTTCTGGCCCTGGCCGACCACGACTTTGCCTTCAACCCGGTAGGTCTGCGTCGAAGGCGCGCTGGTGAGCGCAACGCCGTTCCGGGTCAGCTCGCGCTGAATGGCATTGGTAAGCGAGACACCGCCATCGCCAGGCGCGCCGGAGACGTTGGGCACCAGCGCGGTCACGCTGCCCCGTCCGATGCTGCCGGTCGTTGTCGTCGCGGTTGTGCTCGTGGGAGCGGCAACCGGCGTGTAAGCGCTTCCAGATGGCGACTGCGCAACCGACGAAGCCGCCGTCTGCAGGCTACCCGCAACGGCAGGCGAATGCTGCGCCGTGCCCGCGGGTGATCCCCCCATGGCCACGGGTGCTGCGCTCTGCTGCGTCGGCAGCCATGTGGCGAGCGAGCCCACCGTCTTGTTCGAGATCGTGCTCACGACCTGAGGCGTCACAGCCGCCCACGGATCGCTGGACCGCGCACCTGTGATCACCTCTTCGCCGGTGATGCGATTGACGCGCTGTCCGGCGGGATCGGTCACGTCCCAGATGTAAGAAACCTTGGTGCGGCCCTGCTCGCGCGCGGACACCACATAGCCGCGCAGCGTGTATTCAGCAGATTCGTTGGCGCTCTTGGCGACGCTGATGCGCCGAGCCTCGATGTCGGTGGTGAGCTGCGCTTGAAGCTGCTTGGCCACCGCATCGGGTGCACCGATGACGGGCGCGATGGCGATGCGTGCCGATTGCGATGTCGGCGCAGCGAGCGGCTGCCCAGAAGCGATGGACGCGTTAGGGTCTGAACCGCCCGCGAAAAGGCTGGAGCCCGTCTCGCATCCGGCAAGGCCAAGTCCAATGAAGCCCGTCAGGACTGCAAACGCGACACACCGCTTCCCACGCCATGCCGCAGCAGCATCAATGGTCGTCACGATGACGCCCCCCTATGAATGATCCGCTGTTCTCCGGCGGCCGGCGTACACACTTTGCGGCCTTCTTCTCCTGAACGTTGCCGGTACCCACTCCGAGTCCTGTAGCTATCCCTCCGCCATGCGTCCAGACGGAATCGAGACGAAAAGGCTGACGTGGCTAATTCTGTCCTCAGGATACACAGCATGGTTGTGGATTTTGCAGTTAGGCCACAACAATGGCGGAGATTTGGCGTCCGTAATCAGGCTCTTTTCGATGCGTTGAGCGCCGGAAGCTGAAGAACATCGATTCGTTCTCATATGTGCAGTGCGCTTGGCGCTCGATTCCTCTGAGACCGAGCCCGCCGAGTCTGTCGAGCACGAACGAGGGCAGATCGAAGTGCGGCGTTGTGCGGCCCTTCGGAATGGTAAAGAAACGCGCGTTGGCAGGATCTGCCGCCTCGAACTCGGCAACGAATTCCGGACCCACCTCGTAGGATTTGGGCCCGATCGTCGGCCCCAGAGCGGCAAGAATGCGCGAACGGTCCGCGCCGTTTTCTTCCATGAGGGCAATGGTGGCTTCCAGAATGCCTCCGATTGCCCCGCGCCAGCCGGCGTGTGCGGCGCCCACAACGCCTGCTTCCGCGTCTGCGAACAGCACCGGCGCGCAATCCGCGGTGAGAACGCCGATCACCAGGCCCCGCGTGCGCGTCACGAGCGCATCGGCCTTCGGAAGCTCATCGCGCGGCTGCAAGCGCTCCACGGCATGTGCCGTCCCGCTGTGAATTTGGTAAATGGTCTGAACGTCGTCCATGACGCTGCCCAGACGCTCGGCCACGCGCGCTCGATTTTCGACCACGGCGACCGGATCGTCCTTCGAGCCCGCGCCGCAGTTCAGGCTCGCGTAGAGCCCGCGCGAAGCGCCGCCCTGACGCGTAAAGAATCCGTGGCGAATGCCGGGGAGGATCGAAAGGTTGTCGGCCTCGATGGGGCTCAGCATGGCGTCCTGTGTGTTCCGATGTCGCGTCGCATTGTGCGAGCCGTATCTAAGCATTTTCCGTTTCGGATTGAACCGCGAAGCGCCGCCTCATTCAAATCCAGGCAGCGGAGGCAGCGCGGCCGAGCGCACTCCGATGGCGAGAAAGCGCGAGCCCATGCCGACAGGTGCCATGAGGCGCTGCACACCGATCTCGATCGCTCCGGCCTTGTCAGGGTTCGCCGACATGAGACGCGATGCGCGCTCGACGATGCCGAGCTGACCGAGGAAGCCCGCCTGCGGTTGGGGACCATCCACGGCGAGTCCCGGCACCGAGAGAGCTGAAGCGCGGAAGCGCGCGAAGTCCACCTGGAAGGAAAGATCGGCTTCGCCCGGCGAGGAAAAAGGCGAGCATCGCTGCTGGTTCTGCACCGCCTGAAGCGTATCGGCAGGATGAGATCGTGCCGACCCGTAATCGATGAAGAGCGCGGCCCCGAGCCGTTCCGCCATGAGACTCTGAAACGGCGCGAAAAAGCTGAAGTCCTGGATTTCGATGCAGTCCCCGTCACGCGCGGTTTCGAGCAACGCCATGTCCGAAGGCGCCTCACGTTGGGTGAGAAGCGTAAAGGTAAGCTCGCCGTTGCTATCGAGACCGACCCCGCGAAGGATCGGCCGGCCGTTCTCGACGATGTATTGTTGAGCGGCGCACGTGTCGAGAAACTCGTTCGCGATCATGAGAAATGGCGCAGAGTTTTGCGACAGGCCGCGGGCCGCGTCACCGACGTTGCCGTGCCAGGTAGCGCGCACTGTACCGTACGGTGAAAGAGCGGTCTTCTGATGGGGAACGAGTGCGGCGTTGGTCTCGACCATATGCACCGAGAGCGCATTGTGAAACCCCGGCACGATCCGCGTGGCGCGCAGCACGTCGGCGATGAGCGTGCCGCGTCCCGGTCCGAGCTCCACGAGATTGAGTGCGCTGGGTGCCCCCATCTGCTGCCACACGACCGCGCACCAGAGTCCGATCAACTCGCCGAACACCTGGCTGATCTCCGGTGCCGTGACGAAATCGCCCCCTGCGCCAATGGCAGGCATGCGCCGGTAGTAGCCGTGTTCAGGATCGCTAAGACACGCCGACACGAAGGCGGCGACGGTCATCGGCCCATCGCTCCGGATTTGCGCCTTGAGCTTATTGGCGAGCGGTGTCGTGCGCGAGCCGCCTGTCATGAAACGTGCGGCGCGGCCTCGCGGCGCGCACGCCAGATCAAATAGAGCCCGAGCGCAAGCATCGGCAGCGAATACATCTGCCCCGCCGTGAACGGCCCAATGTTGAGCGCGTGGATGGCGTGCGGCTCGCGGAACACTTCGCCGATGGAGCGCGCGACCGCATAGCCGGCAAGGAACGTCCCTGCCACCAGTCCGGGCTTTTTCAGCGCACCCGCATGGTGCGTGAGGTACCTCAGCACGATGAACAGCAAGAGGCCTTCCAGCGCCGCTTGATAGAGCTGACTCGGATGGCGCGTTGCGGGCTCGATGCCGGGATAAAGCCATTGCGCCTGCGGAAACACCATGGCCCACGGCACGTCGCTGACGCGGCCGAACAGTTCGCCGTTGATGAAGTTCGAGACGCGCCCGAAGAAAATGCCGATCGGCACCGCCGCCGTGCCGAGGTCCATCGTGGAGAGCACGCTGACGCCGTTCCGCCGCGCAAACGCCCAGGCCGCAACCGCGCAGCCGACGAGCGCGCCGTGGAAGCTCATCCCGCCTTTCCAGATCGCAAGGATCTCCCACGGCTGGGTAAGATAGCTCCCCGGCTCGTAAAGAAACACGTAGCCGAGCCGCCCGCCGAGCACGACGCCGAAGGTGATGTAAAGCAGCAGATCGTCGACCTTCTCCACGCCGAACGGTGGCGTCTCGTTGCGCCAGAGCCGCGTGTTGGCCAAGAGGCGCCGCACATAGATCCATCCGATGATGAGACCGGCGAGATACGCGAGGCCGTACCACTTCACGGTGAGCGGTCCGAGCGAAAAGGCAACCGGATCGAACTCCGGGAACGGAAGGGCGAGAGAGATCATGCGGTCTTCTTAAGGCTCATTTCAACGGAGCGGCGAGGGTGCCGCAGGAAAGGTATGTGGCAGGCGAGCGGACGCTGACGGGTCGGGGGAGGCAAGTCAAGCCGCGGCGGACGCTGGGATGTGGGTGGACGCGCGGCTGAAGCCTGATAAGCGCTGCGCAACGGGGCTGATTCAGATCAAGACCCCATCCGCCACGCGCGACGATGCTCAGACCATGGAACCCACAGCTTTCGCACTGGCCAGCCTGACGCTCCTTGCGACACCCGGCCCCACCAACACCCTGCTCGCCACGTCGGGAGCCGGCGTTGGCGTGCGGCGGTCGCTTCCGCTGCTGGTCGCGGAGTTCGGCGGTTACGTCATCGCGATCTCGCTGCTGATCGGTCTCGTCGGCCCTGTGATCGCGGCAACGCCCGTCGTGGGTACGGCTCTGCGGCTCGTGGCTGCGCTTTATTTGCTCTATCTCGCGGCCAAGCTTTGGCGAAGGGGCGTCGAGATGCCTGTCGCAGGCCCCTCCGTGACGTTCACGAACGTCTTCGTCACCACGCTTCTGAACCCCAAAGCGATCATTTTTGCCTTCACGCTGCTTCCCGCCGATCTGGCGCTGTCCGCCCTGACGCCGTGGATGGCGGGCCTCTCGCTCATGATCGGGGTTGTCGGCAGCCTCTGGATTGCTGCAGGCGCGTCCCTTAGGCGTGGTTTCGCAGGCATCATTCCGTCCAGGATCGGATATCGTGTCAGCGCCGTCGCGCTCGCGCTTCTGGCCGGAAGCCTCAGTGCCCACGCGTTCGGCGTAGTATGAGCCGCGGGCCACATCTTATGCCGACGGCAGGCAGTCGAGGCACCGAGCCAGGCATTCCACCGCTTGAATGGTGGGCGGGAAGTCACCATAGTCCGGTCCAACGAGAGCGGGTTTCAAGCCCGCGCACCCGAAGGAACGCCGATGACCCAGACTTCCAATCGCCTGCTGGATGAGTTCGCCAAGCTGATGACGGACGCAGCGGGTGCCGCCCAGGGCCTCCGTCGCGAGGCGGAAACCGTCATGCAGGCGCAGGCGGAGCGGATGCTCGAAAAACTCGATGTCGTGAAGCGCGAGGAGTTCGAGGCGGTGCGCGCCATGGCGGAGAAGGCCCGAGGCGAGAACGAGCGTCTGTCCGAACTCGTGACGCAACTCGAAGCGCGTCTGGCCGTTCTCGAAGGGCGCGCTTAGCCATTTAGTCAGCGACATTTGCCACGCGCGATGCGTGACTTCTCCACCCGACATTCGCTCGTGCGTGTCGAGCGCTATCGCGCGCCGTCCACCGGAACGCAGGCTTTTCAACATCGTCTGTGAGTGAACACCTCAAACGAGCCCTATCCCGCGGGAACCCGTGGGTTTCTCCGACATTGCTCGTGGACAATGCCGCCGTCGTCTTGCGACTCGGGCCTCCCTCTGTTTTCGTCGCGACGGCTGAGGAGAAGTCGCGTTTCGCCCCAATCCCGTCATGAGCCAAGCGTGCAGTCGGCGGCGTAATCGAAGCCGCCGGGCGGGGTACGACCGGGCCCTTTTGTGGGTGTCGGCCGAAAAGGTTTTAAGGAGCCAGAATGGCATCGTCCGAGAAGAGCCACGAGCGTCTCATTCACCCGATCGATCTCGTGGAGCAGTTGGCGGCGAATTACGACTGGGCCACCGACCGCACCGGCGATGACGAGCTGACGCTCGTGGTCAGCGGCGCGTGGACCGACTATCACGTCTCCCTCAACTGGCGCGACGACTTGGAGGCCCTGCATCTGGCCTGCGCCTTCGACTTCCGCGTGCCCGACGCGCGCTTGAATGAGATGTACCGTCTGATCGCGCAGATCAACGAGCAGCTCTGGCTCGGCCATTTCGATCTCTGGACGCAGGAGGGGCTGGTGATGTTCCGCCACGGCCTCTTGCTCAACGGCGCCGTCGTTACGCCGGGCCAGTGCGAGGCAGTCCTGAAGACCGCGCTTGAAGCCTGCGAGCGCTACTATCAGGCCTTCCAGTTCGTCGTGTGGGCGGGTAAGGAAAGCCGCGAGGCGCTCGTGTCGACGATGTTCCAGACCGAGGGCCAAGCCTAAACTGCGCCCTGAGCTTTTCGCGGCTTCGCGGCGCCCCAGCCGGTCAGGAAGCCGATGTCATTCTCCTTTGATGGACCGCTGCTTCTCGTCGGAGCAGGCAAGATGGGTGGCGCGCTGCTCGAAGGGCTGATCGCGCGCGGCCTCGACCCCTCCCGCGTGCGCGTGCAGGATCCGTCGCCGCCGGATGACGTGGCCGCCATCCTCGCCCGTCATGGAATTGCGGCGGAGGCGGGGGTCGAAAGCCTTGCATCGCCGCCAGGTGTCATCCTCGTAGCAGTCAAACCCCAGATGATGGACGCTGTCTTTCCCGCTGTCGCTGCGCTGGCCGGGCCGGACACGATTGTCGTGTCGATCGCGGCCGGCCGCACGCTCGCGAGTTTCGAAGCCCATCTTGCACCGGCCGCCGCTGTCGTGCGCGCCATGCCGAACACGCCGGCGGCCGTCGGACGCGGCATCACGGTCTGCGTCGCCAACGGGAACGTTACGCCGACCGGCCGCGCGATCTGCGAGGCGCTGATGTCGGCCGTGGGTGAGGTGGCCTGGGTCGAGGACGAGGCCCTGATGGACGCCGTCACCGCCGTATCGGGCTCTGGCCCGGCGTATGTCTTTCTGCTCGCGGAAGCGCTGCAAAAGGCCGCCATCTCAGCCGGTCTCGATGAAGCGCTCGCTCGCCAGCTTGCGCGCGCGACGGTCTCTGGTGCGGGCGAGCTTCTCGCGCAGTCCGATCTCGATGCGGCCCAGCTCCGCCGAAACGTCACCTCGCCGGGCGGCACGACGGCAGCGGCCCTCGACGTGCTGATGGCCAAGGGGGGAATGGAAGACAGTTTGCGGGAGGCTGTGATGTCGGCAGTGGTGCGCAGCCGCGAGCTGGCGAAATGATCATGGCGTGGAACTTCACCACACCCGCGACTGCGTAACCTCTTACCGGATCCGAATGAGCCCGAAGGCCCCGGCGATCGGATCCTCTGGTGTGACCTCGTACGGTGGGGACCGATTCAAGCAAGGAGGATAGCTTGGCGGTCACACGGAGCACCGTGCTTCGATCACGGCCGAGGGCAGGTGGCGGTCCCGCCGTTCGGCTGTTTGGGTATCGACGCCGCTGCAAGTGCAGCATCACCCTCACAAGGAGAGTTATGCTATACTGTAACAGTTGCCGCAACAGGGGCTTTTTCCCGATCACGCGTTTGTGTAGTCAGGAGAAAGAGTGCGCGCACAATACATTCAAGCAACTGGAATAGCTGAAGAATGCGTATTTTCGCCGTGCCGGGCATCAGGAAGTGTTGCCCGAACCGCGACAAGTTGGCGGCGCATGCAACCTGAGATTTTTCGGCTCTAAAGCGGCACGGAGATAATGGCCCGCAGGCCGCCCATCGAGCTTTCGCCCAGCGTGATGTCGCCGCCGTGGCTCTTGGCGATGTCTCGCGCGATGGCGAGGCCAAGGCCGCTGTTTCCGTCGTCCTGATTGCGCGCCCGATCGATGCGGTAGAACGGCTTGAAGACGTTTTCGCGCTCGGAAGCCGGAATGCCCGGCCCGTTGTCGTCGACCTCGATGCGGAGCCATTGCCCCTCGGTTGCGACCCGAATGATGATTTTGTCGCCATACCGCACTGCGTTCGAGACGAGGTTCGTGATCGCCCGCTTGAATGCTTGGCGCTTGAGCGGCACCATGACGTCGCCGCGCCGCTTCCGGAACTTGAGCTCGATGTCCGTTCCGTAAACCTGCGCCTCTTCGTGGATCTCTTCGAGCAGTTCCGTGAGATTGGTCAGTTTCGCTTCCTCGCCGCCGTCTCCGCGCGCGAATGCGAGATAGTCCTCCAGCATGTGCTGCATTTCATCGACATCCGCCTTGAGCGACTGGACGTCGGGACTTTCCTCCATGAAGGCGAGTTCGAGCTTGAAGCGCGTAAGCACGGTTCTGAGGTCGTGGCTCACACCGGCGAGCATGGTCGTGCGCTGGTCGACGTGCTGGCGGATGCGGTCGCGCATCTCGAGGAAGGCGGCGGCGGCTTGGCGCACTTCGCGCGCACCGCGCGGTTCGAGGTCGTCGGAAATCGCGCGTCCCTTGCCGAAGTCGTCGGCAGCTTCCGCAAGCCGCAGGATTGGGCGGATCTGGTTGCGCAGGAATAGGATCGCGACGGTGAGCAGGATCACCGACGACCCCACCATCCAGAGCAGGAAGATGTGCGAGTTCGAAGCGTATGTCTGCGTACGCACCGCAAGGAAGCGCAGGATCGAATCCGAGTGCTGGACGCGGATCTCCACGTGCCGCGATTGCCCGACCGTATCGATCCAGAACGGTCGCTGAACGTGACGCGAGATCTCGCGCGAAAGCGCGCGGTCGAGGAGATCGAAAAACGGCTTCGGGCGCGCTTCGGGCAGATCGCCCGGCGGCATGATCTGCATGGAAAGGTTCAGCCGGTCGCGCGCGATGCGGATGATGTCGTCGTATTTGGTGGCGGGTGAGCCGTCGTAAATGTCGATCAGAGCCGCGATGTCGCGCGCCGTCGTCTCCGAAAGGCGCCGCGTCACGTTCTGCCAATGCCGTTCCATGAACACGAAGGCAATAACGCCTTCGAGCACGACGATGGGCGCGATGATAATGATGAGCGCGCGGGCATAGAGCCCCTTGGGCATCATGTCCGCGAGGAGCCGCACAAACGTGCGGTATCCGGCCCGCAGATGCTTGAGGGCCGGAGCAGACACCTCCCAGAACGACCTGAAGGCGCGGCCCGCCCGGTCTGACGCATTCGAGAATGGGCCCATCAAGTCCACGTGATCAATCCGTGTACAGGATGTAGCCCTTGCCACGCACGGTCTGGAGATAGACCGGGTTGGAAGGATCGCTTTCGATCTTGCGGCGGAGACGGTTGATCTGCACGTCCACCGCGCGGTCATTTCCGGTCGCGTCTTCCGTGGCGAGTTCGTGCCGCTGGATCGGCACACCCGGTTTCTGAGCGAACTGCCGCAGCAAATCGCGTTCGCGCTCGGTCAGTTTCACCGTTTCGTTGTTGTTGCGCAGTTCGCCCCGCGCGATGTGAAACACGAAAGGCCCCATCCGGATTTCGTCTGCGGGCGTTTGCTGGCTGGGCTGCTGGGTTTGCCCGCGCCGCAGGATGTTACGCAGGCGGAGGAGCAGCTCGCGCGGCTCGAACGGCTTTGGCACATAGTCTTCGACGCCGATTTCGAGCCCCTCGATGCGCTGCTCGGGCTCGGCGCGCGCGGTGAGCATACAGATCGGAATATCGCGCACGGCTTTGATCTCACGCGCGAGTTCCAGCCCGCTCTTGCCCGGCATCATGACGTCCAGCAGCACGATGTCGAAATCGAGCCCCCGGAGGGAGGCCTGCGCCGTTTCCGCGTCCGACGCGGTGGTGACGCGGAACCCTTGCCCGAACAGGTACCGCGCGAGCAGGTCGCGAATCTTGAGGTCGTCGTCGACGATCAACACGTGCGGCGCGTCGTCGGGAAGCGGCTCCGCGCGTTGGCCGGAGAGTGAGGTCATCGGCTGTCCTCCTCGTTCGACTTATCGCCCTCGGGTGCGAACTTGACCAGCGCTTCCACCTGTTGCCGGTCTACATCTGCGATCATGGCGAGGAGAAAGGCGCGCGTTGCCGCCTCGGCCTCGGGCCCGGCAGCGCTGAGGGCGTCTTCCACCCGTTTCACCTGCAGTGCCGTGAGGCGTTCCGCAAGCCGCGTACCCTTAACGGTCGCAAAGAGCAGCCTTTCGCGGCGATCCTCGGCTCCGGCCTTCTGCACGATGAAACCCTCCCCGATGAGCTGTTTCAGCACGCGAGCCAGAGATTGCTTTGTGATCTTCAGGATCTCGAGAAGGTTGGCAACTCTGAGGCCGGGGTTTCTGTTGACGAAATGCAGGACCCGGTGATGGGCCCGCCCGAAGCCGTACTGCGCAAGAATGGCGTCCGGGTCGCCTGTGAAGTCCCGGTAGGCGAAAAAGAGAAGCTCCACGTGGCTGATGAGATCTGGCCGAGAGGCGACGGACCCGGTCTCCGAGCGGTCTCGCTGGGGGCCGTTGCGACGGGAGCGGAGAGGGTCACGAGTTATGTCAGCCATGTTGACATATTTGAAGGCCATTGCTACTCCTGGCAAGTCATTTTCAGGCGGCCGCCGTGCCGAGCGCGAGGGGCGGAAGCCCACCCTTTGCCTTCTCGCGGCGCCTTGAGCTCCCTGCACAGAGAAATGCTGCGGCGAGCCTAGGCCCGCCGTACCCCCTGGGTACGAGGCGTGCAACCTGAACCTGCCCAAACCGAAGAAACGCACCGAGGACGTCACCATGGCCGAGATCGTTCCCTATCATGACCGCGACGGGTTCATCTGGATTGACGGCCGCATGGTTCCTTGGCGCGAGGCCTCGATCCACATCCTGACCCACGCTCTGCACTATGGCAGCGCCGTGTTCGAGGGCGAACGGGCCTACGGTGGCGAGATCTTCAAGCTGACGGAGCACTCCCAGCGTCTGATCGACAGTGCCGAGATCCTCGAATTCAAAATCGAGCAGTCGGTTGCCGAGATCGACCAGGCCTGCCGTGACGTGATGGCGGCCAACAACCTCGTCGATTGCTACGTGCGCCCCATCGCTTGGCGCGGCAGCGAGCAGATGGGCATCTCTGCCCAGCAGACCAAAACGCATCTGGCCATCGCCGCTTGGGAATGGGGTTCCTACTTCCCGATGGAGCAGCGCCTCAAAGGCATCCGCATCGGCCACGCGAAATATCGCCGGCCGGATCCGGCGACCGCCCCGTCCCGCGCCAAGGCGGCGGGCCTCTACATGATCTGCACCGTCGAGAAGCACCGCGCGGAGCGCAACGGCTACGCCGACGCATTGATGCTCGACTGGCGCGGCCGTGTCGCCGAGTGCACGGGCGCAAACATTTTCCTGATCAAGGACGGCGTGATCCATACACCCGAAGCCGATTGCTTCCTCGATGGCATCACGCGCCGTACGGTGATCGAGCTTGCGAAGAAGCGCGGTTACGAGGTGCAGGAGCGCGCGATCCTGCCGGAGGAGCTTGGCTCGTTCACGGAGTGCTTCATCACCGGCACCGCAGCCGAGGTCACGCCCGTCTCGGAGATCGGCGATTTCAAGTACAAGCCTGGCCAGATCTCAGAAACGCTGCTCAACGATTACATGGCGCTCGTACAACCGAAGCGCAAAGCCGCCGAGTAAGCGCGGTCCGGGGCGTCACGCCGAACGCTGTCGCCGGCGTCGCATCACAACGAAGATCAAGCCGACGACGAAAGCGACGATCGGAGTGGCCAGGACGGCGAGCACCGTCGTCGCCTCCCGTCCCCCGTCTGCCGAGAGCGAAACGCTGCCTGGGTTCGCTTGATTGACATAGAGCGTCAACGTGCGGCCGGCGCGCCAATTGTCGGCCTCGGCCGCCGCGGCTGAGCTGTGCCGATCCCGGAAAACAACGACATACGCCTCTTGAGGGAGGCCCGAAACCTCATAGCTCGCACGCACCCTGACGACAGCTTCGGGAGAGCGCCCGCCTCCATCTGCAACCTCGGCGGATTGAACTGTTGCCTCGGTCGCCTGCCAGTCGTCCGGATAGAGGGCGTTGACGGCCAATCCCACGAGAACCATGGATCCGACGATGTAGGCCAACCAGGCCAACGTCGTTTTGAGACGTCTGAAGCGGACTGTCATGACGTGAACGAACTCGCGTAAGCTGCAATTATCCAGTGAACGTATCAAGGTGAAGGCGGTATGTATCCTCTGATCTTGTGATTGCCGGATTTCGATGCGACGGAGCGCAAAACGAAGAGGCCGGAGTCATGCGCATCCATCGCCGTTCGTTTTTGGCCGGAAGCGCAGCGCTCGGTCTGGCCCCGGGGTGCAGCGCTGCGTCGCAAGGAGCGGGTATGACCATCGAAGGCCCTTTCCGCACGCTTGATGAGCTGCGGGCGTCCCTGGTGGTGTCGGGTGTCAGCGCCGTCGATCAGCACATGCTGATGGCGCTTGCGCAGCCGTCCGTCGCGCTGCGGTCCAAATCGGCGTCCGATGACGACATCCCTGTAGGCGCAAGCAAGATCGGCGGTGGGCCGGACCTTCCACCGGGCGTGGCGTGGCCGACGCGCGGGCCGTCGGAGTACGCGATTGGCGCCGTCAAGCAATTGCAGAAGTACGCTCCCGACAGCCCGAGCGACTATTACAAGAACGAGATCGCATGGAAGGAGCCGCTGTCCGAGCGATCCGCGCCCATGACGTTCATGCTCCAGATCGATCTGGCCGAATGTGCTGCCGCGGGCAATCTCGATGCCGACATACCGCGCGACGGCTGGCTGCTTATCTTCTACGATCTCGTCTTCCGCCCCTGGTTCGGCCATGACCAGAACGGCACGCCAATGTTTCAGGTGCTCCACATCACTGGAGATCGTTCCGGGCTCGAACGGCGTACGCCGCCCGATCTCGGCTATCCGCTGTTCGGCCCTCTGGACGAACTCAGAAACATGCTGCCGCCCGCCCAGCTCACGCCTGTGTTCACTTACACGCTGCCGGATGGTGGGACGCTGCGCATCATAGCGCGTCACGCCGCTGAGGGCCGCTATCCTCATGACGATTGGTTGGATCAGAGCCCGACCCATTTGGACGGCGCAAACCGTCTTGGTGGCTGGCCGGAAAACATTCAGGGCGATATGGCCATCGAGCTGGTCGCCCTCGATACAGGGATCGAGCTGCCGTTCGGGAGCGGCTTCATCGCGGCGGCCCAGGCGCTCCAGCCGCTGGCGGACCAGTGGGTGCACCTCGTCCAGATCGGCGACTACGACAACGACGTGAACGATTTCGATGGCCTCTATCACGTCTGGATCAAGCGCGAAGATCTGCGCGCCCGCGATTTCACCAAGGCGCGGTTGATCTACCGGACCTCCTGAGCGCCGGACGCCGCGTGCGATTTTCTCGGACCCCATGTCGGCATGCGCCTTCGACATACGTCCTTGGCACAGGTCGAAGAAAAGTGAATCGCCTCGGAGAGGATCACCCATGAAAATCACGGTCGAAACGACGGTTGCTGCCCCCATCGCCGAAGTCTGGCGGGCTTACACCACGCCGGATGACATCAAGCAGTGGAACGCGGCGTCCGACGATTGGCACACGACATCAGCCACGGTGGACTTGCGCAAAGGCGGCGCGTTTTCGTCGCGCATGGAGGCGAAGGACGGCAGCATGGGCTTCGACTTTGCTGGCACCTACACGGAAATCGTCGAGCACAAGCGCATCGAATACGAGTTCGGCGGACGCAAGGCCGAGATCGAGTTTAAGCCCGGCCCGAAGGGCGTCACGGTTCGCGTCACCTTCGACAGCGAGGAAACCCATTCCGTCGAGCAACAGCGCGACGGCTGGCAGGCCATCCTCGACAACTTTGCACGCCACGTGGAAGCACAAGCGCGTTCGTGACCGTCGTAGGCGGCGCTCGCGGTGTCAGAAGCGCGCCCCGCGATTGTAGCTGTCGACGAGTTGATTGTAGTCGTGCATCAGTCGTCCGGGAGAGCCCTCGACCATCCAGGCGCCGCCGCCGGAATTCAGGATCATCTCCTCGCCTGTGGAGTAAGGCACCTTGTCCCGCAAGCGGCGCATCAGTTGTTTCGAGGTGATCAGAAAGGTCTTCGCAGAGTTGATGAAGCTCGATCCGATTTTGTCGTCTTTGTTTTCATCCGCATAAGTCTCCGTTGCTTTCGTCATGGCCTCGTATTCGCCGAGCGTCTCGGTGATTTTTTTGAGGTCCGGCTTGTCTGTGTTTTGCACACGCACCAGCCGTTTCGCATGCATCATCAGCGCCTGGATGTGATAGCGCGCCTTACGGCCTTCAGTGCTCTCGATGTTGACGAGCTCTTCCACCGCCAGCATGTCCTGGATCACGTCGATGCTTGAGCGAAGCTTGGTGTCGGCATCCGCAAATGCGGTCCAGGCGGCGACGAGCTTGGGATGCAGCGCCTTGCCCTTCGCCATCTTGTCGTCCTTGTAGTCCTCCTGCGAATAGTAGTCGTCGGCTTCCTTCAGCAAAGGTTCGATCGCGACGACTGCGTCGACATAAGCCGACGCCGCGTGTTCCAGTTCGCCATTGCGCGGATCGAGCATGTTCGCGATCTCAACCTCGCTCTTGCATTCGGACGTGTCGTAGATCGTATACGTCCCGTAGATGATGCGCTCCTTGCCGGTCGGACCCTTTTTGCCGACCCAGCTGAAGTAGCGCTCTCGCGCAAGATAGGCGCGTTCCGACAGGCGGTTCAGGCATCCGACATAGGCGTTGAGCTTTCCGGTGAGAGACGAACTCTCCGCGTAGGCGGGCGCCCCGGCGGCCAAGGCGGGCAGCAGAGCCGCGCAGAAAGCCAATGCCGGAAAACGAATGGAAGTCATGGCGTCTCTCTTTTCGGATGAGCGATTGGGGTTGTTTAGGCGGCGATCATAAAGCCCGCACGCGACGCTGCCTGTTAAGTGCGATACACGCTTGTCGCTGGATTGCCGTTGCCGTCGGTCCAGATGTCGTCGGGCAGGGAACGGTCGCGCAGGCATACGCGGTCATGATCCGGATAGGCGATCCGATCCACAGGTGCGCGCGTGCCCACAACGAGGCAGCGCGTCGGCGCGCCGCTTCGGTTCTCCAGGCAATGGCCGACGGGCTCGCCGGCCCGAAACGTTACCGCATCGCCCGTGCGCAGCACCGTTTCCTCGTCTCCCTCGATGACCGTCACCTCGCCTTCGACGACGTAGACCATCTCGTCCTCGGCACTATGCCAATGCTTGATCGAGGAGCGCGCGCCCGGCTGCAAGATTTCGATGAGCGCGCCGAACTGCGTAAGGCCGCCAGCTTCGCTGATCCACAGTGTCTGCCGTGAGCCGCAGGGGTGGTCGGGCTCGTCCTCTGCCAGCATTTTGTCGGGTGTGATCACGGGCATCTTCGTCCCTCGGTACGTGTCCGCTGCGGCACAGATCCCAGCCTTCCAATCAGCTTAATGCCGATCTCTCGTTGCCAGCCGTCAAAAAGTGGCAGAAAATTGGCGTCCTCTGCACGTCGGAGGGCTAGGCCCATGAAGATATTGCGGAAACTGTCAATCGGCGCGGCCGGCTTCGCGCTGCTTTTGGCCGCCGGCGCGCTGCACGGCGGCGCCCTTGCGCAGGAAGGCCCGGGCGGCTTGATCAATCCCGGTCGGGATTGCCAGACGGTCACCACCTGTCGTTTCGCCCCTGGCGGCAGCTATCGTGGGTGCCTCTCGTCCTATAGCTGCCGCGTCTGCCGGTTCGTGCGCGCGAGTT
Organism: uncultured Hyphomicrobium sp.; assembly: GCA_934555825.1. Taxonomy (GTDB): domain Bacteria; phylum Pseudomonadota; class Alphaproteobacteria; order Rhizobiales; family Hyphomicrobiaceae; genus Hyphomicrobium_C. The sequence goes on from CAKTFJ010000006.1 coordinate 156,991, forward strand.
GTTCGGCTGGAAACAATCGCGGCCGGAGCTGCCACCGCGTTCGCTGCACCTGGGGCTAAACGCTTCGCCCCTCGCGGCCGCGACGGCAGGCCCTTTGACCTCTGCCAGAACCTCTCTAGTCTGCCCGGCGACAGCGCACTCGGCTGTTGCGACCAGCGGAAACCGAAACCTTGCATGACGTTGCAATTATAGGCGGCGGCCACAACGGCCTAACCGCCGCTGCGTATCTGGCCGCGGCCGGCCTCGACGTGGTGGTTCTGGAAAAGAACGCGCACGTGGGCGGCGCCGCATATACCGAAGAGTTTCATCCCGGTTTCCGCAATTCCGTTGCCTCTTATACGGTGAGCCTGCTCAACCCGAAGGTCATCCGCGACCTCGATCTCCATCGGCACGGGCTCAAGATCGTGGAACGCGCCGTCGCCAACTTCTGGCCCGTCGACGAGCGCCGCGCCCTCGTGATGCCCTATGGCCTCTCCGGCCGCCAAGCCGCTATTGCGAAGTTCTCCGAAAAGGATGCCGCGCGCTTGCCCGCTTATGACGAAGCGCTCGACCGTGCCGCAAGCGTACTGAAGGGGCTGCTCCTCGAAACGCCGCCCAACGCTGGTGGGGGGCTTAACGCATTCTGGAAAAGCGCGCGTCTCTCCCGCGAGATTCTCAAGCTGCCGCTCGAAGCGCAGCGCGACCTGACGAGCCTCTTCACCGAAAGCGCATCCGATTATCTCGCACGCTGGTTCGAAAACGAGACTGTGCAAGCCGCCTTCGCGTTCGACGGCATCGTCGGCACCTATGCCGCACCCTCGACACCCGGCACCGCCTATGTGCTCCTCCATCATTGTTTCGGGGAGGTGAACGGCAAAGTCGGTGTGTGGGGCCATGCGGTCGGCGGCATGGGCGCGATCAGCGCCGCCATTGCGAGCGCCGCGCGCGCGAAGGGTGCGCAAATCCGCGTCGAATCACCTGTTGCGGAAGTCGATGTCGTGAACGGCCGCGCCGTCGGCGTCGTTCTGCAATCCGGCGAGGTCGTGCGTGCGCGAAGCGTCGCCGCGGCCGTGCCGCCCAAGCTGTTGTTCTCGCG
>CAKTFJ010000007.1 GCA_934555825.1 uncultured Hyphomicrobium sp.
CGAGCGAACCGCCGAGCGCGATCGGCTTGCCGGTGATCACGGCCGGCTCCGTCTGTCCGACGATCTGCGCATACTCATCGGCCATCCAGCCCATGATCATGGCGTTGGTATAGACGTCGGGCGCAGGGATATCGCGGTTGGGGCCGATGACGCGCGCAAACGCCTGCATGTAGGCGCGCGACAGGCGCTCGAGTTCTGCTTTCGAAAGCTTGCGCGGATCGACTCGCACCGCGCCCTTGCCGCCGCCGTAGGGCAGGTTCATCACCGCGCACTTGAACGTCATCCAGAAGGCCAGCGTCTCGACTTCGAAGACGTCGGAATCGGGATGAAAGCGGATGCCGCCTTTGGTCGGGCCGCGCGTGTCGTCGTAGCGGCAGCGCCAGGCGATGAAAGATTTGCGCGATCCGTCGTCCATACGGATCATGAGTCGCGCCTTGGCCGTCTCGCGCGCGTACTTGAGTTTCTCGATCACATCCGGGTCGATGCTGAGATGTGCGGCCGCCTCGTCCAGGCGGACGAGGGCTTGATCGAGAAGATTGTCGTGTGACATTCCTGCTCCTGACGTTTTGCATCCTTGTTGTGCGGCAAGTGCATAAAATGTGGGCACGCCGGCTGCAACCTGTGTCTGTAGGCAAATTGTCATGGAGGAGGACTGAAACGCTGCCCGCGGGCGAATGCTGCAACGCAATAGATCTGACGTCGGACGGATGTAGATTGCGAGAGGCAGGACGCCGTAGGAAGCCCGCACCGAACTCTAGAGGGCGCTCGGCATGTTAATCATGCACCAGCAAGGCGCTCAGCATCGATCGAGGGGATCGAGGGGAAGGATGAGCCATTGGAAAAAAGCGCTCAGTCGCCGTCCGGCTCTTCAGGGTCGGGAACTGGCTTTTTCGGACGCTCGCCGCCCGCAAACCCGCCGAGGTCGTTGACCTTGTCGGCGCCTTTCGAGAGGTCGTCCTTATGATAGGCGAAGCCCTCGCCATACTGTTCGCGTTGGCCTTCGCCATAGGGAAGGTGCTCGTTCTTCTTGGGCCGAGGCATCGTCCGTTCTCCTTAGAGACGCTTTGCCCCCGGACGGGGGTGACCGGGGGCAGCGTGGCAGCCGGCGACGCGAGGGCAGCAAGCGGCCGGCATGCATCGAAAACGCCGCATGCGGCCGCGGGTTCCCAACGAAGAGGGCTGGCCGGCCGAACTGGATTTGGCACAGCACAAAAGCCACCCACGGGCCCGAAGGCTGCACAGCTTATCTGCAAAGGAGAAAATTGGTGGGTGATGAAGGATTCGAACCTTCGACCCGCTGATTAAGAGTCAGCTGCTCTACCAACTGAGCTAATCACCCGAGAGCCGGCATGGCGGGGCGAGATCCCCGGAAAGACGGCAAAGGGGCCCTGAACGAGTTGCTCTAGGGCCCCAAGTGCGCTCCGTCTAACACCAGCCGCGCGCCGTGTCCAGTCGCTTGTCACGCAGCCGTCAAGTCGCGGGCGGCCGCGCGTTCCGCCAGCGCCATAGCGTCAAACGGCCTGCTCCGCCTTGGCCGTCTTCTGCCGCTTGAGCATCAGCTTGGCGAGGGCCGCCACATAGGCCTGGGCCGACGCCACCAGCGTGTCCGTGTCGGCGCCCCGGCCGGTCACGACGCGCCCGTCCTCGGAGAGGCGGACGGAGACCTCGGCCTGTGCGTCCGTACCTTCGGTGACCGCGTGCACCTGATAGAGTTCGAGCCGGGCGGTGTGAGGCACCAGCTTGTGGATCGCGGCGAATGTCGCATCCACCGGGCCATTGCCGTTTGCGTGCACGGTCTGCTGGTTGCCGTCGATGTCGAGCGTCAGCGTCGCCGATTGCGGCCCGCTTGTTCCCGCGACCACCTGCAGTGCAACGACCTTCATCCGGTCGTGCGCGTGCGCAATCGACTGATCGACGAGCGCCTCGATATCCTCGTCGTAGACATGCTTCTTCCGGTCCGCGAGCGCCTTGAAGCGGTTGAACGCGTCCTCGAAGGCATTCTCTCCGAACTCGTAGCCGAGCTCTTTGAGCTTGGTGCGAAACGCGTTGCGGCCCGAATGCTTGCCCATGACGAGCGACGTCTTCGCGACGCCGACGGATTCTGGCGTCATGATCTCGTACGTCTGCTGATGCTTCAGCATGCCGTCCTGATGGATGCCGCTCTCGTGCGCGAACGCATTCCGCCCGACGATGGCCTTGTTGTACTGCACAGGGAAGTTGGTGACGGCGGAGACGAGCTTGGAAGCCCGCGCCAGCATCGTTGTTTCGATACCCGTGCGATAGGGCAGCGCGTCGGAACGCGTGCGGATCGCCATCACGATCTCTTCAAGCGCCGCATTGCCGGCCCTCTCGCCGATGCCGTTGATCGTGCACTCGATCTGCCGTGCGCCTGCGTCCAGCGCGGCGAGCGAATTCGCGACCGCAAGCCCCAGATCGTTGTGGCAATGGGTCGAGAAGATCGCCTTGTCGGAATCGGGCACGCGTTCGCGCACGGCGCGGAACATGGCCGCGTATTCCTCCGGCGTCGCATAGCCCACCGTGTCGGGCAGGTTGATCGTCGTGGCGCCCGCCTTGATCGCCGCGTCCACGCACTGGCAGAGATAGTCGATGCCGGTGCGGGTGGCGTCCATCGCGCTCCACTCGACGTCCTCGACGAGATTGCGCGCCCGCGTGACGGTCGCGGTGATGATTTCCAGCACCTCGGCTTCGCTCTTGCGCATCTGGTGCGCGAGGTGAATGGGAGAGGTCGAGACGAAGGTGTGAATGCGCCCGCGCTGGGCATGGCGCACCGCTTCTCCCGCGCGGTCGATGTCGGCGTTGATCGCGCGCGCGAGGCCCGCGACCGTCGCCCGCTTCACGCGCTTGGCGATGGCGGCAACGGCCTCGAAGTCGCCTTCGGACGCAATCGGGAAACCAGCCTCGATGATGTCCACGCCCATGGCATCGAGCAGGTCGGCAACATCGAGCTTCTCGTCGAACGTCATAGTGGCGCCGGGGCATTGCTCGCCGTCGCGCAACGTGGTGTCAAAAATAACGACGCGGTCGCCTGCCGCATCCTTGGCTTCGGTGGTCATAAAACTCGTATCCTTCCTCGGAGGCCGGCCCGTCTGGCGGAAACCGGCGAAAATCCTGTCGACTTACCGTTCGGAACCCCTGAGGACCTGCCCGGCCGCAAACGCCGGGCCCCCGGTTCTCAGGGGCTGGTAAGGAGGAGGGGCAGGAGGCCGGAAAGCGCCGGCTGGGACACGCCGCGCACAAGCGCGCTCGAACTGCGGAGCAGGGCCCCGCCGCGCGTCGAAATACCGAAACTGTTGACCCTGGGGCTCATGCGAGAGCGGCCTCGGTCTCGATCCAAAAACGAAATCACGTTGACACTTACGCGAATCCAGCCCCTGCGCGCAAGGGGGCGGAGCGCCGCTGCCTCTTCGCACACCTGCGGAGAGGGATAGAGCGCCTAGACTTCGAGCGTCCCCGTCGCGACCCGCACGCTGGCCCCGCCGGTCCGCACGCTCGTGAGCTTCCCGCCCGCGACCACGAGCGTGAGCACGATCTGGCTCGGGCGGCCCATTTCGTAACCCTGTTCGACGATGCGCTTGTAGGTGCCGTCCGGCAGACCGTCGAAGTGCTGCACGACGCCCGCGAGGCAGACTGCAGCCGAGCCCGTGGCCGGATCCTCGGGGATGCCGACCTGAGGCGCGAACATGCGCACGTGAAAGGCATGGCCCGTATGCTCGCACTGGCGCGTGTAAAGGTAAACGCCGACCACGCCCTGCTGGTCGAACGCGCGCTCCCAATGGGCGCCGTTGATGCGTGCGCGCCGGATGGCGTCGAGCGAGGCGACGGGCACGAACGCGAATGTGTTGCCCGCCGCAAAGCAGATCGGCTTGTGATTTTCGAAGCCGACTTCGCTCGGCATCAGCCCGAGCCCGGCGGCAAGAATGTCCAGCGGCGGCAACACCCCCGCTTCGGCTGGAAGCTTCGGCGCATCGAATTCGGCGAAAGCGGGAGCCCCTTCACGGAGGCGCACACCAACGCGCACCGTGCCGATATTTTGTTCGAGGATGACGAGTGCGTCCGCCTCGCCATTCGAAGCGGGCGGGGCCTGAAGCCCTGCGAGCAGCGTCGCCGTGCCGATGGTCGGATGTCCGGCGAACGGCACCTCGCTCCGCGGCGTGAAGATGCGGATCTTTGCCGAGTGGGCGGGGCGTTCGGACGGGAGCACGAAGACCGTTTCGGAGAGATTGAACTCGCCCGCGATGGCCTGCATCTGGGTGTCCGAGAGTCCTTCGGCCCCGAGCACGACGGCGAGGGGGTTCCCGCCGAAACGGCGGTCGGTGAAAACGTCGAGGATATGATAGGTGAGGGCCATAGATGTGTCCGAGCCATCCGTCCGGGAACTGAAGCGCGCGCACTCTGCCCCATTCGGCACGCCCCGCAAAGCGTCGCGCCGTCTCAGGCGGAGGTTTTCAAGACGTGTGATGCGGAGAGTAGAACCCGTGCGTAGTCCGGAAGCGTGAGCGTCCGAAGCGCCTCGTCAGGAGACAGGGCAAGTGTGCGCAGGAGTTCGCCCTCCGTTTCGTCGGCGATGTGCAGGCTCGCTTTACGCATCAAATCGTCGCCGGAAAGGTCGGAATGCCAAGGAACGGCAAGCGAGGCTTGATGGCGTGCAAGCAGGATCGCAAAGCCGTTCCCTTGGCGGAGCAGCGAGGCATCGAGCCCTGTTTCCTCCGTGATCTCCCGCATGACGGCACGCGACAGGTCGATCGTCCCGTCCGCTTCGACATCCCGCTCGTCGATAAACCCACCGGGCGGCGTCGAGAACCCGTCGTTGAGGTGGCCCGGCCGCTGCTGGCAGAGGAGCAAATGCCCCTCGCACGAACGGATCAGCGCCGTGCAGAACGTGTCGCACACCCCCGCGTCCGGCCACCCGCTCTCGCGCCAAAAGAGGAAGCTCTTGAAGTCCGTCCGGAGGAGGTGCCCGGAAAACACACCATCGCCGGACACGTCATAATCCGACAGCAGAAGAACGGTGCCGTTAAAGTAGTGCGGGTTTTCTTCCAACCGCCGCGCCCAGTGGGTCGAGATTTCGCCCTGATGCCGGCGCGCGAAGTCCCATTCGGCATCCGTCACGCGAAGATCGACCCTTGTCGCTTCGATGAGCCGCGCCTCATTCTGTTGCCGCATCGTAGAAAAGCCGCCATGAGTGATCGAAGTAAATCCGACGGAACGTACCGCAAAAGCCTGAAGAAGCGCCGGCGGAGCGGTCAGGGCTGGCCTCTCACCCCAGTAAGTCATTAGAATGACATAAGGCGGCCCCCACCTTCCCGAAAAACCAGCGAGACCTGCGTGCGTGTGATGTTTCGAGGCCGGGCAATTCCGCGGGTGGCGTCCCTGGACGTTTCGCGCATGGCCTTGGCGTGCGAGCAGGCAAAAGCTTTGGCAGCTATGCTGGCCGGGATTTTTATCGTGACAGCGCTGACCGCCTGCGCAACCCTCGACCGCTTGCCCGCGGTACCGCTGGCGCTGGCTTCCGAAATCCAGCCGCTCGATATTCCTTATGCGCGTTTCTATGCGGACGGCGATCCGGCCGTGCTGGAAGCGCTTGCCCGCGAAACGATGGCAAAGCGCCGTGCTTACGCAAAGGCTGCCGGAGCCGCGCGTAGGCGTGCCGATACGACGACGTTCCTGGCTATTTCCGGCGGCGGCGATGACGGTGCGTTCGGCGCGGGGCTTCTGGTCGGGTGGACCGCCCGCGGCGACCGGCCGAATTTTGCGGTCGTGACGGGGATCAGCACTGGCGCGCTTTCCGCGCCATTCGCCTTCCTGGGCCCCGAGTACGACCACGCGTTGCGCAGCGTCTACACAGAGACGAAGGCAGAGGACATCTTCGTCAAGGTGTCCCTCATTTCCGTTTTCGAGGGCGATGCCGCGACCGACACGACCCCGCTGAGAAACCTTATTGCGCGCTTCGTGGATCACAAGATGGTCCGGCGCATTGCCGAGGAATACGACAAGGGGCGCCTGCTGCTCATCGGCACGACGAATCTCGATCAGGCCCGCTCGGTTATTTGGAACATCGGCGCCATTGCGAAAAGCAAGGATCCGAGAGCGCGCGAGCTGATCATCGAGGTATTGCGTGCGTCGGCTTCTATTCCGGGAGCTTTCCCGCCCGTCATGCTCGATGTGGCGGTCGGCGGAAAGCACTATCAGGAAATGCACGTCGACGGCGGCGCGACGACACAGATGTTCCTCTATCCGCCACAGCTTCATCTGAAGCGCGTCGAGCGCGCTGATCCCGCGGCCACCCACAAGGATGTCGCCTACATCATCCGCAACGGACGGCTCTTCCGCGATGAGGAAACGGTGAAACGCCGCACGCTGGCCGTAGCGAGCCAGGCGATCTCGACCATGATCGCCTCCAACGCTGTGAACGATCTCTATCGCATTTATCTGACGACGCACCGCGACGGCGTGGCCTTCAATCTCGCTTACCTCGATGACGGTTTCACCGTTCCCTACAAAGGCCCGTTCGACAAGGAGTACATGAGCAAGCTCTTTGCCTATGGCTATCGGAAGGGTGCGGACGGCGTGCGCTGGCAGAAGACGCCACCTGGCTACGATGAGTGAGCGCCACGGATAATGCCCGTAGGATCGCCCGAATGAAACCGAAGAGAGACGGATGACCGGCGAAGACAAAGCCCCCAGGCTCTACTTCGAGGATCTCGATGTGGGCCGCCGCTTCACGACAGGCTCCGTAACGATGGAGCCGGAGGCCATCAAGGCCTTCGCCACGAGCTTCGATCCGCAACCGTTTCATCTTAACGATGAGGCGGCCAAGGCGAGCTTCTTCGGCGGTCTCGTGGCGAGCGGCTGGCACACCGCATCCGTCACCATGCGTCTCCTGGTCACCAGCGGGCTTCCCATTGCAGGTGGCGTTATCGGTGCGGGAGGCGACATCGTTTGGCCGCGTGCGGTGCGCCCCGGCGATACGCTCTCTGTTGTCTCGGAAGTTGTGGCGGCCAAACCTTCAGCGTCACGGCCCGAGCGCGGCATGGTGACCGTACGCAGCGAAACGCGAAACCAGGATGGCGAGGTCGTGCAGATCATGACGGCGCGCCTCGTCGTCCCGACGCGGGCAAGCACGTACTAACGTTATGATGTACCATAACAATGTTACACCATAGCATCAGGGTCACTTATTGGACGTCGCGGAAAAAACGATTGGCGAAACCCGACGCGACCCCATACGTTCATCTCCATAAGACAGGCGGGTGCAAAACCCCGCCGCCAACCCAAGGAGATTGACCCATGAAGACCTGGATGAAGCCCTCGGTTCGCGAGCAGGAAGTCGGCCTCGAAGTGACCTCGTATCTGCCGGCTGAGATCGACATCATCTAACGACCACGGCCGCATCGGGCTTTATCCGCCCGGTGCAAGTTCCCCGGTCAGATATCCAGTCGATCACGTCTGTTTGATCGTGCGGCGGTTGCGAAAGCGACCGCCGCTTTGTTTTGCCGAGCAGCAATGTCTTTTCGAGTAAAAATTCGTGAGCGGCACTCCGCACCGTTTGCCGTAATCTTGCCGTCTTCCGGGAATGCACTTCCCAAGCCGAAGATCGGCGAACATGAGAGAAGGGGGATAGACCCGCCGGGGGGCGGCCGAACGCAATGACGTTTGGGCCGAAGTCCTGAGAAACTGAAGCGTGTATGGAGCATCGCCTCATGTCTTACTCAGCCACACCTCCGAAAGCGTCCTCTTCCCGGTCATCCAGTAACGTCACTTATCTGCGGCTGAAACCTCGCGTGGTCACGCAGGTTGAGAAAGCCCCGTTCCGTCCGATTCCCTTCGAGGCCGGATGGACAGAGGAGCTCGAGCGCAGACGTCGGGCCGTCGCGCGTTGGCGCGGTAGCGATGTGGCGCTGAAAGAGACGATGATGCGCACAACGCGCTGGATCTGACCGTTCGACTCAATCCGAACGTAAACGCTGAAGGGCGGACCGTGTTGGGCCCGCCCCTCGAACCGCTGTGCCACGCGCTCAGTGGTGGTGATGATGATGGTCGTGATCGTCCTTCGTCGTGCCGCCGTGTTTTTTATCGCCGCCGATCGGGCGGATCGGGAATGTCACCTCGACAGATGCGCCGCTCTTGAAGGTTAGCGTGACGGGCAGGCTGGCGCCGGAGACCAGCGGCTCCTTGAGATCCATGAACATGAGGTGTTTGCCGCCGGGCGCGAGCGTCACCGTGCCACCGGCCGGGATTTCGATGCCCTCGGGAAGCGCGCGCATCCGCATGACGCCGTCTGTCATGGTCATGTCGTGGATCTCGCCCTTGCCGGCGACAGGAGCCGCGATGCCGATGAGCGTATCCGCCGCACTGCCGGTGTTGAGGACCGTGAGATACCCCGCGCCCACTTTCGCACCCTGAGGCGTCGCACGTGCCCACGCGCCTTCAATCGCGAGCGAGCCACTCTTGGCGGCGCCGCCAGCGTCCTTCGCAGCGGCATGATCGCCGGCTGCCGCAATGCGAAGCACCGCTGCCGGAGACGCCAGCTTTTGACCTTCGGTTCCATCCGGAATCTCGACCCATTGCCGTTCGCCTTCGGCGCAGGTCTGCGTCACCTTGAAGTAGAGCGAAGAACCGCCCACAAGGTCCTTGCCGAGAAAGCCCGCGGCCACGAACTCGTCGTAGTGCTCGTCGGGCAGGTTGCCTTCGGACCATGTGATTTCCTTCACGCCTTCGGTCAGCGTCCGCCCGTGCAGCGGGTAGGTCGTCGCATAAGCGCCCTTCACGCTGGCGAGCGACCAGCCCGGCTTCGGCATCGGCTTCACGTTGATGAAGCCTTCAGGAATCTCAACGCGGATCGCCTGCGTCGGCGACGTGCCGCAGCCATGCGGCACCTTGAGCACGGCCTTGTAAGCCGCGCCCGGAGCCGCTTCCCGCTGTTCGAGCGTGACATGGGCGCTGGCCGGTCCGCCGGCCAGGGCTACGAAAGGAAGCAACGCGAGCGTCGCGAGAGTTTGAGAGGGGTATGAGCGTTTCATGATCAGAACCTGTTACTGAAGATGGAGATGAGAGGTCGAATGCGGCGCCACGTCAGGGACGCTTTGGATGGCTAGCGTCACCACTTCACCTGCACGCCGCCGTAGAGGGCGCGTCCTGTGCCGGGTTCGAAGTAGGCGCCGTCCAGGCCGCGGACGTTTCCGGACACGCTGGCGGATGCGATATAGGCCGTGTCGGAGAGGTTGCGCCCTTCGATGTAGGCCGTGAACGTCTCGCCTTCATAGCCGAGCTTCGCGCCCCAGATCGCATAGCCTTCCGTCTTGAGCGTGTTGGCGTTGTCGACGAAGTAGGCGGATGGAGCCCATTCGACGTTCGGCCCGAAGAACACGCCGGATGGATGACGGTAAATCAGCTCGGCCCTGAGGAAATGCCGCGGCAGGCCAGGAAGTTCGTTGTTGCCCCACACCGCATCGTTGTCGAAGTGGAAGTCGTTGAGCGTATAGGCCGCGTTGAGCCACAGCCTGTCGGGCGTCGGACCGTCGACGAGCAGAGAGTTCAGCACCGCCGCGCCGAAGCCGAGTTCGAGCCCCTGGTGCACGGTCTTGTCCGCATTCGTCACCGAGCACATGTTCGGAAACGGCACGAGGATCGTGAGGCACTGCAACTCGTTGTCGATCTCGGCGCGATAGAGCGCGATATCCCAATGGTAGGTCTCGCGCCGGCCGCGTGTGCCGATCTCGTAGGTGGTGGCTTCTTGCAGCTTGGCAGTGAACGCCGAGCCGCTCACCGCGTTCTCGCCGAAACTCGGAACTTCCGCGCTACGCGAGATGTTGGCGAACGCCTGCCAGCCGGGATCGACGTCCCACACGATGCCGGCCTTCGGGCTCCACACGTCGAAGGTGTTGCGCCCACCCTGCTCGTTGCCGAAGAACACGTCGCGATCGCGCTGGGCGTGCAGGAACTGCAACCCCGCAACGAGTGCCACGTCGGGCAGCACGAAGAAGCTGTTCTCGGCATACACCGAGACGTTCTCCGAGCGGTTCTCCGTATGACTGATGAGCGCGAGCTTGGCCGCGTTAGGCCCATTGCCGAAGTGCCTGACGTCCACCGTTCCGTTGTGAAGGTTCACGCCCGCGATGAAGCGGTTACGGAAACCTGCAATGACGCTGTCGTCCGCGAGCCGCGCGAAACCGCCATAGTCGTCGTAGCGATAGTCGAGCCACTGATAGATCGGATGGTCGAGGTGGCGGTCCACGTTGAACGCGCCGAATTCGAGCAGCGTTCCTTGCGAGAGACGCACCGTCGTCTTGTTGGCGATGCGGAGCGTCTCGATATTGCGCTGCCAGTCATTGAGCACGTTGATGGCCGCGGCCTGCTTCGGATCGGAGAGCGCCGTCTGGCGCGTTACCGCGCCGGGGATGCGCTGCTCGACGTCGTTGGCGTTGACGTAGAAGCGTGTCTCGACATTTTCGCTGAGCCGATAGCCGAGGTTCATGGAGCCTCGGAGGCTCTCGCCCCAGCTATGGTCCCGGTAGCCGTCCCACTCCTGCCAGGTCCCGGCGATGAAATAATCGACAGGCCCCGAAACCCCACCTGAGCTCGACGAGAACTTGCGGAACCCGAAGCTGCCGATGTCGGTGCGAGCGGTGAACCGATGGGCGTCATACCCCGTGGGCATCACGAAGTTGATTGCCCCGCCGAGCGAGTTGGCACCGAAGCGAAGCGCATTCGCCCCCTTGAACACCTCGATGTAGCGGTAGACCGTCGGATCGATCTCCTGAAAATCGCCGAACCCGTCCGCGGTGCTGATCGGTATGCCGTCCATGAACAGCTGCGTGCCGCGCAAATGGAAATTCCGCGAGATGCCGGAGCCACGGATCGAAAGCCGGGCGTCCTCACCCCACTTCGGCTGCACGAACACGCCCGGCACGTAATCGAGCGCGTCCTTGATGGTCACTGCAGGTGTCGACGTCGCGTATGCGTCTGCGGGGACGATCTCGACGCTCCCCGGCGTGCGCTCGATCTCCGACACCGCTTCGGCCGTTGTCGGCACCGTCAGGCTGCCGGAGCGCGTTCCAGGCTGAACCGGCGCACCGGCGAGCGCGTCGGCGGGGGAGGGTGATTGGGGTTCGGGAACACCGCTGGGAGCCGCCGCAGGCTGCTTGGGCCTGGGTGCTTTGGGCTGGGCGGCCGTCGTCGTGACGGTGATTTCGGGGAGTTCCGTTTCCTGGGCCGAGGTGGGCCAGGCGTGAACGGCGAGGACAACAGCCCCTATGGCGGCAAGCGTATGTGCGCCGCGTGCGGGGGGAAAGTGCCGGAGGGAACCCGGCCGGAATGGCGATGTCATGTGTACAGAGCTCTGTTGATCTGGAAACGGGCCGTCGCCTTCGCTCCCGAATGTGCGGGGATTCGGCAAAGGCTGCGATGCGCGGGCTCTCGTGAGCCCGATCAGATCAACAGGTTAGGTGGCCCGCGCGCAGACGTGGCGCCGGGTTTCGGCGTTTCCGCATAAAGCGCCGCCGCGAGCTTATAGGTGAGGTTTGCGTAGGCAACCGCACTCGCGAGATCGGGATGCCCGGTGGCCACGTGGCCGACACTGGAGAAGGCGAAGGGACAGAGGTCGGCCTCGCCCTGCTGCTGCTCGACCGGCGTGGTGCCGTCTGCCGCGACGTGCATCGTCTTCTGGCCCGTGCTGGTACAGATGACGATTTCGAAGGAGCCGTCCGCCGCATTCGCGGCCGCAATCATGAACCCATCGGGCACGAGGCTGCGAAGCGCCAGCGCGATGAGCATGAAAACGGCGATGGGCGTGCGTTTGCTCACGAGACCCCTTCACTCCCTGTCGGCAGGGTAGGTGGACGGTAGGGCCGGGCGGCGAGCTTTGCAAGAGACGGCGGTGCGACAGGAGATCTCCCCGGGCTGGCCGGGCCGAATCTCTGGCCGGTGAGGGACAGGCATGATTATGATGCGGAGAGGATTGCCCGGGAAAAACGAGAAGAAACGATGAGAAAACAAAACGTGTGGGGCGGGACATGGCCCGGGATTGCACTGGCGCTCGCAGCTCTGACAGGTATGGCGGTGCTCTCCGGCCTGCGGGCTCAGTTCGCGGATCAGGCGAATTATGTCGATACCGCGCTCGTCGTATCCGTCGACGTCTCGAACTCCGTCGACGCCCACCGCTACAAGCTGCAGATGGAAGGGATCGCGACCGCACTCGAAGATCCGGAGGTCCTCAAGGCCATTTTGAACGGTCCCAATGCGTCCATCCTGTTCTCCATGGTGACGTGGGCCGACAGGCCGCGTCAGGTCATCGGCTGGGAGCGGATCTCCTCGCCGGCGGAAGCTGCCGCCGTCGCGAACAAAGTGCGCAAGCTTCCTCGCCAGACCGGAGAGTTCACCTGCGTCTCAGCCATGCTGCGCTCGATCTCGGACAAGGTTGTCTCGCAGATCCCCGCCAAGCCTTTCCGCACCATCGTCGACGTTTCGGGTGACGGACGCGAGAACTGCAATCCCGACGAGGATCCAGCGGCCGTTCGCGATGAGCTTGCCGCCTCGGGCGTAACCGTGAACGGCTTGCCCATCCTCGAAGGCGATGAGGGCGATACGCTGGAGCAGTGGTATCGGGAGAATGTGATGGGCGGGCCTGGTTCGTTCGTGCTGCCCGCCAACGGCTTCGACGATTTCGGCCGCGCGATCCGCCAGAAGTTCATCATGGAGATCAGCAGCGGCACGCCGCCTTACAGAGAAGCGAGCGGGCGGAAGTGAGGCGCGCTCCCAACGCGGTCGTCTGAACTCCGTGCTTAGGTATCTTTCTGCGCGGCCAGTTTGCACTTCCAGCCTTTGATCTGCCACTGCGGGTGCTCATCGACCCAGCGTGCGAAATAGGGCGGCGCAACCATCGCGCAGCGCCGCACGTCCATTTCCACAGCAAGCGGCAGCTCGAAGCTCCGGCATTCGCTCGGGTTCGCGACGAGACAAGCCGACAGGATGATCGTGAGCATGGAGTGCGTTTCCTTCTACGCCGGTTCGGTCCCCGTTGCGCCGGATACGCAGAGAGTTAGGCGTTTGGATCTCATCCTTAGCCGAAGGAAGCCCTGCTATCGGGTGTTTCCTCGCCACGACTGTGAGCTTTTAAGGCAGTCGTAAAAGCACTTCTGCCATTTTTCGCCGCGCTTGAAGTAGGCGTTGCAGAACCGTTCGCAAGCCGCGTAGACCTCCTGTTGGGGCGTGAGCGGCTTCGGCTTTTGCGTGGATTCCAGCCGCTCGCAGCATTGAACCCGATGCCCCGAGAAGCAGCTTTGCGTTCGTCGTACGACGAAGCCTCGCTTGCATGACCCCGCGCAAATGGGCGGTGTCCCATCCCAGTAACAATTGCCGTAGCGTCGCGCTTCCGCTGGCTGCGACGACAGCATGACGAACGCCGGCACCGCGGCGAGCAACGCTACGAAGAGTGCGGAAGCGAAGCGCGAGAGGGCATCGATGTGCGGGCGGGACATGAGGGTGCCTCCTGTGTGGCAACCCCAGAAGTATCGAGCGCTCCAAAAGACAGCGCCTCCACCGAATGGAGGAGGCGCTGCGGATTGTTGCGATGTCGATGGGTGCGCGACGAGCGCTGACGCTCAGAGCCCCATTAAGTCGTGAGTAGGATCTCGCCCTTGCCGATGGTGGCGCGGTCGCCGGCGAGCTTGCGCACCACCGGCGGCAGCGGCTTCGGCGCGAGCGGCCCCAGCGTCTTCGCGACATAGCGCGAAAGGATGTTGAGGATGACCAAGTCGTGGCGTCCGCAATCGGCGAACGTTGGCAGAAGTTCGTCCACCTTGGGTGCGATCAGCGTGCCGCGGCGAAGCAGCGGACCCGGGCGAGGGCCGAAGCCCACTTCCGTCCAAAGCGTGCCGCCCACCATGCGAGAGCCGGCCGCTGCGCCGAACGTGCCGCGCGTCACGACGATGCCGCGCCGCATCCGCTCACCCGCGCGCTCGCCGATGTTGCCTTCGACGACAACCGTGCCGCCGAGCAGACCGAACTTGTCGCCGGGACGCGCGCCGCCGAGATAGTCGCCCGCCGAGCCCTTCACGTGCACAAGGCCGCCCGTCGCCGACGATGCGAGATAGGCGCCCGCATTGCCGCGGATTTCGAGCGTGCCGCCTTTCATGCCGCGCGCCGCGTGGTTGCCGACGGAACCCTCGACCGTGATCGTTCCCTGCTCGAGACCTGCGCCGACATAGTCGAGCAGTGTTGAGTCCGCCGAGATTGCGAGCGCCTCGCCGGGCGTGCCCGAGACGGCGAACACATCGCCGACGTTGAGCGCATGGACGCCCGTGACGAGCGGCAGTTTCTCGATCTCAGCCGTGGAAAGCTGCGCCAGGCGGCCCGGAAGCAGGCTGGATAGGTCGAGCGCATGCGTAGGCGCCGTGCGCAGGGTGAAGCTCAGCGTGCTCATGGCAGCAGGTCCTTCAGGTGATAGTGATGCTGGCCGAGATTGCCGCCGTAATTGCCGGCAGAGACACGCGTGACGCCCTTTGCAGCGCCAGTCTCGATGATTGTCTTGAGACCTGCGCGCATGGCGTTTGCAACGGAAGCCGACGTAACGCCGTCGATGACGATCTCGAGCACAGCGATCGTGTCGGCATCGAGTTCCGACTTCACCGCGCCCTTGAGCGTGGGGCAGAACGCGTCGTTCGTGGATGCGATGGCGCCCTTGTACTTAGAGCCCACTTTGGAACCCGAGCGTACGATGCCGCCGGGGAACGGCGTGATCACGTCGTCCACCTTTGCAATCGCTGCCACCGCAGCTTCCGTCACTTCGAGAAGACCTGCGCGGTCACGGCCCAGCACCAGGAGGTTGCCGCCGCCCACCGCCTCGGTCGTGACGCCGCATTTGTCCTCGATCACGAACTCGCCGTCCATGACGGGCACGCGCCAGAAGCGCTGTTTGCCGAGCTTTTTGGCGGTCTGCCAGCCGTCGCCGAAGAAGCGCGGACCGGCTGCGAGCGGCATCGTCGTTGGGCTGTCGAGACCGTTGAAGCAGGCCGAGCCCGGGCTTGTGAGAACGCACTGCCCGACGCGATTGAGAAGCTGCGGCTTGAGCGCATCCGGGGAGAAGCCAAACATCAGGACGCGCACACCGGGGCGTCCGTCCGGCGTCTCGTCAGGCGAGAGTTCGCGGTCGATGCCGCATTCCGCGCCTGCGCCGATGACCGAAGTACCGAAGCCGGTCATGACGGTCGCGCAGATGTTCGCCCACTTGGCGCTATCGGCGGTGATGATGAGACCGAGCGCGCTCATGCCGAACGCTTCGGCGAAGGTGTCGTCAATCGTGACGCCGTTTCTTGAGATGGCGCTCATGGGTTAGGTCCTCGGTCCCGTCGGCTGAACGATGACGCAGCCGCACTCTCCGCCGGTGTGGCCGCAATTGCTGTCGACGATCTCCTGGTCGGAGACGCGGAAGTTGTCGAGCCTGACGGTGTGGTAGCGGTCGAAATACTCCCTGAGCGTCTTCTCGATGCCGGTGTCGTAGTCGGGGCGGGCGACGTGTGTGGCGCCCGCGACGACCTTCACGACCTGGCCATTCTTCACGATGAGTTCGCCGCTCTTGAACACCAGGAGCGGCGTCTTGAACATGGCCTCACGGTCCGCGAGGTCCTCGTAGATCGTGATGTCGGCGGAGGCGCCGGGGCCGAGATGGCCGCGGTCGTGCAGACCGAGGCTCTTCGCCGGGCCCGCGCGCGTCATGACGGCGATCTCGTAGAGCGAATACTCGCGGTCGAGGGACTTGAGGATCGTCGCCGCTTGCGCGCCGGGATGCAGCTTTTCCAGCATCTCGTTGCGGAACGTGCGGTCCATCAGGAGCCGGATGAGGTGCGGATAGTAGTAGAACGGCGCGCCGTTCGGATGGTCCGTCGTGAGGAAGATTCGCCACGGATCGTTGACGAGCAGGAACAGCTCAAGCCCGATGGCCCACTGCAGCGCGTTCACGTAGCTCTTGTCGCGGTACTTCATCGGCACCACGCCGCAGCCGTTGTCGCATTCGATGTCCATCACGACCCACTTCTTGGGATCGGCGGACTTCGTGTTGCCGTACTGGCGCATGGAGTCACCCGACGCAGTACACGTCTGGCCGAACATGATCTGCCCGATGTCGATCGACACGTTCGTGTGCTGGTTCAGCAACTCCGCGATCTGCGGCGCGCCGGACGAGAACTTCATGTCCCCTTCCGTGCCGTAGCTGTGGAACTGAATGTGCGTGAGGTGGAGCGGCAGCCCTTCCGCGGCGCGGATCGTGGCGAGCGTCGAATGCATCGAGCCCGGAACGCCGAGGTTGCACCCATGGATGTGGATGGGGTGCGGAACGCCGAGCTCTTTCATGCCGCGCGCGAGCGTGAGGATGATGTCGCGCGGGGTCACGCCGTAATGGACGTTCTTCTCGTCGAGATCGAGCGCGCGCTGATTGAACTTGAACGCGTTGATGCCGCCCGGGTTCACGATCTTGACCGCAAGCGCCTGCGAGGCGTGCATGGTCCAGCCGATGTAGTCCTTGATGAACTCGAAGTCCCGCTTCTCCGCGAGCGCGCGCAGGAAGAAGTCGTCGTTGCCGAGCATCACGAACGCACCCTTGTCGATCATGGGCGTGTCGCCCATTTCGAGGTGCGCCTGGCGCGCGTTGGCGGGAAGCATCGCGGGCTCGAACGCGGCCGTATAGCCCATCTCCGCGTAGCGGTAGCCGGTCGTCATCGTGGAGGGCACTGCGTGCCCGCAGCCCGAGCGCAGAAGCTCCGTGCGTGCCACTTCGTTTCCGATGTGATCCTCGGGCAGCATCATGCGCCCGATGGTGACCTTGCCGCCGCCGATGTGGCTGTGCGGGTCGATCGCACCCGCCATGACGACTTGGCCTTTGAGCGAATACTCTTCGTCGATCCGCGTTCCGGGTTGCGGCTCGGCGACGATCCGGCCGTCCTGGACGTAGATGTCCCGCACCTCGCCGTCGACCCCGTTCATGGGGTCGTAGACGGTGCCGCCGGTGAACTTGATCAGCATGTCTTAGTGTCCTTGGGAAGGGCGGGCTTAAAGGGCGAGTTCGATCGCGGCGAGGATGTCGGCGGCGCGAGGCAGGTCGGAGCGGCCGAGGTCCTTGAGCGGGATGGACACCACGTTGTCGACGCGGATGATGCGTCCTGCATGGTCGATGCCCGGCGTTCCGATGGGGATGAACACCTTGGGCTGAGCCGCGAGCTTGATGCCGGGCGTGCCGAGCACAATGCTCGGGATCTTGGTGGCGGGCGGACCGAGGTCCGGTGAGAAGGATGCGATCCAAAGCAGAAGGTCGCCTTCGCCGTCCTGGAGCATCCGCGGAATGGCATAGCGCGTGACGTCGTAGTCCGGCTTGCCGGAAGAGAACGAGACGCGCAGCGGAAACCCGCTCTGCCACGACGACACCGCGGCGGCCGAGATCGCGCCCTCGTTGCCGCCAAGCGCAAGGCCGGCCGCGCGGCCTTCGATGTTCAGCTCTTTGACGAGGTCGGACACGGTGCTGACCACGAGGTCGGCATTCGGGAAAGCAAGGCTCGGCGGAGCCCACACGAACACAGGATATTCGGCAGTCTTGCAGCGCTCGGCGAGCGCGCGAATGTCGGCAGTCGCAACGCCCGCGACGGTGTCCTGTGTGGACGGCGTTCCGCGGATCTCGGCTGCAAGCGCGCTGACGACATCGCTCACGTGGTCGAGATCGACGTTGAGCGTCAGCACCTCGCCGATCCGCGGGCCCGACACTGCCGACTGGTCGAGGTCCTTACCGATGAAGACGACGGTGCGCTTCTTCGGCTGCTCGGTGATGAGCGACTGCTCGACGTTGACGATGCGCTCGAAGAAGCGCGGATGCAACTTCTGCACGTCCGTCGCGACGATAATAAAGAGATCGGCGCGGTTGCGCGCTTCCGTCAGCGTGGACATGATCCAGCCGCGCGTCTGTAACACGCGGAAATTTCGATACTGGCCCTCGGAGAGCGCGTGGTCGACGACACCGCCGGACTTGTCGGCCAGCGCCATCACGGCGCGGATGCCGTCCACGTCCGTGCCGAGTCCGCCGTACAGCGGAAGCGACGAGGCGCGGACGAGTTCGGTCGCGGCGCGGATGGCCGTATCGAGATCGACATCCTTTCCGTCCACCTGGGGCCGGGCGCCGTCGACCGCGCGCTCGAAGCCCGCCACGGCCTTCTCACAGCCGTTCTTGGCCACCTTGATGCCGCTCTCGTCGCGCACGATTTCCAGGTCGTCGCAGACGAGACCGCAGAACGGGCAGGCGACATCCGTGATCGCGTTCGACTTGCGCGAGTCGCCCGCGCCTGTGGCTTGGGTCCAGTTCGTCATGCGTTGGGTCTCGTGAGTTGATTTGGGGCGGCACCAAAGCATGGACTTAGGTCTAAAACAACATCCGATCATGCTGCGCCGCAGGGGCGGATGAGCGCATGGATTGCGCGTCGCTCGTCTCTTCCCTATTGTCCCTCGCCTGCTTGACATATGTCTAGTCGAGAACGGAATTCCTGGAGGATTGTTGATGGTTAGGTTGCTTGCTTCGGCGCTTGCGCTCGTCGCCGTATTGCCGCTCGCGGCCGAGGCGCACGGCCCCACGCGCCAGAGGGTCGTCGAAAAGATCGAGATCAATGCACCCGCCGACAAGGTGTGGGCCGTAGTCGGCAATTTCCAGGACATGAGCTGGCACCCGGCGGTCGCCAAGACCGAAGGCGAGGGCGGCAATGCGGTGGACGCCACGCGGACGCTGACGCTGCAGAGCGGCGGGCAGATCCACGAAAAGATCACGAAGTATGATGAGGCCGGAAAGGTCTTCAATTATGTGATCACTGAAGTCGATGTGAAGGTGCTCCCGGTCGAGAACTACTCGTCTCGGATCACCGTCACGGGCGACGGCGAGAAGTCCGAAGTCGAGTGGTGGGGTGCCTTCTATCGCGGCTTCTTGAACAACGACCCGCCGCCGGAGCTCTCGGATGAAGCGGCTGTCAAAGCCATCACCGATGTTTACACGAACGGCCTTGCTGCCCTGAAGGAGAAGCTGGAAGGGGGCAACTGATGCGCTCCCCGGTTGGGCGCATCGCCCGGCGCGCGGCGGCCTCGCTGGCTTTTGTCGGCGCGGTCGGCATGCTCGCAGTCGCCCCTTGGTTTGGTGGCGAGGTTCGAGCGGCATCCGAAGGCGCGCGCGAAGCGTTTGTGACCAATCAGGGCGGCGATTCTCTCTCCATCGTCGATTTGGCAACGCGGAAGTCGGTGGCGGAAATCGCCATCGGCGGTAAGCCTGCGGGTGTCGCGATGGCACCCGGCGGCCGCATCGCCTACGTCACCGCGCCGGAGGGCAAGGAGGTGGTCGTCGTGGACGCTGAAGCGCGCGCCGTCACCTCCCGCATTGCCGTCGGCAAGGGGCCGGTCGGCATCGCTGTGCATCCGGACGGCAGCCGCATCTACGTTGCGGATTGGTACGAGCATAAGCTCTACGCGGTCGATCCCACGACCGGCACGGTCACCGGCAGCGTGGATGTGGGTCTATCTCCGTCCGGCGTGGCCGTCACACCCGACGGCAAGCTGATCGTGAC
The DNA here is from genome assembly GCA_934555825.1 of uncultured Hyphomicrobium sp. Classification (GTDB taxonomy): domain Bacteria; phylum Pseudomonadota; class Alphaproteobacteria; order Rhizobiales; family Hyphomicrobiaceae; genus Hyphomicrobium_C. The sequence continues at coordinate 19,599 of CAKTFJ010000007.1, forward strand.
CGCCGACCGCGATAGCGATGAAGTCTCGCTGATCGATACGGAAACGTTGACGCGAAAGGTTCATTTCGCCGTCGGCGCGCGTCCCTTTGGCGTCACCATCGATGCGGAAGGCCGGCGCGCCTACACGGCCAACGTCCAGAGTGACGATGTAAGCGTGATCGACATCGCATCAGGAAGCGTCGTCGCGACCGTTAAGGTCGGCAGCCGGCCGTATGCCGTCGCGCTGTCCGGCGGGCGGGGTTACGTGACGGATCAGTACGCGGGGACTGTCTCCGTCTTCGACCTCGACACCCTTAAGGTCGTTGGGACGGTGTCTGTCGGAGAGTTCCCCGAAGGCATCGAGGCCGATCCGTCTGGCGATGCCGTGTACGTGGCCTGTTGGGAGTCCAACACGCTCGAGCGGATCGATACGAAGACGCTCGAAGTGACGGACCGCATTCCTGTCGGAGAAGGCCCGCGCGCCTTTGGTGCATTTCTTCGCTAGCCAGCAGGCTCGGACAGCGAATTGTTGCGCCGCAGCATGAAATTTCGCCGCGCGATCTGCGTTTTTGTCAGGCCGCGGCGCTGCCGGCCTTTCCCAGAATTCATGTTGGACGTGTTGCCGAAACAGACCTTCGCAAGTTAGAAGAATTCCCAAGAAGGCCCAGGATTGGTGCCCAACTTGGAGGAAATGCAACGATGTCACACTTTGCACGGGCTCTCGCTGCCGTGTGTTTGGCGCTGGCGCCCGTCGCGGCGATCGCGGCCGGGGATCCGAGGGTCGTGGAACTGCTGTTCGAGACGCGCCATCTCGATTTGATCGACAAGGGGTCCGGCGTCACCTACCGCTTCGAAAAGAAGGGGTCGGACGAGCGTTTGGTGGGTAAGAATCTCACCGACGAATTGCGCCTCAACGTATCGAGCGTGAACGGCAAGGGTGAGCGGGACGTCGTATTCCACGTCTTCACCGGCGATCAGGCCCGCGACCCGCAGAACTGGCCTGACCTCACGATCAATCCTCTGTTCGTCTGGTACCTCGACCGCGCCGTGACGAACTTCCGTTACCTGGCTGGCGGCGACAACCGCTACCTCAAACGCAAATTCCAGATGGCCTTGCGCGACTCCGCCAAAATCCAGGACATCAAGTACGAGTTCAACGGCAAGACGATCGACGCCCAGAAGGTCACGATCCGCCCCTATGCCGATGACTTCCGCAACAAAGACAAGATGCAGGGCTTCGAGAACACGGAGTTCACCGTTGTGGTGAGCAAGGAGGTGCCCGGGTTCTTCGTCGATCTCACGTCGAACTTCGTGAGCACGCAAGCCGCGGCCCCGAGCATCGAAGAGAAGATCACTCTTGTGGGCATGGGAGAGGTCAAATGACGATGAAGCGCTTTGCGTACGCACTGGTGGCCGCCTCCGCTGTCATGATCGCAGCGGGTTCTTCAGCCATAGGCGACGATTGTCCGGAAAAGGACACCAAGCTGAAGCTTCCCGACATCTCGAACGACTATCCGACCAACGTGCGCGCCGACTACGTCTATGGCTGCATGCTGGTCAACGGCATGACGCGCGACGTCGTCGACCGCTGCTCGTGCTCGATTGACGTGATCGCTTCCGTGCTGCCCTATGAGCAATACGAGGAGGCCGAAACCATTCTTTCGGTGCGACAGCGCGGCGGCGAGAGTGTTGCGTACATGTATGGGCCGATGTTCGTCGAGAAGGTCAACAATCTGAAGCGCGCGCAGGTCGAAGGCGAGGTTCGCTGCTTCTAAGCGTGCGTATGAACGTCGAATATCGAAAAAGGGCGCCGCGAACGGCGCCCTTTTTGTTTGGGGATCTTGGTATCGAGCGCGACGCGTCTCACGAGCCCTTGGGTTCTGCCCGGCCTGTGAATGTCCGCCCGTCTGTATCCTCGGCGGTGACTTCGATGGTGTCGTCCGTTCCGCTCGCATACGTGAAGCGGATGTTCGGATCTTCCGAGAGCGAGATACCGCCTTCGACACGGAACACGCGCTCGCCCCCGCGCGTGACGTCGATGCTGCGCAGGAACTTCGCCGGAATGTAATAGCCGGTCACCTGGTTGAGCTGCAGGCCCGAATACTGCGGATGGCGGATCATGACCTGCCCCATGCGCTGACCAGCCGCTGCCGTTGTCGCTTCGCCGGCGAGATGGCGGATCTGCATCCGCCCAGCATCCGCAAGAGCCGCGTCTGTATCCTTGAGCGCCGGTGCCGAGCACCCGCCCGCCGCCTTCACGAACTTCGTCGCCATCAGCAGGCGGCCGTCATCCGTTTCTACGATCGCCCGCACGTTGGAATACATGTCGACGCGGACGCGCGTTTCGATCACGCGCTCGCCCGATCCCGCCGCCGGCCCGAACGTGAAATCGCCCACGACGGGCGCTGGGTTCTGGTCGATGACGAGCGTGAGCTTGTTAACGTGATCGGCCATATGCGCGGGGATGCGCACCGTGAGCGGCACGAGGGCCGCGTCGTCCGCGCGGTAGGGCGCTTCCAGCGTCACGGCCGAGGTGTCCTCCACCACCGTCCGAGCGCCGAAAATGTCTTTTTCGAGTGCCGGCCAGATGTCTTCGTCCGTTGCTGATGCGCTATGGAACGCACTGGAGGCGATCAGCGCTGAGACCGCCAGCATCGCGAGATGCGGCAAGCGGAGCAGGCTCTTCTTCTGCGGGCCCTGAGTCATTGCGTCCTCCAGTCCGGCGCGCTCTGGCGCCGCGTCCGATGGGATTACTCCCATTCAAGTTCGGCAAACGCAGCCGAGACATTTCTCCCATGATACGCGTCAAAAAGTTCCCACGCATCCTTTTCCGATAGGCCGACACTCTGGGTGGCCTCCGACAGCGTGCGGTTGTCGGCAATCATCTTGCGGACCTCGTCGGCGATCACCTGCAGATAATGGCGAATTGGCTTCGACGCGTCCGGCCACCCCATGGACGAGGGGCCGTGACCGGGCACGACGCGGTCCGCGGGCTCGGCGGCGAGCGTGTCGAGCACGGCCATCCAGCCCAGGATCGAACCGTCGATCGTCGGGATGTGCTCGGCGAACACGAGGTCGCCGAGAAACACGGTGCCCGTCTGGCTGTCGCGCACCGTCAGATCGTTATCCGTGTGCGCGGTGGGGTGTGGCGTCAGCGCGATCTCGCGGCCGCCCAGATCGAGCGTCGTCGGGGCTTCGATGAGCTGAGTCGGAATAACGACTTTTGTCCCCGCGAAGGCCTCCGGCCCGAGATCCTGCTCGTAGACGGCGAGATAGCGGTCGGCACGGGACGCGAGCCCGCGCGCGATCTTGTGGTGCCCGACGAAGGTTGTGCCGTCGGCTTCGAATGCTGCGTTCCCCAGCACATGGTCCGGGTGCATGTGCGTGTTGATCACGTAGCGGATCGGAAGGTCGGTCACCGCCCGCACGGCCTCGTGAAGCCGCGCGCCCACTTTGGCGCTGCCTCCGGTATCGATCACCGCCACCGCCTCGCGGCCGACGATGAACCCCATGTTCGCATGGTCGCCCGCGTTGTCCCGCGTGGCGACTGCAACCTCTCCCCGGTGTGCGAAGACGTCGGGTGCGATCTGATCGACGAACGGATGGGGGCTCGGGCGCGCTGCCGAATCCGCCCGGCCAGGGCGCAAGCCGGCTGGAAGGAGCAGGAGCGCCGAAAGCGAAGATGCAGCCGTGAGCAGCGCGCGCCGGTCCATCCTTCCGAGCGGGAACGCATGGGAGCGGCGCGGCGGAACGTCGTTAAGGGATGGATATGTGAAGGGGGGCCGGTTTCGGGTCACGCAGTGCGCCTCCGATGCTCTGAGAAGGTCCTTGATCGACGGTAGCCGCCCTGGATGACGGGGCGCCCAACAACGAGAGGTATCGAGATGGCCCCTACGCTTCAATGAGCGCTTTGGGAGAAGACTCGAACTGGCGGGACAAACTTCCGTCCAGGCACGTCAAAACTAGGGATAAATTCCCATTATTTCAGGAAGAAACACGTAAGCAGAGGCTGGGAAAAGCGGAAAAAATGACCGCATTAAATTTTTGAGGGGCAAAAATTATCTCCATATGACATTGAATGTCAACAGGGCGAGAGGCCACCTTGTCATGGGAAAAATTAGACGTGCAGCGCACCATTTCATCCTGCGGCGCAAAAACTCCAATGATCCCTATTGTAAAAAGGGTCAGGGCCATTGTCCTATTGGTGTGGCAAGAAAATTCGCTTCACGGATTGCCTTGCGGACCTCACGAGAAAGTGTCTAAAAGGGACCACGGTAGCGATGGCTTCAGGAGGGTCCTTCAGTGCGGGAACTCCAATCGTAAGCCAACGGAAAGACACGGGAAATAATCCCGGGAAACCGTAGCTGGGCTGTGACACGCTGTCGTTCGCTGCCGCTTGCAAGCGTGGCAAGAACTTTAAGGAGGAAGCGCGATGCGCAGAAGTGCACTCGCATACGGGCTGCTCGCCTCAGTCGCTCTGACTTCGCCGGTGATGGCGAATGAGGACGTGAAGAAGGCGACCGCGGACCCCAACAACTGGGCTATGCAGTCCGGTAACTACAACAACTGGCGTTATTCCGAGCTCGACGAGATCAACAAGTCGAACGTCAAGGACCTCCGGGTTGCTTGGCAGTTCTCGACCGGCGTTCTGCGCGGTCACGAGGGCTCGCCGATCGTGATCGGCGATCGCATGTACCTGCACACGCCGTTCCCGAACAACATCTTCGCGCTCGACATCTCCGACCCTGTCGGTCCGAAGATCCTCTGGAAGTACTCTCCGAAGCAGGATCCGTCGGTCATCCCCGTGATGTGCTGCGACACGGTCAACCGTGGCGGCGTGAACATCGCTGGCGACACGCTGGTCTTCGGTCAGGCTGACACGACGCTCGTCGCTCTCGAAGTCGCGACCGGCAAGGAGAAGTGGAAGGCTGTCAACGGCGATCCCAAGAAGGGTGAGACCCACACGGGCTTCACGCTTGTCGTCGGTGATAAGGTCATCATGGGCACCTCGGGCGCCGAGTTCGGCGTGCGCTGCCACGTGACCGCCTACAACCTGGCTGACGGTTCGCGCGCTTGGCGCGCCTACTCGATGGGCCCGGATGAGGACATCCTGGTCGACCCGGAGAAGACCCTGTCGCTCGGCAAGCCGGTCGGCAAGGACTCTTCGCTCAAGACCTGGACCGGCGACCAGTGGAAGATCGGTGGCGGCTCGACCTGGGGCTACGCCTCGTACGATCCGGATGCCAACCTCTTCTACTACGGCACGGGCAACCCCTCGACGTGGAACCCGGCTCAGCGCGCTGGACCTGACGGTAAGCAGATCGACCAGAAGTGGTCGATGACCATCTTCGCTCGTAACCCCGACACGGGCGTTGCAGCGTGGGCTTACCAGATGACCCCGTTCGACGAGTGGGACTACGACGGCATCAACGAGAACCCTCTCGTTGACCTCAAGATCGGTGGCGAGGAGCGCAAGGTTCTGGTTCACTTCGATCGTAACGGCTTCGCCTACACGATCGATCGTCTCAACGGTGAAGTGCTCGTCGCTCAGCCGTACGACGAAGACCTGAACTGGGCCACGCACGTCGACCTCGACAAGGACAGCCCGACCTACGGTCGTCCGATCGTCGTCGCTTCGAAGTCCACGTTCCTCAACGGTCCGGACGTCAACACGAAGAACGTCTGCCCGGCGGCCCTTGGCTTCAAGGACCAGCAGCCGGTGGCCTACTCGCCGCTGACGGGTCTGTTCTACGTGCCGGTCAACAACGTTTGCATGGACTACGAGCCGTTCCAGGTTTCTTACACGCCTGGTCAGCCCTACGTCGGTGCGACGCTGTCGATGTTCCCGCCTGAGGGCAAGACGAACACCGGTCACTTCACCATCTGGGACGCTGCTGAAGGCAAGATCGTGCATCAGCATGACGAGCCGTTCTCTGTCTGGTCGGGTGTTCTCACCACGGCTGGTGGGCTTGCCTTCCACGGCACGCTCGACGGCTACTTCAAGGCTCGTGACCAGGAAGGTGGCGCTGAGCTCTACAAGCACCGTCTGCCTTCGGGCTCGATCGGCAACGCTTTCACCTACGCTCAGGGTGGCAAGCAGTACGTTGGCATCTTCTCGGGCGTTGGTGGCTGGGCCGGCATCGGTCTCGCAGCTGGCCTCGACAAGCCGACGGACGGCCTCGGTGCAGTCGGCAACTACGCTGGCCTGAAGAGCTACACCGACCTCGGTGGCACGCTCACGATCTATGCGCTGCCCTAGTTTGGCTCGCTAAGAAAACGGACCGGCGCGGGGCAACCCGCGCCGGTTTGTTGCTGGAAAGTAATCCTCAAGACGACTTGTCGCAGCGGGCGGACGTCACCAAGTCGTGAAGAAGGTTCGAACGCAAATGCACCGTATTGTGAAGGCCCGAGAGCAGCTTCGGCGTTATAACGATCCGAACTGAAGCTGATCGGAGCTTCAACGTAACAGGGGACGCGCGTGAAAAGATTTGGTTTTGGTATGATCGTTGCTGCCGGTGTGGTGGCAGTTTCTATGGGATCTGCAATCGCAGACGACGACAAGTCGGCAGTGCCGAACCCGGAATTCGAAAAGCAGTTCCAGGAAGGCAAGGAATTCAAAGACGGCAAGTGGACGCTCCCGGACGGCACGCCGACGTATGACGTCAAGCGCAATCCGGAGAACACGGATCACGTGGTGCAGGTCGACTGGAACACCTATTCCGGCTGGCGCCGCTATCACGCAGAGTGCCACGTGTGTCACGGTCCGAACGCTGAAGGCTCGACGTTTGCGCCTGCCCTGAAGGACTCGCTCAAGACTATGGATTACGCGAAGTTCCTCCAGGTCGTCGCGGGTGGTCAAGAAAGCGACATGGGCGGCACCAAGTCCGTCATGCCCGCGCTCGGCGATAACCCGAACGTCATGTGCTACATCGACGACATCTACATCTATCTCCGCGCCCGCTCGACGGATGCTCTTCCGGGTGGTCGCCTGAGCGCAGACCAGCGCGCTGCGAAGCCGCCGGAGGCCGTCGAGTACGAGAAGGCCTGTACCGCAGGCTAAGCCTGAGAGACGGGTGGTTCGGCGGCTGCCTCATAAGAACGAGAGAGAAAATCCGATGAGAACGCACGCCCTTCTAGCTCTCTTCCTTGGCAGCCTCGTCGTCGCCTCTGGTGACGCCGGGGCTGCCGAGGGTCATCTCGCGGATGCGGTCAACCGCAACGTCTTCCGCGTCTGTGCAACGCCCGGAAATTTGCCCTACTCGAACGAGAAGAGCGAAGGGTTCGAAAACAAGATCGCCGAGATCTTCGCCGACGAACTCGGGCGCCCTGTCGAATACACGTGGTTTCCGCAAGGCCTCGGCTTGGTTCGCATGACGCTGGCAGCCCGGCGCTGCGACGTCATCATGGGCACCGTCCAGGCGGACGAATACACCCTCAATACCAATCATTATTACCGCACGACCTACGCCATCATCGCCAAGAAAGGCAGCGGCCTTGAGGACGTGAACTCGATCTATGACGAGCGTCTCAAGGGCAAGACCATTGGCGTCCAGGCGGGCGCCCCCGCAGCCGATCATGTTGCCCGCGCAGGCCTGATGCCGAACGCACGCTCCTATCGCTTTATGGTCGACACGCGCCACGAGAGCCCGCCGCGCGAGATGATCCAGGACATCGAAAAGGGCGAGATCGATGCGGGCGTGCTGTGGGGCCCGTACGCGGGCTATCACGCGAAGGAATTCGACGATCTGGTCGTCAATCCGATCGTCGAAGCGCGCCGGCCCGGCACCGAACGGCTCGACTATCGCATCACCCTAGGCGTGCGCGTCAACGAAGTGCAGTGGAAGCACGAAATCAACGACGTGATCACGAAGCGCCAGGGCGACATCGACAAGATCCTCCTCGACTATGGCGTGCCGATCATCGACGAGGACAACAAAATCATCACGGAGCCGCGCGGTCCCGTGAAGGGCACCAACTAAAGTCCATCTGGCCCAAGCTTCCGTACAGAGCGGGCGGAGATTGACGCCGGGCGTGCACGTGTGTACGCCCGGCGTATGTCGTTTGGAGCAGGGCGCTGAGGAGCATCGGCGTGCGATCGGGCTGGGTGACGATGGGCGCCGTTTCGTTCGTAGCGTGCACGCGCGCATGTTTGGCGGTCGTGGCCATCATGCTGCTCTCCCTGCCGCAAGCATCTGCTGCCGGCGCCGGTAACGTGCCGGAACTCGATGGCTATAGAACCGACGACTACCGAGCCCCTGTTCCTCTCACATTGAAGGGCGCGCGCTCGATCGACGCGGACGACGCAGAAAAGATCGTCCGCGAAGGACATGCGCTATTCGTCGATGTCTATCCCCGCGCGAAAAAGCCGCCGAACCTCCCGAAAGGGACAATCTGGCGCGACCCCACCCACATGAGCATCAAAGGCGCCTACTGGCTGCCGAATGTGGGATACGGCGTGCTGTCCGACGAGTTTGAAGAGTACTTCAAGACGCGCTTGGCGATGTTGACAGAGAATGATCCGTCACGCGCGATCGTCTTCTTCTGCCAGCGGGATTGCTGGATGTCCTGGAACGCCGCCAAGCGCGCGCTCGAATGGGGCTATTCGGATGTGCTCTGGTTTTCCGAAGGAACGGACGCTTGGCAGGAGCACGGCTTCGACCTCGTGAAGGTGGAGCCGGTTCCTTAAGCGCGGACGGACAAGCGGTCTCGTGGCGTAGAGACGCAAGATGCGCGTGGTGGGGCTCGCTTGAGCGAACGTCGCCGCCGCGCTGCGTCAGGCCATCGAAAAAGGAAGTTAGCTCGTCATCCCGTTACGGATCGCACGCGTCAGCATGAAAAGGCGCTCCTCGATCAGAACCGGCAACTCGCACGCGAGCGGAATGTTCGTCTGCCGCTCGTGGAAAATGCGCTGAGCCCAATCGAACTTCTCTTGCGCGTCTTTGAGCTTGGCGGCTGCGTCGTCGTCCGTCGGCGCCTTGTCCTGAAGCTTGGAGATGGCCGAACTCTGCCGCTCGAGTTCCCGTGAGCGCTCCTGCTGCGAACGCTGATAGCGTTCGATGCCTGCCATCACGCCGCGGCGCTGCGTCGTCGCCCTGTCGAACAACCCGGCGAACAGCAGCGTCAGCCGTTCGTCCTTCTTGTCCTCCGGCAGCTCCTTCGCGAACGCTTCCACCGCATCTTCAGCCTGATCGACAGGGATGCGGCGGCTCGAAAGAACCTCGATGAGGGCTGAGACGTCGTTGTCCAGGAACCAGCCTTTGACCCCATCGATGGACGGTCCGTCCCAGATCTGCGCGACAGAAAGCGTGTCCACCCTGCGTTGCACGCAAGGCCAGGCGGACGTCATGTCGATCGGTGGCGGTGCGGGTTCGCCGACGGCAGGCATCGGCGTTACGGCGGGGCCACCCGCCGCCGCTGGGCTGGATTGGAGTGCGAACGACGCGCCGAGGAGGAAGGCCGCGCCAAGGACGAAGGATGCGATCGAAGCATTCTGAGCGGTGCTGGTCATTTTTGTCTCTCGTTGGTCCAGTTCGCCGAAGAAGCTGAAACAGGCTTTTGAAGTCTCCGTTTTGAGGATGGGAGCGAAGCCTTAACTTGCTCTCGCGCCCGGGCCGCCACGCCGTGCGATCAGGCCCTTGGAGGGGTTATAGGCATAAACCGCTGCCCCAAGGAAGAATACCGTATAGCCGATGACAACATACAGATTTGTAAGGTCGATCGAACCGTCGCTGAGCCGCGGACCGACCTGCCCGTAAAGCGCAAACCGGATCAACTCCACCGCATAGGTGAACGGATTAACCTTGCAGATCTCGTAGAGCAGCGGGCTCGATTCACGGATGCGCCAAAGAGGGTAGAGGGCGGATGAAGCGAAGAACATCGGGAAGATGACGAAGTTCATGACGCCCGCGAAATTCTCGAGCTGGCGGATCACCGATGAGATGAAAAGCGCCATGGCGCCGAGCATGAGCCCCGCAAGGATAATGGCCGGCGCGACCGTGAAGTATCCGATGAACGGAGGCTCGATTTCCCAGAAATAGCAGACTGCGAGAAAGGCGTAGGCCTGCAGGAGCGCAACCGCCACCGAGCCGATGAGCTTCGACAACAAGAGGAACGAGCGCGGGAACGGGCTTACAAGCAGCGTGCGCATGGCGCCCGTTTCGCGGTCGTAAACCATCGACAGCGAGGACTGCATCGCGTTGAAGAGCAGGATCATCGCGATCAGGCCCGGCGTAATGAACGTCTCGTAGAGCACGTAGGTCTGATAGGGCGGAATGATCGAGACGCCGAGCACCTGTCGGAAGCCTGCGGCGAAGATAAAGAGCCACACGAGAGGACGGACGAGGGCCGAGAAGAAGCGTTCGCGCTGATGCAGGAAGCGCAGCACCTCGCGCCACACGATTCCGCGGAAACACGCGAGATACGCGAAGAAACCAAGACCGCGCGGGGCCTGATCGACCATCGGACGGACGACATCGACCTTGTTCATGCCGCATCCTCCTCCGACTGGGTGCCGGTGAGTACGCGGAAGGCATCCCGTGCATTTGTTGTTCCTGCAGCTTCGAGAAGCTCGGGAACCTGCCCCGTGAATAGAACTTGTCCTTTGTGCAGGACGATGACGAGATCGTCGGGTGCGATCTCATCGATGAGATGGGTGGCCCACAACACGCCAAGTCCTTGTTGTGAGACCAGACCGCGGACGATCTTTATGACGCTCTCGCGCGAACCGATGTCGAGGCCCACTGTCGGCTCGTCGAGCAGCAGGCAACCCGGCCGATGCAGCAGCGAGCGCGCGATTTCCACGCGCCGCGCCTGTCCGCCCGAAAGATTGCGCACCTTCTCGTGCGCGCGATCCGCGAGACCGACGGTTTCGAGCGCTTCCTGCGCCCGCTTCTTCGCTTCTCGCCGCCCGAGCCCATGGAGGGCTGCGTGATAGAGCAGGTTCTGCTGAAGCGAGAGATCGGAATCGAGCGTCCGCGACTGAAACACCACGCCGAGCCGCTGCAATGCGGAGCCCGGCGTCCGGCGTACATCGCGGCCGAGAATGCGGATTTGGCCGGTCACGTTGTCGTAAAGGCGTGTGATCAGCGCGAACAATGTGGATTTGCCGGCACCGTTGAGGCCGAGCAGAACCGCGAACGTTCCCCTCGGTACGGTGAGCGATACGTCGTCGAGCACGCGTTTGTCGCCGAAGCTGTGGCTCACGCTGTTGACGACGAGCGCGTCGGGCGAGGATGTCTCGGATGTTGTGCTGGCGGTGCTCACGTGACGGATAAAGTCCCTTGCTGATCCGTTGCTGCGAGGGCTTGGCCGCTCCGCGGAGAGACGCCCGGACGGATCACGACAAGTTGGGCGCAGCCCCGATGTTCGATCTCGTGCTGCCGATCCACGAGTTTGATGTCTATTCCTTCGATGTGGTCTCGCCGAAGCGTCCGTAGACGTCGGGCGAGATGAAAGCGCATTCACGCCTGCCAGTCGATGAGAAATTGAGCAAGGTGCTTTCCCAAAAAGAATGGAAGTCTCGCCAACATCCATGCAGAAAGCGGAAAACACCTGGCAGTGAAAGCATGAAACGGAGCGCGCCGTATCGCGCTCCGTCCCGTCACTTAGTTTGGCGCAGCAACCACACCCCACGGATAACGGCCGACGCGGATCGACTTGGTCACCTTGAGCGATGCGACATCAATCACGGAAACATCGTTCGATGTGCCGTTGGTCGTGAACAGAAGCTTCTCGTCGGGTGTGAAGCCGAGGTTCCACACGCGTTGGCCGACGAGCAGATAGCGCTCGACCTCACGCGTGGCCACGTCCACCACAGCGACACGGTTGGACGGTCCGAGCGCGACGAAAGCCTTCTTGCCGTCGCTCGTGATGCGCACGCCAACCGGCTGAATCGCGTCTTTCGTAATGCCCTGGATTTCGAAGTTGATCTTGGCGAGAACCTCGCGCGTCTCGGTCGCGATGACGGTGACAGTGCCGCCGATTTCGGCCGACACCCACACTTCCTTGCCATCCGGCGTGAATTCCGCAACGCGCGGACGGCTGTCCACGAGCACGTTGTCGATCACTTTGAGGCTCTCGGTGTCGATGAAGTGCGCCATGTTGGTGGTTTCGGAGGTGTTGACCAGCCACTTGCCGTCCGGGCTCATGCCCATGCCCTCCGGCTCCACGCCGACCGGAATGTCGGTGATGATCCGGTTTTCGAAGATGTCGACGACGGTGACGAGGTTGTCGTCCTCGTTCGAAACGTAAAGCGGATTTCCGGACGTGTGCAGGATCGGAAGCTCGGGATCGGGGCCTGACGGCAGGTCCTTCACCAGTTCGTAGGTCTGGGTGTCGAACACCTGCAGCTTGTTGTCGTCACTCACGCACACGATCACCCATTTGCCTTCGTTGCCGAGGATGATTCCGCGCGGGCGGTTTCCGGTTTTGATCGTGTGAATGACTTCGAGCGTCTCGCTGTCGATCACCGAGATGGTGTTCTCCTTCTCGTTCGAAACGAACACCCGATAGGCAAACGCGTTCGAGGCGGAGAAGGCCAGCATGACGCCGGCAAATAGTGCCAATGCGAGGCCCGTGCTTTGTCTTTTCACGTTAAAGCTCCTTGGGGTGGTTCGCTCAAATCTTATTGAAAGGCGGTGCATTTGGTCTCGGGCCGATCGACGCCCAGCGTGTCGAGCTCGGAGAACTCGTGCAGGAAGCCGGGCTGCGGCGAAACCGTGACGTGGATTTTCGGCGTGGCGATGAAGATCGGCTGGCGAAGCTGCCCGTTCCACGGGCGGTACGTGAGCTTTTGTCCCTTGAATGCGGCGAGATCGAATTTGTCGGACCGCATGTAGTCGATCAGCGTCTTGGCGTCCGACGAGTTCGTGCGCGAAGCTGCCTCGCCCACCGAGCGCACAGCCGTCCAGGCGTTGTAATCGAGCGGGCGCATCTGCCGCTTTGCGAGGCGCTGAAAGCGGTTCTGGAACTGCGTGCCGCCCCAAAGCTCGACAGCCGGATGCCACGTTGTCGGGTAGAGGCCGGCCGTTCCGACGACAGGACGCGAGATCCACGTGCGATAAGGGAAGTACTCGCCGAAGAGTTCGCCTTCGTCTGCAATCACGACGACGTCGTGATCCGGCGCGCCCTGCATGAAGCTTGGGATCTGCTGCTGGATCTGCTCGAAACCGCCGTCCGCGCGCCGGCTGCCCGGCTCGTATTCGAACATGCGCTCATCGACAATCTTGAGGCCGAAGCGCGTGGCAGCCCGCTTGAGAGCATCCGCGAACGCCTTGTCTTCCGGTGCAGGGCCTACGACCAGCAGCCAATTGCGCCACTGCTTCCAGGCCAGATACTGAGCGAGTGCGTCTGCCAGCATCGTGCGCGACGGCGCCGTATGCTTGACGTTCACGCGGCAGTTCTCTTCACGCAGCTCCTCGTCGGGCGCTCCGACGTTGAACACGACCGCGTCCTTGTCCTTGAGCGCGTCCGCGAGCTTCAGCAACGTCTCCGGCCGAGCATCCGCGACAACGAACGGGAAGCCTTCGTCGACCTTTTTCGTCACCTCGGCGACGAATTCATCGGCATTCGCGTTCTCGACCGTGTCGAGAAGGAATTCCTGCTTCAGGAACCGTCCGGTGGTGTTGTTGTCCTCGATGCCGAGGTGAGCGCCGGCAAGCCCTTCATCAGGCGGCGGAATATCGAGAAGCGAGAGCGGAGGGAGACGGTCCTCTTGGATCTCGCGCGCCATCAGGATACGAATTTTCAGAACATCGTCTTTTTTTGCTTCGGGAGCAGCAGCTTGTGGCGCGGCGGGCGCGTCCTTCGCCGGTGTTTGAGGCGCGCCCTCTCCGGCGCGCACCGGCAATGCAGCGGCCAGCAATAGCGCAGCGCCTGCAGCAACGAGGGAGAAACCCTTAAGGATAGAAGGGTTGGGACGGCACAAAACAGACCGGGCGGGCCGAGGCCCCGGCCCAGCATAAACTCTCATGCGTTATCCTCCCGCCAGGCTTGTTCGGCACCGCCGAAATGCCCGGGTACATTGTAACATCTTCCCCGGGAACATCGCATCGAATTGCCAATTGTCAAGTTCACCGAACTTGGTGCTCTCGTTTTTGTTACAGGCTGTGAGGAGGGCGGCGCGGAGTTTAGGGCTTGCCAATCCAAGCGCATCGAACGCACGTTATAGCATAAGCACTAAAGTCGACATGACGAACGGCGAGGCAGGATGACGAAGGGGCGAAACGCGGGTTGGCTGACCCTGCTGGCGGCGGCGATCCTGTCGCTTCCAGCGACGGCCGAAGCGGGTCCCAAGTTGCTACTTTTCCCGATCGAAATGTCGATCCCGCGAACCGAGATGGATTTTTTCGCCCCCACAGTGGGACCTTCTCCCGCCGAGCAGGAGCGCTTGAAAAAGGCGAATGCCGAACTCGCCAAGCTGATTGAGACCGACGGGCGGTACGACCTCGTGGACATTGCGCCCTATAGTGCCGATATCGAAGCGGCACAGCCCATATCCGAGTGCAATGGCTGTGAGATCGACATCGGCGCCAAGGCCGGCGCGGACCTGTTGATGGTGAGTGTTCTGAGCAAGATATCCGAGACACATCTGAGCCTGACAGTCTCGCTGATCGACGTCGCCAAGAGCGGAGTGGTGAGCAATTCGAGCGTGCTGATCCAGGGCAACACCGATGAGTCCTGGCAGCACGGTGTCCGCTGGCTCGCCCGCAATCGTTTGCTGGTGGCTGAGGGCAAGCCGCAATGATCGATCGGCGCCAGTTCATCGGCGGCACGGGCTTGACCCTGACCGCGGGGCTCCTGCCGTGGCCGCTCAGAGCAGGCGCGAGCGGCGCGCCGCTGCGTCTGGCGTCTGTGCGTTTCGGATCGCTTTCCTGGGTCATTGAAACCATTCGCGCTCTCGAACTCGACACGAAAGCCGGTCTCCAGATCGAGGTGGTCGAGGTCGCGTCGAACCAGGCCGGCCCGGTTGCGCTGCTGGGCAACGGTGCGGACGTCATCGTGTCGGATTGGACCTGGGCCATGCGTCAGCGCGCGCTGGGCGAAAAGCTCAAGTTCGCTCCCTATTCGTCTGCGCTCGGCGCTCTCGTCGTCCCCAACGAAAGCAACATCCGGGGCGTGCAGGATCTGCAAGGCCGCGAGCTTGGCGTCGCGGGGTCTGCGATCGACAAAAGCTGGCTCTTGCTGCGCGCCTATTCGCAGAGGCTGATCGGGCGCGACATGGCGCGCTATGCTCGCGCCTCATATGGTGCAGCACCGCTTCTCAACGAGGAGCTGCGTTCGGGGAGGATCGAGGCGGTCCTCAACTTCTGGACCTATGCCGCCCGCCTCTCCGGCTCTGGCTATCGCGAAATCATCTCCGTCGAGGAGATCATGAAGGCGCTTGGCGTCGATCCCGTACCCTCCCTCGTCGGCTTCATCTGGAAGGAATCCTACGAGGCAACCAACGCGCGCGACGTCCAGATCCTGCTTTCGACCGTGGAGCAGGCCAACCGGATTCTCGCCACCGACGACAGCGCGTGGGATCGCTTACGCCCGCTCGTGAAGCCCGACTCCGATGGCGAGTTCCAAGCGATCATAGCCGCGTATCGGGCAGGCATCCCCGATCCGTGGGGGAGCGCGCAAACCGAAGCGGCGAAAAAGCTCATGGAGGTGCTCATCGAGGCGGGTGACGCCGAGCTGATTGGCCATGGCACCAACTTCGACCCCGAGCTCTTCCATCATGCAGCGACCTAGTCCGTTGAGAAGCGCAGAAACGCCGGAATGGGTCTCGCGGCTCGCCTGGGGCCTAGGCTCCATCGTGGCCTTTTTCGCGTTCTGGGAGGTGATGGCGATACTCATCCAGCACCGCCATTTGCCGGGCCCGACAGTCGTCTTCGCGGCGATGATGCGAGAGGCCACCAGCGGCGAGCTTCTCTATCACATCGGCATGACGCTCTATCGCGTCGCCATTGCCTTCACGCTCGCGATGCTGATCGGCTCGGCCATCGGTATCGCGCTGGGCCGCAACGGCAAAGCCGATCGCTTCTTCGATACCTGGCTTATTCTATTCCTGAACCTGCCCGCGCTCGTCGTCATCATCCTGTGCTACGTCTGGTTTGGCCGCACGGAATTGGCCGCGATCCTCGCCGTCGCCATCAACAAGATCCCGAACGCGGCTGTCACCGTCCGCGAAGGCGCGAGAAGCCTCTCGCGCGATTTGTCGGAAATGGCGCACATGTACCGCTTCGGCTATTGGCGCACCCTGCGCCACGTGACGCTGCCGCAGCTTGCGCCGTTCTTCCTTGCTGCTGCGCGCAACGGTCTTTCTCTGGTCTGGAAAATCGTGCTCGTCGTCGAATTGCTCGGCCGGTCGGACGGCGTAGGCTTCCAACTCGGCGTCTACTTCCACATGTTCGACGTCGCTATGATCCTTGCCTACGCGCTCGCGTTCATCTTCGTCGTGCAGATTATCGAGTTCGGCGTCCTTCAGCCCCTCGGCAACAGGGTGAACAGATGGCGGCGGTAACCGACACGGCGACGGGCTCGCTGAGCGTCCGCGTCGCGCGCAAGATCTATCCTGCCTCCGGCCAGCGCGAGGCGCAGCCGGTTCTGAACGGCATCTCGATCGACATCGAGCCCGGTTCGTTCGTGGTGCTGACCGGGCCGTCGGGCTGCGGCAAGTCCACGCTGCTCAACATCATCGCAGGGCTCGATCCCGACTTCGACGGCGAGGTGAAGCTCGGCGGCCCCGATACGCACTTGGGATACATTTTCCAGTCGCCGCGCCTGCTGCCCTGGCGCACCGTGCGCGAGAACATCGAGCTGGCGCTGCCCGCAGGCGATCCGCGCGTCGGGCAGATCGACGACATGCTCCGCCACGTCGGTCTCGAAGGCTTCGCGTCCCAATATCCCGAGCGACTGTCGCTCGGGATGCAGCGCCGCGCGGCGCTCGCCCGCGGCTTCATCACCGAGCCCGACGTGCTCTTGATGGACGAACCCTTCGTCTCTCTGGACGACCCCACGGCGCAGGGCCTGCGCGAGCTTCTGATTGGGCTCTGGAACCGCCGCCCGACGACGGTGATCTTCGTAACTCACGATCGTACCGAGGCCGTGATGCTGGGCACCCGCATCTTGCGCATGTCGAGCGCAAATGCGACTATCGTCCAAGACGAGACCGTGCGCCTCTCTCCGTCCGAGCGGACCGACAGAGACAAGGTGCTGGCCGAGCAGCAACGCATTTTCCGCGACGGATAAGAACAAGTCCGCGAGACGTGAGCCCCCAAAGATGACGACGGAGCACCGGCGCGTCCGCCTCCTTGCCAGCGTGACGTCTGAGGCGGAAGCGCGCCTCGCAGCCGCCCATGGCGCCGACATCGTCGATTGCAAGAACCCGGCGGAAGGCGCGCTCGGTGCGCTGCCGCTCGAAATGGTGACGGCCATTCGCGCAGCGCTTCCCGCGTCCGTGCCGGTAAGCGCCACCATCGGAGATCTCGCGCCCGAGCCCGAGCCCGTACTGGAAGCCGCGCGCGCCATGGCAGCGACGGGTGCGGACATCGTTAAGATCGGCTTCTTTCCGGGCGGCGACGCACACGCAACCGTCCGTCATCTCGGCCGCCACCTTGCGTCCTCCACGCCGCTTGTCGCCGTGCTGATGGCGGATGGGGAAGGTGCGGTCGACATTGCGCTGGTTTCGGCGCTGGGCAATGCGGGTTTCGCCGGCGTCATGCTCGATACGGCCATGAAGGATGGCCGCACGCTGCTCCACCATCGCCAGCCGGAAGAGCTTGCTGCGTTTCTCGAAGCCGCCGCCGCCGCCGGCTTGATGGCAGGCCTTGCAGGCTCTCTCAAGCTCGCGCAAATTCCCGCGCTGTTGAAGTTTGAGCCGGACGTGCTCGGTTTTCGAGGTGCGCTCTGCCGCAGCTCGGATCGGGCGAATGCCCTCGATGCGGACGCTCTGTCCGCCGTCCGCCGCGCAATCCCTCGAACGGAATATCTTGGCGCGACCGGCGTCGAGCTGGAGACGACACTATGAGCAATCGCCACGCCGCATCTGCACCGGGCGCGCCGGCCACGGAGAAAGCGCGCGACGTCGGCCGCGATTGCATCTTCGTCAAGGACTGGGTGATCGACTGCAACATCGGCGTGTATGCGGAAGAAAAGGGCGTCACGCAGAAAGTGCGCATCACGATCGATGCCTATCTGGCGCAGGATCTGCGCGCCGCCAATGACGACATGGACACCGTGCCCTCCTACACCGACATCATCGATGCCGTGAATGAGCGGACGGCCGAGGGCCACATCAATCTGATTGAGACGCTGGCCGAAGACGTCGCCGCGCGTGTTCTGGAAAACACGCGCATCGATGCGATCCGCATTCGCATCGAGAAGCTGGAGCGCGGCCCCGTGCGCGGTGTCGAGATCTACCGCGCACGCGCGGGTGCGGTCCGGTGACCCCGCTCGTCCTCAAGCTTGGAGGAAGCCTCGCAGAGAGTGGCCGGCTGCGTGTGACATTGGCGCTCGTGATGCGCGCGCGCCGTCCCGTCGTCGTCGTTCCGGGCGGCGGCCCATTCGCGGATGCCGTGCGCGAGGCGCAGGCCGATCTCGGCTTTTCCGATGCGGCCGCGCACGACATGGCGCTCGCAGCCATGCATCAGATGGCGGCGGCCATGACCGATCTGGCGCCGCGCCTCGTGGCCGTGGACACGCGTCGCGCCATGGTCCGCGCCTGGCGCGACCGACGCATCCCCGTATGGTTGCCGGCGCGCCTGTGTGCGGGCGACAAAACCATCCCGCGCGACTGGTCGATCACGTCCGATGGGCTGGCCGCACGTCTGGCGGAGCGCCTCGGCGGCGCCGAGGTTGCTCTTTTGAAGTCGTGCGCCGTGCCACGCGGTGCGTCTCCCGAGACGCTGGCCGCGCTCGGGATCGTCGATCCCGTCTTCCCGGCGATCGTCGAGCGGGCCTCGCTCGCATGGCACGTGCTCGGCCCCGGAGAGGGCGCGACGTTTGCCGCTTTGATCGACGCCAAAGGACAGGCGCCGGAGCCCCTGTGGGTAGGTGGCCCGCTCGCTAAGCGGCGGCGGCCCCGGTCGCTCGTCAACGCATCCCGGAAGGACACGAGACCATGCCGCGCATCGTCGAGACCGTCGTAACGACGACGAATGCGGAGGGGACGCCGCACATCGCGCCCCTCGGCCTGATCGAGGACGGAGACGGCTGGGTCATCGCGCCGTTCAAGCCCTCGCGCACGCTCGACAACCTGATCGCCAACCCGTTTGCCGTCGCGAGCCATCCCGGGGACGTGCGCGTCTTCGCCGGCTGCGTGACGGGCCGTCGCGATTGGCCGACGGTTCCTGCCGATGTCGTAAACGGCGTGCGTCTTCGCGATGCCGTCTCCCATTGGGAGCTGGCTGTCGCCGCAGTTAGCGAGGACGACGTCCGCCCACGATTCCACTGCAAGGTCGTGCATGTCGCGAGCCACGCCGCTTGGGGTGGCTACAACCGGGCGGAGGCGGCGGTGCTTGAGCTTGCCGTTCTCACCACACGTCTTTCCATGCTTCCGCCCGAGAAGATCGATGCGGAGCTGGCCTATCTGGATATTGCGATTTCGAAGACGGCGGGCCCGCGCGAGCTGGAGGCCTGGGGCTGGCTGATGGAGCGGGTCGAGGCGTTTCGCAGCGGCGATAAGGGTGCCGCGCGCAAAGTCTGAGGCCGAAGCGCTCTCAGGCGAGGAGAACGGGCTGCGCGGCCTTGCCCCTGGCGCGATAGCGCAGGGAAAGCACGGTGCCGACGCCGATGGCGAGGGCCAGAAACACGGCCGGAAGGCAAAGGGCTGCAAGAAGCGAAAGCTTGAACGTCATGGGCCGTCTGTCCTTCCCGGAGAACGATGCTCGCTGAAGCGATGGTCATGGTTCTAGCAGCCGGCCTTTAAGGCACGGCTCAGGGCAGGGGCGGCATCGGAAGCATTTCGGAAAGGCCGCGTTAAGCCAATTCGTCTGTTATGAGATCAATTGGGTCGTGGGAGGCTGTCAGGCGTCGGCGAGGAGTGCCACTGCTACCGCTGGCGCGGCAGCCGTCGCCCACGCCTCTACCGAAGGGTCCGCCCCGGCAAGCTCGCCGTACGTCACGAACGTGCGGCCCAGCCGGCGCGCAATCTCGGCAACCTCGGCCGCACCGATGCCAGCCGCCACGACCGGTGCTGCAGCATCGAATCCCGAGGCCGACAGCACCAGCGCAGCCCCATCCTGGATTGACCGGAGCTGCGCCTCGCGGATGTGCGCGGCCGCCACGCGCCAATCCTCAACCGTACCATCGCGCGCGTCGCGACCGAGCATCCGCGCAAACCGCGTGACGCTTTCGGCCAGCGTTTTGCCTTGGCCATCGGCCGTCGCGTGTTGGTCGACCTCCGCTAGATCGGCGCCGAGAATGCGGCGCACGTCGGCCATGGTCGCGAGATACTCGCGCACGAGGCCCACCCATTGCCCGCGGAACGGCGCGGCAGACGCGACGCCCATCACCGCCGTACGCGTGAAGCCTGTGTAGACGAGTTCGCCTGTGATCTGCCGGTCCGCGTCCGTCAATCCGCGCGGGCGGGGAACCCCGCCAGAGATCGGAATCACATCCGCAGTCGTCGATCCGAAATCGATCAGAAGCGCATCGCCCGCTTTGCGTCCTGTCAGTGTCGCGGTCGCTAGGAAATTGGTCGAGCCCACGTCGGTATGATGCCGCCGCGCGTCATCGGCATTGCCGAACCCGCGAGGGCCCATCCAGAAGCGAAGCCCGTCGCCCAACGCATCCTGAAGACGCCCGATCAGCGTCAGCGCGCCGGTCTCCCGGTCGGGAAACAGATCCGACAGTTCGCCCGTCATCGTGAGCGCGATAGGGTTCGCGTCCGCGATCAGCGGGCGGGCCTCGGCCAGCGCAGCGTCGAGCTTGTCCAGTCCCTGCCACAGCGGGCACGCGATCTGGCGCACGGCGATTACCCGGCCATCTGTGACAATCGCCACCTTGAGATGTGCGCCGCCAACGTCGAGACCTGCCGTAGTGCCCATGCCGAGTGTCCTTGAAAAGCGTGCCCGGATCGGGCGCCGTCTGTTCTTCGCCGATGTGTTACACCACGGGCAGAACGAGGAAAGCCATGCGGTTAATTCCGGTGATCGATATTCGCGGCGGGCAAGCCGTCGCCGCCAGCCGGGGGGACCGGGCGAACTATCGCCCGTTATGCACGCCGCTGGTCGAAGGCAGCGATCCCGTCGCGGTCGCACTTGCGTTTCACGCACTCTTCCCGTTCCCGACGCTCTACGTGGCCGATCTCGATGGCATCGAAGGCCGCGGCGCGGATCGCGCCACGCAGGCGCGCATTGCAGATGCTTGGCCGGGTCGAGAGATCTGGATCGACGATGGAGGGAGATCTCCCGAGCACTTGCTCCCGAAGCAAGTGTCCGTGTGCGGCTCGGAAGCCTTCAGCAGTATTGACGATTACATGCGCGCCCGCGAAACGGCCGGTGCCCTCGCCCCGCTCTCGCTCGATTTTCGCAGCGACACGTTCCTCGGACCCCCGGAGCTCCTCGCCGACGCAAACCTCTGGCCCGCCCGCATCATCGTCATGACGCTGGCGCGTGTCGGAAGCGGCGAGGGGCCTGACATCGCTCGCCTTGCAGCCATCGTCGCCCGCGCCGGAAATCGCGAGGTGTTTGCGGCAGGCGGCGTGCGCAATGCCGATGATCTGCGTGCTCTGGATGACATCGGTGTCGCCGGCGCGCTCGTCTCGACCGCGCTTCACCAGGGCGCCATCACTGCCGACGATCTCGATAGGCTCGGCGTGGAGTGCGATCACTGACCCGAAAAGAAAAAGAGCCTGATCGCTTATCGCGACCAGGCTCTGAAGTTTCAGTCCACTTGCGAGTGGATCGTGAAGGTTCCACCCGAAGTCTTTAGCCGTTCCAACGGCCAGAGAGCAGTCTTCCCAATCGCTGCAGCAGACCCCCCTTCAATGGAGGGGCATCGTTATCCTGCTGTGGACGGTTTCCGCTTCAAGCCTTGGCGCCGAACGGATGCGAGACCGAGTTACGCTGAGCGGTCGCTTCGGCAGCCGTCGGCTGGCCAGCAACGGCGCGAGCGATAGCTTCCTTAACGGCGCGGTAGTTGTAGTCCTGGATCTTCGCGTCGTCAGCAGCTTCCCAGTGGATGAACACGCCGACGAGGACGTAGACGTCGTCAGCTTCGTTCGCCGGGATCACGCCTTCAGCAACCGAGTCCTGAACGGCCTTAGCAACGCCGTACTGAGCCGGGCCGAACATCTGGACAGCCTGGCGGGCGTCCTTGATGGTGACCTTGTTGAACATGATCGTGTTCGGCTTGCAGGGCAGGTTCGGCGCGATCACTGCGAGAAGCGTCGTGAAGCCGTCCTTGTTGTTTGCGAGCGCGTTGACGAACGCGGTCTCGGCAGCGCTGCCGCGCGGTCCGATGACGAGGTCGATGTGAGCGACTTCGTTGCCGTCACCGACGAGCGACTCGCCGACGAGTACGCGATTAATCTTGGCCATGAGGGGGTTCCCTTCCTTCATATTGAACAAAAAAACACGCGCGCCGGGTGTTCGTCTTGAGAACGTTCACCTGGAGCGTCCGCCCGGGGAGTGAGGGCCGGCTGCAGACCGAAGACTATCCCAGTTGCTGCGAACGATGAGGAGCTCACCGTACCGGTTGGCCAGATAGCGGCGCTGCGGCGCCGCCCCTTAATAGACCTAGGATTGCGCGTTCGACAAGGGCCTAGGAGTGCCCGGGAGTCGCACGCGGACGAATGAGCCGATCGGCGAAAAGCGTTGCGACCACAAAGTCGGCTGTAGTGCCGGGGTTTAGACCGCGCGCCTTGAGGGATCGGTCGAGATCGAGAAGGGCCTCCCACGTCTCGGAACGCGGCGCTGGAGCCCATAGCGACCGCATGGCCTGGGCTTCCTGCTGTACGCTGACCGCCGCCGCGAGGCCGTGCTTCCGCGCGATATGGCTGTCGGGAAAAGCTGCAAGCAGCCCCATATGCAGCGCAGTCACCGCCATGGCGTCGTTTTGTGCAGCGCGACGAGCTGCATAAAGTTCAGGCAATGCAAAGGAGAAGATGTCGTCGAAGCCGGTGACATAGGCGCGTGCAATTCGATCCCGGTCGGCGGCGAGCGCCATCGCGGCACCGAGGGGCATCGTGGGCGGCTGCGAGACGTCTCCGTCCTGTGCCCCACCGAGCCCGGCCGGATTGGCGAGGACGATGGCACGAAATGCCTGATCTGCGTCAGCGAGATTGAGCCCGTCGAGCACAACCCCCAGGCGCTCTCTGAGATCGTCAGGTCCTTCGGAGACACCGGCCGCCACGGCAAGCGGCACCGTGAGCAGAACGATCCCGAGATTGGTATTACAACCCGCTGCCGCCATGCTGGCAGAGACCGCGCCCAGGATTCTTCGGCCGACGCCGTAGGCCGGATCGGCAATGAAGGGTGCCGCGGCGGCTGCAGCACGCTCGAAGTGCGAAATGTCCATGTTGTGCCCGGCGCCATGGATGTGGACGTTGCCGGGTTTGAGCGCCTGAAGCTCCGCGTGGCAGGCGGCGATGAAGGCGGCTTCGATCACCTCGCGCGAGAGCGGACAGCTCATCGCGCCGGGGCCTTGAGGACGGCTGCGAGAAAGTCGGCCGCGAGCACATCGGCAATGTCGACGTCGGTGACGGCCTGCAACCCCTTCCATGCGGGGTTCGAGTTGATTTCGAGCAGCATCAGTTGTCCGCTCTCGTCGCGAATGACGTCGACCCCGGCATAGTCTGCGCCGATCGCTGCCACGCCCGCGAGCGCGAGGCTGCTCATCTCCTCGCACGGATCGTGCGCGATCGCTTCCGCGCCCTGATGCACGTTCGTAATCCAGGTCTTCCCGCGCCGGATCATCGTAGAGAGCACGCGGCCCTGCGAGACGAACACGCGCCAATCCTCGAACGTCGTGGCGTCCGGGGCGCGAAGATAGTGCTGCATATAGTAGACGTTATTCACGTCCTCGGGCGGCGGCAGGTATTCGGGGCCGCGCACACGGCACACCCCGTTGCCCTGGCTGCCGAACAACGGCTTCAGCACGAACGGCCGCGGATGCGCGGTGAGATGCGCATGCGCGCGGTCCCGCATCTCGACAACCCGCGTCGACGGTGTCGGCAGGCCCGCCTTGCGAAACAGAAACGTTGCTGTCGATTTGTCGACGCACCGTTCGATGGCGCGCGCATCGTTCCACACGCGCACGCCGCTTTCGCGAAGCGCGTGCAGGATGCCGAGCCGGAACGTGATCTGTTCCAGCGTGCCTGTCGAGACGGACCGCACGAAAGCGCCATCCGGTAACATCCCCTCGAAGCCTGGAATTTCGAGCCCGCTCGGGGACGAGGTATCGAATGCGCACGCCGAAAGCGTGGTGGTGACGACGGTGGCCCCGCGCGCCTCCATCGAACGCTTGAGGCGACGTGCATGCCAATCGCCCGATCCGTCCTCGACGAACAGCACGATACGCGGCCCCGTGGGGCGCGCGTTGCTCAAGTCTGTCGATGTCACCGGTCGGTTCATGGGGGGCCTTCACTCCCACCGCGCCGAAGCGAAGCCATTCTCGCTACGCAGCGGCGCAGAGGGGGAAAACGTTGCTTACTTGAAGCTCGCGTCGACGATGTCGGGGGCGAGGCGGCCGGCGTGGAAAGACGAGCCGGTGTCGAGGTTCGAAACCGTCACGACGGCCGGGCTGAACAGCGAGGCGTCGATCTTGTAGAAGTCGCCCTGAACCTCCGCGAAGATGTCGGCGAACGGTTTGCCGTAAGCCGAGCACGTGTTGGAGGGCAGTGCGTTGGCGAGCTTCTCGGCTTCCGCATCCGTGCCGCGTACGAAGAGCTGAATGCGCCCGCCGTAGATGATCGCGTCGTTGGTGCGCCCCATCGCCTTGACGAAGTCGGGGATCGGCGGCGCGATCGGCGCGGCGCCATAGCCGTCGACGATGTTGTTGAGGTCGAAGTGCAGCGAGTGTGCCTTATGCAGCGCGACTTCGAGCACGCGCGCGGCGATCTGCACGGTGCCTGCGAGGCTGCCTGTCGGCGCGTAGAGCACCGTGAGATCGCTCGTCTTCACGCCGCAATCGCTCGCAACCTTGGTGGCGACGGCGGGCGGCGGAGGCGTCTCGCCCTCGATCACGATCGCGGCCGTGTTGTGGTGGTCGACGTAGCCGAGTTCCTTGTAGAGTTCCTCGACGCGCGAGAGCGCCCGCGCGGGGCCCGAGCCAAGCGCGAAAAAGCCTGCGTCGTCCGTGATCGTCCATCCGGCGTACTGGCTGCCGAGGCATGCGACCACCGGGTTCGACGAATGCACCATTACGCCGAGCGGCCAGCGCTCGAGCGGCGACGACGAGGTGAGCGCGACGGTGCCGAGGCCGCCCATGCAGATCTCGCCGAGCCGGCGTCCTGCTTCGAGCCCGCCCGGAACATTGGCGCCGAGGTCGATGCACCGTTCGCCGGCAACGCCGGTCGTGACGGAGACGCGAAGCGCCGCCGCGTTACGTGCAAGGTCGTCGACCAGTTGGCCCGCCAGCGCGTTGACGCTCGGTGCGAACCCCTGACTGCTGCTCATCGATGAGCTCCTTCTTCTTCGTTTGAATTGTCATATAACAAAGCGTCCAGCTCCCCCAAGCGCTGTGCGCAAGCGGCCTGCACGGTATCGAGGTCGTCGCCTTCCGCCATCACGGTTGCAAGCGGCTGCCCGCGCCCAATCGTCGTCCCCGGCTGCGGTCGGTCGGCAGCCCACTCCGGCCAGGCGATAGTGCCGGCGTCGAGTGGACCGCGATCCGCATAAAGAACTGAGACGGCGCGCGCAATCGGCGGATGCCATCCTTCCGAGAGAATAGCAGCCGGGTCACCGCCCTGTGCGGCTTCCACGTGCGCCTTGAAGAGCGTACCCGACACGTCGTCGAACACGTCGAGAGAGGCGCCGGGCCTAGGG
Organism: uncultured Hyphomicrobium sp.; assembly: GCA_934555825.1. GTDB lineage: Bacteria > Pseudomonadota > Alphaproteobacteria > Rhizobiales > Hyphomicrobiaceae > Hyphomicrobium_C. Next base: position 45,548 of record CAKTFJ010000007.1, read on the forward strand.
TTCACTTCGGTGAGCGACGGCTCGCCCTCGTGCACGAGATAATCGAACGACACGATCCCGGAGAGCGACAGCGCCTCCGAGACGGCGAGGCTCATCTCGATCATGCGCGCTTCGAGATCGGCATCGAGCAGGAGCGATCCGGCGGCTCCCCCGTAACGGAACGGGCGGCGGGGGAGGGGGCTCGTCCATTGCCGGCTAACCGCGAAAGCCGCGCTCTTTTCGGAAACGAGGCCGAGCAGCGAGATCGGTTCTCCCTCGATGCGCCGCTGGAAATAACGCCGCTTGTCGGGCCGCGGCTTTTGCGGGCACACATGAATATGCAAGCCTCCGCTGCCGCCGATGCGCTTCATCAGCCAGCCGTCCGTACTGGCCGGAGCGTCGATCTGCGTTGCGGGATGAGGAACGCCGAGATCGTCGAGCACCTTGAAGAGGTGAACGGGATCTTTCGTTCGCCGGATCGTTTCCGCGTTGTTGCCGATGAGCCGGAACCGCTCGCCAAGACGATGGACAAGCCGCGGATTGCATTCGAACCCCGCACCGAGCACGAGCCCGATGGGCGGCGACGGAGCTTTGGCGGTGAGCTCTTCGAGAGCCGCGAAGAGAGGCCGCGGCGTGAAGCCCACTTGCACGCGGGCAGGAAGGCATATGGCCGCTTCGGCAAGCGCGACGGTATCGATATCGCCGAAGCAATCGACGATCAGCGGCCGGTAACCGGCACGCCGCGCGGACGCAGCGAGCGCCCGCGCGGAGAAAGCAGCGATAAGGACGGTTTCGCCGGTCAAGCCACGAGCTGGCGGGCCAGCGCAAAGGCGTGGCGGAAGTCGAGCGTGAGAGCTTCCTTCGACTCGAGCATCTGCTTGAAGAGGCCGGATTCCGTCTTGTACTTGATGTCGCCGATGGCGAGCGGGCCGACGCCGAGAGCCTCGGAATCAGGCAGTTGCGCGCCGTCCATGAAAAGCTCCATGCCGTCGACGCCTGCAGGCGGCACGGCATTCACGTCGGCGACGACGAGGAGCTTCTTCGCGATGGCCTTGTCTTCCTTCGAGATCACCTGCACGCCAGCGGCTGCGGCGGCGAAGATGACTTCGGCATTGGCGATGATCTCGCGCTTCTGCTCGGGCGTTTCACCCGATACGGCTTCGAGATCGACGCCGAAGCGCTCCTTGGAGACGGCAGCCGACTTGATGACACGGTCGACGCCGCGATGCGCGACGAGCTGCACGTGCGCGCCTTCAAGGGCTGCAATGATCGAGGAAGCGAAGCCCACGACGCCCGTCGCGCCGAACACGGCGACCTTCACGCCCTTCCAGTCGCGGCCGAACTTGTTCTTCAGAACCCGCTCGACGCAGGCGACCATGGCCGCTGCGGTCGTGAACGATCCAGCGGGGTCGGCGACGACGGAGAGCTGGAACGGCGGAACCTGTGCCTTGCGGGCCGCTTCCAGCATATCGAGCGAGAGAATGGCGTCCTTGCCACCGATGAAGACGCCCGTGCGCGTGCCGTAGTCCGGCGGGCGCGAGAAAATTGCGTCCTGCACGAGCGGCGTGACTTCCTCGAGCGTGACGTTGATGTACGGAACGATGACCTTGTAGCCGGCGTCGGCGGCCATGTTCACGTCGAACGGGCTCATGTGCTTCTGCGGCGAAAGCATATGCAGAATAGGCGTGGCATCACTCATCAGGGCGTCTCCCGTTCACGTGTATGGCGCGGTGGCTTGTTTTCGGACCGGTCAGGGGGTCTGCCGATCATCCACGATCGTCGCACCGGAGTTGCGTCCGCGCGCGATCATGATTTCGAGGCCATTCGCTTTAGCGTCTTCGACTAAAGAATGATAGAGGCGGTCTGCCACATGCTGGTCCGGAACGAAGGCGAAACCCGTCGGTCCCCATGAGGTCTGCCCGATCCCCGTAGCGCCCTGTTCTGCTGCACGTTTGAGGAGTGCGCCGACGGCCGGCGATGTCCACGCGCTGCCGCCTTGGGCAGCCGCAAAATGACTGCCGACGATCGCCTGGATCTGGGTTAACGCCGTGCCGAAGGCTGCGATGTCCGCCTCCTTGAGGCCCGGCACGAGCTGCATCAGCACGAGCCGGCAAAGCCTGTCGGCGAGGGCTTCGGGGAAGGGCGGAAGCGCCGCGAACGCGCTCGTCTCGCGGTCGCCGTGCGCCCCTTGCGCGCCGCGGTCGAATACGAGGAGAACGCGCCAGTCTTCCGGAAACGGCATCTGGATCAGCACCGGCGGCGGCTGGTCGATGGCCCCCCTCCCGCCATCCACGATGAAGCCACCGGCTTCGAATGCCGCCATGCCGATGGCCGAGCGCGCGCCCCGCCCCGCGAGATCGCCAAGCTGCTGAGCCGAGAGCGAGAGCCCTTCGAGACGCATGAGCGCAGCCCCGATGGCCAGCGCGAGTTGCGTTCCCGAGCCGAGCCCGGCATGGGCCGGAATGGCCGAGAGAACCTCCACCCGGTAGCGGCCCGTAAGGCCGAGTGCCTGCCGGCATCGTTCGAGCACGGTCAGCACCCGATCCTGCTCGGGCCCGACGGCAGCCATGGCCTCGGAACGCGAGAGGCGGATCTCGGTTCTGGGTTCGTCGACCGCGAGCCCGAGGGAGCCGTAGCGCCGCCCGAGGCTGCCGTTGAGGTCGACGAAGCCGAGATGAAGCCTGGCCGGTGCCGACACGCTCAATCCGTTGGCCAGTTTCGTGTCGTGCATCGCGGAAAGCGTCCTTGGCGGAGAGAGGCGGCTCGCCGATTGCGTAGGCCGGAGGCGAGGATTAGGGTCGCGCCGAAGCGCGAAAAAGGTATTGGCGCATTTGTCCACCAAAGGCGAGGAGAGAGCAATATGACGAGCCCCCGCGAGAAGGCACTTTCCGAGGCCGAGGTCACGCAATGGCTGTCCGAGAACCTTCCCCAGTGGCGTTTGGAAGATGGGTGGATCCGCCGCACATACAAGACGGCGAGCTGGAAAAGCACGTTGATGGTGATCACGACCGTCGGCCATCTGGCCGAAGCAGCTTGGCATCATCCGGACATCACGGCCTCGTACGCCTGGGTGGAAGTCCGCCTCGTCACCCATTCCGCCAAGGGGATCACGGAGAAGGATCTGGCACTCGCAAAGAAGATCGAAGAGGTAATCGCCTGGCAGCCGGCAAAAGATGGCGTGTTCGAAGGCACGCCCTCCGATCAGCGCTTCGCCTATGTTAAATATGACTGACGCGGCAGGGCAGGGCGCGTCGTCATGACGGAGCCATCGGCGGATTTCGACGCGCTCATCGGCCTCGGCTCCAACATGGGGGACAAGGCGGCGAACATCCGCCAAGCGATCGAGCTTCTAACCGACGCGGGCGACATCCGGCTCGTCCGCACATCGCGTTTCTATCGAACGCCGCCCTGGGGCGTTCTCGATCAGGATTGGTTCGTCAATGCATGCATCGCGGTGGCGACGGAACTCGCGCCGCACGATCTGCTGGCGCGTTGCCTCGGCGTTGAGAACGAGATGAAGCGCGTGCGTCACGAGCGCTGGGGTCCGCGCGTCATCGATGTCGATGTGCTGACCTATCGCGACATTTCGCTCGACACTCCGGAATTGACGGTGCCGCATCCGCGCATCGCCGAGCGCGCATTCGTGCTTCTGCCGCTCAAAGACATCGCGCCCGATCTCGTGGTGTCGGGGCACAGCCTCGATCATTGGCTTGGCAAGCTGGACACTGCCGGCGTCGAGCCCATCGCACCCGTCGTGTAGAATGCAGAATAGAAAACGCCGCGGATGAGAGCATCCGCGGCGTTCCAATACTCAGCAATCGCGTGCGCTTACTCTTTGCACTGCGTCTTGATGAAGGCGAGCAGATCCGCGCGGTCATCCTCGTTCTTGATGCCGGCCGGGAAGATCATCTTGTTGCCCTTGATGACCTTGTCGTCAGCTTCGAACCAGGCGAGCAGGTTCTCGTCCGTCCACTCGATGCCGGAGTTCTTCACGGCGTCCGAGTAGTTGAAGCCCTCGACGTGGCCGGCCGGCTTGCCGGCGATGCAGTCGAGATGCGGACCGAGACCGTTCTTCGCGCCTTCGCCGATCTGGTGGCAGGCGGCGCAGCGCTTGAAGATGTTCGCGCCGTTGTCCGCGTCCTGCGCGGACACGATTCCAGGCACGGCTACCAGTGCGGCAGCCGCAATAATCCAATTGCGCATGTTTCGTTTCCTCCGAATTTTTCCCGCAGTCGGCCCATTGGACCTTGTTCGCATTCTGGCAATTTTTTGCTGAATGCGGTGTGAACAAGATGCCGCACCTAGCCGATATGCCTTGTCTACTTGAGCGGAGGAACGAGCTCAAGATGCGTTGTGCGTGACCTTCGGCTTTGCTGCGCCGCCCACACGCCGGTAAATGAACTCCGGTGGCTCGCTGTGGCTCTCGACCTCGGCCACGGCCTGCCACTGGGCATGCAACGGCGAGAGCGAGCAGGCCGGGTCGGTGTTGGCCGCATCGCCCGTGAGCGCGAACGCTTGACAGCGGCACCCGCCGTAGTCGATCTCTTTGCGCGGGCAGCTCCGGCAAGGCTCCTTCATCCACTCCGTGCCGCGGTAAGCCTGGAAGGCTTCGCCGTTGAGCCAGATGTCGGCGAGCTTCCGCTCCTTGATGTTGTCGAAGCTGAGTGTCTTGATCGATTCGGCCGCATGGCACGGCAGCACCCGGCCGGAGGGCGTGACGTTGACGATGCCGCGCGCCCACCCGCCCATGCAGGGCTTCGGGAACTTAGCGTAGTAGTCCGGCACGATAGCGTCGATGACGATCACGCCTTTGTATTTCTCGCGCGCCTCCTCGACCTGCTTGGCCGCCGTCATGAAGGCTTCCTTGGTCGGCATCAGCGAAGCGCGGTTAACGAGCGCCCAGGCGTAATACTGGACATGCGCGATCTCGACACGGCCCGCGCCCATCTCCACCGCAAAGTCGATCATGCGCGGAACGTTGTGAATGTTCTGACGGTGGATCGGGCAGTTGATCGTAAGCGGAAGCCCTGCGTCGCGCACCCACTTCGCGACTTGGACCTTCTTGGCCATGCCGCCTTTATATTGTGCGATGCGGTCGGCGTTCTCAGGATCCACGTCCTGTACCGAGAGCTGAACGTGATCGAGACCGACGTCGACGAGGCGGCGCAGGCGCTCTTCCGTAAGCGTGACGCCCGCTGTGATGAGGTTCGTATAGAGCCCGACTTCGGCCGCGACCTGTACGATGTCTTCGAGATCCTTGCGCGCCGTCGGCTCGCCGCCGGAAAGATGGATCTGAAGCACGCCGAGGGCTGCCGCCTGGCGCATCGTGTCCTGCCACTCCGCCGTCGTCAGCTCCGTGTTGGCCCGTTCGAGCTCGACCGGGTTCGAACAGTACGGGCACTGAAGCGGGCAGCGATGCGTCAGCTCGCAAAGCATCCCGATCGGTGCGCGCGCGCAAAGGGCCGGATCCTGACCTGGATCAGATGCGGGCGTTCCGTCGGCCGTGCGGGCACAAACCGGCATGGCCGTTTCTTTGACGTGGTTCGGTACGATCTCGTTCATGGGCTCGTCCTCCCTAGGCCTGCACCAGCACGCCTTTGTCCGTAAGGTCCTGGAGCATGACCACGATGTCGTCTGTTACGACTTCAAGTGGTGCGTCGTATTCCTGAGACAAGGTTTCCGCGATGTCGCTCACGGAACGTTGTCCATCGAGGCGCTGCAACACGACGACGGCAATCTCGTCCGGGTTGAACACCCGCTCGGGCGCGAGGATGATCCAGCGCCCACGGCCCGCGTCGTGACGCAGCTTGATGTGCCGCGGCATCGCGAGTTTGGTGTCCGGTGTGACGATGAGCCGGGTCGGGACCGGCTTCGCTTCCGATTTTGTCTCCGGCGTCTCGGGTTCAGCCATTGAGCGTCTCCGGGTTGAAGGCGCCGGGCGGGATCCATCCCGGTGACACATAGGCATGGTGCAGCGCGTCGAGCTGCGCCCACAGAACGTTGCACTTGAAGCGCACGGCTGCGACGCAGGCTTCCTGTTCGGCGCGCGTTTCAGCGTGCGCCTTGATGAAATCGAGCGCGAAGCCCGCATCGTTCGGCGCCTGCACGAGACGCTTCTTGAAGTAGGCCATCACGTTGTCGTCGATGAAGTCGTAGTTCTCGAGCATTCCCGAAATCCGCTCTTTGTGGATCTTGGGCGCGAAGAGTTCGGTCAACGACGAGGCGACGGCGACGACGAGCGGCTCCTCGCGTACGAAGCGCACATAAGCTTCGACGGCGAAACGCGTTGCCGGCAGCGCGCCCTCCATGCTCTGCACGTAATCGCGATCGAGACCGAGCCCGTCGGTAAGCACCAGCCAGCGCTCGATGCCGCCGGGATCTTCGCCATGCCCGTCGTGTTCGAGCACGCGGTGGATCCAGTCGCGGCGGAGCTGCCGGTCGAAAACGCGGCTGACGAACGCGGCATCCTTGCGCGGCACGGCCGACTGATAGCAGTAGCGGTTGAGGGCCCAGGCCGCCACCTGCCCTTTATTCAGCTTGCCCCCGTGCAGAAGCTTGTGGAACGGATGCAGGTCATGGTAGCGCTCCGCGCCGACCGCGCGAATGGCCGCCTCGAACGCGTCGGGGCTCCAAAGTTGTTTCGCGTCGCCTGTTGCGCGCCGCTCGCTCATAGGTCGATCTCCATTCCGTCGTAGCCGACCTCCCAGCCGGAGGCCTCCGTTGCGCGGCGCTCGGCCGAGTTGTCGTTGAGCACCGGGTTGGAATTGTTGATGTGCACGTAAATCCTGCGCGAGACGTCGAGCGGTGCGAAGGCTGCGATGGAGCCTTGCTCGCCCGAGATGCTCATGTGACCCATGCGCTGGCCGGTTTTCTGCATCAAACCCTGCTTCAGCATTTCATCGTCGGTGTAGAGCGTCCCGTCGAAGAACACGAGTGGCGCGCCCTTGAGACGTCCTGCCAGCTCCTCGTCGACTTCCGCACATCCCGGCACATAGAAGAAGTGCTTACCCGACGCAGGAGAGGAAACTTTGAGGCCGATGGCATCGCCTTCGCGGCTTCCGTAGTTGTTGTTCGCTGCGCCGCTTTCGAGATAGAGCGCGATCTTGCCGGGGACGGCGAACGCCTCGATCACGAGCCCAGTATCGACGCCAGGGCCTTCGATCGGCGTCGGCGTGTCGAGCGCAAGCTCCATCCGGGGCACATAGTCTGCGTTCAACACGTTAAACACGGAATTGTCGGCAAGCGTCGCCAGCACCCGGGACGAGCCATAAACCGCGAACGGCTGCAACTCTCGCAGATTGAGTAGCCCGGCGATGAAATCCACGTCGCCGCCTGTGAGAACGGCCGCTTTGATAGGGCTGTTGCGCAGCGGCCCATCGGCCTGCGCGCCGAGTTCCGGCGTCTCGTTGATCTGTTGGCGCAAGTCTGGCGCCGTATTGAGCAGCACCCAATCGCGGCCGTTGCCGGAGACGGCAAGCGAGCACTGGGTCCGCGGTCGGAAGCCCGGCGTTCCGGCCCTGGCTTTGGCGCAGTTCAGGCAATTACAATTCCACTGCGGGAAGCCGCCGCCAGCAGCCGCCCCCAGGATTCGAATGCGCATAGGATATGTTCGCTCTTAGATGACGCGCGCTTCGCCGAAAGCTGCGCCGCAAACAGTAAGTCGCCCGACGGCCGGGAAAAATAGCCGGAAGCCGGGAAATCGAGAGCAGCCGGCCAAAGCTGGCCTAAGGCCGGAAACAGCGACGGCGGCCGAAGCTCTCGACCGCCGCGCCGAAACTGCTCGTATACGTGCGAGCGGATCGATTAGATGATGTCGATCTCGGCCGGCAGGTACGAGGTAACCTCGAGGCCGACTTCCTGCTCACGCACTGCGGGCTTGGTCCAGGTCTTCATGGGTAGTTCCTCCTTGAAATGGCAAGCTGTCCTACGAGGCACCCCGCCAAGGGCCCCCACTGAAGTCGCCAGCCTTGGTTAGCGACGTCAGTCTGCGGATCGAGCCCTGCTTGTCAAGCGCGACCGCTTGGCAAGAGATAAACCACAAAGCGTGGCTGCGGCAAAGTAACAGTCCGTCACGACTTCGTGTGAGCGCGCTATCCGTTGGGATTCGTGCGGGAAACCGTTGAAACGGGTTTACAGTGCCGCCGCCTCTAGCTCGTCCCTCTGAGGATTTTGGATAATCGTCTGCAATGATTGTCTACAACCTTAGTTCTATAGGGAATATAATTGCGAACTGGCTCGCGCGACCTTAAAGACATAGAAAATTATTCTACCTTGTTGTATGCCGGGCCATGCGGCGGCATGCCAATGTAGGACGCATTTTACGAAAGGCTGCTAGAGATCCGCTCCCGCGGGCTATAGACGGCCGGCTGAAGGCTGTGCAGTGCGACGTGATCCGGCGCACAAGACCAAAGGAATGAGGGAGGATAAGCGGGTGCCCGCGGTTCCATTCTTGCCGAAAAACGCGCCGTTCACGGCCGAAGAAATCGACGTGCTGAACGGGCTCGTTCAGCGCTCGACGCCGTTGCAGCGCAGTTGGCTCTCGGGCTTCCTTGCAGGCCTCGATGCGGCCCAGGGCCAAGTGGCCGGGGCCGTCGCGCCGGCGCCTGCCCCCCGTGCGCGCGAGCCGCTGACGATTCTCTATGGCAGTGAGTCCGGAAACGCCGAGACGCTCGCGTTGAAGGCGAAGAAGCTGGCAGCCAAGCAGAACTTCGACGCCAAGGTCGTCGATATGGCCGATGCCGACCTTTCTTCGCTCGCCAAGGTCAAGAACCTCATCGTTTACATCTCGACCTGGGGCGAGGGCGACCCGCCGCAGCGGGCCGAAGACTTCTATAAGGCGCTGCTGGCCGAAGATGCGCCGCGCTTCGAGGGCGTGCGCTTTGCCGTGCTTGCGCTCGGCGACACGGCTTATGTGAACTTCTGCCAGACGGGCCGCGAGATCGATACGCGCCTGGAAGCGCTGGGCGGCAACCGTGTCCACGCCCGCCAGGACCTCGATCTCGATTTCCAGAAGCAGGCTGCGGCCTGGACCGACAAGGCCCTCGAGGTGTTGGCGCCCGCCGAGCCCGCAACGACGGTTGTCCACGTCGACTTCAAAGGCCCCGGCGCCGAGGACGACGAGGAGCGCTTCACCGCCGAAAATCCGATCGAGGCGGAGATCACGGATCTGATCAATCTCAACGGCACGGGTTCGAGCCGCGAGACGTGGCACGCCGAATTTGCCGTCGAGGACCCTGCCTTCGTTTATAAGCCGGGCGATGCGATCGGCCTCTATCCCGAGAACGATCCCGAGCTGGCGGACGAACTGCTGGAGGTCGTGGGTCTCTCCGGAGACGCCGCGCTCAAGCAGAAGCTCCTTCGCAACCTCGACATCACGACCGTGTCACGCCCGTTGGTGGATGCGTACGCGAAGCTCACCGGCCGCACGGACGTGGCGAAGCTGCTCGAAGGCGATGCGCTGGCGCGCTTCACGGCCGACCACCAACTCATCGATGTGTTCGCGACGTACCCGGAGAAGCTCTCCGCCGACCAACTTGCGGGCCTGCTGCGGCCGCTCCCCGGTCGCCTTTATTCGGTGGCGTCGAGCCTCAAGGCGCATCCCGGCGAAGCGCACCTGTGCGTGGGCGCAGTCCGCTGGTCGTCTCACGGCCGCACGCGCAAGGGCGTGACCTCGACCTATCTGGCCGACCGGCGCAAGGTGGGCGACAAGGCGCGCATCTATATCAAGCCGAACCGCCACTTCGGCCTGCCTGCCGATGGCAACACGCCGATCATCATGATCGGCGCGGGCACCGGCGTGGCGCCATACCGCGGCTTCATCGAGGAGCGCGCCGAGAACGGCGATTCCGGCAAGAGCTGGCTGTTCTTCGGCGAGCGCAATTTCTCCTACGACTTCCTCTACCAGCTCGAATGGCAGGATCATCTGGAGTCGGGCGCGCTTTCGCGCATCGACGTTGCGTTCTCGCGCGATCAGCCGGAGAAGATCTATGTCCAGCATCGCCTCTGGGAACGCCGCGACGAGATCCAGGGCTGGATCGCGGATGGCGCCCACATCTACGTGTGCGGCGACGAGAAAGGCATGGCCAAGGATGTCGACGCGACGCTCGTCAAAATCCTGGCTGAGGCTGCGAAGAGCGACGAGGACGCAGGCCGCGCGAAGCTCAAGGAGTTGACCAAGGCCGGCCGCTACCAGCGCGACGTTTACTAGACCGGCAGCACTGTAGGGCTTTCCCCGGGGCACACGTGCCCCGGCGAGCCGCACACCGATTGCCTTAGGCTGAAATCCGAGACACTGCCATGACCGAAAAGACCGACAAGCGCGCCCGTAACGAGTTCCTCAAGGAAGAAAGCCACTTCCTGCGCGGCACCATCGCCGACGGCTTGGCGCACGTCGAGACCGGCGCCATTTCCGACGACGACACGCAGCTTATCAAGTTCCACGGCTCCTACATGCAGGACGACCGGGACATCCGCGGTGAGCGTTCGAAGAAGAAGCTTGAAAAGGCGTTCAGCTTCATGATCCGCCTGCGCCTTCCGGGCGGGCTAGTCTCGCCCGAGCAGTGGATCAAGCTCGACGACATCGCCGGCACCTATGCGAACGGCTCGCTGCGTCTCACGACACGCGCCACGTTCCAGTACCACGGCGTCATCAAGTCGAACCTGCGCCGCACGATGCAGGCGATCAACGGGGCCTGCCTCGATACCATTGCGGCGTGCGGCGACGTCAATCGCAACGTGATGTGCGTAGCGAACCCGTTCTTCTCGCCGGTTCATGCCGCAGCCGGTGAGTTTGCGCGCAAGGTGAGCGATCATCTTCTGCCGAAGACGAGCGCCTACCACGAGATCTGGCTGGAGGGCGACAAGGTCGAGGACATGTCGCGTCCGGCCGTCGTCGACACCGAGCCGCTCTACGGCACGCACTACCTGCCGCGCAAATTCAAGATCGTGATCGCCGTGCCGCCTCATAACGACGGCGACGTGTTCGCGCACGACCTCGGCTTCATCGCCATTACCAACGCGAAGGGCGAGCTGGAAGGTTGGAACGTCTCCATCGGTGGCGGCATGGGCATGACGCACGGCGACACCGCCACCTTCCCGCGCGCGGGCGATGTCATCGGCTTCTGCACGCCCGAGCAGGCGATCGACGTGGCCGAAAAGGTGATGCTCGTGCAGCGCGATTGGGGCAACCGCGAGAACCGCGCCAATGCGCGCCTGAAGTACACCGTCGAGCGTTTCGGTGTCGACAAGTACCGGACCGAGGTCGAAAGCCGCCTTGGGTACAAACTTGGCGAAGCGCGCCCCTTCAAGTTCACGTCCATGGGCGATCCCATCGGCTGGTACCAGGGCCCCGACAAGAAGTGGCACCTCGGCCTCTTCATCGAGGCCGGGCGCATCAGGGACTTTCCTGGCCGCCATCTGCGCACGGCCATCCGTGAGATCGCGGAAGCCGGCGGCATCACCTTCTCGGTGACGGGCAACCAGAACATCATCATCTGCAACGCGAGCGCGAAGCAGAAGACCAAGATCGACGCGATCCTCAAATCGCACGGCATCGACATCTCGACCTCGTCGGGCCTGCGCCGCAACTCCATCTCGTGCGTTGCACTCCCGACGTGCGCACTCGCGCTTGCCGAGAGCGAGCGCTTCCTGCCGGAGCTGATCACGACGCTGGAAGACAGCCTCGACAAGGCGGGTCTGCGCAATGACGACATCGTCATCCGCATGACCGGCTGCCCCAACGGTTGCGGCCGTCCGTACATGGCCGAGATCGGCTTCGTTGGACGCTCGCCGGGCCTTTACAATCTCTACCTCGGCGCAGCGCACGAGGGCACGCGGCTGAATAAGCTCTACGCGCAGGACGTCGGCAAGGCGCGGATCGTCGAGCTTCTGGAGCCCTTGTTCCTGCGCTACGCCAAGGAGCGGGATGAGGGCGAGCGCTTCGGCGACTTCGTGATCCGCGCGGGCGTCGTGAAGCCGACGCTCGGCGGCAACACTTTCCACGACGACATCACGCTGGCCTAAGTCACGGCGGCTGCCGTCTCAGTTCCACGCGAAGGGCGATCAACCCTTCGCGTGAAGCTGGTAGGCTGCAAACACGAGAATCGCTGCAAGGGCGGAGCGTAAGAGCCAGTCCGGCAGAATGCCGGTGAGCCGCGATCCGAGCGCGATCCCCGGAAGCGACCCCAAAAGCAACAGCCCAAGCAGAGCGAAATCCGCGTTCCCCATGCCGAGGTGCCCGAGCCCGGAGACAAGCGTCAGCGGCACGGCGTGCACGATGTCCGTGCCGATAAGGTATCGCGGCCGCAGAGCAGGGTAGAGCAGCGTCAGCACGACAACGCCGATGGCGCCTGCACCGACCGACGTCAGCGTCACGACCGATCCGAGAAGGACGCCGAGCAGCATCGTCGGAAAGGGCCGGGCCGCCGTCTCGTCGGCTTTGTCAGGCGCATCCTGGAACGAAGCGCGTTTCATGAACGGATAAATGAGCAGCGCAAACGAGCTCAGGATCAAGGCCGCCGAGAGGCCCGTCTTGATCACGGCCGCCATCGTTGCAAGGTCGGGCTCGAGGATTTTGATCAACGCGAGCATGGCGAGAGAGCCCGGCACGCTGCCCGCAGCCAGCCACCGCACGATGCGCCAGTTCACGTGACCGAACGTGTGATGCGGCGCGACGGCCGATGCCTTGGTGATCGCGGCGAACAGAAGATCGGTACCGACCGCGATGGCGGGCGAGATGCCGACCTTCGTGATCAGAAACGGCGTCATCAGCGAGCCCGCGCCGACACCCGTCATGCCGACGAGAAATCCGACCACAAGTCCGCCGCTAACGATCTGCGGCCACAAAGAAAGAACGGACGTGTCGAACATGCGAGGAGGACCGCCTAAATAAATACGCGATAAATCGTATGCATACTAAGCAGGACGACCACGCAGCCGACGGCGAGCATGAGCACCTTCGCCGGGATGTGTTTCGCCGCGAGCGCCGCAAACGGAGCAGCGATCACGCCGCCGATGATGAGCCCGAGAATGATCGGCCAGAGGCTGAGTCCGATGGTGACGAAGAACGTCGCCGAGATCGTCAGTGTGACGAAAAACTCCGCGAGATTGACGGAACCGATCGCATAGCGCGGCGTCGCGCCCTGTCCGAGCAGGCTTGACGTCACGATCGGTCCCCAACCCCCGCCGCCCATGGCGTCGAGCAGGCCGCCGAAGAAGCCGAGCGGCGCAACCGTACGCGGTTGCACGCCCTCACGCTGACGCGCACCAAGCGCCTTCCAGATGATGACGAGACCGAGCAGCAAAAGATACGCCGCAATGAACGGCTTCAGCGTGTCGCCCGGAAACTCCGAGAGCACGTACGCGCCGATGGCACCGCCGATGGCGCCCGGTACCGCGAGACGCCACAGAAGTTTGCGGTCGACGTTGCCGAGCTTCCAGTGCGCGGCACCGGACGCGCCTGTCGTGAACGTCTCTGCCGCGTGCACGCATGCGCTTGCCGTGGCCGGCGGTACGCCCGCGCTGAGAAGGACGGAGGTGGCTGTCACTCCGTAGGCCATGCCTATAGCGCCGTCGATCATTTGGGCCAGGAACCCAACGATGACGTAGAAGAGAATGTCGTCCATGATGACCGGCAGCGTTTCCGTTTTTGTTGCCACTCAATACCAGACAACACGCGCCGAGCGATACAGATTTGTTCGCTCTAGGTCATTGAAGACGCATTTAAATTTCGGATTTCTGATGGGGTGCGAACACGACAGGAGCCCGCCTCTCAGATGCGAGAGGCGGGCTCCATTTCTTCGTCGAAGGTGCGTGCGAGCGAGACGCTTAAATCGAATAGTCCGGTGCGTTCTCGATCTCGACGTTGATGCCGGCAGCCCGAAGAATGAGAGCCACTTCGTTCGCGCGACGGCGGAATTCTGCGTCCGACTGCGGGCTGTCGCCGAGATCGGAGTTGAGCCCGCGTTCAAGCATCGCGCGCGTCAACACGAAGGTGTTCTCGTCGGCTTCCGCCGCTTCGGCCTTCGCAGACGTGATAACGCCGCCGGCGACGGAGCCGCCTGTGATGGCGTCCACAAGCACGAAGCTTCCCGTTTCCGGGGCTTCCGTGAATGTATCGATTGCGGCGGTGCGTCCGAGTGCGATGGTGCCGATTGCGATGTCGTTCGTCCCGCACGCGTCCGCTTCATGCGTCTCAAGCGTTTCGAGATCGAGCAATGCGCTGATCTTCAGATTGGAAACTGGCGTGAGGTCGGTTGCCGTACGCAGAAGATAGGAGCCGCGCGGATCATAGGCCGTCTCGCTCAGCCACACCATCCGCGCTTCGAGAACGCGCGCGGCAAGTGGCGGCATGTCGCCCTTGGAGAGCACGGCGCCGCGCGCCACGTCGATGTCCGTGTCGAGCTGGATCGCGACGGCTTGGCCCTGCGAGGCAGTTTCGAAATCGCCGTTCATGGTCGAGATGCGCAGGATCTTGGCTTTGCGCTTGGAAAGCGCATCGACGACCGTCTCGCCCACGCGCACGCTGCCGCCGCTGACGGTGCCTGCAAGGCCACGGAAGTCGTTGCGGCTATCGCGCAGGACTGTCTGCACGGGGAAGCGGAACGGGCCGGTGGGCTCGGTGACGCGGCTCGGCAGGCTTTCCAGATGCTCGAGCAGCGTGGGGCCGGTGTACCAGGGCATGTGCGCCGACGCGCTCGCGACGTTGTCGCCGGAAACGGCGGCCGTCGGAATGACGGTCGTCTCCCAGAAGCCGAAGCGCCACGAGAAGGTTTCGAAGTCGGCTTCGATCTTGCGGAATGTCGACTCCGACCAATCGACGAGATCCATCTTGTTGACGACGAGGATGACGCGCTTCACGCCGACGAGGTCGAGGATTGCCGCGTGGCGGCGCGTCTGGGTCTTGATGCCGTGGCGTGCATCGATCAGCAAAATCGCGACGTCGGCGTGCGAGGCGCCCGACGCCATGTTGCGCGTGTATTGCTCGTGTCCTGGGCTGTCGATGACGACAATGCGCCGTGTCGCGGTGTCGAAATAGCGCCAGGCGATGTCGATGGTGATGCCCTGTTCGCGCTCGGCGACGAGGCCGTCCATGAGTAGGCTGAAGTCCGGGTTGCCGCCGTCGACCTTCTTGCCGCGCTCGAGCGTCTCGCGCTGGTCGTCATAGAGATCGGTAGCATCCCAGAGCAGGCGGCCGATGAGCGTCGACTTGCCATCATCCACGGAGCCGCATGTGAGCACACGCAAGAGGCCGGAAAGCTCGGGCGCGATCTCGTCGATGTTGGCGCCTGAAGGCGAAGCGGCCGTCTGGTCGGAAACGACCTTGAGCGGCGCTTTCGACGCGCCGGACTGGGACTTCTGCAGGGCGGTGGGCTGTGCGGACATGATTAGAAGTACCCTTCCTGCTTCTTCTTTTCCATCGCGCCGACTTGATCGTGATCGATAAGGCGGCCCTGACGCTCGGACGTGCGCGCACCGAGCGTTTCCGCAACCACGCTTTCCATATCGGCAGCATCGGATTCGACGGCGGCCGTTAGCGGATAACAGCCGAGCGTGCGGAAGCGCACGCGCCGGTTCACGACCTCTTCTCCCGGCTTCAGCGTCAGGCGCGCGTCGTCCTGCATGATGAGCTGCCCGCCGCGTACGATGGTCGGGCGTTCGTCCGCGAAGTAGAGCGGCACGACGTCAAGCTTTTCGCGAAGGATGTAACGCCAGACGTCGCGTTCGGTCCAATTCGAGAGCGGGAACACGCGCACCGTTTCGCCTGCGCCGAGACGGCCGTTGAGGAGGCGCCACATCTCGGGGCGTTGACGGCGTGGATCCCAGCGATGGCCCTCGGCGCGGAACGAGAACACGCGCTCTTTCGCGCGGCTCGCTTCCTCGTCGCGGCGTGCGCCGCCGAACGCGGCATCGAACGCGTATTTATCGAGCGCCTGCTTGAGCGGCACCGTCTTCATCACGTCCGTGTAGACGGAAGGAGAGTAGTCGAGCGGGTTGATGCCCTTCGCCGCGCCGTCCTCGTTGGTGTGCACGATGAGGTCGAGATCGAAGTCGCGCGCCGTCTTGTCGCGAAACGCGATCATGTCGCGGAACTTCCAGCCCGTATCGATGTGCAGCAGCGGAAACGGCAGGCGAGCCGGCCAAAACGCCTTGCGCGCGAGGTGGAGCAACACCGTCGAGTCCTTGCCGATGGAATAGAGCAGGACAGGCTTGCGGAACTGGGCCGCCGCTTCGCGGAAGATATGGATGCTCTCGGCTTCGAGGAGGTCGAGATGCGAAATCTGTTGCGTCATGCGTGGGCCTCTTTCGGCTTCGGGCGGTTGTGAAGCCCGCACTCTTTGCCGTCCTCGTTCTCCCACCACCAGCGGCCGGCGCGGATATCCTCACCGGGTCGGATGGCGCGCGTGCACGGCTGGCATCCGATGGACGGAAAGCCGCGTGCGTGGAGCTGATTGATCGGAACTCTGTTGGCGACGATGTAGGCCTCGAGCGTCTCAAGGCTCCAGTCGGCGATGGGGTTCAGCTTGACGAGGCCCTGCACCGCATCCCAGGCCGCGAACGGAACATGCGAGCGCCCTTGGGATTGATCGCGCCGGAGCCCCGTGATCCATCCTGCAGCGCCTGTGAGCGCCTTGTTCAGCGGCAGCACCTTGCGCACGTGGCAGCATGCCTTGCGCGCCTCGATCGACTGGCGAAAGCCCATGATGCCATCGCGGGCGACGAGCGCCTCGACGTCGGCGGCTTCCGGAAACACCACGCGGACGGCCGGCTTATAGCGCAGCACGCTGGCTTCGAGGGTTTCGAGCGTCTCGGGGAAATGGCGCCCTGTGTCGAGCGTGAAGACGTCGAACGCACGCCCCGTCGCGTCGATGGCGTGGAGCACGGCCTGATCCTCGATCCCGAGGCTGGTGGAGAAGGCGATCCGTCCTGGAATCGCATCGGAAATGGCGACCAGACGCGCCTCGATGGTGTCGAGGGCGGCAAGTTCAGCATCGAGACGGGTCGCGAGCGCGTCCCCGCCGCCGGCAAGGGCGGAATGATCTGTCGGCGCACCGGCGGAGCCTCCGGCGCGCACCTGAACACTCGATTGGGTCATGAAATCCTCCGATGGCCGGAAGCTAATGAAATGCCGTTCCCAAATAAAGGGGCGTCCTGAAATAAAAATAGTATCTCATTCCGAGAGGGCGGAGGTGGAGAAAAATTGTTCCGCAGAGGCTGCTTTGGGAACCATTTCTTGCAGAGCAGCATGGCTCAGCACCGCCCCGCAGCGTCGGGGCGGATCTAACAGCCCTCGGCGGAATGGAAAACGGACGCTCTCTACCAGGTCCCAGTGTTCTCCATGGACGCCCAAGGGTCGGCTTTGGGCAATGAAGGCCCCTTTTGGAGAAGCTCGATCGAGATGCCGTCGGGAGAGCGGACGAAGGCCATGCGTCCGTCCCGCGGCGGCCGGTTAATGACCACGCCGCCTTCCGCAAGCTTGGCGCAGGCCGCATAGATGTCGTCCACCTCGAACGCCAGGTGGCCGAAGTTGCGGCCGGAGCCGTACTCCTCAGGATCCCAGTTGTGGGTGAGTTCGATCAGAGGCGCCTTTTCGGTGCCCGCCTGCGGCTCGTCCCCGGGCGCGGCGAGGAAGACCAGCGTAAAGCGTCCGATGGGGTTCGCGATCCGCCGCGTTTCGACAAGACCGAGCAGCCCGCAATAGAACGCCAGACTGTCTTCGAGGCTCCTGACGCGAACCATAGTATGGAGATAGCGCATATGGACCTCTCGCTGTTGCACGCATATCACGCGAAACATCCCATGAACACAAGGAGCGGAGCCGCCCAACCCGGCGACTTCCCTCAGCTTTCGCGCTCGACGGGCTCCAAATGACGTTATCCCCAGGCCCTCCACTGGCTTCGCTGGAGGCCCGGACCCTGCGTCCCAATCTCCGGGAATCCCGTTAGCAGGCCTGTCGTCAAAGCGAATCACTTGGCAGCTCTGCGGGCCCGAGCGGACCCAAAAAGCACCTCGATGCACATGCGACACGGCTGGGATCAGCCCAGGCTCAGAAAATTTCCGGAACATTGGATTGCTAAAAAAGGGTTAATGAACTCAGTCCCTTGCTGGTCCCATCTCATGTGGACATGCCGTGAGTGGCGTCCCATCCGATGTGCCCCATCTGGACGAGGGGCTGGCCTCGACCCTTCGAGGTGATATTCTCCGCTCATCGCCGAGACCGAATACAGTCGATGTTGAGGGCTGACACTGTATTGGGGGCAAGGCGGCGCATTGATGTTCAACGTAGGCCAAGTATAGGCGGGGTAAAATTATGGGGGATTCCAAGCTACCTCCGGAGTATCCGGGCGACGGAGTATTGTCTGAAGGCGATCTGGAGCGCCTGGAGGAAGGTGGTCTCGAAGTATTCGAGATTGCGGGCACCATAAAGTGGTTCGATGTGGCGAAGGGATACGGATTTATTGTCCCCGACAACGGACTGCAGGATGTTCTCCTCCATGTGACCTGCCTGCGGGCCGGCGGCTACCAGACCGCATACGAAGGGACCCGGATTCACTGTCAGGTCCTGAAGCGTCCGAAGGGGATGCAGGCATTCCGCATTCTTTCGATGGACGAATCGACGGCAATCCACCCATCGCTGCTGCCGCAGCGCACACACGTTCAGGTGACGCCGGAAAGCGACTGGGAACGCGTGATGGTGAAGTGGTTCAACCGCGTGCGCGGTTTCGGCTTCCTCAGCAAAGGCGAGGGCACACCGGACATCTTCGTGCACATGGAGACGCTCCGTCGCTTCGGCTTCACCGAGCTCAGGCCCGGTCAGACAGTGCTCGTCCGCTGGGGCATGGGCTCCAAGGGGCACATGGCGGCCGAGCTTCGTCCAGACGGCTCGTCGACGGGGATCGCGTCGTCACACTAAGACACCATTGGATCGCATCAGGCCGATCATCTGGCCTGATGCGATGGTCCTCGGCCCAATCCTAAGGCTAGCATCGCCCCATTGATTGGAACGCTGGGCCGTGCTGGTCTTGGCCTTAGCCGATCGCGAAAATCGGCGAGGATTTCGATGCCAGCCGGGTCGCACAGACGCGTTCCCGGCAGCCGAAGCGCCGGGATGCACCGATGAGCGAATTTCGATATGGACGAAGGGCCGTCGTTGGGACGGCCCTTTTGGTTGCCGCGGTCGCGGGCGCCGGAGCGCTGCTCTGGGCCGGCCAGCCGAGGAGCGCGGGCGACGCCCACCGTGCGGGTGCATCGGTTGTCGAGGAGCGGCTCGAACTCGTGACGGCAACAGGCGTTCACGCGCTCGATGTCGAGGTTGCGTCCACGCCCGAGCAACAAGCGCGCGGATTGATGTTCCGCACCGAGCTGGCTGAAAACAAGGGCATGCTCTTTCCGCACCCTGAGCCGCGCGAACTCACCATGTGGATGCGCAACACCTACATCCCGCTCGACATGGTGTTCATCCGCGCCGACGGTACCGTGCATCGGATCGAAGCGCAGACCGTGCCGTTCTCCGAACGCACCATCGGCTCCCAAGGTGCAGTCAGCGCCGTGCTCGAAATCGCAGGCGGTGGAGCGGCGCGGCTGGGCCTCAAGCCGGGCGACACCGTGCGTCACGCCCACTTCGGCAATGCGCCGCAGCTTTAACGCCCGACAGACACAAAAAAATCGCTCCGCGAACCGCTCCACGGAAGTGCTTTGACAATGAAGCACTTGCAAACAGCTGCGTAAGCATATTGCGTAATCACGAAAATAAGATATGCGCCGGGTTCGGAAAATCGCCTCAGTGACCGTCATTAGTGCGGGTCGATTGGGTCGGAGCCTGACGGGGAGGGTCTCCATAATGCGTTTTGCGGTGGTCCTGCGCGATTGAGTGCGCAATTGCGCAGGGGTGCCACCGCGCAAGCATTGGGATTGAAAATGTTCCAGCGTGGATCCCACTGGGTTTCGGCCCGGATGAGCGAAGTATGGAAGCCGGGCGTGCCGCAACTTGCAGCCCGAGAACAGGCGGAGGGAGAGGAGAAGACGTCCGTTCCCGACGCGACAGAGGATGTGGGGGCGAAGACTCCGCCACCCGTGGTGTCATTGCCGCCTGGCGGCGTCACAGAAAACGACAGATCACAGGATGAGACACTGCCCATCGCGGCAGATCTTGATCGCGACGACACGGCACAGGGAGCGCGCACGTCGCCCCCGAAAAGACCAGACCCGCGCTCGGCACCCTCGGCGAGAACGCCTCGTGCGGGCGATGCGCCATCTGCGTCTGCGGCAACGACAGGAGAGGCGCGGAAGGTGGGGAACGAAAGCCCCGCCGCCCGGACGAGCGTCGTTGAAAAACAGCGCGACAAGTCTCGCGAACGGCGGGTCCCTCACATCGCGCTGGCAGCCGTCGGGATCCTCGCCGCTGTCGCTGTCGGACCTGCAGGGACGAGCGTCCCGCAGGAAGGTCATCGTGTTGCGAACATCGTACCGGTGACGATCGCATCGCCGACGCGTGGGCCGGCGTTGCCAGAGTTTGCAGAGTCGTCAGTCGAACACGTCATCGAGGCGTCGCGACCGGCCCCCTCTAAGCAGAACGCGCTGCAAGAGCGTGCCCCTGCGAACGAGAAGACTGCCGCCGATGCGCTGAGCTTCAAGGACGCGGCGCTATGCACGGATGCGCGCTGCAAGACGCTTCTCGTCCATCGTCCACACGACGTACGGCGGCCTATGTTACAGTCCGCGCTGGGTGCAACAGTCGGCATCGTCGATACGCATGAAGAAGGTGACCCGAGCGTTATTCGTCATGGAGCGGTCCTGATGACTCCCGTGCCGGCCGAGACCGCGGCGTCGCGTCCTGAAAACCTCGACGCGACGCGCGAAGGCGAAGGTGCCGAGCAACGAGTGCTGCAGATCCCTCTCGACGATCTCGGTGAGATCGAGTTCGTGCTGCTGCCGAAGGACGGCCCGGACACCGCCCGTGCGCGCGTCGCACTGATGCAGCGCGACGGCGGCGAGATCGCTCGTTTCGATCTCAAAATTGACCACACGTTGATTGGTGTTGTGCCGGAGGCGCACGACCAAAAGCTGCCGGAGGCGCACGACCAAAAGCCGCCGGAAGCGCAACCGAACGCGCCGGCAGCCCACGTCGACGACGAAAACGAGCAACAGAAGGAAAAAGATGAAGGGCCGCGCAGCGGCGCGGTCGACGACGAGGCAAATCCGCGGAAACCGGCTGTCGAGCGGCTTCCTGCCGTGCGGCCGACGAAGAGGACTCTGCGGACCGAGCGCAAGACCACGCCGCGCCGTGCCAGGAATTCGCAGCCGGTCAAGCAACCGGCCAAGAAGGCGGGGGTTGCGGCTAGGGAGCTTATGCAACAGCGCCCGTCAGTGGCACCTCAGCCTCGCGGTCTCTTTCCGCTCCAGCCTTTACCATCGTCGCAGCCCACGCCTGCGTCTCGCGAGGCTGCCCCGACGATGCAGAAGAAGAAGGCTCCCGAGGTTTCGTCGAACGACATGGCATCACAGCCCACACCGCGGACCGTCGGGCAGGCGCCGGGTTTCGAAACGTTGATGAGCCTCGGAGGCGGGTTTGCGCTCGATTCTCCATAACGTAGCGGGAACGGGAGAAGCGCTGGAGCTGGGCAAAGCCGCGACGTAGGCCCGCAGCCGCGCACGCCGCTTTTTTGTCCCGCATCCGTGTGCTAGAAGGCCTCACTCTGCGGCCAGCCGGAACGCGATCCGCAGCAGAACCGCGCCGCGCCTGGAGCCGCGCACAATTGTCGGGGCATAGCTCAGCCTGGTAGAGCACCTGCTTTGGGAGCAGGGGGCCGGGAGTTCGAATCTCTCTGCCCCGACCATTCGGTTCCGGAAACGCGCGCCCTTTCTCTGC
>CAKTFJ010000008.1 GCA_934555825.1 uncultured Hyphomicrobium sp.
GTCACCGATCCTGGCCAGCAGTCGGCCCGTTTCGGCTCCCGCGGCGAGGATTTCATCTTGGTCGATCGGTTGGAGTAGATAGCTGCCACGCCGCAGACTCAGCTTCTCCTGATACTGCGCGTTGAACAGCGCGCGTCCCTTCTCCGTTGCAGGGAGGGCTCTAGGACTCACCACCAAAGCAAGCCCTGCTCGCGTCGCCGCCGAGGAGGCCTAGCCCTTCTAGGCTCTTCGCCTGCTCGCTCGACAGGTACTCGAACTTTCGAGGATGGATATCGATTTCGCAGCTCTCCAGCGGCAGTGGGATCGGGCTGATGGCGTTGAGCGAAAGCACGGTGTCCGTCTCGTAGCCCTCGCGATGGGCCGCTCGATCTTGTAGCTCAGCAGCAGCATGAAATCCGTGCCTTGCACGCTCCGCATATTGTAGCCGCCCTCGTCCAGGCCCAGCCCAACGAGGTCAACATCCTCGTCCCCGTGGCGGTCGTCCTCGTGCTGGCCGATGGTCATACCCCGGTGCTGGACGTAAGCATGGATCAATTGAGAGCAGAAACTTGAACATCGAGCCGTAGGTCGTGTCCACGTAGCCGATATAGAGAGGGTAATCCTCCATCCCCCGATGAAGGTCGGCCACCATCTAAGCGGTGAGGTTGTTGACGTAGACCGCGTAGAGCATCGGGCTCTCGAAACGGCGCTGTCCTACGCGCACCAAATTCCGGGCCGCCTCCTCGAAAGCTCCCCAGCCCCTGTCCGTGATGTCGCCATGGTGGCTGCTCTGATGATTGGAGAGGCGGAGGAGCCGTTGGTGAACGCGCTAGCTGTACGAGCCCGAAGCCTTGACATCGATGTTGAAGAGCAGCGCCATCTCGTTGCGGTTTTGTTGCGGCACGAGGGCGGACCGCAAGGCTCCATAATCGATGCCCTTCTTTCTCAAAAGTGCCGATGTGGCGCGTGCGACCTCCTGAATTTGTCGGTGCATCACATCGGGCGACAGCTTGAAGTGGTCGCGCATCACTTCGAGCATGATGTTGTTTCGGGCGTCGAGCGTGTGGACTGTGATGCTCAAATTCAATCCCTCATCAGGCTCTACAAGCCTGTAGGCTTTGTTTCGGATGACTCAGGATACGACGGCTTACCCCGTTGCATGACCCGGGCCTTCCGTAGGTCTGCTTTGGGTCACAAGAAGACGCGAGCCATCGGGGAGTTCGACTGCTCTTACCCAAACAGCGGACATCGTCAGCAAGGTTTTCATGCTACTGACGTTATGGAGGCCGGCTTCCGCTTTCTCGGCATTACGATGGCAGCGTGGTCCCAATAGCTGCCGTCGGCGTCCCCATGATCGGCGAAGTGAAATCCATCGCCGACCACGTCTGCTTCCTGCGGTTTCGCGTTAAATGTCGATCTTCTCAGCGATCTCGATCGCGTCGTCGACTTCGATGCCAAGATATCGAACGGTGCTCTCGATTTTCGAATGCCCCAGCAAGAGCTACACGGCTCTTAGGTTGCCCGTGCGTCGGTAGATCAGCACCGCCTTCGTTCGGCGCAGCGAGTGCGTGCCGAACTTTGCCGGATCGAGACCGATGCTCGCAACCCACTCTTGCACCAATCGGGTGCACCAATCGGGCATACTGCCTCGTTGTCAGCCCGACCCTATCGCCGCGGCCCGCGAAGAGGAACTGGCCCGACTTAGGTCCGGTCAAACGCAGGTACTTGTCGATTGCCAAGCGAGCCTGATCGGTAAGTTCGAACCTAACCGGCTTGCCCGTCTTTTCTGCCGGATGGTTGCTCGATCCATCGCGTAGCCGCTCAGAGCAACGTCATCGACGCGAACTGCGACCACGTCGCAGCCTCGCAGTTTGCTATCGATCGCCAAGTTAAACAGAGCGAAGTCTCTCTTCTTGTCCTCGATTTGCAACTTGGTCCTGATTGACCAGATGTGGCTCGGCCGCAGCGGCGGCTTGGCACCGACGAGTTTCCCTTTGTTCCAGGGCACACGGGTGGATTTGAGCGGGGTATCGAAGGTGGGAGTGGCTTCGTGTTCCATGATCTGTCTCCTTGTTTGAGAGACAGACCAGCATGCGCCTAGGTCAGCTTAGCCTGCTAACTTCACGACTGGTTTCGGTCAACTTTTTCCATCCAATGATTACCGCTCGTCGATTCTGACACTAAGCGGAAGTGAATCGCGAGGTATGCTTGGCTGGATGCTCGCTGGTGCCGCTTCGGACACGGTATGCTAAAAATGGGCGATCGATCGGCTCTTTCCCAGCGTTTTGGCAAGCTCGGGCAACAGACCGCGGAGCCATTTGTGGACGGGATCGTTGCGGTATCGCCCATGCCAGGCCATGTCGATAGGGAAGGTTCCGAGGTCGACGGGCGTTTTCAGCACTTTCAGACGTGGGTCGCGCGCGAGGCCGCGACAGATCAGCTTTGGCAAGGTCGCGCAGTAGTCGGTCACGGCGATGATCTCGGGAACTGTGAGGAAGTGCGTAACGGAGACGGAAACCTCGCGCTTAAGGTTCTGCTGCTCCAGCGCCTTGAAAACACCAGCGCGGATGCGGCCGGGCGGGAGTACGTTGACGTGCTTCATGCGCTCGTACTGGCTTCTGGTGATTTTCGAGCCGATGTCCGGATGATCGCGGCGCACGACGCAGGCCAGGCCATCGTCCATAAGATGCTGCACGATGAGGGTGTCGGGCGGATCGACGAGCCGCCCCAGCACCATGGCTGTCGTTCCTGAAATCACTCCGGTCTCGGCGAGATCGTTTCCGTACGGCACCATGCGGATTTTGATGCCGGGCGCCAGTTCGCTCAGCCTCGCCATCAGAGGCGGCATCAAGACCAGCTCTGCGTAGCTATTGGGGGCGATCAGAATCTGGTGCTCCGCCCGGGCCGGGTCAAATTCCTGCTGATGGACGACCACGTCGTCCAATTGCGCGAGGGCTGCTTCGATCGCGGGGGCGATATCCTCGGCAAGCTGTGTCGGGGTGATGCCGTACCTTTCGCGCACGAACAGCGGATCGCGCAGCATGTCGCGCAGGCGATTGAGGGCGTTCGAGAGCGCGGGCTGCGTGATGCCGAGGCGTATGGCCGCGCGCGTGACGCTGCGCTCCTCCATGAGGGCGACGAAGACGGGCAAGAGGTTGAGATCGTACTTCATCGAGATAGTCGCATGTGAATATCTAAAATAATAAAAGTAAATTATACAAATATCTGTTTGAACGGCAAGTTCGTCCTCATCGAAATGGCCTGCCTGCCGATAGCGCGGCACCACCAATGGAGATGGCGATGAAAGTCCTCATTGTTCTCACCTCTCACGACAAGCTCGGCGACACGGGCAAGAAGACCGGCTTCTGGCTCGAGGAGCTCGCCGCCCCCTATTACGTCTTCAAGGATGCGGGAGCGGACATTACGCTTGCCTCGCCCAAGGGCGGCCAGCCGCCGCTCGATCCGAAGAGCGACGAACCGATGTTCCAGACGGACCTGACGCGGCGCTTCAATGCCGACAAGGAGGCGAACGCCCAGTTGGCTCAGACCGTGCGCCTCGACAGCGTCGATCAGAAGGATTTCGACACGGTCTTCTATCCGGGCGGTCATGGTCCGATGTGGGACCTTACCGAAGACCCGGATTCCATCCGGCTGATCCAAGCGTTCATCGCTGCCGGCAAGACGATTGCGCTCGTCTGCCACGCACCGGGGGTTCTGCATCGCGTCATAAATCCCGATGGTTCGCCGTTCGTGCAGGGCCGCTACGTCACAGGCTTCACCAACGGCGAGGAGGAGGCTGTGGGTCTTACCAAGGTAGTGCCCTTCCTGGTCGAGGACGAACTCCTGAGCCTGGGCGCGGTGTTCTCCAAGGTGAAGGACTGGGGCGTGCATACGGTCGTAGACGGCCAGCTCATCACCGGACAGAACCCGGCATCTTCGGCCGAGGCTGCGGAGACGCTGGTCGCCGCCTTGGAACAGAAGCGGGCCAAGGCCGGCTGAATTGTCACTCCCCCCATCGTGAGCGGTCGCCGGCCGAGGCCGGCGGCTGCTTGCGATCGGATCGAACGACGCTGTGAACCACTCAGGAGGACCGCCATGAAAGTCCTCATCATCGGTGCGACCGGGGGCGTCGGAGTCCGCGCTGCCGCGCGATTGATCGCTCGCGGCCATCAGGCAACAGGACTCGTCCGCCGCCGCGAGCAAGTGGAATTATTGCTAACCGCCTATACATCGGTGAGTTAGAGCGTGACGCGATACTTGCGCTTACCCCAGCTCCCATTGAGGACGAAACGCTCGCTCTGCATCCAAGCGCTGCTGACCGGTATCGTCGCAAGGTGGAGGACATCCGCACAGCGATTTCCAACGGGGATGCGGCGGCCCACGAAGCTATTGGGCTCGTGCGCGAGCTGATTACAAAAATTGTTGTGACGCTAGGCGCGCGAGGGCAGAAGTCGCTTATGATCGAGGGTAACTTGGCCGTAATGCTCAATCGAGAACAAGGTGAGAACAAAAGGTCGGTAGTAATGGTACCGCCTCCCCGGTTCGAACGGGGGACCTCTAGATCCACAATCTAGCGCTCTAACCAACTGAGCTAAGGCGGCCCGGAATGAAGCGTGCTTATAGGAGCGCGGCCGTCCGGCTGCAACCCTCATTCCTGACTGAGACAACATATCGGATCATCCCGGCGGCGTCAGCCGTTCCCCTGCCAAGGGCACCGCATCCCCCGGGCTCCGTCCACCGGCCTGCAGCCATCTTTCGCAGGATCGGGTGAGTTGCTTGACGGCCAGCGCCCTGGCCGCGATGGTCTCGCGCACATGACCCTCAGCACCCCATCGTCCGCACCTCCTGAGCCTGCCGGTCCCCTCGACCCGTTCAAGCGTCTGCTTGCCCGGCGACGTGCACGATCGCAGGCGGTGCCCGGCTGGGGACTTGCCGTCAGCCTGGCACTCGCCGTGCTGGCGCTGCCGGTGCTGGCCGTCGTTTACCTTGCGGCCACGCCTGACGAGAACGTGTGGCCACATCTCGCAAGCTCGGTGCTGCCTGAATCTCTGCGCCAGACGCTGCTGCTCGGTCTCGGCACCGCCATCGCCACGCTGGCCGCGGGAACCGCGACGGCGTGGCTCGTCACGATGTATCGCTTTCCCGGCCGGGCGGCGCTCGACCGCCTGCTCGTGCTTCCGCTCGCCATCCCGACCTATATCGCGGCCTACTGCTACGCCGACCTGCTCGACTATGCAGGCCCGATCCAGAGCAGCCTAAGATCCTTCTTCGGCTGGACGACGCCGAGAGACTACTGGTTCCCGTCGATCCGCTCGCTCGGCGGGGCGATCCTCGTCATGTCGGCGGTGCTCTACCCCTACGTCTACCTCGCCGCCCGCGCGACGTTCGTTCAGCAATCCGTGTGTGCACTCGAAGTTGCGCGTACGCTCGGCCGCAGCCCGATGGGCGTATTCTGGGCCGTCGCGTTGCCGCTCGCGCGGCCGGCGCTCGCCGCGGGCGTCGCGCTCGTGCTGATGGAGACGCTGAACGATCTCGGCGCCGTGCAGCATCTCGGCGTGGAATCGCTGTCTGCCGCGATCTATGCCACATGGCTGCAGCGATCCAACCTCGGCGGAGCAGCGCAACTCGCAACCGTCATGCTTGGCCTCATCGTCGTGCTGCTCGCGGTTGAACGCATTGCGCGAGGTGGCGCCAAGGTCCATCACACGACGGGGCGCTACCGCGCCATTCCCTTCCACGACATCCAGGGCTGGCGCGGCTATCTGGCGGCGTTGCTCTGTTCGATCCCGTTTCTGATCGGCTTCGTGGTGCCGTGCCTGTTGCTCGTGCACTACGCCTTCGGACACGCGGCTGCCGCGCTCGCGGGCGGTTTCCTGATGGCGGCGTGGAACAGCATTCTTCTTGCGACACTGGCCGCGGTCGTCGCGCTCGGGTTTGCGCTGCTCATCAG
Organism: uncultured Hyphomicrobium sp.; assembly: GCA_934555825.1. GTDB lineage: Bacteria > Pseudomonadota > Alphaproteobacteria > Rhizobiales > Hyphomicrobiaceae > Hyphomicrobium_C. The sequence continues at coordinate 5,930 of CAKTFJ010000008.1, forward strand.
CTATGCGCCGCGCGTTGCGCCAGGGGCCGCCACACACTTCGCGGTTCGCTCCGCCGGGTTCGGCTATGCGCTGCCAGGCACCGTGCTCGCCATCGGCGTGTTGATCCCGCTGGCAGCGCTCGACAACAGCGTGGACGCACTCTTCCGCACGACGTTCGGCATCTCGACCGGGCTCATCCTGTCGGGCTCCATCGCGGCCCTGGTCTACGCCTACGTCATTCGCTTCCTGGCGGTCGCGCTTGGCGGGCTCGAAGCGGGGCTCGAACGCATCTCCCCGAATCTCGATGCGGCAGCCCGCGCGCTCGGCGAGACGGCAGGCTCCGCACTCTTCCGCGTGCATCTGCCTTTGCTGTTGCCCGCGCTCGGAGCAGCGGGGCTCCTGGTTTTCGTCGATGCGCTGAAAGAGCTTCCGGCGACGCTCCTGCTTCGCCCGTTCAACTTCGAGACGCTCGCGACGCACGTCTATGCGTTCGCCGCTCTGGAGCAGATCGAAGCCGGTGCGCTCGGCGCGCTGGCGATCATCGCGGCAGGGCTCATTCCGCTGGTCGTTCTGCACCGCGCGATCGCGGGACGAGCAGGCAACACATAAAAAATCCGGGGCGGTGTGGGGCCGCCCCGGATGCAATCCCATAGTCGGTTATGGCGTTACTGCTTCACGCCTTCGACGTGGAGATCGAGGTAGACCTCTTTTCCGGCCGGACCGAGATCGAACGTGATGCCGTAATCGGCAAGGGTCAGCGTCGTGGTGCCCTTGAAGCCGGCGCGCTCGCCGCCCCACGGATCGCTGCCTGCGCCGACGAACTCGGCGTCGATGGCGATTTCCTTGGTGACATCGCGCAGCGTGAAGTCGCCCACGATCTTGGCTTTGCCATCGCCCGCAGGCTCGATGGACTTCGACACGAATGTCGCCTTGGGGAACTTCGAGACGTCCAGGAAATCTGCGTTACGCAGATGCTTGTCGCGCTCGGCGTGGTTCGAGTTCACGCTGTTGGTGTCGATCTCGACGTTCACCTTGGAGGCTTCGGGCGCGCTCGCATCGTAGCTGAACGTGCCGCCGAAGGTGTCGAACCGGCCGGTCAGCCAGCTGAAGCCCAGATGATTGACGCGGAAGTTGATCGAGGCGTGCGCGCCCTTGGTATCGATGGCGTAATCGGCCGCGGACGCTGGCGTGGCAACCACGAGGGCTGCGACCAACGCAAGAGGGCTCAAGCGATTCAACATGGACGATATCCTTTCTGAACGGAGAATTTCTTAACAGAAGCTCAAACTTGAGGCGGGCCGGACCACATGCGCGTGAGGCTAGGCTTGCGGTCGTAAAAGTGATGCTTGAGTGCAGCGAGCGTATGCACTGCGGCGAGAGCCATCACCGCATAGGAGAGCCACACGTGGACCGCACCTGCCGTGCTCTCCAGGCCAGGGTTGGTGCCGGGCGAGGGAATCGCGAACCAATCGAAGACATGGATCGGCCGGCCATCGGCCGTGGACATCAGATAGCCGGTCACGACAATCGCGAAGAGAAGCACGTAGAAGCTCCAGTGCGCGACGCGCGCGAGAATGCGCTCAAGCGGAGCGAGGTCGTCGTCGGACGGCTTCACATTGACAACGCGCCAGACGAAGCGTGCAACAAGAGCGAAGGCGAGAAGCATTCCGACGCTCTTATGCCAGTGCGGGGCGGTTGTATAATAGGGATCGTAGTAGCCGAGACCGACCATCCAGACGCCGAGCCCGAACAGGCCCAAGATCACGAGCGCGGTGAGCCAGTGGAACAGACGGCTCACGAGGCCATAGCCTGCCGTCGTGTCACGCATGAGCATCTTCCGGTCCCCTCACAACAGCGCGCGCCGACCGTTCGCACGGCGCAAACGCCCCTCCGCTCAATCTTCCGTGCTAGGTATTGCTGCGCTGCGAAGGTTTCAAGATGACCGTTGAGACAAACGCGCCGTTCGTTGTCCCATGTCAGGATCGCATGTCAGAAACAGATGTGGCCGCAGGCGTTGCGCCTACGGCCACATTTCGATTCAGCGTCGCAGAGAATTAGAGACCGAAGTAGATCCCCAACCGCGGACGGCGATGGTAGCGGTATCCATAGTAGCCGGGACCGCCGTAATAGTAGCGCGGGCGATAGTGGCGGCGGTGGCCATAATATCCACGATGGCGCCAACCGCGCCGATAGCCACGATGCCGATGGCGATAATACCGGCGCCGTACCTCGTGAACGCCAGCATTGTCCGTGGTCGCAAGCTTATTTGCGATCCCCGCGGCGCCGCTGGCGGGCATGGCCTGAGCAGGAGCTGCAGCGAAGAAGGCTGCACCGGCTCCAAGCATGGCCACAGCGATGAGCTTTCGCATGGCTTTTCCTTTCTACGGTTATTCCCCTGAGCGTCTTACGTGTCTCCAACAGGAATGGATCTTCTAAATGCGCTCTGGGTGGGGCGAGCACGGACCATTCCAGTTTGTTTGCAATGCCCGCAGGCACTCTGCGCTGCACAAAGGGTCATGCAAGTCGACCAACCGCTTTATGCCAGAGCGAGAGATAAGCCACGGACACCACCTCTTGCTGACTTAAGCGAAAACTCCCCTCGAGAGTTCCCAAAGAAGAGCCGCATCGTCACATCACACGCAACATCTGCCAAGAGAACGCGCGCGCGTGTGCATCGAATGAAACGCGTCCTAGATGAACCTAACGTGAAGGGCTCAGATTTCCGTCGCACAAAAAAACGGGCCTCTTGCCGAGGCCCGCTTTTTAATGGTTCGCGACGCTAGCGCGAGCGACGATGACATTCGCGCGGTTTAGAGCGGGATGTTGTCGTGCTTCTTCCAGGGATTCTCCAGCGTCTTGTTGCGCAGCATGTTGAGCGCGCGGCAAATACGCCGGCGCGTGCCATGCGGGAGGATCACTTCGTCGATGTACCCGCGCTCTGCCGCCACGAACGGGTTGGCGAAGCGGCGCTGATATTCGTCAATGCGGGCCTGGATCTTTGTGGGATCGGAAAGCTCCGACCTGTAGAGGATCTCGGCTGCTCCCTTGGCGCCCATCACCGCGATCTCGGCCGTCGGCCAGGCATAGTTCACGTCGCCGCGGATGTGCTTCGAGCTCATGACGTCATAAGCGCCGCCGTAGGCCTTGCGCGTGATCAGCGTGACCTTGGGAACGGTTGCTTCCGCATAAGCGAAGAGCAGCTTCGCGCCGTGCTTGATGAGGCCGCCGTATTCCTGCGCGGTGCCGGGCAGGAAGCCCGGAACGTCGACGAAGGTCACGATGGGGATCTCGAAGCAGTCGCAGAAGCGAACGAAGCGAGCCGCCTTGCGGGAAGCGTCCGAGTCGAGCACGCCGGCCAAAACCATCGGCTGGTTGGCGACGATGCCGATGGTGCGCCCCTCCATGCGGGCGAAGCCCGTCACGATGTTGCGCGCGTAGGCTTCCTGGATCTCGAAGAAGTCCGCCTCGTCCACGACCTTCAGGATCAGCTCCTTGATGTCGTAGGGCTTGTTCGGGTTGTCCGGGATCAGCGTGTCGAGAGAATAGTCCGGGCGGTCGGGGCTGTCAGACGTCGGCAGCACCGGCACGCCGGACTGGTTGTTGGACGGCAGGAAGTCCATCAGGCGGCGCATCTGGAGCAGCGCCTCGACGTCGTTCTCATAGGCCCGGTCGGCGATCGACGATTTGGTCGTGTGGACCTTGGCGCCGCCCAGCTCTTCAGCCGTGACGTTTTCGTTGGTCACCGTCTTCACGACGTCAGGACCCGTTACGAACATGTAGCTCGTGTCCTTCACCATGAAGATGAAGTCGGTCATGGCGGGCGAATAGACGTCGCCGCCGGCGCACGGGCCCATGATCACGGAAATCTGCGGAATGACGCCGGACGCCAGCACGTTGCGCTGGAAGACCTCGCCGTAGCCGCCGAGAGCGTCCACGCCTTCCTGAATGCGCGCGCCGCCAGCGTCAAAGACGCCGATGATCGGCGCGCGGTTCTTCAGCGCCATATCCTGGATCTTCATGATCTTCTGGGCGTGGGCCTGGGAGAGCGATCCGCCGAAGACAGTGAAGTCCTTGGCGAACACGTAGACGACGCGGCCATTGATGGTGCCCCAGCCGGTGACGACGCCGTCGCCCGGCGTCTTCGACTTCTCCATGCCGAAATCGGCGCAACGGTGCTCGACGAAAGTGTCGAACTCTTCGAACGAATTTTCGTCCATCAGAAGCTCGATGCGCTCGCGAGCCGTGAGCTTGCCCCGCTTGTGCTGAGCTTCGATGCGCTGGATGCCCCCGCCGAGACGTGCGTTGTCACGCCGGCGCTCGAGCTCCTCGATGACTTCCTTCATAGGACCCGACCCTGTTTGTGAATGTTCGAAGACACGGTATGTCGCCGAGGGGGATAGCACAGGCCTTGGCAGCGGGCCAATGGCGCGTATGGTGCGGCCCGGCGTCGTCCGGACCGGCCGGATTTGGCGCTCACATCGAGGGAGAAGACCGATGGCGAAGGCAATCCATATGATGGTGAGGGTCCTCAACGAGGAGCGGAGCGTGGCTTTCTACTCCGGGGCGTTCGGGCTTGAGATTGCCGACCGGTACGATTTTGCCGACTTCACGCTGGTCTACCTGCGTAACGCGGAGGCCGATTTCGAGCTGGAACTCACCGTCAACAAGGGCCGGAAGGACCCATATGAGCTCGGAAACGGCTATGGGCACTTCGCGGTGGCCGTGGAAGATCTGGAGGCAACGCGGGCAAGGATCGCCGAGCTGGGATATTTCCCCAAAGATATCAAGCAGATGGTTTTCGAAGATAAGCCTTTCGGCCGCTTCTTCTTTATCGAGGACCCGGACGGCTACAAGATCGAAGTGCTTGAAAAGGGCGGCCGGTTCCGCTGAGGGCCAGGCGGCGCCCCTGTCATCCCGGAAAGGCGGAGGCGAAGCCGGAGCCTTATCTGGGACCCAGCATAAGGCTCGTCGAAGACGCAATATTTCGCGATTAGGAGCTTTTTCTGGATCCCGGCGCGACGCTCGGCTGTCGTCTCGCTTGCCTGGATGACAGGGGCGCACGGAGCCGTGCCAAAGCGCAAGCTTCGCATCAGCAAATGCCACTAATCCTTTGACTCAACGCATCGTTTCATGTCCGGCACCTCTCGTTGCAGCCAAGCTGCATCGTCTCGTGCCCCGGCCATGCAACGGCTGATGCCAATTGCGGTCAAAGGCGGCACCCCGTGCATCATCCCATGCCTATGGCACCAGACGTGGCAGATCCGGCGCAACATTTCGTGCCGGAGCCTGCCTCTTCGCCCGACGCCGTCCAGCAGGCATTCGTTTGCCGCCATACCGGCGCGCCTTGCCCGGCGTTGGCCTCGCTTTTCGCCTCGCTCAATCCGACGGTTCCCGAGGCCCGGGAGTGGGTGCAGGCGCTGGCACCCTGCGGTTTCTGCCGTGTGGCCTTCGAGGCCGAGCGGGACGGGCTGAGGCGCCTGCGTCTCGGCCAGCGGGAACGCGAAATTCTGCTCGGCACGGCGCGTGCTGGCGTCCTCGTGCTGACTGAGGCCGGTATGGCGCGTTCGCTTAGCGCCAGCCGGCGGCGGGCCGCACAGTCGCTGGGCAAGGCCGGTCTCGTGACCCCCGCCTCGGCCTCCGCCAACGGGCGCTCGACCCGGGCTGCCGTCACGCTGACCGATCTCGGCCGCTACGTGATGGCCGCCTACGGCCGCTTTCTGGAGGGCGGTAAGCCCGTCCGCTGGACGCGTCCAGCAAGCGGCGTGGCGTTGCCGGGCTGCGATCCCACCCTGCTCCGCGACGAAGCCCTGGCCCGCACGCATACTGCGCTCCGAACGACGCTGGACGACCTCAAAGGCTTGCTGGTGGCGGCCATCGCGGGTCGTGCGAAAGACGCCGACGTGCTCGACCGCATGAGCCGGCATCTCGAACAGAAGGCCACCCTGCTCAAAGCCGTTCTCGACCCGCTCAAAACGCAGCCCGTCCGCGGGTGAGACGTTGCGCGCTGCGCCATTCTTCAACACCTGCGCACGCCCATTGAACGGCGCCATCGGCAACCCATATTTCGGATGTAAAGAGAAGGCCGGTGCCCGCGAGGGGCCGGGAGAGCGGCAGCCGGGTTCGGTGCCGTCTCGTCACACTGAAGGTCGCTTATCGAAAGGACTTTCGAGAATGAGCAGGCTATCCGTACTGTCCAACCCGTTTCTGCTCGGCTTCGAGGAGATCGAACGCCTCATCGATCGGACGGGAAAAGGTGGGGGTGAAGGCTATCCGCCTTACAACATCGAGCGTGTCGCCGCCAACGACGGCGAGAAAGAAAAGCTGCGCATCACGATCGCGCTTGCGGGGTTCACCCGCGATCAGCTCGAGATCGTGGTCGAGGACAATCAGCTTATCGTGCGCGGCCGCCAGACCGACGACAAGTCCCGCACCTATCTCTACCGCGGGATTGCGACGCGCCAGTTCACGCGAACGTTCGTTTTGGCCGACGGCATCGAGGTCAAAGCTGCAGAGCTCTCGAACGGGCTCCTCGTTATCGATCTCGTGCGGCACGAACCCGACAAGCTCGTTCGCAGGATCGAGATCGGGGCCGGCAAAGGTTGACGCGGCGATTCGACGCAAGACCTGGCAGAATCATCGTTTTCCGCCCTGTCAGATGCCCGCCCGCTACAGCCAAGCACATCGAATCGTAAGAACATGGTCCGACGGGGCGAAGGATTTCACCCGCCTCGTTCGTTACCATGACGAATACCTCGAGAGAGGAGGAGTTGCGTCATGAAAGAGAACACGACGAAGCGGCTCACGGCAAAGCAGCGCCAGAAGGCGCAGCCCGTTGCCACCGTTATGAGCGACATCGAACTCGCGCGCCTCGGTGGCGGGCAGGTCGCCTACATCAAGACCCTGTCTTCCGACGAAGCTCTGCAGATGTTTCCGGCAATCGAGGATCTGCCGCGCGGCATCAACCTCTACGCCTTGCACGCGGCTGACGGAACGCCGATCGCGCTGACCGATACGCGTCAGGCGGCGCTCAGCCACGCGATGGACGGCGAACTGGAGATCGCGAGCGTTCACTAACGCTCGACGCGGATTCATGAAACGAGGGCGGGCTCTGTTCAGCAGGGCTCGCCTTTTTCTATTTCTGAAGAGATTTATTGCGCGGCCGCTTCACCCACCGCGCAGGCATCGAGCGCCTGCTGACGCTTTTGCAGCTCGACCCTCCACCGATCCGGCGCGACGGCGCCGCACCAGTCCATGTGGCGCTTGAGATCGGCACTCCATTCGTCACCCGTGAAGCCGCAGCGCTGTTCCTCATTCTGCTGCTGCTGCTGGATAGCAAGCTTGCCGTACATCTCGCAGTTGGCTTGAGCAGCCGCGTGAGCCGCTCCTCCCGCCGCGAAAGCGGCTGCGGCACAGCCAGCAACGACAAGACGCAAGGGAAACATCGCCGAACCTCGCTTCTGGCTTCGCGGGATTGCGAAGATCACGGACGTTCAGGGCGCGATCATGGCGCGGCGCCGAGGCTCGGAGTTTTTATCCGGCCATCCGCGTCTTGATCTCGTCGAGCACGGTTTGCGTTGCGGGCGACCAATCGGCGGTGTTCGACGCTATGAGGCAAGCTTCCGAACGCAGGATCAAACCGTCGTCGAGAATTCTCAGACCGTTCGCAGCGAGCGTCGTGCCCGTCGTCGTGATGTCCACGATCAGCTCCGCCGTGCCAGCAGCAGGTGTCCCTTCCGTCGCGCCGAGGCTTTCGACGATGCGATAGTTGGCGAGCCCGCGGGCGGCGAAGAAGCGCCGCGTCAGGTTCAGGTATTTCGTCGCCACGCGATACCAGCGGCCATGCGCGCGCCGAAAGGGCAGCGCGATCTCCGACAGATCCGCCATGGTGCGCACGTCGATCCAGCAATCCGGCACAGCGACGATCACATCGGCGCGGCCGAAGCCGAGCTTCTTCAGAAACGTCACGCGTGTCGCCGCATCCGACATCTGCTCGCTCACCAGATCCTCGCCGGTGACGCCAAGATGCACGCGGCCGATCTTCAAGTTCCACGCGATTTCAGAGGCCGAGATGAAGGCCACGTCAACGCCCGGAAGCTCGGCAATCTCTCCGCGATAGCCGCGCTCGTTTCCGGTCTTACGAAGCGTGAGCCCCGCTTGCGCGAACGCGGCCGCCGTCTCGTCCATCAGGCGGCCCTTCGAGGGGACGCCGAGGATCAGCTTTTCAGGCGCGGCCCCCGTCATGGCGCATCTCCATTGAGGGCTGCGATGAGGCGATCCGTGTGGACCGCCGCTCCCACCGCGGGCACATGCCCCGGCGCACCGACCGCCTTCAGAAGGTGATCGTAGCGGCCGCCACCAGCAACCGGGCTTCTCGGACCCAGATCCTTGGTCAGAAGCTCGAACACGAAGCCCGTGTAATACTGCAGCGCACGGCCGAACTCGGCCGAGAATGTCGCGCGGTCGAGATTGATGCCGGCGCGCGCCATCAGCTCAAGACGCCACTCGTGGGCACCGACAGCCGCCTCGATGTTGATGCCCATTTCGGCCGCGAGCGCGCGGATACGCTCCGGCGATTTCCGAGCCGGCACCACGATGCCGACGTAGCTCTGAATCAGCGCTGCCGTACGCGCAGCCAGCGGCTCGGCGCGGGCGTCCGCCACACGGTCGAGCAGGCATTCGGTGATCTCCGCCGTCGTGCGCGCGCCGATGGCTTCGATGCCGTTGGTGTCGAGATAGCCTGCGACCGCGCTTTCTGCGGCGTCCGGATCGTCGGGATCGAGCGCGTCGCGCAGCGGTTTGGGAATGTGCTGAGAGGCTGCGCCCGGCGATGTCGTGAGGCGCTTCAACTCGGCCTGAAACGCGGGGGGATGCCAGAAGTGATGCGTGAGGCGGCGGCGCCAGCGGGCGGGCATATCTGCCGCACGCAGGATCGCGCGGAGAAGGCCAAGATCGCCGAAGCGGAGCGTGTAGTCGGTGAGGCCCGCGGTCGCGATTGCACTCGCGATGGTGGCGACGACTTCCGCTTCCGCCTGCTCGCGATTGGCGTTGCCGAAACTCTCGATGCCCGTCTGGCGGAATTCGCGCGTATGGGCGAGGTCGCCGCCCATGGGCTGAAAGCGGAAGGCTGGGCCATTGTAGCTGTACTTCGCCGGAACGGCGGCTTCGGGGTGGCGCTCGACGTGAAGGCGGCAGGTGGGCACCGTGAGGTCGGGGCGCATGCACAGCTCGTCCCCGTCCGGATCGGTGAAGACGTACGTGCGCGCCCTCAGCGTCTCGCCGACCACGTCGAGGAACACGCCTGCCGGCTGGATGATGGCTGGAGATACAGCCTCGTAGCCAGCGCGCATGAACACCGCGAGCAGCGTCTGCGCGGAGGCTTCCAATGCCTCGAATTGTTTCGCCGTCTCGGCGGGCATGAAGAGTCCTTGGCAATGGCTCGGGGAGAACACCCCGAGCCTATGAACGCGATTGCGAGCTGACGCGTTGGCGCGGCTTATGATTCCTGCGTCAGGCTGATAGGGCCTCGCGCCATGCCGGTCTAGAGTTCTTCCGATCCGATTTTTTCCGATCTAAGGAACTCTAGCTTGTTGGTGAGACCTATGATTCACGCTTCGGACTGATAGAGTCCGAAGCGATCATGGTCTAGGGGGGAAGGGCCCGAGGCGCAAGAATTCACCGCACGATTGGTTCATGCCGCGACTGGCGGACCAACCACCGGGAAGAATAGGAAATTCCGCCGTTCCACATCCTTAAGACGTCAAGATGAAGACGGCGTGTGGCGCGCCAAAATTTCGCGGACGGCCTCAACGAGGTTCGCCACGGGCACGGAGATCTGCGCCGGACGCGCCTCTTTCCATTCCTTGTTGTCGGAGATGGCGGCGGCGGCTTTCGCGCCCTCGATCAGATCCTTGAGAATCACTTCGCCTGCTTCACGCTCGTTCGAGCCCTGGATCACGACGACGGGAGATCCGCGCTTGTCGGCGTATTCGAGTTGTCTGCCGAACTTTTTCGGGTTGCCGAGGTAAAGCTCGGCGCGGATACCCGCATCGCGAAGCGTGTGCACGAACGCCTGATAGTCGGCGAGGCTGTCGCGATCCATGACCGTGACGACGACGGGCCCCAGCGTGGGCGCGGGGGCGCGACCGAGAGCCGTGAGAGCTGCCTGCAGGCGCGAGACGCCGATAGAGAAGCCGGTGGCCGGGACCTTCTGGCCCGTGAAGCGGGCGACGAGATCGTCGTAGCGCCCGCCGCCGCCGACGGAGCCGAATCGGACGGGGTTGCCCTTGTCGTCGGTCGCGGGGATCAGAAGTTCGGCTTCGAAGACGGGGCCGGTGTAATATTCGAGACCGCGGACGACTGATAGGTCCACTTTAATTCGTTTCGTCCCATAGCCCGCGGCCCGAACTAAGTTCGAGATCTCTCGAAGATCATTAATGCCTTCCAGCGCTGCCTGACTTTCGGAAAAGGCATCGGCGTACACATCTAAAAACCGCGGATGCGCAACAGTGTAGACGTTCCCGCTAGACATGAAGGTCAGATCGTCGCCTGATGCCCCGTCCATTTCTCTTTGATGCAGAAATAAATCTTGGCTCCGCGATTCTTGGTGTCCGTAAAGCTTTTCAAGAACACCGATTTGATCCTGATTTAGGCCGGCACCGGGCGTGAAGTCACCGCTTTCGTCTTTTCGACCCTCGCCGAGAAGTTGGCGAACGCCTCCCACGCCAAGGCGGTCCAATTTGTCGATCGCCCGAAGAACGGTCAGTCTCCTAGATGCATTCTCTTCACCGCTGAGTTGCGCCGCCTGCATCACCCCGTCGAGAAACTTCCGGTTGTTGACCTTGATGACGTATTGGCCGCGTTCGATGCCCAGCGCTTCGAGCGTGTCGGCGGCGAGCATACAAAGCTCGGCGTCGGCCGCGATGCTCTCGGCGCCCACGGTGTCGGCGTCGAACTGGGTGAACTGGCGGAAGCGGCCAGGGCCGGGCTTCTCGTTGCGCCAGACGGAGCCGGTCGCATATCGGCGGAAGGGTTTCGGCAGATCCTGGAAGTTCTCGGCCACGTGGCGGGCGAGGGGCGCGGTCAGGTCGTAGCGGAGCGACAGCCACTGCTCGTTGCCTGTCGTATCGCGCGCCTCCGGCGCGACGTCCTGGAACGAGAACACGCCCGCGTTGGGGCGATCCTGATCCGGCAGGAACTTGCCGAGGGAGTCCGTGTACTCGAAGGCCGGGGTTTCCAGGGGCTCGAAGCCGTAGCGCTCGTAGACGGCGCGGATCTTCTCCAGCATGGCCTGCGTCTCGCGCAGCTCGGCAGCGCCGATGTCGCGCATCCCTTTGGGCAGGCGCGCGGCGGGCCGGCGGTTGACGTCTTTCTCTTTCTTGGCCATGGCGATGCGGCGTTCCGGGTCGAAGTTGCTGATGCGGCTATGATTAAGCGTGCGGCCTTATACCGGATCGGCCGTGACCGGAAAAGGTTAGCAGCCATGCGGCCTGACGCAGCCTTTCGTTTCACGGGAGAAATCGGTAGAAGATGCCGTCATGACAGTGGTTCTCGACACACGACAGGCGGCACCCGCAGCGGAGGCCGAAACCGTCAAGCCGTCGCTGGCTGGACTTTCCCGGGCGAAGCTCGGGGAGGCGCTGGCGGCTGCTGGCGTGCCGGACAAGCAGATCCGCATGCGCACGACGCAGCTCTGGCGCTGGATCTACGTCTCCGGCGTGACGTCGTTCGACCAGATGACGGACGTTTCGAAAGCGCTGCGCCAGGCGCTCGAAGCCCGCTTCACGCTCGACCGGCCGGAGATCGTAACCGAGCAGGTGTCGGTGGACGGCACACGTAAGTGGCTGCTGCGGTTGCCGCGCCGCGGGCACGAGGCCCGTGCGCCCGAGATCGAGACCGTCTACATTCCCGAAAGCGATCGCGGCACGCTCTGCATCTCCTCGCAGGTGGGGTGCACGCTGACGTGCAGCTTCTGCCATACGGGAACGCAGAAGCTCGTGCGCAACCTCGAAGCCTCCGAGATCGTCGCGCAGATCCTGCTCGCGCGCGACCGTATCGGCGACTGGCCAGGAGCCGACCGCCCTGACGATCACGGCATGCTGCCTACGGCCGACCGCAAGATCACCAACGTCGTGCTGATGGGCATGGGCGAGCCGCTCTACAATTTCGACAATGTGCGCGAAGCGATGGAGATCGCCGCCGACGGCGAGGGCATCTCGCTTTCCAAGCGGCGCATCACGCTTTCGACCTCCGGCGTGGTGCCGGAGATCGGCCGTTGGGGCGAGGAAGCGGGCACGATGCTTGCGATCTCGCTGCACGCCGTGACAGACGAACTCCGCAACGAGCTCGTGCCGATCAACAAGAAGTATCCGATTGCCGCGCTGATGGATGCGTGCCGGAATTATCCGGGCCTCTCGAACGCGCGGCGCATCACGTTCGAATACGTGATGCTCAAGGGCGTGAACGACAGCCTGGCAGACGCGAAAGCGCTCGTACGCCTGCTCGCCGGCATTCCGGCGAAGATCAACCTCATTCCGTTCAATCCGTGGCCGAACTCGCGCTACGAGTGCTCGGACTGGGAGACCATCGAAACGTTCGCGGATTACGTGAATAACGCCGGCTATGCGAGCCCCGTGCGCACGCCGCGCGGACGCGACATTCTCGCAGCCTGCGGGCAGCTCCGCTCAGAGAGCGTCCGCCTCCGGGCGCGCGAACGCGAGGCTGCCGAACCGACGGCCGCCGCGACGGGTGCCTGATGGGCACGGTGCTGAGAACGATCGGGCGCCTCCTCTGGGTCGCAATCGCGTTTCTGATTTCCATGCTCGCGGCGATGATCGTGCTCACCACGCTCGGGCTCGAAACGCTGACGCACGCGATCTCGAACATCGACGATGCGGACCTGATGTTCGATGCCTACGACTTCTTCTGGACGGGCACACTGGTCGTGTCGGGCGCGACGTTGATCCCAGCGGTGCTGCTGGTGATCGTCGGCGAGGTCGGCCGCATCCGATCGTGGCTCTACTACATGATCGGCGGTGGCGCTGCGCTCGTCATCATTCCTCTGCTCGCCCGCATCGATCCCGCCGCACTCCACCAACTGGCGCTTCCTTCGATCTGGCAGGTGTTCGCCACGGCGGGGTTCGCGGGCGGCATCGTCTATTGGCTGCTCGCAGGCCGGAACGCTTGAGCAGCTTTGGCAAGTCTCTTAAAGTTCGTTGGCCTGTCACGCGGATCGCCGGGGGGCGATTGATGTTCGTTGGGATCGTCAGGTTCATTCTGGGCTTCATCGCCGCCGTCCTGACGGCCGGCCTGGTCCAAGTGCTGTTCGTGGCCGGGCTCGACGGCGTGCGGACCGGTGGCCCGGTTGCTATCGAGAGTATGGGTCTGTTGATCCTGCTCGGGGCTACGCAATCGGCAGTCTTCGCCGCACCGTTCGCAGCTCTGGCCGCCCTCGTCGCGGCCTGGCTGCCCACGCGCTCGCGGCTCTATTTCCTGGCGGCGGGGCTTCTCATCGGCCTGGGCGGATTCTTTGCCCAGCACGTGGGCGAATCCGGTCCTTCGACCATCCTCAACCGCTACGCGCTCACCGCGTATGCCGTGTCCGGCCTTGCCGCCGGATTCGTTTATTGGCTGGCGGGGGTGCCGAAGGGGCGCCGGGCGGCCCCGACATCGTCAGCCAAGGCTTAGGACCTTCGGTCGGTCGGGCCGAAACGGCATTGTCATTCGTGACATTCGGGCCTACATTGTGCAATGCACAATCGCACTTGCGATATCGGAGGCGCGAGCCGATGACCTATGTCGACCCCGAACTTTCCCGCCGTTTCGCTCAGAGCTGCACGACGGCCGCCTTCGGGTATGCCCGCGCCGCCACCGCCGCCTACGCGGCCTTCGCGACTCAGGCGTTGGATTTCTGGGCGCAATCGGCCAAGGGCCTGGAGCGGGACGACTACAAGCCGTCCGCGCCCTATCTCGTGACTGGCCCGCGCAACTATCGGTCCGCGATGACGCCGGCGCCGATGGAAACGGCGATGCCGTTCGATTTCCTGAGATTCACCAATGCCTTGACTGCCTCTCCGATGTTCGCGCCGGTCCGTGCCTGGTGGGGGCTCTTTCCGCTCGAAGGCGATCCCAAAAGCTGGCCGATGGCCTATGCCATGATGACGGCTGGGGTGCCGCGGGCCGTAGCGCTTCCTGCGGCCGAAGCCAACATGGCGGCAATGGAAGCGGCCGAGGTCGCATCGACCTCCTTCGACCGCGTGTTTGCGAGCTACAGGGCAGAAGGCGGGTTCGCGATGTCGTCCGTCACCGCATCGTCCAAGGCGGCGCTGCAGGCCTTCTTCGCGGCGCCTTTCGCGACGGCCGTGAAACTCCCGTGGGCGGCCTAAGAGCCAAGCGAACCAAGACGTCTTGAAATTCTCGGCAAGGAAGGAAAGAGGCGAGCGCGACGGCTCTCGCCTCATTCGCTGCTGCTTCGTGGCGGGATCGTCGTCGTCACCACCGCTCCACCGGCCGGGAAGGCCGAAGAGAACGAGCCAAATCCCGGCATTGATCCACCAGCCTGCGCGGGAGCCTTTGCGGAAACCGGGCTCTTCGGTGCCTGCTCGGCTTTCGGGGCCGGCGCGGTCGCCGTTTTCTCAGCCGGAGGCGGTGCGGCAGCCGGCTGCTTTTCCGCGACAGGCGCGGCTTGCGGCTTGGCCGGCGGCGGCTCAACGGCGGCAGCCTTCGCGGCGGGTGGGGCGGCGGCTGGCGGCGGCTCCGAGACCTTGACGGGCGCTTCCGGTGCCTTCTTCTCCGCGACTGGCGGCGTTACGACCGTCGGAGCAGCGGCTGCCTTAGGCTCCGCTTTGACAGGAAGTGCACCCGTCTCGGTGGCAGCGGTTGCCGCAGCGGGCGCCTTCGGCGTTTCGGCGGTTTTCTTCTTAGGCGCGGACGTCTTGGATTTGGCCGTGCTCTTGGGCGGCCCTGATGGGCGGGCAACGCACCGTGCCGGCAGGACCGTTCCGTCCTGCAGGGATACGTCTGCGATCCAAGCGCAGGTGTTGAGGTCGCGGCACGCAGCCTCGAACAGCGGCGTACACTGCGCGACCGCCGCTTGCATGGCCGGATCGGCAGCCGCAGGCTCGGCCGTCGCAACCGTCGGCGGCGTATTGGCCCAGGGCAGAACCTCGTTGGCAGCCAGCGGCATGGTGCCGCTCACAATCGCCCCGAACACGGCGGCCGCCCTCAAAACAGAGGTCGTCGTCGTTTTCACCATGATGGTTCCCCCAACCCAATGGTTTGTCATCGGCATTTGGCGCGAACCGTAACGGGTTTGAGGCAAAAAAACACGCAGAGATGATGGTGAATTTCCCGTACGTAGCGTAAGGCTGCGGCGCGGCTTCAACTTTTGCTGTGGGTGATCTGCCCCGCGTCTGCCTTGCCGGGCCGAGACGGGTGCCTATAGTGCCGCGCGCTGGAGCGGCGTCCGATCCGTGTCGGATCGGATCACTCGCTCTAGACCATTGAAGAGACCTGAGATTCACGCGTCGGACCGCTCGGTTCGCGGCGATCTGGGTCTAAGCGAATCAGTTTGCCCCTAAGAGGTCGGGATCATGAGCGAAGCAGACGGTAAGACGAACATCCGGAAAGTGGTGCTTGCCTATTCGGGCGGTCTCGACACGTCGATCATTCTCAAGTGGTTGCAGGAGACCTACAATGCCGAGGTGGTGACGTTCACCGCCGATCTCGGCCAGGGCGAAGAGATCGAGCCCGCGCGCAAGAAGGCCGAGATGCTGGGCATCAAGCCCGAGAACATCTTCATCGAGGATGTGCGCGAGGAGTTCGTCCGCGACTACGTGTTCCCGATGTTCCGCGCCAACGCGCTTTACGAGGGGATCTACCTGCTCGGCACCTCCATCGCGCGGCCCCTGATCTCCAAGCGGCAGATCGAGATCGCACGCCAAACCGGCGCGGATGCCGTCTGTCACGGCGCCACCGGCAAGGGCAACGACCAGGTGCGTTTCGAGCTCAGCTATTACGCGCTCGAACCGTCGATCAAGATCATCGCACCGTGGCGCGAGTGGGAGTTCAAGGGCCGTGAGGACCTGCTCGACTTTGCGCGCCGCAACCAGATCCCCGTCGCGAAGGACAAGGAAGGCGAGTCGCCGTTCTCCATCGACGCGAACCTTTTGCATTCGTCGTCCGAAGGAAAGGTGCTGGAAGACCCCGCGAAGAAGCCGCCGGAGATGGTCTATCAGCGCACGATCTCGCCGATGGACGCACCCGACAAGGTCACGACGATCACGATCGGGTTCGAGAAGGGCGATGCCGTTTCGCTCAACGGCCAGAAGCTTTCGCCCGCGACGCTGCTCAAGGCCCTCAACGACCTCGGCCGCGACAACGGCATCGGCCGCATCGATCTCGTCGAGAACCGTTTCGTCGGCATGAAGAGCCGCGGCGTGTACGAAACGCCGGGCGGCACGATCCTGCTGCAGGCGCATCGCGCCATCGAGAGCCTGACGCTCGACCGCGGTGCGGCACATCTCAAGGACGAGCTGATGCCGCGCTATGCGGAACTCGTCTACTACGGCTTCTGGTTCTCGCCGGAGCGCGAGATGCTGCAGGCCGCTATCGACAAGAGCCAGGAGCATGTCGAAGGCGAAGTGACGCTCGAACTTTACAAGGGCAACGTCATCGTCGTCGGCCGCGAGAGCAAGAAGTCTCTCTACACGCCGAACCTCGTCACCTTCGAAGACGACAAGGGCGCGTACGATCAGAAAGACGCTCAGGGCTTCATCAAACTCAATGCGCTGCGGCTGCGGACACTCGGCGCACGCGACCGGAGATAATCCGCGGCTGACTGAGCATTTCACGCCATATTTCCGTACGATTACAAATGTCCGGCGCGCTTTGAACCAAGCGTGCCGGGCATTTTTTTATTTCGACGGATCGGGCCGTGTTGAAACGTCTTCAAGAACGAGGCGTGTGCGTCTCATTGTGGCCCACATAAAAGTGGAACCACACCGTGTGGAACACGTTCGGATTTCATCACGCCCTTCCAAAACAAGAGGAGAAGATCCCTTGAAGATCGCCGCTTTTGCCCTTTCCGCCGTTATTCTCGGCGCCATGAGCTTCGCGCCCGCGAGCGCGGCCCCTGCCGTTGCGCCGTCGGCCGTCAAAGCTGCTACGCAGCAAGCCAGCGGCATCGAACTCGTTCAGCGTCGCGATTATCGTGATCGCCGCGGGTATCGCGACCGTCGTGGCCATAGCCAGCGCTATCGCGCCGGTCAGCGTCTGAAGTCTCCGCCGCGCGGCTATCGTCGTTACGATCGCCGTCCGAGCTACTGGCGCACGCGCAATTGCGTGTCGGTCGGGCCGCTTTGGTTCTGCCCGTAAGATCGCGACAGACATCTGATCTGGAATATGCCGGGAGGTCTCTTCCCGGCATTTTTCTTTAGGTGCTCCGCCTTGGAAATGCCGCCGTCGCACCATCACGGTAAGGATCTCATCCTCTCCGCTGAGATCCTGCCCTCATGACCCGCGCTTCGCTCAACCGCACGCTCCGCCGCGCTTACGTGGGGCTTGGGCTCGTGCTAGCTCTCGCTCTAGCGGCAAAGTTCGCCGACCGCGTGCCCGGCATCGCGGGAACGCCCGTCGAGAGCGCGGCGCTCGATCTTTACGACTACCTGAAGGACATGGCGCTGGTGTTCGTGACGGTCGTCGCGGCCTATCTCGCCAACGTGTTCCAGAAGCGCTCGAAGTTCGTCGAGAGCCTGGAGGAAGAATGGCGCGGAATCGTGCGGACGAAATCGGCGCTCTTCGCGTTCTGCGAAAAGCCCGACGCCTCGGCCGACGACTACATCGCCGCGTTCTGCCGTATCTCGGAGGCGATCGACAATATGCGGATCGTCTATCGGAACGTGGGCGAGACGGATGACCTCGTCGGCCTCTATCCGTATGCGCCGCTCCACGATATGCGACGTGCGCTGCAATCGCTCAACCCGCGCAAGCGTTCGGATCTGACGGACGGCGACAGGAAGCTCGCGCGCAATGCGATCCTCCAGTCGTTCTACGCCTTGCGCGAAAACTTCCTCGAAGAGCTGGATCTCAGGGAGCCGGATAACCCGCTGCTCATCTCGGGCGGGCGGCGGCTCAAGCGGCCAGGATCGACACGGAGAGCGCTGCGACGCCAGGACCGCCAAAGAATTAGGCAGAATTCGACGCCCGGGGCCAGGGAGGACGTAGATGCCTTCCTGAGCGGTCTTTACCAAGCGGAACAGGGCCTCGCAGAGCGCGACACAGCGCGCAGAGCTTAAAACTAATCGTATTTTCTGACCTCACCGCCGCCTTCAGTCACTGGCGATCCGGGCTCTCATGTGCTAGGTCCGCGCATCTTTTTTTGTGCGGCGCACACGCCCACCGATCCGATCAGGACACACATGGAACTCCGCAACATTGCGATCATCGCCCACGTCGACCACGGCAAGACCACGCTTGTCGACGCGCTCCTCAAGCAGTCGGGCACTTTCCGCGAAAACCAGAAGATCACCGAACGGGCGATGGACAGCAACGATATCGAGCGCGAGCGCGGTATCACCATTCTCGCCAAGTGCACGAGCGTGGTCTGGAAAGATACGCTGATCAATATCGTCGACACTCCCGGCCACGCCGACTTCGGCGGCGAGGTGGAGCGCATTCTTAATATGGTCGACGGCGTGATCGTGCTGGTGGACGCCTCCGAAGGGCCGCTGCCGCAGACGAAATTCGTCGTATCCAAGGCGCTGAAGCGCGGGCTTCGTCCCATCGTCGCAATCAACAAGATCGACCGCCCTGACGAGCGGCATGGCGACGTTTTGAACGAGATCTTCGATCTCTTCGCGAACCTCGACGCAACCGACGAGCAGCTCGACTTTCCGGTGCTCTACGGCTCGGGCCGCAGCGGCTGGATGGCCTCCGATCCGGCCGGCCCGCGCGAAGACCTCTCGCCAATGTTCGAACTCATCGTCAGCCACGTGCCGCCGCCGACCGTCGAGCCAGGGCCGACGCGTATGCTGGCAACCACGCTTGAAGCCGATAACTTCCTGGGGCGCATTCTGACGGGCCGTATCTCGTCGGGCAGCCTTAAGCCGAACCAGCAGCTCAAGGCGCTGAACCGCGATGGGAAGGTCATCGAGACCTTCCGCGTTTCAAAGGTGCTGGCTTTCCGCGGCCTCGAACGCGTTCCGGTCGAGGAAGCGCAGGCCGGCGAAATCGTCGCCATCGCGGGCATGAGCGAAGCGACCGTTGCCGACACGCTTTGCGATCCGGCGGTCGAGACGCCCATCGAGGCACAGCCCGTCGATCCTCCGACGCTTTCCATGACGTTCCGCGTCAACGACGGCCCTTTCGCGGGCACCGAAGGCGACAAGGTGCAGAGCCGCGTCATTCGCGACCGGCTGGAAAAGGAAGCCGAACGCAACATCGCGATCCGCATCACGCCTTCGACGGAGGGCGGTGAATCCTTCGACGTCGCAGGGCGTGGCGAGCTTCAACTCGCGATCCTGCTCGAAAACATGCGCCGCGAGGGCTTTGAGGTGACCGTGTCGCGGCCGAAGGTCGTGTTCCGGAAGGACGAGGTGACGGGCGAGAAGCTGGAGCCGATCGAGGAAGTCATCATCGACGTGGACGAGGGCCATACCGGCGTCGTCGTGCAGAAGCTTTCGGAGCGGAAGGGCGAACTGCTCGAAATGCGCCCCTCGGGCGGCGGGCGGACGCGCATGGTGTTCCACGTGCCGACGCGCAGCCTGCTCGGCTATCAGGCGGAGCTCCTGTCGGATACGCGCGGCACAGCCGTTATGAACAAGCTGTTTCACGACTATGCGCCGTTCAAAGGCGAGATCGCCGGGCGGCACACGGGCGTGCTGATTTCCAACTCGGACGGCGAAGCGGCGGCGTACGCAATCTTCAACCTGCAGGACCGCGGTCCATTCTTTATCGGACCGCAGACCAAGGTGTATGTCGGCATGATCGTGGGCGAGCACTCGCGCGATAACGATCTCGAAGTCAACGTCGTGAAGGGTAAGAAGCTCACCAACGTCCGCGCCTCCGGCAAGGACGATGCCGTGCTGCTGACACCGCCGATCAAGCTGACGCTCGAACGCGCGATGAGCTACATCACCGACGAGGAGTTGGTGGAGGTGACGCCGCAATCGATCCGGCTGCGTAAGCGCTGGCTGGATCCGCACGAGCGCAAGAAGCAGGAGCGCAAGAAGGAATCGGAGCGTGAGGCTGTCGCCTGACGTTCGCGCGGGTTTGCAAAAGCGTCCCCACGCGGCCGGGAAGTTTCCCTTTCCAGTAGTGGTGGGTGCGCTTTGTTACTTCAAATTGTGATATTCGTAGGGTAAGATTTCTTACCGACTGCGATCTCCACGCTGAATATTCTTTCATGGCGCACGCAGGTGGTCTCAACAGGTCCTTTGCGGGGAAGGTCGTTGAAAAAGCTGGACGCACGGATTGCACGAGACGTGTTGGATTGCGCTCACACCTCGTGGAGCAAAGGCGACATGGAGCAGGTTCTCAGCTGCTATGCTGACGACTTGATCTATTGGTGCAACGCGGGCTCGCTCGAAGGCACGCCCATGGTCATCGAAGGCAAGTCCGAGTTTCGTACCTTCCTGTACACAATCAACGCCGTCGTTCAGGGCACGTCCGTCGCCGAGTATTTTCAGTTTGAGGACGGTGTTGCGCGGGCGAGCATTGCTTGCCACATCCGGCATCGTCGAACCGGTCTCATCATGACCGGTTCCTACCGCCAGGTCGCGACCTTCCGGGGACGCAAAATCGCGCGCATGGACGAATTCCACGACGCGGCAAAGTTTGCGGCCTTCTGGCGGCTCGTCACGAGCGAAGAGACCGCGCAAATGGCGGCTGAAGAACTCAACTAATCCGCGGCCTCTTATGATCGGTGTTGACGCGCGACAGCTCGCGCAACGCCGTGGGCGCGCCGTCTAGAAACTTCGCCACCGTCAGCTCAACGAAGCGATCGCGATCCGGCGTCACCTTGAGGCCGTACACCCAGCGTCGAATGGCGAGATAGAAGATTTCGCCGTGCAGCCCCCACGAGAGCTCCAGCTCCGCTTCGGAAGGTGGCTCGCCAGAGGCGCTCCGCACGCCGGCGGCTTCACGCAGTTCCAACGCAACGGGCGTGATGACCTTGCGGCGGATCAGGCTCAGATAGCGCTGGTTGATGTTGACGCCAGCGAGTCCCCCGAAGACGAAGGCCCGCACCCACTCCGGGCGATCAATTGCCGCGAGGTACTCCCTGTAGAAGCGTTCGAGGCGGGTGCGGAGATCTACGCTCCGGTCGCCAAGAAGCTTGTCCCACGTCGCGTCCCAGCGGCTGAGATAGACTTGATCGTAGACGCGGTCGATCAGCGCGTCCTTGGTGGGAAAGTAGCGGAAGAGGAGTGCATGCGAGATGCCGAGCCGTGCTGCGAGATCGCGCATGCTGCCGCCGAATCCGACCTCAGAAAAGTAGCGGATGGCGCCCTCGACGATTTCCTGCTCGCGGCGCTCGGGGTCGAGGCGTTTGCGTTTCGGCGGTTCGGGTTTGGCTTGCTCCATAAGCGTGATCTCACCTCGGCTTCCAGGCCATCGTGCGTTTTATCGACCGGAGAGCCGTCTTTTTGAAGCGCTCTTATCCAAACCCTTATATTGACCATATGGTTATTAGTCTAGCGGCGCTCCGGCTGCCTGCACACTGCAGGCAGCCACAGTGGACCGCACGAAAAAGGGCCCCGCAGTGCGAGGCCCTTCTCGTTTCCGGTGCGGCTCGCGATTACTCGCGCTCGCCGAAGAGCTGCAGCAGGTGGACGAACATGCCGACGAAGTTCTGGTAGAGCGAGAGAGCGCCGAAGATCGAAGCCTTGGCGACAGCCTCCGAGTTACCAGCCAGCAGGTAGTACTCGTCCTTGATGCGCTGCGTGTCGTAGGCGGTGAGGCCGGCGAACACGAGCACGCCGATGACCGAGATCGCGAAGGCGATCGCCGGCGACTGCAGGAAGATGTTGACGACGATCGCGAGGATCACGCCGATCAGGCCCATGAACAGGAACGAACCCCAGCCGGAGATGTCCTTCTTCGTCGTGTAGCCCCAGATCGAGAGGCTTGCGAACGCGGCTGCCGTGATGAAGAAGACGTTGGCAACCGAGCTACCCGTGAAGGCGAGCAACAGGATCGAAAGCGACGCGCCGACGAGCCCGCAGTAGATCCAGAAGGACGTCTGCGCGGCAGGCACGCTCATGCTGTTCGCGCGGAACGCGAAGAAGAACACGAACGCGATCGGAGCGAGGATCAGCGCCCAGCGCAAGGGAGACGCATAAAGCGTCTGGCCGAGAGAGGTGAGCGCCTTGGCGCCGGTGGCCGGATCGGTCGTGACGGCCATCGAGAAGACCAGGTAGGCCACAACGCCGGTGAGCGCGACGCCCAGGGCCATGTAATTGTAGACGCCCAGCATGTACGCGCGCAGACCTTCGTCGACGCCGGACTGGCCGACGGTCGTCGGTTGCGAATATCTGCTGTCAAACTGTGCCATCGTGTCGGAGTCCCCTTAAAGACTTCTAGCGCAAAGTGAATTTGCCCAGCGCATATGAGATGGGTGCGGCTCTCTTTCAAGAGAGGCGCCCACGGACCATGCCGGGCACGTGCCCTTTTCATACGGCAATTCGGGCCGGATGTTAATGTTGCGGCGCCAAAAAAACGGTCGTAGGCCCGTCCGGTCGGCTACGTACGTAAGTCCGGCCAAACGGCATACCTCATTGATTTTTCTATCTTATCCCGCTCGCAGGGTGGCCGTCGGCCGGGCCCGCAGAACCGCCCAGGTGCCGAGCGAGCCGAACAGCAGCACCAGCCCGATGGCCACGCCGAGCGCTTTCAAGACCGCTTCCACACTGAACGTGAATGGGATGCGCATCACCTCGGACACGGCGATCCAGGACGCGAGCCCGCCTAGCGCGACCGCGAACAGACCGGCAATGATGGCGAGCAGCACGTACTCCAGCATGTGCGAGACAAGCACCCGGCGGCGCGTGGCGCCGAGCACCTTCAGCACGACTGCCTCCAGGACACGGCGGCGCTGCGCAGTGGCGAGCGCGCCGGCAAGTACCAGGGCGCCAGCGATCAGCGTCACCGCGCCCGCAACGCGGATGGCGACCATCACCTTTTCCAAGATCTCGGTCGCGGTGTTGAGCGCGTCCTTGACGCGAATGACCGTGACGGCCGGAAAATTCTTGCCGACCGCGCGGCCGAGACCGGCCTCTGCCTCAATGGCGGTGCCGGGTGGCAGGCTCACTGTCGCGAGCAGGTTGTGCGGCGCGCCTTGGAGCGCGTTGGCCGAGAACACCATGACGAAGTTCAACGTGAGACTTTCCCACTTCACCTCGCGCAGGTTGGCGATGCGCGCCGTGAGATTGCGCCCCAGCACGTTGACCGTCACGTAATCGCCGATCTCGACGCCGAGGTGACCCGCGAGATCGCGTTCGAAGGAGACGAGCGGCTCGCCGTCGTAGCCGACCGGCCACCAGCTTCCGGCCACCAGGGTGGAGCCTTCGGGCAGTGTGTCCGAATAGGTGAGGCCGCGATCTCCGTTCAGCACCCACTGCGCCTCGGGCGGGGGCTTGATGTTCTCTACCTTGCGGCCTGCCAACTCCACCATGCGGCCGCGAAGCATCGGCGCTTCCGCAAAATGGGCGCCAGGAACCGCACCTTCTACGGTCGCTTTGAGGGCTTCCGCATTGTCCTTCGGGATGTCGAGCAGGAAGTAGCTGGGCGCGTTCTTCGGCAAGCGGCTCGTGAGTTCTTCGACGAGAGACGCGTCGGCGAGCGCAACGGCGACCAGGAGCGATAGCCCAGCACCAAGCGACACGACGACCGAGCGCGTAAGGCCGCCCGGCGCCCCGAGGTTGCCGATGGCCAGCGCAAGCTCCGGCCACCGGGGGCGAGGCACGCGGCGGGCGAGGCGCGTCACGGCTGTTCCCAAGCCGATGAAAACGAGGAACACGAGCACGAGAGCGCCGCAGAAATAGAGCGCGATGCGCAAGCTTTCCGACATGGCCAGCGCGAAGCCGATCAACAACGACGCGATGAGCAGAGTTGCGACAACGATGCGCGGGCGCGGCCAGACCGTATCGGGCGCGACCTCGTCGCGGAACAGAACCGATGGCTTGATCAATTCCGCGCGCCCAAGCGGCCATAGCGCAAACAGGAGCGCGACAAGGAGACCATAGGCGATGCTGACGAGTACAGTTGTTGCGGAGTAAGCGACCTCGGCGCGCACCGGGAGCGCATCGCCGTAGAGCGCGATGAGCAGGCTCGGCGCGGCGAGCCCGACCGCAAGGCCCAGCACGACACCGATGAATGCGATCGCAAGCACCTGGATGAGAAAGATGCGAAGCACGGTGCCGCTCGTCGCGCCGACCGCCTTCATGGCGGCGATGACGTTTCGGCGGCGCTCAATGAAGGTCGAGACGGCATTGGCGATGCCGACACCGCCGACGATCAGAGCGGCGAGGCCGAGAAACGTGAGGAACTGGCGCAGACGGTCGAGCGTGCGCGTGATCTGGGGCGACGGATCGCGGCGATCTGCAATCACAAAGCCGGACTGCGAAAGATTGGCTTCCGCCTTTTCCCGAAACGCGGCGAGGCTTGCCGGTGTCTCGCCCACGCCGTTCGCTAGGTTCAGCGCGTAGCGCCAGCGAACGAGCGTGCCGGGCTGAACCAGCTCGGTTTTCGCAAGCGTCTCGTGCGAGACGAAGACGCGAGGCCCGTAGGTGAGGCGGTCGGCAACCGCGTCCGGCTCGTTGACTAGTGTCGCGCGAACAATGGCTTCGGCTTCGGCGAGGCGGATCGGATCGCCGATCTTGAGGCCGAGACGGCTCAGGATGACGGGGTCCACAACCGCACCGCCGGGCTCCGCAAGCGCCTGCGCGAACGGCGTTCCGTTCACTTCGACCTCGCCCACAAGCGGGTAGGCGGCATCGACAGCCTTCAGCTCGACAAGCGCCTGCTCCTCGCCGTCGATGCGGCGCGCCATGGTGCGCACGGTTGCGGTTTCGCTGAGCGTGCCTTCGGCGGTGAGCCAGCCGCGTTCGGCGTCGGTCGCACGCGCGTGCATCCGCGCGAACGTCACGTCGCCGCCCAGGAGGACGCCGCCTTGGCGCTCGAACCCGGCGCGGAGACCGTCTGACAGCGTACCGACGGTCGCAATCACGGCGACGCCGAGCGCCACGCAGGCCATGAAGATGTAGAAACCGCCGAGGCCCGCGCGCAACTCGCGCAATGCGATGCCGACGAGGCGGGACGGAGCGAGGCCCGAGCGGGCGCGCGGCGTATCGTCTGTAGACGGGGTTATGGCGGTCATGCGGCGGCGACCGTCGTGTTGTCCGCCACGATGCGGCCGTCCTCCATGCGGATGGTGCGCTCGCACTGCTGAGCAAGGCGTTCGTCATGCGTCACGAGCACGAGCGTCGCACCGCTTTTCTGCTTAAGACCAAACAGGAGCTCGACGACTTGCCGCCCCGTCTTTCCATCCAGGTTGCCGGTCGGCTCGTCCGCGAGAAGAAGCTTGGGCTTCGGTACGAGCGCGCGGGCCAGCGCGACACGCTGCTGCTCGCCACCCGAAAGCTGCGCGGGGAAATGATCGATGCGGGCGAGGAGCCCCACGTCGGTCAGCAGGGCGCGGGCCTGGTCGCGCGCGCCTGCGACACCCGCGAACTCAAGCGGCAACGCCACGTTCTCAAGCGCCGTCATGGTGGGAATGAGATGGAACGACTGGAAGACGATGCCGATGTCCTCACCGCGGGCGAGGGCCATCGCATCTTCGTCCAAGGCATTGAAATCGCGCCCCGCAACGTGCACATCCCCTCGTGTCGCCCGTTCGAGCCCTGCGAGAATCATGAGCAGCGATGTCTTTCCGGAACCCGATGGCCCGACGATGGCGAGCGACTGGCCGCGCGCGACATCGAGCGTGATGCCTTTCAGGATGTCGACGATGCCGGCTCGGCTTTCGAGCGCGAGGCCAACGTCGGCAAGGCGAATGATCGGCTGGGGCACGTGTCGGGGCTCCATCAGGTTCGCCACGACGGCGAAGCGGTGGCAAGCATCAAGGCGGGGTAAGGCAAAAAAATGAAGCCAAAGCAGACAGCTTCGACCTTCACGGGTCAGATGGTGCGGGGCATCGCACTCGTCAACCTCTGGCTTCTGGCCTCGTTGATGCCGGTGGCGGCGGACGACGACGCCCCGATCCGCATCGTCGCGTTCGGCGACAGTTTGACGGCCGGATACCAGCTCAAGCCGGACGAAGCCTTTCCTGTCCAGCTCGGGGCCGCCCTCAAGACCAAGGGATACAACGTGGATGTGACGAACGCGGGCGTCTCAGGCGACACGACAGCTGCGGGACTTGCACGCTTCGACTGGGCCGTGCCGGACGATACGGAGGCGGTGATCCTCGCGCTCGGCGCTAACGATGCGTTGCGCGGTGTCGACCCGGATGTCACGCGCGGGAATCTGGATCAGATCCTGAGCAAGCTCCGGGAGAGAAATATCGACGTGCTGATCGCCGGAATGCCGCCGCCTAAGAACTGGGGCAAGGATTACGAGGCCCGCTTCGGCGCAATCTATTCTGGCCTCGCGGAGACGTATGGCGCGCTGCATTATCCTTTCTTTCTGGATGGCGTCGCGCTTAAGCCCGAGCTCAATCTCTCGGACGGTATGCATCCCACGGGCGAGGGTATCGGCGTGATCGTCGAGAAAATCCTGCCCGATGTGGAAGCTCTCATCGGGCGTGTCGAAGCCCGGCGTGCGACGGGTTCGAAGTCGTAAAGCCGTTTTCCGCGTGCAACACTCCTGGAAACGGGCTCACATAGACGCCCGGCTCCGTCCGCGCGCAATCGAGTTCTCCATGCCCCGTCTCTTTACAGCTCTCGCCCTTCCACCGGATCTTGCGGATCAGCTTGCCGATCTTGCGATACCGCTGGCCGGAGCGCGCTGGATCGAGCCCGAAGACATGCACATCACACTGAGGTTCGCGGGCGATATCGACAATCCGACGGCGCGGGAGTTTCACGCCGCGCTTTCGGCCGTCGAAGAACCTGCGTTCCCGCTGAAGCTCTCAGGTTTCGGTGCTTTCGGAGGGCAGCAGCCACGCACGCTGTGGGCCGGTGTCGCGGACAATCCGTGGCTCGATGCACTTGCACGCGCCAACGACCGCGCCGCGCGCAGCGCCGGGCTTGCACACGCCAAGCATCCGTTCCGACCGCACGTTACCCTCGCCCGCCTCAAAGGCACGCGGCCGGAGGCCGTGGCGCGTGTACTCGAACAATTGGGGGCCTTCGAGAGCGCGCCGTTCGCGGTCGAGGAGTTTCTGCTGATGTCGTCGAAGCCCAAGGTGGGCGGCGGTCCGTATGTGGTGGAAGAGGCATTTCCGCTCGGGGGAACGGACGCGGGTCAAAGCCGCTGGAGCGCGTTATAACGCCGGGGACGAACGGGGGAGAGAAACATGCAGAGCACGACACTAGCGGCAAGGCTCGATACGCCGGAGCCGAAGCCTGCGCCGCGTCGCGCGCTGATTTCCTGGGTGCTGTTCGACTGGTCGGCCCAGCCCTACTACACGCTCGTCCTGACGTTTCTATTCGCGCCCTACTTCGTCAATGCGGTGGCCGCGACGCCGGCGCACGGGCAGGCGCTCTGGGGCTATGCCGCGGCAGCAGCGGGCGTTCTGATCGCGCTCGGAAGCCCATTCCTCGGCGCGCTTGCCGACGGGCGCGGCGCACGAAAGCCGTGGATCGGAACGTTCTCGGTGTTTCTCGTTGCGAGCCTCGCGGTGCTCTGGTTCGCCGTACCGGGAGCGGACAGCTCGACCATTCTGCTCGTGCTCATTGCGTTCGTCATTGCGACCGCGATGGCGGAATTCACGACCGTATTCACCAATGCCATGATGCCGACGCTCGTGCCGCCGAGCCAGCTCGGCCGGCTCTCGGGCACGGGCTGGGCGGTCGGTTATGCGGGTGGCCTCTTGAGCCTTGCTGTGATGGCGGGCCTCATCGTGACGGATCCTGCGACGGGGCGCACGCTGTTCGGACTGGAGCCCATCCTTGCGCTCGATCAGACCGCACGCGAGGGCGACCGTCTCGTGGGGCCGTTCGCGGCGCTCTGGTTCGCGCTCTTCATGATCCCATTTTTTCTGTTCGTGCCGGATCGCGCGCACGTGACGCCGCCGGGCACGCGCCGCCCTGCGCTCGCGGAGCTGTGGGAGACGATCCGAGGGCTTCCGTCGCATCGGGACATGCTGCTGTTCCTCATCGCACGCATGCTCTACGCGGACGGTCTCTCGGCCATATTCGCGTTCGGCGGCATCTACGGCGCGTCCGTGTTCGGCTGGGGCGCGATGGAGCTCGGCATCTTCGGCATCGTGCTGACGTTGACTGGCGTTTTCGGCGCGCTGATCGGCGGTGTGCTCGACGACCGCGTGGGCTCGAAGCGCGTGATCATGGTGTCGCTCGTTCTGCTGCTTGTCGGCGCGTTCGGCATTCTGTCGGTCGATCCGAACCATGTGCTGTTCGTATCGGAGGTCGTGCCGAAGGCCGCGGGGTCAGCGCCGTTTTCGTCCACGGGCGAGTTGGTGTTTCTCGCGTTCGCGATGCTGGTCGGGCTCGTCGCCGCGCCGGTGCAGGCCGCAAGCCGCGCGCTTCTCGCCCGCCTCGCGCCGCCCGAGCGCATGACGCAGTATTTCGGCCTGTTCGCTTTTTCGGGAAAGGTGACGGCGTTCCTCGCGCCGCTGCTCGTCGCTGTCGTCACGCAGGCGTCGGGTAGTCAGAGGCTCGGCATGGCGTCGATTGCCGTGTTCCTGGTTGCGGGGCTGCTCCTGATGCTGCCGGTGCAGACGACGCGAAGACGCTGAGGCTTCAACGCAGATCGTCGCGGCGCGAGACCATGAACCACGAATGACCCATCTCCGGGTCGTTCCAGACGCGCTTCCAGCGGAAGCCAGCTTTCTCATAGGCTCGCACGGCGCGCTCATTCTTGACGGAGGGGAACACGCACACCGCGACCGCGAGCGTGGTGGCGAACACCTCTTCCCTCAGTGCGGCGAGGGCCACCTGTCCGACGCCTTTGCCGCGATGGGCTTCGTCCGCGACGAAGAGATCGAGATCCCAGGTGCCGGGCTCCAGATCGTCCGGCAGACTGTCGCCCCAGAGTGTGGCGTCGACGGCGTGCGCGTAGCCCACGGGCACGCCGTCCACCTCGATCATGCGGCAGATGCCGTGATCGGATGAGAGCGCCATATTGACCTCGGCCTCCGTCGCGGAGACCGGCCCCCACCAGTCCTGAATGTCGGGGCGCGAGAGCCAGCGGCGGATCGTGTCGAAATCGGCCCGCGTGGCTCTCCTCAAGCTGACACGCGCGGACCGCTCCATCTCAGTGCCGGAAGTGGCGCATACCAGTGAACACCATGGCGAGGCCGCGCTCGTCGGCGGCGGCGATGACCTCTTCGTCGCGCATCGAGCCACCCGGCTGGATCACCGCCGTTGCGCCGGCTTCCGCTGCCGAAAGCAGGCCATCCGCGAACGGGAAGAACGCATCGGAGGCGACAGCCGAGCCCTTAATGTCGAGACCGGCCATCTCCGCCTTGATGGCGGCGATGCGGGAGGAGTTGACGCGGCTCATCTGGCCTGCGCCGATGCCGATCGTCGCGCCCCCCTTGGCGTAGACGATGGCATTCGACTTCACGGATTTCGCGACCTTCCAGGCGAACAGCAGATCGGCCATTTCCTCCGACGTCGGCTGGCGCTTGGTGACGACCTGCAGACGCTCGTAGAGCGCGAGGTCGGCGTCCTGCACGAGCAAGCCGCCGGCAACCGTGCGCATCTCGCGGCGCGGCGTGGCCGCAAGCGGCCAAGCGCCCGTCTCCATGAGACGCACGTTCTTCTTCACGGCAACCGCCTCGCGCGCTTCGTCGGTTACGGACGGGGCGAGGATGACCTCGACGAACTGGCGTTCGACGATCTTTGCAGCGGTTGCGCCATCCAGCTCGCGGTTGAAAGCGATAATGCCGCCAAACGCAGATTCGGGATCGGTGCGATAGGCAAGATCGTAGGCGGCTTCCAGCGTGTCGGCTTCAGCCACGCCGCACGGGTTTGCGTGCTTTACGATCACGCAGGCCGGACGCTCCGTGAATGCTTTCACGCATTCGAGCGCGGCGTCGCTGTCGGCCACGTTGTTGTAGGAGAGCTCCTTGCCGAGAAGCTGGCGCGCGGATGCGACGGTGCCGGGCTCAGGTGTGGCGCTGACATAGAAGGCGCCGTTTTGATGCGGGTTCTCTCCGTAGCGCATGTCGAGCGCCTTGCGATATTGGGTCGTAATGGTCGGCGGGAAGCCCGTCGCTTCGCCTTGCGGATGATCAGCCACGGCGCCGAGCCAGTTGCTGATCGCGGCGTCATAGGCTGCGGTGCGTGCATAGGCTTTGGCCGCGAGGCGCTTGCGGAACGAGAGCGACGTGCGTCCGCTGTTCGCCGACATCTCCGCGAGAAGCGCGTCGAAATCCGCGTTGTCGACGACGACCGTCACGGACGCGTGGTTCTTCGCGGCGGCGCGGATCATCGCCGGCCCGCCGATGTCGACGTTCTCGACGCATTCGTCGTACGCCGCGCCTTTCGCAACCGTCTGCTCGAACGGATAGAGGTTCACGATCAGGAGATCGATGGGCGTGATCTCGTGCTCGTCGGCCGCTGCCGCGTGGGCCGGATTGCCCCGGACGCCGAGCAGGCCGCCGTGCACCTTGGGATGCAACGTCTTAACCCGGCCGTCCATGATCTCGGGAAAGCCCGTGACGTCCGCCACGTCGGTCACCGCGAAACCGGCCCCCTTGAGCTTGGCCGCCGTGCCGCCGGTGGAAATGAGTTGCACGTTCCGCTCGGCCAGCGCACGCGCCAGACCCTCAAGCCCGCTTTTGTCGGAAAGCGAAATGAGGGCGCGGCGAATTCTCGGTTCGGGTTCTTTCATGGGTCTTTCTCGTCGTCGTTATAAAATATCAGCTCTCGCCTTCCAGCACCCAGCGCACCTCGGTCTCACCGAAGGTCGCGCCGCGGGCCACGATCTGAAGCGCGCGGCGAGGGCCTGCCGAGTCGGCGAAATAGGTGCTCTCCTCGATCGCGAGCCGGGCACCTTCCAGGCGGAACCACCAAACATCGTCGCTCGATCCGAGTTCGATGATGGCCACGTTCGGGTCAGAGCCCCGGCGACAGCGGATGCCGGGGTGCAGATGGAAATGGATGGCGAACGGAATGTCCTTACGCAAGCGGAGCGTTCGGCCGTGGCCCGTCAATCGGTCGATCCCGAGCAGACGCCGGCCGGTGGCCCCGAGCATGAGCGTACGGCTGTGGTCAAGACCGAACCGGCGCACATAGCCGTCGTGACTGGTCTCGATTTCAACACCGCCGTCCGGCTCGTGCACCCTCGCGCGCACATTTTCAGGATAGCGGATGGGGGGACCGCCGACCAACTCCTCCAGCATTTTATGGCGAACGAGTTTCGACGACGACTTCTCCCCGAGACACAGCGCGTTGTGGCTCGCGGTCGCGCGGGCGGCGCTGCGCCACTCCGCACTCGATGCGGCCGGTGCGCCGCCGTTCACGAACAACAGCTCGGTGCCGACGCTGAACTCGAACGAGAGGCAGCCTGCGTGCGCCTCCGCTGCGGCTTCGAGCGGCGGCGGCGCGCCCGCATCCACGATCAGGATCGATGCGCCGCGCTCGGCGCGCACATAATGAGACGCTGGCGCCTCGGCGGGCAGGATGCCGGGATTGTCGTCGTAGACCAAGACAGTTGCGAGCCCCGCGGGCGAGGCCACGCTCATTCCGTTGAAGCGTGCGAGCATACCGTCGCCAAGCCGCATGTATTTGAGCATGGCGAGCATGGCTTTGAGCACGGCGGCCAGTTCCGGCGGGGCTTTGAGTCCGCGGGCAGAGAAACACTTGTGCAGCGGCAGGAGGTCCAGCATCAGCTCGACCAGCACGCCGGGATTTCGGCTGATGTGGCCCCCATCGGGCAGGATCTGACGGCGCAGCTCCTGGACGAACAGACGCTCCGTCTCCGGCACCTGGCTCTCATGCCCCGAGATGCAAAGCTGCGCGAACAGAAGCGACATCAGCGAGACGAGCCGCGGATACCCGCTGGGGCTCGTGCGCCAGGCCGCCGCGAGACGGACGAGCTGCATCCCGAGGCTTTCGGTCAGGATGTCGTAGGTCTCCGCGTCTGCTTCTTCGAGCAGGAACCCCGAGTGGGAAACCCACGAGACGAGACGCCGGCCGGTGACGGGCGCTTCCCACGCGATGCCGCCGCCGCTGCCTTTGTGGCGCATGGCCCATTCGGTGGCGAGCACGCGCGCTACTTCGCGCGCTTCCGGCCGGGCAACGGCGGCGAGATGGCGCAACCAGCCGAAGCCGTGCAGCTCTCGCGCCCAGGCTTCGCTCGGCGGGGTGATGTCGAACGGCGAAACGTCCACTGCGCTTGCGACCATGCCCGCCAAGCCGAAATGACCGACCTCGACCTCATCCCAGAAGCTCGGGTCCGCGGTTCTCAGGTCTTGCGGAACGATCAGAAGCTGCTCAGCCGCGGAGGCCGCAAAATGCCAGCGGAACGGCGGCTTATGCAGCATCGAAGACACGGCACCGCGCCGCAGCCGGTCGGCGGCCAGCTGCGTAATTCTGATCCGCTCAGAAATTTTGAGCCGCGGCATACTTTCCTCGGATGATGTTGGGGGAATGGTAGCACGCCGACCCGCCCTCTCAATCGGCCCCGGCGGGTTTGTTGCCGCTTGATCCTGGCCCGGCGTCCCAAAAAAGCCGGGCTTTGTGATGGCGCGATACCTTCCCTGCCTCAGCTGTCAGCACTTTTGCGGAGGCGCGCGGCATAGAAGCCGTCGAGCCCTGACAATGCGGGGTCGGACAGCGGAAGATGGCACGGCAGCGTGCGCAGATCGCCGTCCGGGGTAAGCCAAGCGCCGTCAATCCCCGCCTCACCCGCAGCGACGGGCTCGCGCACGAAGCCGGGCATCTCGGCGAGGAAGCGCGCGATGTGGGCCGGGCCTTCCTCGGGCTCCAGCGAGCAGGTGCAGAAGACGAGAAGCCCGCCAGGGCGTACCAAACGCGCGGCCGCATCGAGCAATCGGTGCTGAAGCGCCACGCGCTCCGTCGTGTCGTCTTTGCGTTTCAGGTGAAGGATGTCGGGATGGCGGCGGATGGTGCCGGTGGCGCTGCAAGGCGCGTCGAGCAGAACCGCGTCGAAGGTGCGATCCGGCTCCCAAGCGGTCACGTCGGCTTCCACGATCTCGGCCGAGAGCGACAGGCGCGCGAGATTTTCGGAAAGGCGCGAGAGACGCGCGGGAGACTGGTCGACAGCGGTGACCTGGGCGCCGGCTGACGCGAGCTCTGCCGTCTTGCCGCCGGGGGCGGCGCAGAGATCGGCGACGCGGAGACCGGCGACATTGCCTAACAGACGGGCAGGGAGGGCCGCGGCTGCGTCCTGCACCCACCAAGCGCCATCCGCGTAACCTTCGAGATCTTCGACACGACCGGCGCGGGTGAGGCGCAGAGTGCCTGTCGGAAGCAGGAGACCGCCAAGCCGTTCGGCCCAGGCTGCCGGGTCGGCCTTTACCGAGAGATCGAGCGGGGCCTCGCGGAGAGACGCGGCTGCGATCTCTCGCGCCAGTTCGGCGCCATAAGCCGCAACCCATCGGCCGCGCAGCCATGACGGCACGTTTACCTCGACCGGATCGAGCGTTGCGAGGCTGTCCTTTCCCGTCGCCGCCACGCGGCGCAGCACAGCGTTGGTTAGGCGGTCGAAGTGGCGCGCTTTGCGATCGGCGCGGCACTGATCCACGGCGAGACTGATTGCAGCATGGGGCGGCGTGTCGAGCATGAGGAGTTGCGCGGCGGCCGAGAGCAGGATGGGCCACAGGCCGCCGGCCGACGCGGGAAGCGGCTTCTCAATGAACGAGTTGATGACGGCCTGAAGCTCGCCCTTGCGGCGCAAGACGGTTAGGACGATGAGGCGCGCGAGTGCACGGTCGCGGGGCTCAAGCGTTCCGCTTCGACTTGCTGCCGCGTCGAAGGCTTCGTCCAGAGAACGACCGCCGTCGAGGACGGCGCTCAAGGTCGCGACCGCTAGCTCGCGAGCGGTAAAGCCCGATGGGCGGCGGGGCGCGCGATCGGGACGTGAAGGGGCACCCGGACTTCGGCTCGCGCCAGGCCTCTGGCCCGATCCGCGGCCTCGCTTGGTTTTCGGATTGTCGGAGATGCGTCTCGCTCCTGCGGTTTACTCGGAGACGAGACGCTTAACGTAGGCGAGCCCGGCTGGCGAGCCTCCCGTGGTCGCCAGCGGCCATCTAGCCCCAGGGACCGCTTCCGCCGCGCGTCACTGTCTGGCTGCGGGCAGGGCCTGACGACGCGCCACCTGCGAGGTTAACGCCATTCCGCTCCAGCTCCTGCGCAAGCTGCTCAAGCGCAGCAATGCGGTTCTGCGTGTTGGGGTGGGTCGAGAACAGGTTGTCCATACCCTGACCATTCAGCGGGTTGATGATGAACATGTGCGCCATGGCGGGCGCGTGCTCGGCATCTTCGTTCTCGATGCGCTGGACGCCCTTCTCGATGCGTGCGAGGGAGGCCGAAAGCCAGCGCGGATTGCCGCAAATGAGCGCGCCCATACGGTCTGCCTGATACTCGCGCGAGCGCGAGATCGCCATCTGTACCAGCATGGCTGCGAACGGCGCGATGAGCATCGCGAGGATCGCACCGATCATGCCGATGCCGCCGCGATCGTTGTTATGGCCGCCGAACAGCGCACCGAACTGGAGATATTGAGCGAGCATGGAGATCGCGCCACCGATGCTGGCGGCAACCGTCATCGTCAGCGTGTCGCGGTTCTTGATGTGCGCGAGCTCGTGCGCAATCACGCCGGCAAGCTCTTCCGGCGGGAGCGCATCGAGTAGACCCGTCGTGGCGGCGACCGCCGAGCGAGATGGGCTGCGGCCGGTTGCGAACGCGTTCGGCTGCGGGTTGTCCATGATGTAGACGCGCGGCATGGGCAACTCGGCGCGGCGCGCGAGATCGCGCACCATGCCGTAGTATTCGGGTGCGCTGCGCTCATCCACCTCATGGGCGTTGAACGCCTTCAGCACCATGGTGTCGGAATTCCACAGGCTGAACAGGTTCATAGCGAGCGCCACGACAAAGGCGATCACCATGCCCGTCTGCCCGCCGATCGCCGCGCCCATGGCAACGAAGATCGCGGTCAGGAAGGCAAGCAGCATGGCCGTCTTGACGTAGTTCATCGGCATTCCGTTACTCCGGCTCCCGGGTATCCATCATCTCGATCCGGTGCGCGGTGCATGGCAGAAGCGAATTTCGGCCCCGCCCGGCAACGCGCGCACGCGTTCGGAGATGCTATATAGGGAGGGGGATGGTCGACGACCAGCGTCTCCGCCCGCCGACACGCCGCGATAAAGGGTTCTGCCGCACGATGACCAAGCCGACCGATATGCTCGAAAACGCGCCAGACCCCATCCGTCATCCCACGTCGGGGGAGCCGCTGTCGCCGGCCGCGGTTCGCGCCCTCAAAGAGGCCGAAGAACGCCGCGCTGCCGCCGCATCTGAAGACAGACGCCAACCGCCGGAGAGGGGCGGGCCGGACGGCCCCGAACCGACCCGCTACGGCGATTGGGAAAAAGGCGGCATCGTGAGCGATTTCTGACCATCTTGCGCAGCTCTTCGCCCCGTCCATGCGCGACGCCGCCCCCGGCCTAAAACCGGTTTGCAGCCGCCAGGAACCCCACTAGGTTAACGCGGGGAGCGAGCCTGACGCAGGGGTGCAGACATTCAGCCTGCCGCCGATGGGCAAGATCGGCACCCCGCGCCGTAGCCGGGGGCATTCATGGCATCGAGGCCAGTTCGTGTTTTTCTCAGAATTCTACTGCTGCTTCTGCTCGCGATTGCAGCATTCGGCGCATTCTGGTTTGGGCTCGTTCCGAACAGCCTGAGCCCCTTTCCGCGGATCTCGCTCGATACGCGACCGGGCATCTTCGTCGATGCGAGGCTGTCCGCGTTGAGGTTCGATCCGGAGCTTTGCCGCGCCGTGCTCAAGGAACCGCAGATCACGGCGAGCCCGATCCCAAACCGCCCGTACGAGAACGGTTGCGGATGGGAGAACGCCGTCCGCTTCTCGAAGGTCGGCGGCGCGCAGCTCAACGTCGGGCAGATCACGTGCGAGATGGCGGCGGCGGTTGCCCTGTGGATGGAGCACGAGGTGCAGCCGCTCGCGCGCGAGACGTTCGGCCAGGAGGTCGCGCGGATTAACAACATGGGCACCTATGGGTGCCGGAACATCGTGGGCAACCCGATGTGGAAGGGCGTGCGCAGCCAGCACGCAACCGCCAACGCGCTCGACATCGGCGGGTTCACGCTCGCAGACGGGCGCACGATCTCGCTTATCCGCGACTGGTCGGGGAAGGGCAAAGACAGCCAGTTCCTGCGCGAGGTGCACCGGCGGTCATGCCGCTATTTCCGCGTCTCGCTCGGCCCAGAGTTCAACGTCGCGCACAAGGACCATTTCCATTTCGACCGCGGCCTGATGTGGACGTGCCGATAGCGAGTATTCGTGTTCGCTCAAGAAAAAACGGCGGGTCATGCCCGCCGTTTTTCATTTCCTAAAGCTGGCAAGCGTCGCAGTCTCAGCTCGCCTCAGCCTTGCGGTTCTGGCGATTGGTGATCAGGTCGTCGACGACGGAGGGGTCTGCGAGCGTCGACGTGTCGCCGAGCGCGGAGAACTCGTCCTCGGCGATCTTGCGCAGGATGCGGCGCATGATCTTGCCCGAGCGCGTCTTCGGGAGCCCCGGAGCGAACTGCACGATGTCGGGAGACGCAATCGGTCCGATCTCGTGGCGCACGTGTTTCACGAGCTCTTTCTTCAGATCGTCCGATGGCTCCTCGCCCGCGTTCAGCGTGACGTAGCAATAAATGCCCTGGCCTTTGAGATCGTGCGGGTAACCCACGACGGCGGCTTCCGACACCTTGGGGTGCGTGACGAGCGCGCTTTCGACCTCCGCCGTGCCCATGCGGTGGCCCGAGACGTTGATGACGTCGTCCACGCGGCCGGTGATCCAATAGTAGCCGTCCTCGTCGCGCCGGCAGCCGTCGCCTGTGAAATAGGTGCCGGGATAGGTGCTGAAGTAGGTCTGCACGAAGCGGTCGTGATCGCCGTAGAGCGTGCGCGCCTGACCGGGCCAGCTATCGAGCAGCACGAGGTTGCCCTGCGCGGCGCCTTCGAGCGGTGTTCCTTTGTCGTCCACGAGTTGAGGCTTCACGCCGAAGAACGGCAGCGTCGCCGAGCCCGGCTTCTGCGCGATGGCGCCGGGCAGCGGCGTGATGAGAATGCCGCCGGTTTCCGTCTGCCACCACGTATCGACGATGGGGCAGCGATCTTCTCCGACGACGCGGTGATACCATTCCCACGCTTCGGGATTGATCGGCTCGCCGACGCTGCCAAGCAGGCGCAGCGACGCGCGGCTCGACTTCTTTACGTGATCGTCGCCCGCGCCCATGAGAGAGCGGATCGCCGTCGGCGCGGTGTAGAACGTGTTGACCGACCACTTGTCGACCACATCCCAGAACCGCGAGGGTGAAGGGTATGTCGGCACGCCTTCGAACATCAGCGTGGTGCCGCCGTTGGCGAGCGGACCGTAGACGATGTAGCTGTGGCCCGTGACCCAGCCCACGTCGGCCGTGCACCAGTAGATGTCGCCGTCGTGATAATCGAACACGTACTGATGCGTGATCGACGCGTAGAGAAGGTAACCGCCCGTGGTGTGCAGCACGCCCTTGGGCTTACCCGTCGAGCCCGACGTGTAGAGAATGAAGAGCGGGTCTTCCGCGCCGACCTCGACCGCCGGACACTCCGCATCGACTTTCGCAAGCTCGTCATGCAGCCAGAGATCGCGCCCTTCCTTGAACGGCACGGGGTTGCCGGTGCGGCGCACTACGAGCACCTTGCCGCCGCCCTTCGTGCAGCGCTCAAGCGCTTCGTCGGTGTTCTTCTTGAGCGGTACCGTCTTGCCGCCGCGCAGGCCTTCGTCGGCCGTGATGACGAAGTGAGATTCCGCGTCCTCGATGCGCCCCGCAAGACTGTCCGGCGAAAAACCCGCGAACACGATTGAGTGCACGGCACCGATGCGCGCGCAAGCGAGCATCGCGTAGGCCGCTTCCGGGATCATCGGCAGATAGATGGTGACGCGGTCGCCCTTCTTGACGCCATGCGCCTTCAGCACGTTGGCGAACTTGCACACCCGCTCATGAAGCTGGCGGTAGGTGATCGTCTCGTCCTTGGCCGGATCGTCGCCTTCCCAGATGATCGCGACCTGGTCGCCCTTGGTGGCGAGGTGGCGATCAATGCAGTTGGTGGCGACGTTGAGTGTGCCGTCCTCGAACCATTTGATGGAAACGTCACCCGGACCGAAGGTCGTGTTCTTGACCTTGGTGTAGGGGCGGATCCAGTCGAGGCGACGGCCGTTCTCACCCCAGAACTCCTCGGGGTCGTTGATCGAACGGTCGTAGAGGGTCTTGTATTTCGCCTCGTCGATCCACGCACGGCCTGCCCATTCGGGCGCAACGGCATACGCCTTGTCCGACATCGATATTCCTCCCGGAATGCTTCTTATTTGCCGTCATTATGAGCAAACGGCCTCCGCCCCACAACTTCCCCCTTCGTCTAAGGCAGGAGGAAGCAGTTGATTTTGGTCAATGCGGGGGAGCGCGCACCGATACAGGCGGTGCGCCGCAATATTCTCCTGTTGAGACAAGCCCTCTCATCCGCCGACGAAGCCGGGCGCTCGCCGCGCACTATGCTCGGATGCCGAGCGGGTCAGCCTCGTCGTCGGAGACGGGGCCGGGATCGTCCGGCGCGCGCGACGGCGCGAACGGGCGTACGCGCTCCGATCGGCTTGGTGCTTCGGCCTGCTTATTATCCAGGGCCGAGGCGGAGGCCGGCGCTTCGGCTTTCACCGTTTGCGGCACAACCTTCGCTTCAGGGGCGGCAGGTTTCGGCGGAGCAGGCGGCGGTTCCGGCACGGGCTCCGTTGCAACGACGGCTGCTTTGGCGATGACGGTCTCAGGCTCGTTCGAGGCGATGAACTCCGTCAGGTCGGCGCCGAGGATGCGGTCCTCGCCACCTTCCAAATCGCCGGGCGGCACGCGCCACTGGAAGGCATCCAGCTCGCCCGTTGCGGGCGAGACCGGGAGCCAGCGATCGGCCGTCACGCCGTCAACCGTTGCCCAGGTCGCTTCGCGCGGCGCGGTGACGGCGCGCGCCAGCCACTCGCGGGCGCGGCCCTTGTCTCCGTTCTCCTCCGCCTCGATGCGTGCCAAGAGCGCGGCGACGCGGCGCGTGAGGCCGCTCTCCGTATAAGGCTGGAGAATGCGGCGTGCCTCGTCGTAGTCGTGAGCCTCGATCGCGGCGAGGGCGACGGCAATGGCGCTCTCGATCGATTGGGGATTGAGCTGGAACAGCGTCTTCACGCGGTCGAGCCGGTCGCGCGGGCTGTCGCCCACGCGGGCGTAAGCGTAGGCGGTCGCAAGCTCGGGATGGGGTGCCTTGACCCACGTCTTGTTGATGATCTTTGCGACGCGCGCGGTATTGCCCCGCGCGGCGAGCAGGCGGCCCGCAATAGCCGCTGCGGGAATGAGCGACGGCGCGAGCCCATGCGCTTCGAGCGCGAGGGTGAGGGCTTTCTCGGGCTGATCCTCTTCCAGAGCCTGGGCTTGTGCAGTCAGGAGAACGGCGCGGCGGCGATCCGCGACGGGGCGCTCCACATGGCCGTGCCGCTTGGCCAGCGTCAGCGTCTCCAGCGCGCCGGCCCAATCGCCATCCTTGCACTGGAGCGTGAACAGCTCTTCCACCGGCCACGACAGCTTAGGATTGAGCTTCAACGCGCGCTCCGCAAACTGGCGCTGTGCTTCGTGCTCGCCTTCGCGGCCCGCTTCCAGAAACAGGCCACGCAGGCCGAGTTGCTCGGTATCGGGTGCGGCGAGCATGGCCTCGAAGATGCGCCGTGCGGTCGCCTTGTCGTCGGAGAGCTGGGCGGCCTGGGCGCGGAGCAACAGCGTCAGCGGCTCATGCGGCAACGACTTCCTGGCCTGCAGCGCATAGCGCGTGGCCATGGAGCGGTCTCCCGCACCGATGGCGATCATGCCCGACGACAACGCGTCGAGACCGCGACGCTGGCGGCGACGCGTGAGGAAATGGCTCAACGTGGCAGGGCTCGACCAAAGCTGGGTCAAGATCGACCATACGGCAAAGGCCAAGCCGATGAAGGCTGCGAAGAGGACCACCGCACGGAACACGCTGGTTTCGATCTCGTAGCCCTGCCACGTGACGAGGAGCGTGCCCGGCCGGTCTGCGAGCCAAGAAAGGCCTGTCGCGAGCACAATGACGGCAACGAGAAACAGGATGAGACGCGTCATCGGGCGCGATCCTCTCAATTCGATTCGGGAGCGGCTGGGCTTGTGGCGGCGGGCGGCGCGTCTGGCGCGGGCGTTGTTGCAGGCGCTGCGGGCACTGCTTCCGGTGCGGGGTCCGGCGCACCTGCCAAAGCGGCCTTGAGGCGCTCCTCCACCCGCGCGATAGCGCGGTCGACGGTGTCTCGTGCCGTGACCCTGATCAGCCAATCGTCCATGGGCGCGCGGGCCTGTGGCGACAGCTTGTTGGCCTCGGCGATGACGTCGCCCAAGCGGCCAGCATCGAGGGCGGTTTCGATGCGCGAGACGATGGCTTCTGCACTCGTGTCGCCCGGATCGTGGCTCACACGACGCACACGCACGACGGACTTTGCGCCCGCCATCAGGCGATCGATCACGCCCCCGCTCGCAGGCTCGGCCTCGGCATCCAGGATGGCATTCATGACGGGGCGGAACTCGGCCTTGAGTTCCGCGGGCGTCGCGACGCCGGTTTCCTGGAAGCGCGCGAGAGCCGAGAGATCGAGATCGCTGCCCGCGCTCTTTTCGACAGCCGCCAGCTCCGCCGCGTAGGCATGGCTCTGCCCGCGGTCGATGGCGCGCTTCAAGTTAGCGAGTTCGAGTGCGAGCACGATCCGCTCGGCATTTTCGCGGCGGCTGTCCTCGCGCGCGACGACGGAGCCCAAATTCTGCTCCAGCTCCGCAATCTTACTGGTCACGGGGCCGAGGGCCGCCGTGACATCGGCGGGGCGCGTCACGCCCTTAAGACCTGAGTCGAGTGAAGCACGCACCTCAGACACGGCGCTCTGCAGGCGCTCCGTCTCGCGGCGCACGCCCTCGAACGATGCCGACAAGCGTTCGACGTCTGCCTTCGCAGTGTCGGCGCTCTGCGTCACACCGGATTGTCCGGAGCGTATCTCAGCGAGGTCGCGCTCAAGACGAAGCGTCGCCTGCTTGGCTGCTTCGCTGGCTTCGACGGCGGCGGCGATGCGCGCGTCGGCCTCGGCAGGCTGGTTTGCGCCGAGACCGTCGATGCGGGCATTCAGCGTCTTGTCGAGTTCGGAAATCTTTCCGGTGATTGCCGCGAGCTCGGGCACGCCCCCGTTCGCGTTGCCGGCGCCGTCTGCGATCAGCGCGAGCTGCTCTTCGAGCTTTTGGACGCGCTCAGCGTTGGCCGTGCCGCCTTGCTCGGCCAACTGGCGGGTTTCGGCTTCGAGCTTGCCTTGAGCCTCGCCAAGCGCGGCGAGGCGCTGCTCGACGGCATCGAGGTTCGCGAGACGGCTCTCGGCAGCGGCGAGCTTGGCGCTCACATCCGCGCTTTCGCGCAGCGCTGTCTCGACGGTGACCAGGCGGGCCTCAAGCTCTGCCGACGGGGGCGCGACGCTCGCACCGGGGTTCAATAGCGCGGCACCGGCATACGCCAATGCACCACCGACCGCGCCCGCGGTGAGGTGCGAGAACACGCCACCGCCGCTGCGTGCGGTGCCGCCGGCCGCGGGCTTTGCTGCCGCCGAGATGTCCGCAGGTTTGGCCGTCGATCCCGACGGCGGCGGCTTGCTGGCGCCTGCCGTTGCGCCCGACGCGGTTGCCGATGCTTTCGATGCCGCATCTGGAGACTTCGTCGCTGCATCCTGAGGCGGGGCCGTGGCGCCGGGCGTCTTCGTCTCCGTCGCGGGCTTGCCGGACGCCGCTGCGGACGAGGATGACGACACCGAACTCGTCGCTGATGTCGGCTGCTGCGGCTGCTTCACTTCCGTCGCCTTGAGGTCGAGCGTCGCGTGGGGGCGCTTCGGGCCGGCGTCCTTTGCGGGATCGGGCTTGTCGATCATGAAAACTGGGTCTCCAGGGACTTCGAACTCTGGACTTAAACTCGGGGCCAGCCCTGCGAGGGCAGGGCGGGCGCTCAGGCGGAGTCTGACGCTCCACGCGCGATTAGAGCAAGCATTTCTTGAGAATTTGGCGCGGCGGCGACCTTAACGTTTGCAGGGGCAAGCGGTGTCGTCTCGCGCGCGACGGCCTCGGACAGGCAGAAATGAACGAGACGGCCCGCTTCGGCAGCAACGCCTGCCGCACTCACCAGCCCGGCATAGACCCGGGCTGTCCGCGGTGACATGAGAACGACACCGTCGAGACGTCCTTCGCGGAGCGCACCGACGGCCTCTTCCGGAAGTTCGACCGCGGCCTCGGCACGGTAAACGATTGCGCGATGCACATCGAACCCGTCCGGCTTCAACGCCGCGGCCAGGTCCAGCGCCAGCTTGTCGCCCGAGAGATGAAGCAGCGGACCCGCTGACGGATCGACTTCGGCTCGGATGAGGGCGGCCAGCGCGTGGCCGTCGCCTGCGCCTTCGTAAACGCGCTGGAAGCCCAACGCGCGCCCCACGGCGGCCGTTGCCGGACCCACGGCGTAGAGCGGCAATCTCAACGCCGCCTCAGGGAA
Organism: uncultured Hyphomicrobium sp.; assembly: GCA_934555825.1. Taxonomy (GTDB): domain Bacteria; phylum Pseudomonadota; class Alphaproteobacteria; order Rhizobiales; family Hyphomicrobiaceae; genus Hyphomicrobium_C. The sequence continues at coordinate 48,855 of CAKTFJ010000008.1, forward strand.
TGGCGCGACAGCGCGGAGGCCGTTGCTGCTCGTTGCGACAATGCCTTGCAGCCCATCGAACGTCGGAAAAAGGCGCGTGTGAGTGATGGCGAGCACGGGCGCGCGCACGACGCCATGTCCCGCATCCTTGAGTGCCGATTCCAGATCGTCGCCATCGGGGCCGAGGTCCGGTCGTGTCATGAGAAGATGCATCATTGCGCCCTTTCGAGGTGGGCGTGCGCGCCAAGTTTCAGGATCGCGTCCGCTGCTTCGAGCCCCAGGCGATGGGCATCCGCCGCAGGCCCGGAACGCGCGATTTCGAAACACTCCGCACCGTCCGGCGAGAACGTCATGCCGCGGAAGGCAAGCGTGTCGCCGTCCAGCTCCGCGAGGCCCGCGATGGGCGTGCGGCAGGAGCCTTCAAGGCGTGTAAGGAATGCGCGCTCGGCGGTGACGCAGAATGCCGTCGGCTGGTGATTGAGCGGTGCGATCAGGTTGGCTGCATCTTCGTCGTCGAGACGGATTTCGATCGCGATGGCGCCCTGGGCCACGGCGGGCAGCATGTCGCCGGTCTCGATGGGGGACGTGATGCGATCCGCCATGCCGAGGCGCTTCAAACCCGCGCAGGCAAGCATCGTCGCATCCGCCACGCCATCGGCGAGTTTCTTGAGGCGCGTCTGGACGTTACCGCGGAAGCCTACGACCTGAAGATCCGGCCGCAAGCGCTTCACCTGCGCTTGGCGTCGCAAGCTCGACGTGCCGACCACTGCACCCTTCGGGAGCTCCGCCAGGCTGCGATGGGCGAGCGAGATGAACGCGTCGCGCACGTCCTCGCGTTCCAGCACGGCGCCGATGCCGAGCCCGTCCGGCAGCTGGGTCTGCATGTCCTTCATGGAATGCACTGCTAGATCGATCTCGCGCGAAAGCAGCGCTTCCTCGATCTCCTTGGTGAACAACCCCTTGCCGCCGACCTCCGCGAGCGGGCGATCCAGGATCATGTCGCCCGTCGTCTTGTAGATGCGGATCTCGAACGCCTCCTCGGGCGCGCGATGGGCCTGCATAAGGCGGCCCCTCACTTCGTGCGCCTGGGCGAGGGCGAGCGGCGAGCCGCGCGTGCCGATGCGGAGGATGCGAGCTTGCAAGTCGTAGGCTCCCAATGGTAGGGCCGGGCGGAGCCGGCGGGGCGGCGCCATTAATGCCCCCCTCGGGCAGCGAACGCAAACAGGACAGAAAAGTGCCGGCCGACGCCCGCGAACCGCAGTGCTCCCAGGGGCCTCTCCTCGTGCTGGGCATCGAGGCGAGCTGCGACGAGACGGCCGCAGCCGTCGTACGGCGCGATCGGGCGGGACGTGGCGAAATCCTCTCCAACGTGGTTCGCACACAGCTCGACGAGCATCGCCCCTACGGTGGCGTGGTGCCGGAGATCGCGGCGCGGGCCCACGTCGAGTGCCTCGATTTCATCGTGCGCGGGGCGCTGGACGAGGCCGGCGTCAGTCTCAAGGACCTCTCCGGTATTGCAGCAACGGCGGGACCGGGCCTGAACGGCGGGCTGGTCGCCGGGCTCGTGAGCGGCAAGGCGCTGGCGTTGGCATCGGGGAAACCCTTTCTCGCCATCAACCATCTCGAAGCCCACGCATTGACGGCCGGGCTGACCGACGGTCTGGCCCCTCCGTATCTGATGCTTCTCGTCTCGGGCGGCCATACGCAGACGCTGCTTGTGGAAGGTGTGGGGCGCTATCGACGGCTCGGCACCACCATCGACGACGCCATCGGGGAAGCCTTCGACAAGACGGCGAAGCTGCTCGGCCTCGGCTATCCGGGCGGGCCGGAAGTCGAGCGCGCGGCACAGCGTGGCGATGCGAACCGCTTTCCGCTGCCCCGCCCCATGATCGGACGGGCGGAACCGCATTTCTCGCTCGCCGGACTCAAGACGGCCGTTCGACAACGGGCCGAGGCCGCAGCACCGCTGACCGACCAGGATGTCGCCGATCTGTGCGCAGCCTTCGAAGCCGCCGTGACCGACATCGTGATCGACCGGGTGAGCCGGGCGATGGAGATGGCCGAGGACGCCTTCGGGCCGGATCGGCCGCGCTGGCTCGCGGTGGCGGGCGGCGTGGCGGCCAACAAGGCCATCGCAGCCGGCCTTTCCGGTCTCGCGAAGGCGCGCGGGTATCGGCTCGCCGTGCCGCCGGCCGCGCTCTGCACGGACAACGGCGCAATGATCGCCTGGGCGGGCGCCGAGCGCCTCGCCCTCGGGCTCGTGGACGGGCTCGATTTCGCGGCCCGTCCCCGATGGCCGCTCGATCCGGAGGCACCGGCTGCCATCGGCGCGGGCGTCAAAGCATAGAGCCAGTTTTTCTCGATCGTGCTTCTTATCGGGCATCGTAAGTGCATGGCTCCGCCATAACCGGTTCCCACGTTTCCGGAAGCACTTAACGCGATGCTTGCATCATCGTGATGCCTTGGGTGGCCCTCACTCATGCTATGCGTGGCCGACGAAATGTGGAGCAGACAATCATGACATTCGACCGGATTGGCGTGGTAGGCGGCGGCGCGTGGGGAACCGCGCTTGCGCAGACCCTGACGCTCGCCGGCCGAAACGTCGTGCTATGGGCGCGTGAAGCCGAAGTCGTCGAGGACATCAATACGCGGCACGTAAACCGGACATTTCTGCCGGGCCTCGACCTCGACCCGCGCCTCTCAGCCACGCACGATCTTACGGATCTCGGCACGGCAGACGCGATCCTTCTCGTCGCGCCGGCCCAACATACGCGCGCTAGCAGCGCGGCGCTTCAGCCGATCGTTGCCAAAGACGTTCCCGTGGTCGTTTGCGCGAAAGGTATCGAGCAGGGCAGCGGACAACTCGTGGCGCAGATCGTCGCCCAGACCATTCCGGGTGCACGGCTGGCCGTGCTTTCGGGGCCGAGCTTTGCGGCGGACGTCGCGCGCGGGCTGCCCGCCGCGCTGACGCTCGCCTGCCGCAACGAAGCGCTTGGGCGCGCACTTGCGGAACAGCTCGGCGGCCGTCAGCTTCGCCTCTACTGGTCGGACGACGTTGTGGGCGTGGAGCTTGGCGGCGCGCTTAAGAATGTGCTGGCGATTGCCGCCGGCATCGTAGACGGGAAACGGCTCGGCGCGAGCGCGCACGCCGCACTCGTGACGCGCGGATTTGCCGAGATGCGGCGGCTCGGCAAGGCGCTCGGCGCGCGGCCCCAGACGATGATGGGGCTTTCCGGCTTCGGCGATCTCGTTCTGACGGCCGGCAGCCCGCAATCGCGCAACATGAGCCTGGGCCGTGCGCTCGGACAGGGCGAGGCGCTCGACGCCGTGCTCTCCAAACGGGTCGCTGTGACGGAGGGCGTTTATACAGCGGCAGCCGTGGCACGCCTTGCCGCAGAGAAGCGCATCGAGATGCCGATCACGGATGCCGTGCACGCAATCCTCGAAGGGCGGACCTCCGTGGACGACGCCATCGCAGACCTCATGAAGCGTCCGTTCAAGGCCGAGGATTGAGCCGCGTCGAGCCTTGAGGCGTGCGCAATATTGCGTAAGGTGCGCGTCGATCAGATTTTTTCGAGAGACGACGCGCCATGGCCTACTGGCTTTTGAAATCCGAACCCGATGCATTCTCGTGGGACGACCTCACCGAGAAGGGAAAAGCGGGCGAGCCTTGGACGGGCGTGCGCAACTACACCGCACGCAATCACATGAAGGCCATGGCGAAGGGCGACCTCTGCTTCTTCTACCACTCGAACATCGGCAAGGAGATCGTCGGCATTTGCGAGGTGATCGCGCTTGCACATCCCGACGAGAGCGACGACACCGGCAAATGGGAATGCGTGGACGTGCGCGCCGTCGAGCGGATGCCGCTGCCCGTCACGCTCGCGGATGTGAAGGCGAACCCGAAACTCTCGAACATGGCGCTCGTCACGTCGTTCCGGCTGTCGGTTCAGCCCGTCAAGCCGGAGGAGTGGGCCGAGGTGTGCCGCATGGGCCGGCTCGCGTCGGCCAAGGTGCCCTCCAAATCCGCGAAGAAAAAGAGTTAAGCGCCGGCCAGCCGCGCGATGCTTTGGAAGAGTTGTACGGCCGCAGGATACGCCTGCAAAATGCCGGATAGGTCGGCCACGAGAGACCGCACCTTTCCCTTACCGTCTGCATTGGGTGTACCCGATTTCAGCAAGGCTTCGAGTTCGCTGAGGCGCTCGGCCACGTGCTCCCACCCCGGGCTTTGAGCCGCCTGCCGCCGCCACTCCTCGACGTTTGGCAGCACGCTCGAATAATCGACGCGTGCGACGGTGTTGCCTGCTCCCATCTGGGCCTTAGGAGAATTCACAGCCGAGTAGCGCGCGTCGGAATTTCCGAACTGCGCGCCTGCAGAATTCGTGGCGACCTGATTGTGTGAGCCGGTCACGACGGAGTCGGCGTTGATCGAATGATCGTTCCCCGTCACGACTTTGCCGATGCTGATGTCCTGCGTCGACTGGTCGAAAATGAACGTGGCGGCGCGCAAATCGCCGGTGTTGATCTTTTCCGTCAGGAAGCGCTTCACCTCCGCAAGGAAGGCTTCGTCCGTGCTCGAAAAGAGCGTGCGCGCGCCGTCTCCGGTTCCGACCGCGAGCGTGACGATGTCCTTTGCGCGGTAAGCCAACCAGCCAAAAAACCCCGCCAGCGCGAGAAGTAGAACGGAAGACATATCGCCGCCAACGAGCGAAACGAGACCGCTTACAACGCAAAGCCCAGCAAGGATCCAGAGCACGATCCGCGTCCGCTTTTTGTCGAGTTTGGCGAGAGAAACCGTGGAAATGTTTGCGACCGCAATCGTGCGATCTCCCGTGTCGAGCACGCGTTCGCGGATGTTCAGCCGCCCAAACGTCCGTGTGCCGCCGACGGAATCGGCCGTCGACAAAAGCGACTGCAGATTGGAAATCATGTCACGTCCCCCTCATTGGCCGCGAGCATAGAAGCGCGGTGTGCGCGAAAGCAATCTCTCGATTGCCTTGGGCCCATTCGGCGCACAGGGTATGACGCTCTTAGAACCGTCTCTTGCGCGCGGCGGCGTTTTCTGCTGGCGTCCTATCCATGCCCAATCCCGACGCCTTCATTGTCGCGAACACGCGCGAACTCAACCCGCCGCTGGTGCCGGAGATCCGTCTCTATCTTGCTGAAGAGAGCGTGCCTATCTGGCAGAAGACGGAGGAAGAACTCGGTGAGATGAACGTGCCGCCGCCGTTCTGGGCGTTCGCCTGGGCTGGCGGACAGGCCCTCGCGCGGTATCTTCTCGACAACCCGCAGCTTGTGGCCGGGAAATCGGTGATCGACCTCGGCTCGGGCTCGGGGCTAACCGCTATCGCGGCCAAACGCGCCGGCGCTTCCTCCGTGCTGGCCGCCGACATCGACACGTTTTCCTGCGCGGCAGTGCGCCTCAATGCGGCGCTCAACGACGTGCAACTCGACGTGACGGGCGAGGATCTCCTGGCGCGCGCACCCGATCCGGCGAACGTGGTGCTGGTGGGCGATCTCTTCTACGAGCGCGAGCTTGCGGCCCGCGTCATGGCCTACGCCGAAAGGGCGGCAGAGGCCGGGGCGATGATCCTCGTCGGCGATCCGCAGCGAAGCTATTTCCCCACGGGGCGCTTTACGCAGGCGGCCACCTATCAAGTGCCGGTGACGCGCGAACTCGAAGATGCCGAGATCAAACGAACCGCGGTCTGGACGTTGTGACGAAACGCCGCCTCAATTTTGGCAGCGCCGCATCACTGGGGTGTGCCGGGCTCGTCATGGCGCCGCAAAAGCTTCGCGTGCAGGGCCCGCGCCGTCGCCTCGATCTCCTGGATCCGGCCATGGCGCATCTCGGAGGCCACGACTTTCACCGCGGCTGCGAGCGTCATCGGATGGCGCAGGCCGAGGCGAACCATGATACGGAGCGCCTCTTCGTTCGCCAGATCGCGCACATTTATAGGCTGGCGCATCCGTGCGATCAGGCCATCCAAAACAGGGTCTCGCGACTGCCTGACCATCTCCCCTTCCCTCACTCTGGGGTTCCCTTGCCGGTATGGCGGGCTGTGGGTTGGGTAACGCCCAGGGCCCCGAAGGGGGTTCCGGCCCAGGGCGGCGACCGGGCGGCGCAGGGGCCGGAAACCGGCTCTTAACGCGGGGGCTGATAAAGCGCGATCTCGGCCTTGAACGGCGGGCCGTTTCAGCCTATCAAGGCGCCCTTCGACATGAGTCAGATGCCGCAATAGCTCAGTTGGTAGAGCACGTCATTCGTAATGACGGGGTCACAGGTTCGAGTCCTGTTTGCGGCACCATTTTTTGGCTCACGCGCTCGGGCGGCGCTCGCGCCGGGTCGCCTTGCTCACGGGCCCTTCTGGCCGAAGATGAAATCACACATTCAATTGGCTCACGCGCCCGAGGGCGCGCTGATGGGACGGCGCAGCTCCATTTATCATATGGCTCCGCCATGACGCCGCCGGGTCGCCTTGCTGCCGGCCCTTGCTTTCCGCTCGCTCCTTTTCCCTTCGCCCGCTCGCCACGCAGTCCGGAACGAATCCCGAAAGCGCCGCGTTGATTTCGCAATTCCGCGACAACGAGCAAGGAGCTGAAAAATGGCGCAGTCATTCGAACGTGTGGGCGAGACCCGCGGGAGCGATGTGCAGGACAAGATCCAGCATCTTAAGAGCAGAGCCGAAGACGCCGCGAATACGGCGGTTGAGGAAGGCACAAAGGTTGCCAAGCGCGCCGGTGAAGCGGCTGAGGACGCGCTGACGGCCACGCGCCGCTTCGTCGAAGAACAGCCGCTTGTAGCTATTGGTGTCGTCGCGGCATTCGCATGCGCCGTGGGCGCGCTGTGGAAGCTCTCACCGCGCCGCAGCGACAGCCTGCTGGATCGCATGTCGGATTATGTCGAGCCGCGCTATCAGGCGTTGCGCAAGCGCATCTGACCGAAAGCACTTTGCGAGCAACACGCTTCGGGCCGCTCGGTCCGAAGCGATCGTCGTCTGAAGGAGACCACCATGACTCCAGGACTGAAGGACAAACCGGCTAAAAAGAAGAAGCTTTCGAAGTTCGAACTCGAGAAGCAGCTCAACAACGCGCTGCAAGATACTTTTCCGGCAAGCGATCCCGTATCCGTTGGCGAGGTTTCGGGCGAAACGCCGGAGCGGCCGGCAGACAGGCAGGCGCCCGCGATCGACAAGGGCCTTGTCGAAAAGCTTGCGCGGCAGGTTGGTAAGAAGAAGAGGGGCGAGGCGGCGCAATAGCTTGGCGCGCGGCAGGCCCAAACGCATTTGCGGTGACCTATCGAGACCGCTCAGTCTCGCCAGGCCACCGCTGAATGATCGGCGCCAAGGTACGCGAAACCTCAGCCCTAGCGCTGATACCGATTAGACACCCAAATCGTTTCAACTCTACAAACGACGTTCGATATCCAACCGGTTACTGTTCGTACCCCTGGACGTCGTGCTGGCGACCGTCTTCGCTTCGAAAAGGTTAACGTGGGCGTTCGGGACGGGCGAGCAGCGCGCCGATCAGCGGTGCGCTTACAAACGTCGGTAGGAGTTTTAAAGCGACGGCATTCACGGTCGCAACGATGCCAGGTGCGATCTTGGTGCGGCCGATGCAATAGCCGCGATACGCACTCGCCGCCACGGCCTCCGGACTGAGGGCCGGAACGAGCGTGCGGTAAAGCGCGTCTTCCGCCCCCATCGCCTTGTGAAAGCCGGTGTTTACCGGGCCTGGCGCCACGACCGCAATTCGAACCCCTCTTCCACGCACCTCGTGCGCAATCGCCTCCGTCAGCGAGATCACGTACGCCTTGCTTGCGTAGTAGACGGCCTGATAGGGACCCGGCGCCATGCCGCCCAAGGAAGCGACGTTCAGAACGCCGCCCCGCCCCCGCGCAATCATCGCCGGCAATGAATGGCGCGTGAGGCGCGTAAGAGCGGTGACGTTGAGCGCAATGAGCCTGTCGATCTCCTCGGGTGCGTGCTCCGCGAACGGCCCCGCGAGACCCATCCCCGCATTGTTCACCAGCACATCCGCGTAGAAGCCCGCTTCGCGGAGTGCAGCATCCAAAGCAGCGGGGGCATCCGCCTTTGTCACATCGAGTGCGATCGGTGTGGCCTTCACGTTGTGTGCGTGCGCGATCTCGGCCGCTATACGCGCGAGAGGTTCTGCATCGCGAGCAACGAGTGCAACACTCGCGCCCGCACGCGCAAAGCGCGTGGCGAGCGCTCGACCGATTCCGCGCGATGCCCCCGTTATCACCACCGCCGGCACAAGACCGCTGACATCAGCGCGCGCTTCAGGGCTGGGGACCGCGTTGCGCCCAATCCATAAATCCGCGACAGAACCGAGAAATCGCAGCATCCGCTCGCTCCGTCCTTTCACAACATTCGCGCGAAGCGCGTGTACGTCGTCACTGAGATTCGATGCACGCGATTGATTCTGAAGATCAAACGCGCTTGTCGCCCGCCTGCAAACGCAGTTTGCGACCGAAACGGTCATCAAACAAATATTCGCGACCCCAGGACAAAAGCGCGCGGAAGGTGTGGATAAGCGAGAAAGAAGTGCGTACGCTGGCGGGCGTGACGGCAACATTGATGCCGCTCGATAACACAACGCGGACATCAGACACTTTATTCGCGCCGTTATCGATACACGTGAATATAGCCGAAACGCCTCCGACGGACGGGCGATGCGGCGCAAAGCCTCTCTATTGAAACGCAACCAAACGAAGCCGGCCGGCATTCAAATGCCAATCGAACCTTCGATGTTTTGCAAATGGTTCGACACCAATACCAACGTCGGATCGCTAGTGGAGGAGCGTACCATGAGTGCAAAAGTCTCAAGATCTCTTGCGGACCAAGGCCTGGAGCGAAATCCGTTCGAGGCCTGGATGTCTCTCAACAAGCCGATGCTGACGGCCATGACAGAACTCAACGGTCATTTCATCGAGCAAATGACGCGGGCCAATACGGAGTGGTTCGGCTTCGTGAACCGCCGCTTCACCGAAGACATGGCGGCCTCGCAACGCCTCATGGAATGCAGGACTGTGCAGGATGTGTTTGCCGCCTACACGGAATTCTTTCAGCGGGCACAGCAACAGTATCAGGCTGAATTCCAGTATTTTGCGCGCCTTAATCAAAAGCTCGCAAACGAGACAGCGAGCGTGATCAAGTCCCATATGGACGAAGTCGAAGAGGAAGTTCGGCATTAGTCGCTCGACGCCGCCGCGTCTGCCGTTCGATAGATCATCCGTACTGTGAGACGCGTCCGTGCGTGCACCGCGCGCACGGCACAGCGTTCGTTTCGGCTCGCGATCAGCCGACGTCCGATCCGACCACCCCGCGCCGAAGGTAGGGGAACAGCAGCACCAGCACGGCCACCAACGCGAGCACAATCAGAAGTGCGACGGAGACTTCGCTCGCGCCGGATCCCAGAACGCGAGCTACGATCGAGACAAGAAGATCATACTTCAAGACGGCGATCGTACTGGCGACCACACCGGCAAGTTTGACTGCGATTTCCATGTTCTGATCGCGGCGGCGGAAGAAGAACAAGAGGATCAGAAGGGCCCAAGCGCCGAACAGGAAGCTCATGAGTGTGACGATGGAACGGAAGCCGCCCTTCTGCTGGACGCCGAACAACGCATCAGCCGACTGCACATAGCCCTGGCTCATCAGCGGGAAGAAGATCATCGCCACGGCGCCAATCAGGACGCCGGCTTCGATGCGTCCGATCTTATCGGGATAGTGCCGCAGCACGCCGTCGTGGCGGACCGTCAGCAGAATGCCGATGGCCAGCAGGATGAACAGGAAGAACACCTTGGTGGGAAGCAGAACGTTGTGAACCTGGCTCGTCAGCGATTGCTGACCGGCGACGAGATACTTTTCGTCGATAGCCGTCTGAAAACGCTGTTGCGCCTCGCAGCATTCTGCGTCGGTCGAGAGCCATGGCGCTGGTGACAGCGGCGTCGAGGCGAAACAGAACCGCCTACGCTCGGACGCGGGCCCGCTCTCGATCAGAGGTTCAGCCTCGCATGACCTAAAGAACTCGCGAACTCCAATGCGCTGGCGGCTCACAGTCGTGAGGTTCGATGCGCCTTCGAGGAGCGCAATGCGCCTGCAGGGCTCGCCTGCCACGCCGCAGCCCGCCGGCTCACTGCGATCTGCGGCCAAGGTTTGAGGCGTCAGATCCCAGACGGAGCGATGAGGATTGTCCGCAAGGCCCATGCCCACAAACCACGCGGCCACGCCGAGCGTCATCATGCCGATCAGGAAGCGGAGCTTCCCGAGCGTGACGTGGCGGGCATAGAGATCCACGAATGCGCAGGACGGCAGATAGAACGCCGCCAGCGCTACGAGACCGAGCGTCGGGAAAAAGAGAAAAAGGTGGCTGTCGAACGCGGCGAACGTGAGCGCGTGCTCTGGGCCGAACTCCCAGAACAGGACGGCTGTCTCTCCGATAAAGGAGATGCCGAGCAGCGAATAGATGATGAAGACGAACGCACGCGCACCGAAAGACATGAACCCGGTCCTAGGCTGTGAACGGGCGGCAGTATGCCGGACGGGGGGTGTGGCGGCCTAGAGCATCCGGGCCACGCTTCGAGACCGAGATTCAGTTTTGGTTTCCGCCGGTCTTACGTACCGTCGGGAGAAAATACGGAGGGGACGGCCGAATTCGGCGCTATGGCCGGACCTGTCGGGCGGAGCGCCCGGTTTCAGCGGGGCCCACGCCGGCCGCGACGCAGCCAGTCCATGATCGGACCCCAGAACACAAGGAGCGCGACCAGCCCTGCGAGAAGCAGGACGGACACGACCATTTGCACGACGCCGAAATTCGCGGAATCGCGCGCGACGAAAATCGCGGCGATGCCAGCGGCCATGGCCATCAGCGGGGTCACGAGCCAGTAGAACATGGCTGGGTCCCTTTCACGGGTTGTCTCGCCCGAAGGTCGCGCCCTCGGGCTTACGAATGCGTCGTCTCGGTTTTAACTTCAGCTTTGACCTGCGGGCCGCCCGTCAAGCGCTCCTGGAGCCCCTGGAAGACGACGTACAGCATCGGAATGAGGAAAATGCCGAGCCCTGCCGCCGCCAACATGCCCGCAAGCACCGGCACGCCGACGGCGAACATGCTGTCGGCGCCGGGGCCGTTCGAAATCACCAGCGGGATGAGGCCCATGATGAAGGCGAAGCTCGTCATCATCACGGGGCGGAAGCGGAGCTTCGCACCGTCGATGGCGGAGTCTATGAGGGTTTCACCGGCATTGCGCCGCTCGATCGAGAAGGCGACGATGAGGATCGCGTTCTTCGCCGCAAGCGCGATCAGAACCACGAGGCCGATCTGGGCATAGAGCGTGAAACTCATACCCAAGGCCCAGAGGGCTGCAACAGCGCCGAGCACCGAGATCGAGACCGACAGCAGCACCGGGATCGGAATGGTCCAGCTTTCGTAGAGCGCGACGAGGAACAAGTAGGCGAAGACGAACGCGAGCCCCAGGACGATGGTCGTCTGGCCTGCGGATTCGATCTGCTCCCGCGCCTGCCCTGTCCACTCGTAAGCGTACCCTTGCGGAAGCGTATCAGCCGATACCGCCTCCATCGCCGATATGGCTTCGCCGGGCCCGCGGCCCGGACCGGGGCTGCCGTTGATGGAGATGGCGCGATAGTTGTTGTAGCGCGTCAGGGTTCGCGGCCCTACGTCGAGGTGCACATCAGCGATGCTGGACAGCGGCGTCATTTCGCCGGCAGCGTTCTTGACGTGGATCGCCATGATGTCCTGGATGCTGGCGCGATACTGCTGCTCGGCCATCATGCGCACCGTCCACGTGCGGCCGTAGAGGTTGAAGTCGTTTACATAATAGCCACCGAGCGTGGCTTGCAGAGACGCGAACACGTCCGACAGCGTGATGTTGAGCGCGCTCGTTCTGTCGCGATCGATGTCAAGGCGCACCTGCGGCGTCTCGGCTTCGAAGGTCGAGAACACGGCGGCAAGCTCAGGCCGCTGGTTCGCCGCGATCAGGAGGCCGCGCATGGCAGCCGCCATGTCCGGCGCGTTCTGGCCTTCGAGGGCTTCCAACACATATTCGAAGCCGCCAACCTGACCGAGGCCAGAGATCGAGGGCGGGTTGAGGGCGATCAGCGTGCCGTCCGGAATGCCGGAGAGGCCCATCGTCAGACGGCGCGCGACGGCAAGCGCGTGCATGTCGCGGCTCGTGCGCTCCTCATAGCCCTTGAGACGGACGAACATGACGCCGCCATTGGATGCCGCACCGCCGCCCAGGAAGTCCAGGCCGAGAATGGTCGTCACGCCTTCGACGGCAGGATCGGCCCGGATGATCTCGACGGCTTTCTTGGCGGCTTCTTCCGTGCGGTTCAGCGACGCGCCGGCCGGAAGATTGAGCACGGTGATGATGAAGCCCTTGTCCTCGTCCGGCAGGAAGCCCGAAGGCGTCCGGGCGAAGATGGCGTACGTTGCGCCCGCGATCAGAACCAGCGCGACAAGGCTTGCGGACGAGACCGCGACGAGACGGCGGACGAGATGGCCATATCCGCGGCCGGTGGCATCGATTGCGCCAGTGATGCGCTTCATGATGGGGACGGGCTCACCTGGCCTGAGCAACATCGCGCACAGCGCGGGCGAGAGCGTCAACGCGTTGATGGCCGAAATGACCATGGCCGCAGAAATCGTGATGGCGAACTGACGGAACAACACGCCGGACGAACCCGCAAGAAAAGCGACCGGTACGAACACCGAAAGCAGCACCAGCGTGATGGCGATCACGGGGCCTGCGATTTCGCTCATGGCCTTGCTCGTCGCCTGCTCCGGCGTGAGATGCGGCTCCTCGTGCATCACGCGCTCGACGTTCTCGACCACGATGATCGCATCGTCGACCACGATGCCGATGGCGAGTACGAGCGCGAGCAACGAAATGGTGTTGGCCGAATAGCCGAAGGCCAACAGCACGGCGAACGCGCCGACGATGGCTACGGGCACGGCGATGAGCGGAATAAACGTCGGCCGGAGCCGACCGAGGAACACGAAGACCACGAGCGCGACGAGCACGAAAGCCTCGATCAGCGTGTGGATGACCTTGTCGATCATCGCCGAGACAAACTCGGCTGTGTTGTAGATGTAAGCAAGCTCGACGCCTTCGGGGAAGCGATCCTTGAGCTCATCGAGGCGCTTTGAAACGGCGGTCGCGACGTTCACGGCGTTGGCGCCCGGCGACAGATAGATACCAACCGGCGCCGCGGGGCTGCCCTGGTAGCTCGCCTCGCTGTCGAAGGAGGCACCCTCGACCTCGACGCGGGCGATGTCGCGGACGCGCACGAACGAGCCGTCACCCGCAGTGCGCACGATGATGTTGCCGAATTCCTCCGGCGTCGACAGGCGGCCCTTCGTCGTGACCGTGAGCTGCAGGCGCTGATCCTCCGAAAGCGGGGCTGCGCCAACGCGCCCAGCCGCCGCCTGCACGTTCTGCGCCTGCACGGCGCGGATCACGTCCTGTGCCGAAAGCTCGAAGTTGGCGAGCTTTTCAGGATCGAGCCAGATGCGCATCGCGTAGTCGCGGGCGCCGAAGACCGAGGCGTCGCCGACGCCTGGCACGCGTTTCAGTTCGTCCAGGATGTTGAGCGTGACGAAGTTCGAGAGGAAGAGCGCGTCGCGGGATCCGTCGGGCGAATAGAACTGAAAAACCTGCAAGAGGTCGGTCGAAACCTTGGAAATGGTGAGACCGGTGCGGCGTACCTCTTCCGGCAGGCGCGCGGTCGCGAGATTGGCGCGGTTCTGCACGTTCACGGTCGCAATGTCGGGATCGGTGCCGAGCAGGAACGAGACCGTGAGCTGATAGGAGCCGTCGTTGGCGGACGTCGACTTCATGTAGCGCATGTCGGTCACGCCGTTGATGGCGTTCTCGAGCGGCTGGGCGATGCTTTCCTCCACGGTCACGGCATCGGCGCCGGGGTAGGAGGCGGAGACGCGCACCGTCGGCGGTGCGATCTCGGGATACTGCGCAACCGGGATGACACCGACGGCGATGATGCCCGCAAGCGTGATGACGATGGAAATCACCATCGCCAGGCGGGGGCGGCGGATGAAGACGTCATAAATCATGGCGCAGCCTGTCCGCTGGTTTCGCCGAGCGTGGCATCAGAAACCGGCTCGCTCGGCTCGACGACGATCCCCGGTCGCACCTTCTGGTGGCCGCTCACGATGACGCGATCCCCTTCGGAGAGACCTTTTTTCACCTCGATGCGCGCGCCGTGCTGCGCGCCCACCTCGATGCGCCGGATCTCGACCTTGTTCTCGGCGGACACGGCGAGCACGTAGCTGCCTTCCTGGTCGAGCACGATCGCGGCTTGAGAAATCATGAGCCTGTGATCGGTCTCCTTGGAGACCACATTCACCCGCACGATCTGCTGATCGACGAGGAGGCGTTCCGGATTCGGGATCTCGGCGCGCACAATCGTCGTGTCGGTGCCTTTGTTGCTCTCGACATCGATGAACTTGATCGCACCGTCGTGCTCATAGGTCGAGCCGTCCGGCAGATGGAGGCGCACCAGGACCTGGTCGGCGGTAACGCCCTCTCGGCGCACTTCAAGGAGGACGCGCTGCGGCACGGGGAACGCCACATACATCGGGTCCTGACGGACGAGGTTGACGAGGGGATTGCTGCTTGGGCCGACGTACTCACCGACGGCGTAGGTGGCGCGCCCGGTGCGGCCATCCATCGGTGCACGGATCTCGGTATAGCTGAGGTTGAGCTCCGCCTGCTTCAGCGTCGCTTCCTGCGCCTGCACGTTTGCACGGGCTTGCGAAAGTTTGGCGGCGGCCTCGTCGAGGGCTGCTTGCGAGGCGGTGCCGCGTTCGGCCAGCGGGCGCGTTCGGTCGTACGTGGCCTGGGCGAGATCAAGCCCGGCGCGGGCATTCGCCAGATTGGCGCGTGCGAGCGCAAGCGCCGCTTCATAGGGCTCCTTTTCCAGCGTGAAAAGGATCTGATCCTTTTTGACCTCGGAGCCTTCATCGAAGCCGCGGCTTGCCAGGAAGCCGTCGACACGGGCGCGCATGGTCACTTTGTCGATCGCTTCCACGCGGCCGAGATAGGTCGACTGATCGGTTACGTCGTGCGGGCGAACGGTCTCTACGACAACACTGGGCGGCGGAGGCGCGGATGGAGCCTGCGCGAATGCCGGAGCTGCAAAAAAGGCGGTCAGCACTGCTCCGCCCACGAACCCTAAACGCGAGGCCAAATCTTTTCGCATGCCGGTGTTCCCTCGTGGCTCCGATGCGCCCATCGACGCGCGTTCGTATCGCGTCTTCGTGACCGTTAGCGTACAGCCGACGCAACGCACGCGCGCACAACTTAAGGTGCTGCTTCCATTGCAATCCGTCGACTCGCGAATTTGGTCAATGCCTTAGTAACGTTGTGTCCGTCGTCTGCACGTCCCCCGCAGCGGCGTTTGACGGCTTAGAAATGCCCGCGACCCACAAAGGATGCGACGCATTCTTGCGCGTAAATATCTGATTTTATTTTATAATTCAAAAATCCCGCACAACAGACGGAAGAGGCTATTCGGCCGGGTTCGAGGCGGCGGCAGGTTTCGCGCCCGCGTTTCCGGCAGCCGTCCCCCGGCCGAACCAATAGACCGGAATACCTGCCGCGAGGATGGCGAGCCCCACGAGCGCGCCTTTGCCCGTGTACATCACGCTCGAATAAAAGAGGTAGATGCACATCGCGCAGAAGATCAGCGGCGGCAACGGGTAGAGCGGCACACGGAAGGACTCAGGCCGGCCCGGCTCACGGTGGCGGAAGAGAATCACGGACAAGCCGATCAGGAACAGGAACGCCCAGAACGCCGGTGCCGTGTATTCCACCATGGCCTTGAACCCATCACGGGCGCCGGCGCCTGCCACAACGAGAATGAGCGCAATCGCGCACTGAACGAGCAGCGCGGTCGTCGGCGTCGCGTTGGTGCCGCTGAGCCGGCCGAGCGGGGCGAATAGCGGGAAGTCCTGTCCCAGCGCATACATCGAGCGCGCGCCGGTGAAGATTGTCGCGTTGATCGTGCTGATCGCGGCGGCGCAGATGATCAACGCGATAACGGTGGTGCCCACTGTGCCGAACACATCAGCGATGGGACCTTCGATAATCGTCTTCGTCTCACGCAGGCCATCGAAGCCGAAGATGTAGAGCAACGCGCTGTTGTAGACGAAATAAAGCGCGAGAATGAAAACCGTACCGAGAAGGAGGACGCGCACCATGTTGCGTCGCGCATCTTTCACCTCGCCGGAGAGGTAGGCTGCTTCGTTCCAGCCGCCGTAGGTCAACAGGATAAAGACCAGCGCGAGGCCGGCGGACGATGCAGGCAGCGCCGTGGTGCCGGCTTCGCTTGTGGGCACGATGGCAGCGGGCTCAGCAAAGAACGCCGCGCCGATGACGAGAAACAGCGTCCCGATCGTCAGAAGCGTCAACGTCAACTGAGACTTGCCGGTGATGTTCGTGCCAAAGAGCTGCAGTACCGTGAACAGGATGATGCACGACGCGGCATGGATCGCAGATCCATAGGCGCCAAGCGGCACCAGAACGTTGGCATAATCTCCATAGGCGAACGCGACGGCCGCAAGCGCGCCCGTCTGCATGACCGTCATCCGGCCGAACGCGAACAAGAAGCTCGGAAACCGCCCGTAGGCGCGGTGGAGATAGTGATATTCGCCGCCCGAGTTTGGGTACGCCGAGCCAAGCTCGGCATAACACAACGCACCGATGATCATCAGCACGCCGCCAGCCACCCACAGCGCCAGAAACTCCGTGGGACCCGCGACGTTCGCCGCAACAACCGGCGGGGTCCTGAAAATTCCGATCCCGACGACAACGCCTACGAGCATCGCACTTGCCTGAAGCACCGACAACGTCGGGCGGTGGCCACTGGCGCTGGCGTCCATTCACAATGCTCCCGTGCGGCGTGCGATCTTGCGCGTAAAGGTCTCTAGCAGGCTTGGGTTTAGTGCGTATCTTCCGCAGGCGCCAAATCGGGCATCTTCTCGGGCACGATCCACATATAGAC
>CAKTFJ010000009.1 GCA_934555825.1 uncultured Hyphomicrobium sp.
GTGTGTGGGCAGAGGAGGGGGCGCTCCAGGCTTTATTCCATCAGCAACTCTTGGAGTGCCGTTACCATGACCAAGCGCATCCGCGCCAAGCATAAGATCGACCGCCGCCTCACCGAAAACATCTGGGGCCGGCCGAAGAGCCCGCTCAACAAGCGCCAGAGCCGCCCCGGCCAGCACGGTGAGCGCCGCGTTTCCAAGCTTTCCGACTTCGGCCAGCAGCTTCGCGCCAAGCAGAAGCTCAAGGGCTACTACGCGAACCTTTCCGAGCGCCAGTTCCACCGCCTCTATGTCGAGTCGAGCCGCGCCAAGGGTTCGACCTCCGAGCACCTGATCGGCCTCCTCGAGCGCCGCCTCGACGCCATCGTCTACCGCGCGAAGTTCGTGCCGACAGTGTTCGCTGCGCGCCAGTTCGTGTCGCATGGGCATGTGACGGTGAACGGCCAGCGCGTGACGGTTCCGAGCTACCGCATCCGCATCGGCGACGTGATCGAGGTGAAGGAAAAGTCGCGTCAGCTTCCGCTCGTTCTCGAAGCCATCAAGAGCTCCGAGCGCGACGTGCCGGATTATCTCGAAGTCGATCAGAACAAGCTGACGGCGAAGCTCAACCGCGTGCCGGCTCTTTCCGACGTGCCCTATCCGGTCACGATGGAACCGAACCTGGTCGTCGAGTTCTACTCGCGCTAATAGCGTTCGATGTCTCGAATTTAGGAAAGGCCGGCTCCCAAGAGCCGGCCTTTTCTCTTTGGCGATTACGTGTGCGTCACGTCTGTTGATAGACCGCGTGCACGCGCGAGAAATCGTGGGCCGCTAAATCCGTTTTGCGGATCAGGAAATAGACCATGCCCTCGGTGAGATCCTGCTGCGCAAGATCGCCGAGGTTGAACTGCGCGAGCAACTGCCAATCGAGTGCGCGCCTAGCTGCGTCCGTAAGCTGTTCGCCCTTCCAGGGTGCGGGTGGAAAGCCGTCGGCGACGATCGCGTCGAAACGCGGATCGTCCTGATCCGGGATCGGTGGCCCGAGCACGCGATGCAAGCGAGCGCCGCGAAGGCCGTCGGTGATGAACTGGCCTTCGTCCATGGCCGTCAGCCGCGCGTAGCTGTTCTCGTGGCGCATGTCGTCGGCCAGTGCCGTGAGGAGGCCATTGGTGACCATGTCCGCGGTGTGACGGTCGGGCAGCGTCAGGATGGGGTTAAGCCGCATCGGCCGCTCCGGATAGACATAGGGTTTCTTGAAGCGGCCCTCCGGATCGTAAGCGGCATCGAGCTCTTCAAGAGCGCGGGGAATCGCAAGACGTCTCAGCTCTTTGGCGGGTGTTCGGTCCCAGATCACGCGGCAGGCGGCCGGACCGGATTGGATGAGCCCCACTACGCCGTCCCAGAAGAACAGCAGCCGGCCGTCGTGCGGGAGTGCCGAGGCGTGCTCTGGGTGCGTGGCTGCTTCTGTGAGGTCGATCTGCGCCAGAAACTCGAAAGGCAGATCGCGCACGATGTGCTTTGCAATCCAGTCGAAGTGCTGTTCCAAGTCCGCTGCAGTGCGCTCCGCGTCTGGCGGCGCCGGTCGCACCGGCCATACTGCGCCATCTGGAAGATCGGGACCACCACCCAGGCGCGTCATGCCGCGATGGATTGCGCTTCCGTCATTGCGCGCGATCCAGAATTGCGGCGCGAGCGCTTCGATCAGGAGTTCGATCTGCTCGGACGATATCGGCTCTTCGTCCGCGTCGTCGATGGCGATGTTCTGAATGACGGCGCGTGCGTGATCGCGGTCCCGAAACATGAGGCCCCCTTTTTATTGGACCCCGGATTTTGCGTGCGATTGGGGCGAATCCGAGAGGGAGAGCCGCTGTATCGACGCTGACTGCGACCGCGCTATTGAATAGGCCCGCTGATGACGGTCACCTTGATCTTTGCGACGCCCTTCTTTTTAAAGCCGAGTTCTTCCGCTGCCGCGCGCGAAACATCGAGCATGCGACCCTTTCGATACGGGCCCGAATTGTTCACGCGAACGAGGAGCTTTGTGCCGTTCTTCTCCAGCAGCAGGATGGTGCCGTTCGGATAGACTGGGCTCGCTGCGTTATCCGGCAGGTCGGGCCGGTGCTCCTCACCGGAGGAGAGCCGGGTGCAGGGATTGAATTTGTCGACTTTGCAATCGTCGTAATAGGATGACACGACCTCCTCCTCGTGGCCGACCAGCTTTTCCATCTCGTCCAGCGTTTTCACGCGGTGGCACACCTTATTGTAGCAATACGTTTTGCCGGGCGTTTTGGCTGCGGCGGTGTCGGCATATGCGACGAAGGTTGCGCTCGCCAGCGCCGCCACGGCAAATAAGGCGCGCCAAGGTGCGTGCGTCATTCGGCGTATCCCCCGAAAATGTTCCCCGAAGGCGGGAACAAACGCGCGATTCTAAGCCGAAGTATGGCGGGCGCTCGTCGTCCACGGATTCGATAGGGCCTGCGGCAACAGGCTGCGTCTTGATGTGGAACAACCGGGCGGTGTCGTTCGTCATTTCCTACGAAGCGCCGTGCCTCTCACCGATTGGCGTGTGGCCGGGGCATCCGCTGATTGACGGAGGATTTCGCGTGAGCAGACGCCCTCTCGCGCCGACCGTCGTGTTCGATCTCGACGGAACGCT
Source organism: uncultured Hyphomicrobium sp. (assembly GCA_934555825.1). Lineage (GTDB taxonomy): Bacteria > Pseudomonadota > Alphaproteobacteria > Rhizobiales > Hyphomicrobiaceae > Hyphomicrobium_C. Next base: position 2,633 of record CAKTFJ010000009.1, read on the forward strand.
CGTGGATACAGTGGCCGACATGGCTACCGCCCTCGATTGCGCGCTGACGCCGTACGGTTGTGCGCCGACGACGAGCGAAGAGGCTGCGAGCATGATGGGCGATGGCCTCTCGGGTTTCTTCTGGAAAGCGTTGGTTGCAAAGCGCCTCGATCTCTCGGCGGAAGACGCAGCGCTCGTCTATCAGCAGTTTCTGGCGGCCTACCGGCGGATGCCGGTGAGCGGATCGCGGGCCTATCCGGGCATCCGAGAGCTGGTCGAGGAGATCCGTGACTGCGGCGCCCACACGGCGGTGTGCACAAATAAGGTCGAGGACATCGCAATGGAGATCCTGAGGCGGCTCGATCTCGTTTCGCTGTTCGATGCCATTGTCGGGCACGTCGGCGACCGGCCGAAGAAGCCCGACCCGCTGACCCTCATTGAGGCGATTGGGCACGCAGGCGGGCGGCGCGAGCGCGCGATCATGATCGGCGATACGGGAGCGGATGTGGGAGCCGCGATCGCGGCCGGTATTCCGGCGATCCTCGTGTCTTACGGATACAGTCACGTTCCGACCCATGCCCTGCGCACCTATGTCCACGTCGATAGCGTAGATGAGCTACGCGACGCGGTTCTGCGCTTCATGGCGGCTGGAGATCGCCGCGTGCGTTCGCAGGTCTATCGCTGAGCCTTCATGCGGGGCGGTGCCTGCGGGCGGGGTTCGTCGGCAGAGTAACGGCGCGCACAGGATCTCCATCGGGAGCTGCTTCTTCAACCGAAGGGCTCGATTCTCGTCGCTTGCTTGGCGTCTCGTGCGTGCGTCGCGCGGCAGGCACTGTGTTTGCCCACCCGTAGGCAAGCATGGTGATGATGGCGGAAGCGGCGAAGAAGTAGACGCCCGGCAGCACGGTCGCTTCAGTATAGCCGGATGAGTTCACGTAGAAGATGAGGAGGGCCAGCACCATCACGTCCGTCATCGAGTAGCGGCCGAGCCATTCCATCGTGGAAATCGACTTGCGGCGAAACTCAGGCGGGATGTCGGGGGATGTCACGAGCGTCAAGAGATAGAACAGCTTGAGGAACGGGAAAAAGATCGAGAACAGGAACAGCACGACGGTGAGAAAGTATTCCTCGTTCTCGAAGAGCGCCCAGATGATGGTCGCAATGGAGTGCTCGTTGGTCCACACGTAGATCGTCGTGAAGCGGATGACGGGCAGGATCACGCCGAGGACGAAGAAGACGGTCGCCACGATAATCAGGAACGACAGCACGAAATTGCGGAACGGCGAGATGTGTCGCGCCATGAGCGTTTGCGTTGTCGGCTCTTGCGGCGGCGGACGCGCGGTCAACCCCTCATTGCGCAGCCAAGCGTACGAGAGGATCATCAGCACGACGGCGGCTGTGAAGTAGTAGACGCCCGACAAGCTCGCCGCGTCGTAGACGCCCTGCGCTTTGATGAAAAAGATCGTGAGCGCGAGCACCAGCACGTCGTGCATGGACCACTTGCCGAGCCATTCGAGCGCCTTGAGGCGCGTATGCTGGCGTGTCAGCTCGGCGGCGGGAAGCGTTGAGAGCAGCAGCAGATAGAGCAGCTTCAAGACGGGCAGCACGATCGAGAAGACGAACACGGTGAGGCCGAGGAACGTCTGCCCGTCGCGGATCAGCACCTCGACGGTCGACAGCAGCGAGTGCTCTGTGGTCCAGAAGACGTATTTTGTGAGCCGCATGATCGGCAGCGAGATGCCGAGCGCGAGGCAGACGGCGGCGCCGATGATGGCGAGGCTCAACAGAAATCGCCGGCCGCCCAAACGCATCTATGATCCCTACTTTTGCCGACTATCGTTGCGCTGAGTAGAAGGGGCGCGCAGGGCAAAAGTAGGGCTCTGTTCTGGGTGACTCAAGCGGCGGGAAGCTTGTTCGACAGAGAGCGTGCGCTGTGTAGAGAGCCGCGGCACTTGCCGCGGGTCGCCTTGCTCCCGGGCGCTAACGCGCCGGTTTTACCGACGCGACAGCCAGCCCCGAAGGGGCTCAGGCGCCAAGGGCGCCCGGCGCAAGTGCGCCGGCTATCAGCACGGCACGCTCTCTGTCGAACAAGCTTCCCGCCGCTTGTGTCAGGCACTCAAAAACAGCAATCAGCCATGATTGCTGTGCGGAATTCCCTTCTCGTGGATCAGGGTGTGGAGTTCGCCGGCCTGGAACATCTCGCGGACGATGTCGGCGCCGCCGATGAACTCGCCCTTGACGTAGAGCTGCGGGATCGTGGGCCAGTTGGTGTAGGTCTTGATGCCTTCGCGCAGGTCCTGGTCTTCCAGCACGTTGACATCCTGGAAGGGTACGCCGAGGTGGAGAAGGATCTGTGCGACCTGAGCCGAGAAGCCGCACTGCGGGAACTGGGCGGTGCCCTTCATGAACAGGACCACGTCGTTGGATTCGATGGTCTTCTTGATCGCTTCGTGGGCGGCGGCTTCGCTCATGTTCGGTTCTTCCTTGATTTTAGCCCGTCGTGACGCCGGGGGAATTGGCACTGTTGGCGCTAGATGTGGCGCGGGGCGGGCCGTTGTCAATCGCACCCGTCAATCGGGCGGCGATTGGGTCGTCAGCGCCAGCGCGTGAAGCACGCCGCCCATGCGGCCGCCGAGCGCGTCATAGACCATCTGGTGCTGCTGGACGCGGCTCTTGCCCTTGAATGCGCTCGTTACGACGCGGGCGGCAAAGTGGTCGCCGTCTCCGGCAAGATCCTGGATTTCGACGGTGGCGTCCGGGAACTTGGCCTTAATCAGGCTTTCGATCTCGCGCGGGTCCATAGGCATGAGGCGGTGGGTTCTCCCTTGAATAGGCCAGAGGCCGCCCTTTTGGGGCGGCCTCGCGAGATTACCGTGCCTCAGAGGGGAGGGAAAGGCCGCCTCAGGGAGACGGGGTGGCGCAGGGGCCGATGATGGCTGGCTGCTCAATGCTGCCGGTCTCGATGGCGGATTTCGCGGTTGCGATCTGGATCGCCGGCGGCTCGATGGGGCTCGTCGACGCGATCAGCGGTGCGAGGCGGCCGAGCGTCGTCCACATGGGTTCGTCGGTTGCGCGGGCATTGGAAATCAGCATCTCGGCCTGGCGCGTTGCGGCTGCGAAACTGTCACGAGCCTTGTCGGCTGCGATCTGCTGCGTGCGTATCTCGCGAGCGCTCTCATAGGCCGCGAGCGAACGGCGAATTTCAGCGTTGCGCTCGGCGGTGAACGCCATCATGTGGCTGTTGTCGAGGCGATAGGGCGCAGTTTCTGCCGTGCGGCGCCGGTCGTACGCGCGGGCTGCAAGCTCGCGGGTGCGCTGAGCTGCGCGGTCCCTTTCGCGGGCCTTTGCAGCGCGTTGCATGGAGCGTTCGATTTCGCCGTTGCGCTCCATCGTAAACACGATGGTCTGGATTTTTGCGTGGATTATGCTCGTTTCCGCGAGCTCCGGCACCGCGACAGCTTCGCTGGCGTGGCTCGGCGATTGCTGGTCGAGCGATAGGGGGATCAGGGCTGCCGCAAGCAGGCCCAGGGTTGTCGCTTTACGCATAACTCACTCCAACTCAAGCGATGACTTGAGACGGAGTATGGCGCATTTGAGTTAAATTACTGATGCATTTGATTGTTTCATTGCATTGATATTGCTTATATTTTCTCATGTCTTTAAAGGTTTTGTTTAGGCTGTTCGCGTGTTTCCTGGGTGTTGCGTGCCGTCGCCCGAGGAGGGCTTGGCGAGGCTTGGCGCTCCGTCCGGGCCATGCGAAGAGAGCATAAGGCTTCAAGCAAGGACGTGATGGGGCATGGCACAGCGCGACAAGTTCTACATCAACGGTGAGTGGGTGGCGCCCGTGGAGAGCGGGCGCACGTTTCCCGTCGTCAATCCGGCGACGGAAGAGGTGATGTACGAGATCGCGCTCGGTTCCGCGGCGGATGTGGATCGCGCGGTTGCGGCTGCCCGTGCCGCATGGCCGGCATTCGCGGCGACGACGCGCGAAGAGCGGCTCGCGCTGCTCGAGCGGGTGATGCAAGTCTACCGCAAACGCATGAAGGACATCGGCCGGGCGATCTCGGATGAGATGGGCGCCGCACAGCCCTTCGCGGAGCGTATTCAGGCGGGCGCGGGCCTTGGCCAGATCATGACCGTGTACGACGCGCTCAAGACGTATCCTTTCGAGGAGCGTCTCAAAAGCGCGATGATCACGCGGGAGCCGATCGGCGTCGCGGGGATGGTGACGCCGTGGAACTGGCCGCTCAATCAGATCGGCTGCAAGGTGGCGCCTGCGCTCGCAGCAGGCTGCGCGATGATCCTGAAGCCCTCGGAATACACGCCGACGTCGGCGCTGATTTTTGCCGAAGTGCTCGACGAGGCGGGTGTGCCGCCCGGTGTGTTCAATCTCGTCAATGGCCTTGGGCCGGACGTTGGCGTTGCGCTTTCATCGCATCCCGACATCGACACGATCTCGTTCACGGGCTCGACGCGAGCCGGCATCGACGTTGCGATCCGGGCCGCGCCGACGGTGAAACGCGTGAGCCAGGAGCTTGGCGGCAAGTCGCCCAACATCATTCTGGCCGATGCCGATTTCGAGAAAGCGGTCACGGGTGGTGCGCGCCATTGCTTCAACAACGTTGGCCAATCGTGCAACGCGCCGACGCGGATGCTGGTGCCGGCTGACCGCATGAAGGATGCCGCGCGGATCGCGGCGGCTGTTGCGGACGGTCTCAAGGTCGGCGATCCGAACGAGGCGGGCACGGATCTCGGCCCTGTCGTGAATCGCACGCAGTGGGAGAAGATCCAGAAGCTGATCGAGGTCGGCGTCGAGGAAGGCGCGACACTGGCGGCTGGCGGCCCTGGCCGTCCGCAGGGGCTCAACAAGGGCTTCTTCGTTCGCCCGACCGTGTTCGCAGACGTGGCGCCCGACATGACGGTCTCGCGCGAGGAAATCTTCGGGCCCGTGCTTTCGATCATTCCTTATGCGAGCGAGGACGAGGCGGTGCGCATCGCCAACGACACGCCGTACGGCCTCGCGGGCTACGTGTCGTCGGGCGATCTCAATCGTGCGCGCAACGTGGCCCGCCAGATCCGCGCCGGCAACGTGAACATCAACGGTGCCGGCAACGAGCAGCACGCACCCTTCGGCGGTATGAAGCAGTCCGGCAACGGGCGCGAATGGGGCCGCTTCGGCATCGACGAGTTTATCGAGGTGAAGGCGGTGAGCGGCTGGGGGTTTGAGGATTAGCCCAGTTGAGCAAACCTGCCGAGATGCATCGATCTCATCCGTCCACGAGATCAATCCTGGCGTGCGGGCGGGTGAAAAATTGCTTCACCTGCCTGCGATTGCTGAATTCGTTATCAGTTATTGTTCAATAGAGCGGCAATCTTGGAGATTGCGGCCGAACTGAATCTCTATAGCATTTCAGACAAAGCAAAAAACGGCGAGGAACGTCTCGGGGCTTGATCGTCAGCCATTTGGCAGGTTCCCGATGCTTCGTTCCCTTCGCGTGCATTCACGCCTCAAACCCACAGTTTCGCTCCGAGCGCTTGCCAAGGCGTTCGCGCGGTGCGGGGCATTGATGTTCGCTGTGTCCTGCGCGGCGCAGGGCGCTTTCGCTCAAGCATCGACGGATCTGCGGTCCATCGAGGATATTCTTCGATCTCGTGACTTGATCGTGCTTGCCGACGTCAAACACGGCGTTCGAGAACGCATTGCGTTCTTTTCATCGTCGGCTTTGTTCGAGACGATGAAGCGGGCAGGTGTGCGGCACGTCGCGATTGAAATGCCGCGCGTGTTGGGGCGTCAAGCCAAAGGCATCGAGACGGAATTCGACGTCGAGGCGTTTGCACAAGACGTCATTCGCTCGGGCCGGTGGCACTTCGTCGATCCCGACAATCCGGGGGTGAGATCCGACGTTACGCAGCACAGGGTTGCGTCCGCTCTGGGGCGTCAGGTGCTGCTCGCCAAACAGCTCGGCCTCAATGCGATCTTCTACGACTTCAACAATCCGCATGGCGGGTTCCGGACGTTCAACGATCCGGTCTATCGATGCCTTGCCCAGCTCGACGATATGGCTTGGCTGAGATACGGGCTCGATGGAAAAATTACGAAGGACGAGCGGGATGCTGCGATCATGCGCGAGCGTTTCAGCCATGACGATGAGCTTGCCGCATATGTCGAGCGTGAGGTGCAATCGAAGGGGGGCGGAAAGCTCGTGGTTATTCCGGGTTATGCGCACGCCGTGCTGCCGGGTGGGATCGCGGAGCGCCTCGAACATCGGTTGAGCACGAGCGCGGCCGTCGTCGCGGTCTTCAAGGACCGGGAGGAGGACAAAGCATTCCATTCCTTCCTCTGGGAGCAGTCGCGGCTGCTCGCCATCGACCTGTCGCGCCCACCGCACTTCTACTATACGATTGCAGACGGCAATTTACGGGCGGATACTGCGCCCGGCCGCTACGCCGCTCTCGACGGGTCTCGCGACCATACCGTTCCAGCGATCTGCTATCAGATTGCGCAGAAGCACTAGCAGCGGGGTTCGGGATTATTAGAGGACGGCGAGGGCAAGCGTTGGAGACTCGTCATGCAGGCCATACACCGCTTCTCGTCTCTCGCCCTCGCAGGTCTTGCTGCATGGATGACGCTGGCCGGTGTATCTGCGGAGCAATCGCCATCGACGCCAGGATCGACTGCTGCGGTCGAGGAGGATCTGACGCTCGTCGTCGGGACGCGGTTCGTTTCGCCTGCGGCTGACGGCGGCTCACCCAAAGCGCAGTTCGCCGATGCGCGGATTCCTTTATCCGCGTTCAACGTGACCGATCACTGCGTGGATCAGCGCGCGCTCGAACTGGCGATGGACTATTTCAATAATCTTGGCCCCGTGCTCGGCAAGGCCGGTCACTATTACTTCGTGCCGGATGCCGAACTCGCGAAAGCTGCGTCGATGTGCGAACGCATGCACGGCGCGCCGCCGCAGGCCTGGGTCGACACGAAAACGCAAGTCGTCGCGTTTGGCCGGATCGTGCCAACGGCCGATGCACCGGCGCTTGAACGTTCCATCCGCTGACGCGCTCGCGGTGCGTAATCGGCGATCTCGGATTATTTGCCGAGGCTTTCCTTGGCACCTCGGACCGCGCCGCCGATAACTCCGCCTGCGAGGCCGGAGTAGGCCCGGACCACGCCGACGATGCCGCCGAAAAAGCCGCCGCCCGAAATGGCGTGCAGTGCGTCGTCGTTCAGATCTCCCTCTTCGTGAGAGATTTTCACTGCATCTGCCTCTTTAGCAACGCCGATATTTTCGTGGGACATGGTCTGCTTCCTCGATATTGGGGGCTCAGCGCCTCGAGTCGCCGTTCATGCCTGCGCGGATTCCGTTGAGCCCGCCTTCGAACGCGCCGACTGCAACGTTTTTGACGAATTTTCCAACGCTGGCCGCCGCACCAAGAATGAAGCCGCCGGCCACGTTGTCGAGTTCGGCATCCGTAAGGATTTCGTCGGCGGCATTCGAGACGACGTCTTCGTTGCCGTTCGTAAGATCTGTCATGGTGTGACCCAGCTCTTGTGTGGTGGACTGGCTGGATCATGACAAATTCGGCGAGAGACGTTTGTCCGGGCGTCCGAGAAAATTTTCAGAACGTCCAGTCATGCGCGGGGCATAGGCCGGCGCTCGCGCAGCTCGTCCGTAGGCCGTGGGCTGCCGTCAGGAATGGCCGATGAACGGCTTTTGACGTAGGAAACTCGCATTCTCGAGACTGTCGAGGATGAAGCTCGCGACCTCGGCGCGGGTGACGGACGTCAATTGCAGCGCGTCCGGGATTTTTGTGTGGACCTGCAACGCGCCGGTCCCTGCCTTGGCGGTAAACGGCGCGGGTCTGACGATGGTCCACTCCAGATCGCTTTGCTCGACCATGTTCTCTTGCCGATCCTTGTCGGCGTAGCGGTTCCGGGTGAAGAGCGGGTAGATGACGGTATTGTAGAACCAGCCGCCGTGGCCCTTGCTATCGCCGGCTCCAACCCCCGTCACCGCGATCAGGCGTCGGACACCGGCTGAGTTCATTGCGGCAATGACCGCCTTCGTGCTTTCCGAGAACAAAGTCGTCCGGCCGATCCTGTCGACGCCGAGACACAGCATGACAGCGTCGTGACCGACGACGTGCTGCCGCAGGAATGCTTCATCGGTTGGTGAGCCGACGATGACGCTGACGGCATCGCTTGCCGTCAGTTTGGATGGGGTGCGGGTTTGTGCGGTCACGCGGTGGCCGCGCGCAACGGCTTGCTCCAGCAAGCAGGAGCCAACACCGCCCGACCCGCCTAGAACAAGCAATCGCATATCGACTCCGATCGTCGTCGGAACGGCAAAGCGCGCTTACAGTTCGCCCGCCATGTAACCCGGCAGCCAGCTCTCGTTGATCTCTGCGAGGTCGGAAAGCAGCAGCGGGTCTTCGCCCTTGAGGATGATGCTGTCGCCGCCAGTGCGGCCGATGATCCGAGCAGGAAGGGCGAGCAGGCGTGCGCGCTCGATCACTTCCTCTGCCTTGGCAGGATCGACAGACAGCACGTAGCGGCCCTGATCCTCGCCGAACCAGACGGCATGATGCGGGAGCTTGCCTTCATAGGCGAACAACTCGACGCCGAGGCGCGTGCCTGTCGTCGGATCGAGGGAGGCAAGCGCCATCTCGGCAATCGCGACCAAGAGACCGCCGTCGGAGACGTCGTGCACGGCCGACACCTTCTTTTCGCGGATCAGCGCGCGCACGAGGCGGCCGGCTTTGATCTCGTCCGCGAGATCGACCGGCGGTGGCGCGCCTTCGAGCTTTTCGCAGACAATCTCCTGATAGAGCGACTGGCCGAGCCAGCCTTGTTCGCGCCCGATGGCGATCAGCAGATCGCCTTCGCGCTTTAGGCGAATGTCGGCCATGAACGCGATGTCGGGGATGAGGCCGACGCCGCCGATGGCAGGAGTCGGCGGAATGCCGATGCCGTTGGTCTCGTTGTAGAGCGAGACGTTGCCCGATACGACGGGGTAGTCCAGCACGTGGCAGGCTTCGGCCATGCCTTTCACAGAGCCCACGAACTGGCCCATGATCTCGGGCCGCTCGGGGTTGCCGAAGTTCATGTTGTCGGTGATGGCGATCGGGTCGGCGCCGACGGCGGTGAGGTTGCGCCACGTTTCGACGACGGCTTGTTTCGTGCCCATCTCGGGATCGGCGGCGACGTAGCGCGGGGTGACGTCGCAGGTTGCGGCGATGCCCTTCCTCGTGCCGTGCACGCGTACGACGGCCGCGTCGCCGCCGGGGCGGCCCACGGTGTCGCCCATGACCATGTGGTCGTACTGCTCCCACACCCAGCGGCGGGAGGCGAGGGCTGCCGCGCCCATCATCGTCTTCAGCGCGTTGAGATTGCCGTTCGGCGCTTTGACCCAGTGCGGCAACACGGGCTGCGGGGGCACGTGCGCAAACCACGGCCGCTCGTAGACGGGTGCCGAGTTCGCGAGCACCGGCACGGGGAGATCGGCTTCGACCTTGCCTTTGTGCTTCACGACCATGCGGCCGGTATCCGTGGTGATGCCTATGACGGCGAAGTCGAGGCCCCATTTCTTGAAGATCGCTTCGGCCTCGGGCTCGCGGCCGGGCTTCAGGATCATGAGCATGCGCTCCTGGCTTTCCGAGAGCATCATCTCGTAGGCCGTCATGTTCTCTTCGCGCTGGGGCACGTGGTCGAGGTCGAGCTCGATGCCGACGCCGCCCTTGTCGGCCATTTCGGACGTCGAGGACGTGAGGCCGGCGGCGCCCATATCCTGGATCGCGATGATGGCGTCGGAGGCCATCAGCTCGAGGCAGGCTTCGATGAGAAGCTTCTCGGTGAAGGGATCGCCGACCTGAACCGTCGGGCGCTTCTCCTCGGATTTGTCGTCGAACTCGGCGGACGCCATCGTCGCGCCGTGAATGCCGTCACGGCCGGTCTTCGATCCGGTGTAGACGACGGGAAGGCCCACGCCCTTGGCGGCCGAATAGAAGATCTTGTCGGTCTTCGCGAGGCCGACGCACATGGCGTTGACCAGGATGTTGCCGTTGTAGCCGGCGTTGAAGTTCACCTCGCCGCCGACGGTGGGCACGCCCACGCAGTTGCCGTAGCCGCCGATGCCGGAGACGACGCCCGATACGAGATGACGCGTCTTCGGGTGCGATGGATCGCCGAAGCGCAACGCGTTGAGGTTTGCTACCGGGCGCGCGCCCATAGTGAAGACGTCGCGCATGATGCCGCCGACGCCGGTCGCTGCGCCCTGGTAAGGCTCGATGTAGGAGGGGTGGTTGTGGCTCTCCATCTTGAAGATGGCGGCGTCGCCGTCGCCGAGGTCCACGACGCCTGCATTCTCGCCGGGGCCCTGAATCACTTTCGCGCCGGATGTCGGCAGCGTCTTCAGCCAGAAGCGGCTCGATTTATAGGAGCAGTGCTCGCTCCACATGACCGAGAAGATGCCAAGCTCCGTCATGCTGGGTTCGCGGCCGAGGATCTTGAGCAGGCGCTGATACTCGTCGGGCTTGAGCCCGTGCGCGGCGACGACCTCGGGGGTGATCTCGGGGGTAGCGGTGTCCTGCATCTCTGGCTTTCGGGTCTCTCGCGAGGAAGGCTGTGCGCTGCGGCGATAGCTTTTGTAGCCGCAGGCTACATCTGACGCGGTGCTTATAGCGACTGCTGCCTCGCTTGTCGCTTGCGGGAAGCCCCTTGGTCGCTGCGCGCTTCACCGCATCTTCGGAACTGATATGCTCGGGATATGGATTAGAAACTCTCTGGCCGTTCGCAAGGTGGTGCGACATCTGAGAGAATGCGACAGTACCGCGCTGCACAAAGTCGGCCGCTGCTATGCAGCATTATCAATTTTCGTCGGTGAGTCATGCTGTTATCTCTATGTGCAAGCCGGCAGTGAGGGCGCAGGGTACCCGGTCGGCGATCATCAGAACTTCCCTGGCAACTAGGAGCACAACCATGTTGAAAGCGACAAAGCGCATTTCATTGGTGAGTGTGTCGGCCCTTCTGGCCGCTGGTGCCGCTCTGGCAGGATCTGGCCTTCCGGCCGATCGTGGCAGTGACCATGAGATCATGTCTCCGAAGCGGGGCCTTTCGCTCGCCATTGGCGGTAAGCAGACCGTCACCTACTTCGAGACGCTCAACAACGCCTGCCATCTGACCCTCGTTCTCGCCGAGACGGAAGGTGACGCCTTCGTCGCCGGTCCGGGTACGCGGATCGTCGTTCCCATCAGCCAGGGTACCGGGTTCAAGCTCGATACTGCGTCTGGCGCGTCGGCCGAGTTCTTCTGCGGCCCGGGTGCGGAACGGATGAGCGCGCGCGTGTTCGACCGTGCGCCCTACAAGTCGTAAGCGATAAGCGCCGTTTCCTCCTTATTCGGTGCCACGCAGAAGGGGGCGGGAGAGCAATCTCCCGCCTTCTTTTTTGTTTTGGGCTGACACAAGCTGAGGGAAGCTTGGCGCCGGAGGCGTGCTGCTTTATGGAAGGCCGCGGCACTTGCCGCGTGTCGCCTTGCTCCCGGTCGCTTCGCGCCGATCTCGCGCCCTCATTTCTCGGGCTGACACCCGCGGCACTTGCTGCAGGTCGCGTCCAAGCGAAGCTTGGCTCCGCCAAGACGCTGCCGGGCGCATTGCGCCGATCTCCCGCCCTCTTTCCACTTTTGCCCCATTTTTCAGCACGTCACGGCTTTGGCGGGGAACTAGGCAGGGGGTGCGGGCCTCGCAGAGCTGGGGCGCTTCTGCCGCACTCGCCTTTGTCGGGACGAGTCTCTATATGAGGGGCACACGAACAGTTACGAGATCGGCACTCCGAGGCAAATCAGGCTCGGAGCGATCCCAGGTTCGAAATTTTGAATGAAGAGAGATCACAAATGAAAGCCGTGTTGCTCGCGCTTCTGCAGGTTTGGTCCGCTCCGGACCGCAATCGCAAACAGCGCTGAGTTCGGCCCGCCCGGTGAGATGCCGGGACCCGAAACTCACCTTGCCTGAGGCAAGGGAAATAATGGGGACGAACCTTCCGGTTCGCCCCCTTTGCATTTTCAGCCCTATGGCGGAATGTCAGGCCGCGGCTTCCAGCGTGCTGAGGAGCGCGCTCTCGAAGATGCGCCGACCGTCGGTGCCGCCCAGGATCGCGTCGTAGAGGCGCTCCGGGTGGGGCATGAGGCCGAGGACGCGACCGGTTTCGTCGGTGATGCCGGCGATGTTGCGCTGGGCACCGTTGATGCCGGTTTCGGGAGAGACGTTGCCGTCACGGTCGCAGTAGCGGAAAGCGACGCGACCCTCGCCCTCGAGCCGGTCGAGCGTCTCGGAATCAGCGAAGAAGTTTCCTTCCGCGTGCGCGACCGGCATCCGGATCACTTCGCCCGGCCGATAGCACTTGGTGAAGAAGCCCTTGTCCGTTTCCGCCTTCAGATAGACGTCGCGGCAGATGAAGTGGAGGGACGTGTTGCGCATCAGGACGCCCGGCAGCAGGCCCGACTCGCACAGAACCTGGAAGCCATTGCAGATGCCGAGCACGGGCGTGCCCTTCTTCGCCTTCTCGACCACGTCGCGCATAATCGGCGAATGGGCCGCCATGGCGCCACAGCGCAGGTAGTCACCGTAGGAGAAGCCGCCCGGCAACACGATCAGGTCGGACGCGGGGACGCTCGCGTCGCCGTGCCAAACCATTTTCACCGGGAAGCCCGTGATCGCTTCGAGCGCGACTTTCACGTCGCGGTCGCAGTTCGAACCTGGGAAGACGATGACGGAGGCGCGCAGCATGGGTTCGGCTCTACTTTCGTGTTCGAGACGGCGGATCAGGGCGTGAGCGGCGATTGCTGTCGCTTGCGCTCTTCGACCTCGACGCGGGACGCGTTGGTCAATTCCGTGTCTCCGGACTTCATGTCGTTCATCAGGATGGTGAACTGGCCGGAGTTGCCAAATCCACATCCCTTGCTGTCGGCGGTCCAGACGTCCGTCACCTGCTTGCGTTGGGTACGCTGGACGACGGCGGGGTGGGCTGGATGGCTTTCAGTCGTGATGAAGATACGGGCGATCCAGCGATCCGGCTCAGAGACCGTTACGAAATCGAACCCGCCTTCGTGGCCGGTTTCCGCACCGGGGAGGGCGGTCGCGTAGAAACGCAGACCCTCGTAACCGAGCTCGCAATCGAGGTTGGGCGGGGCCGCGCGGGCAATCACGGGCGAGACGACGATTGCGCTCACCAGCGCCAAGGCCCAGCGGCGGCGCCGGCCCATCAAGGCGCCAACTCGTAGGTGTAGTTTTCGATCACGGTGTTGGCCAAGAGGTCGCGGCACATCCGCTCCACTTGCGCGCGGGCCTCATCTTCGCTCATACCGGCGACGTCGACTTCGATGTATTTGCCCTGGCGGACGTCGTTGACGCCATCGAAGCCGAGCGCGCCAAGCGCGTTCTGGATGGCCTTGCCCTGCGGGTCGAGGACGCCAGGCTTCAGCGTCACCTTGATACGGGCCTTCATAGAATATCCCTCGAATTGTCATCCCGGACGCCGCAATCAGCGGCGATCCGGGACCCAGAGGTTTCGTGCTTCGAACGGTGCAAGCGCTGCCCTGGGTCCCGGCTCTCCGCGCTAAAGCGCATCGGCCGGGATGACAAGGGCGCCGAACGCCTCATCGCACGTTAGTTCGGCTTGCCGGTGGGGTTGGATGCCACGAGCACGGGGCCGATGCCCTTCGGCGGGCGGTTCTCAGTCAGCACGCCAAGGCGGCGCGCCACTTCCTGGTAGGCTTCGAGAACGCCGCCGAGATCGCGACGGAAGCGATCCTTGTCCAGCTTGTCGCCCGAGGAGATGTCCCACAGGCGGCAGCAGTCGGGGCTGATCTCATCGGCCAGCACGATGCGCATCTGCTCGTTGTCCCACAGGCGGCCGAACTCGACCTTGAAGTCGACGAGGCGGATGCCGATGCCGAGGAAGAGGCCGACGAGGAAGTCGTTCACGCGCAGCGCGAGCTGCATGATCTCGTCGATTTCCTGCGGCGTTGCCCAGCCGAACGCCGTGATATGCTCTTCCGAGACCATCGGGTCGTTCAGGTTGTCGGCCTTGTAGTAGAACTCGATGATGGAGCGCGGGAGCTGCATGCCCTCTTCGAGGCCGAGGCGCGCGGAGAGCGAGCCAGCGGCCACGTTGCGCACGACGACCTCGAGCGGAATGATTTCCACTTCGCGGATCAGCTGCTCGCGCATGTTGAGACGCTTCAGGAAGTGCGTCGGCACACCGATCTCACCGAGACGTTGGAAGATGTACTCGGAGATGCGATTGTTGAGCACGCCTTTGCCTTCGATCAGCGCGTGCTTCTTCGCGTTGAACGCTGTGGCGTCGTCCTTGAAGTGCGCAATGAGGGTGCCGGGCTCGGGGCCTTCATAGAGCACCTTTGCCTTTCCCTCGTAGATCCGACGCCGCTTGTTCATCGATCCTGGTCCTTTGACGATCACGCTCATGCTCAGACTTATCTCTAGGAGAAGGGACGTTCCGCCCCGTTGAGCCAACCCCTTTATCTTGCAGCGAGTTTTTTTGGAATCTCGTCTTGGCGGGGGTCGGCCGGACGCATAAAAAACATGTCCGGACACTAGCCGAACGAGGGGTGAGAAACAATCTAAACGAGGGTTCCGAGCCCCCTCAAGGTTACGGGTCAGGCAAGCCGTTGATTTGTCTGCCACGTCGGGTTAGGGCTCGCGGGTTAAGGGTCTGCGCTGGACCCATACAACATATGTTTCACGTGGAACAAATCCGGAACATGCGGATTTGCCACAGCCTTGCGGAGAGGGTCATGACGACGTTCGAAGATCGCGAAAAAGGGTTTGAGAAGAAATTTGCCCACGACCAGGACCTCAAGTTCCGGGCCGAAAGCCGGCGCAACAAGGCACTCGCCGAGTGGGCGGCGGCGCAGCTCGGCATTGCGGATGTCGAGGCGTACGTGAAGGACGTGCGCAAGGCGGATCTCGCCGAGAAGGGCGACGAGGACGTGGTGCGCAAGGTGAAGGCCGACTTCGATCAGAAGGGGATCGCGATCACCGAAGACGACATTCGCGCGAAGCTTTCCGAATTTCTCGCACAGGCCGTGACCGAGATCGAGGCGAGCAAGTCGTAAGCACGGCAGCACCGTCGCTTGAACAGCTACGGCGGACTTCGCAGATGCGAAGCCCGCCGTTTTCTTTTGTCGCTTTCGTCGCGTTTGCGGAACCTGCGCGCGATTATTCGTCGAGCGTTCTCAGGAACGCGCCGAACCTCAGCACGCCATCCGGCCAAGGGCCGTGCCCGGACGCGCTGTTGACGTGGCCGACGTCTCCCGCTTCGACGAGCGTCGAGCCCCACGCCGTGGCGAGGGCGTTTGCGCGTTCGAGCGAGCAATAGGCATCGTTCGAGGAGGCGATCATGACCGACGGGAAGGGAAACGCCTTCTTCGGCAACGGCGCGAATCCGCTTGCCGTGCCGTCGAGGGTGAGGCCCTCCGTCTCGGGCCAAGCGCTCGCATTCTCTACGTCGGCAGGCGCGACGAGGAACGCGCCCGAGAGAAAGCCCTTGGGGATGCGTTCGGCCACGTGAGCGACGGCTGCAACGCCCAGGCTGTGGGCGACGAGCACGACGGGGCGATTGCTGGCGACCGACGCGTCGATGATGCGGCCGACCCACGCCTCGCGCTCGGGCGCGAACCAATCGTCCTGCTCGACGCGGCGCGCGGTCTTCAGCGTGCGCTCCCAGCGGGACTGCCAATGGTCGGGACCCGAGCTCGACCAGCCGGGAACGATGAGAATGTCGACGTCAGATGTACGCATGGGGCCTCATGTAGCCGGAAATCGCTCGGGTGCAAGGGGCGGGGTCTCGGTGTGCGTCGTCGCAGGGCGGATGGTTTCCAATATGACGAGGCCGATGGCGGCGAGGAGCAGAGCGATCTTGGCGTGCGGGAAAAAGACGCTTGCCACGACGGCTGCCACGAGAGCCGCAATGACGGGTACTGCAGCGTGGACGTTCACCCGCTCGCCGGGAAGCAGCATGCTTTTCCTACGAAGGAGCACGACTGCGGCGACGGCGATGGTGAGCATGGGCAACGTGAGCTCCATGGCGATGCCTTCGGCTACGGCGAGGGCGCTGTCTCCAGGCAGCACGAGCCAGACCGTCATGAGGACAGCGCTCACGGCCAACGTGACAGCCATGGGCGCGACGAGCGGAACCCACAGCAATTCTTGCGGGGTGGAAAGAGGCGGGCGAGCTTTCACGAGCGCCGTCAGCGCCGCTGTTGTTAGCGCAAGAAACCCGAACCATGTGGCGATCGAGAGAAGATAGTTTCCGAAGCTGATTGCTCCCATCGCGAGCAGTGGAAGCTGCAGGACGAGCGGCTGAACGAAAGTTTCGGCGTAGCTTGCGGCGAGGAGAATCCAGAAGCCGTGGCCCAGTCCGTGCCGCGTGATGCCGTCGCTCAACCAGACGATGATGAGCGTGGCGCCGACGAACGATACCGTGGCGCCCACTTGGAACGCGGCGCCGGGCGCGATCACCACGCCGGGGATCGCTTCGAGCGCGCGGGCCACGCCCCAGGCTTGCAGGGCGGCGAGGGTAAGCGCGGCGATGATTGCTCCGCGCCAGAGTTTCGTGCGTCCGCTCGGCGTTTCGCCCCACCGTCGAAGACGCGGCGAGAGGCACAGCAGACCTTCTGCCAAGACGAGTGCTGTCAGCAGCGGCAAAAGGCCAAGCGCCATGATGGACGTCGATGGGCGGGAGACGGAGAAGGTGTCGAGCGTGCCCGCCTGAGCCAAAGCCGCGAGATTGAGACCAGGCAAGGGGATCCACTGCCCGACGCGGTAGAGACCGAGGGCGAGTAGTGTGACGGCGATGCGGCGGAGGAGATCGGGAGTGAGGAAGCGCGCGGGGGTGTCTGTCATCGGCGCGATCATAGCCCGTCGCGGCGGCGTTCCCAAGCCGGGGTCCGGACTTCGGTCGCGCCCTGTTGCATCCGTTCAGCGGTCGGCGGCGACGTATCCCGCTTCGTGCAACGCATCCAGCACGGACTTGACGTCATGCGCGAGGTCTGTCCGGCTCCGCTCGGGATAGGCGGCGGCGAAGATATCGACGATCTCGGTCTCCGAGCGCGGGGTCTCAAGGAGTTTCCAGATTGCCGCGCCGGTGGGGTTCAGCTCGTGAATGGCGTTGAGGCTGCTGCCGGACAGGAAGAGGTGCGCATCCGCCGCCCGCGCCACAATGTCCGCCTGCCGGCGGTAGCGCGTCCGTGCCGACGGCCTACCGGCCGCGTCAGGCTGTGGGGAGCGCGCATGCGGTCGCGATATCATCGGCGGCCTCCCTGAGGTTGCTGTAGCGAAGGCGAAAGATTTCGGCCTGGTTCAAGACGGCGTGCAGGGTGGCGAGGGCATGGGCGTGGTCTCCCCGGCAGCCGAAGCTCTGCAGCACGAGTTCGCGAAGCGCGTCGGCGGCGGAGAGGCGTTCGAGGCGTACGGCCCCGGAGGGCTTACGGTCGAGCAGAACGATGGCGCCCACCGGTGCCGTCGTGCCCTGTGCGGCCCAGTGGGCCGGGTCGGGCGGCACGTAGGCCCATTTCGCATTGGAGAGCCCGAGATGCGCCTTTGCATACGCCGTGATGCGCGCGCCCGGGCTGTGTGGAAACGGCCGGCGCATCACCGGCGCGACACCGAGGGCGATGCCGGCTAGCGTCTCGCCGTCGATGGCGAGCACGTCGTCGCAGAAGAACGTATGGCCCGCCGCGGCAAGCTCGATCGAAAGGCTCGACTTACCCGCCTTGCCGACGGCGGGAAAGCATACGAGCTGCGATCCCACCCTCACGGCGCCCGCGTGCAGGCACAGCCTTTTCGGATGGGCGAGTTGATACCAGTCGAACAGGGCGTCGTGGATGTCCGAGACGGCGTCCCTGTCCGTGACCGGCGGTGACTCGTCCCAATATTTGGGTTTTGGGAGCGTTTCGGAGGCCCAGTCGTAGCCGTCCGCGGTGGAGGTGATTGTGACGTCGGCGCGGGTTGCGCGACTTTTCGGGAGGCGGACGAGGTCCCAGCCGTGAAGGATGGTCTCCAGGCCATGCAAGACAGGATCGCAATTGACGAATGCGATGGACCATCCGGCCTGGCGTGAGCGCACAACTGTGGTGACCGAGGTCGTCACGGGCCGTCCTCCCCTGAGAGGGCCAGCGCAGACGAGCTGCGCTGGCGGTCTTGCGGGAATGGCGTCAACGGCGGCGTGTGCGTGTGCGGGTTCGCGTCCGTGTTCGCGTGCGGGTCCGGCCGTGCGGATCGGCCTTGGCTTCCGTGAGGTTGAGAAGGGAGGGGGCCGCGTATCCGGCGGCCGCGGCGAGCCCGAGCATGGAGAGCGCGCGACGGCGCGAGAGGTGCGATCCGTCAGCCTTGTTCTTTGTCATGACGTGCCTCTTTTCATGTGTATGCGAAAATCTTGCCCGGCAGACGACCGGCGTCTGTGCTCGGAAGCGAGCCTTCAGCCGCAACGTGACAGCACAATGGCTCCGATATGAACGGGAGATGAACCCGGCAGGCGTCGCACTCGGCGGATGATCGGCCTGAAAGCGTTTCGGGCTTACGGCGCAGATGTGCGTTTGGCCCGGCTGTCGCCCCAGGTGAAGAGGCCGACGCCGAGCAACACGAGCGCGGCGCCGAAGGCATCGGCGGCTGTGAAGGGCTCGTGCAGGATCGCGATGGCGAGGCCGATGGTCACCAATGGCGAGACGGTCGCGATCATGGAGACGGCCTGAGACGAGACGCGTGCGAGGCCCGCGCTGATCAGAAACGTCGGCAGCACCGTTGCGACGACGGCGCAGCCCGCGGCCAGCCACATGAAGCGTGGCGTGGCGGTGAAGCTTCCGCTCCCGAAGACAACGTGATGGAGCACGCAGAAGACGCCGGCGGAGGTGAGCGCAATACTCGTGAAGAGTGTCGGCCCCAGGTGCAAGATCACGCGCTTGGCCAGGATCTGGTGCCAGGCGAACGAGATCGCCGCGCCGAGGACGAGGGCCGTACCTAGGGCCGTGTCGCGTCCGCCGACAGGAAGGTCGACCGCGAATACGACGGCAAGCCCGGCATACGTGACGACGGCGGCGGCGATGCCGAACGCGGTGATGGCTTCGGCATAGAACACCGCGCCGATGATCATCACGAACAGCGGGTAGGTGAAGAGCACGAGCCGTTCGAGGCTGGCGGATATGTATTGCAGGCCCGCGAAGTCGAAAGCGGAGGCCATGTAGTAGCCGACGAAGCCTACGAAGCAGGCCCAGGCGATGCTTTGCCAATCGGGTGCGGGGTCGCCTTTCGCCATGCGCTTCGCCATGGCCCAGAGACCGATGGCGACGAACACGGGCGTTGCGAAGATCATGCGGTAGGCGAGGAACAGCGAGGCGTCGAGCTGATCCTGGTAGGCGAGCTTGATGAAGATCGCCTTCGTCGAGAAAAAGGCCGCGCCAAGGGCGGCGCAGCCGTAGCCGATAAGGCTGGTCAGGGGGCGGCTCATCGTCGGATGACCTGGGATTGCACGGTCGTGGGCCCGCGCCCTTCCGGCTGGGTGCGGTTATGCCGAGCCGAAGACGCGCGCGAAAATGGTGTCCACGTGCTTGAGGTGATAGCCGAGGTCGAACAGCGCTTCGAGCTCCGCTGCCGGGACTTTCGCCGTCACGTCCGTGTCGGCTTTGAGCTCGGCCAGGAAGTCTGCGCCGTGCTCCCACGTTTTCATCGCGTTGCGCTGGACGAGGGAATACGACTCCTCGCGTGAGGCACCGGCCTGGGTGAGCGCAAGCAGCACACGCTGCGAATTGTGCAGGCCGCCGAGCTTGTCGAGGTTTTTCTGCATGTTCTCAGGATAGACCACGAGCTTTTCGATGACGCCTGCGAGGCGGTTCAGTGCGAAGTCGAGGGTTACGGTCGCGTCTGGGCCGATCATGCGCTCCGCAGACGAGTGCGAGATGTCCCGCTCGTGCCAGAGCGCGACGTTCTCCATGGCGGGAAGCGCATACGCACGCACCATGCGGGCGAGGCCGGTGATGTTCTCGGTCAGCACGGGGTTTCTTTTGTGCGGCATGGCGGAGGAGCCCTTCTGGCCGACGGAGAAGAACTCCTCGGCCTCGAGCACTTCGGTGCGCTGCAGGTGGCGGATTTCGGTCGCGAGGCGCTCCATGGACGAGGCGACGACAGCGAGCGTGGCGAAGAACATGGCGTGGCGGTCGCGCGGGATGACCTGTGTCGAGACCGGCTCCGGTTCGAGTCCAAGCTTCTCTGCGACGTACACTTCAACCGAAGGATCGATGTTGGCGAAGGTGCCGACGGCGCCCGAAATGGCGCAGGTGGCCACCTCGCGGCGGGCCGCAACGAGCCGTTCGCGGGCACGGGCGAACTCCGCGTAGGCGTAGGCCAGCTTGACACCGAACGTCGTCGGTTCGGCGTGGATGCCGTGGCTGCGCCCGATGGTGACGGTGGTCTTATGCTCGAAGGCGCGCGTCTTGAGGGCCGCGAGAAGGCGGTCGACGTCGGCGATCAGGAGGTCGGCGGCGCGGACGAGCTGCACGTTGAGGCAGGTATCGAGTACGTCCGACGACGTCATGCCCTGGTGCACGAAGCGTGCTTCCGGTCCCACGAGTTCGGCCAGGTGAGTGAGGAAAGCGATGACGTCGTGCTTGGTGACGGCTTCGATCTCATCGATGCGCTGGGTGTCGAAGATGGCCTTTGAGCCCTTTTCCCAGATCACGCGCGCCGCATCCTTCGGCACGATTCCGATCTCGGCCATGGCGGTCGCCGCGTGCGCTTCGATCTCGAACCAGATGCGGAAGCGTGTCTCGGGCGTCCAGATGGATGCCATTTCAGGGCGCGTGTAACGGGGAATCATTTGGATCTCTTTCGGGCTCGAAGCGTGGGAAGGGCCTAGCAGAGCGGGCGGGCCGCTTCAATTGCGGGGCATGCCGCGCGGCCGGACGCCCTGGCGGGCCTGAACGCCAGTTGCGACATTATGTCGTGTCGCTGTCATGTGACGGCTTGGAAAGCCCGCCGACGCCCGTAATTCCCAGCTATTCAGCATTCTGCGGGTTTCAGAGTGCACCGCAAAATTCTTTCCGCATTTCCATCATGTAAACTTTGAAAAAGGACTGTGAGTCAGCCCGGTAGAAATTGCTGCGGCGCATTCGCCACAGTCGCGTGATGCAATATTGCGCAACAATTAGTGAGCAAGAAGCGCCGCTATCGGGCCATATTCCGGTGTTTCATCAGGCCCCACGCCAAGGGAAGACATGAGCTGGAAACACAACTGTTGCGAATTTGTCAGCGCAAACTCGTCCCGATCCAGGTATTCTGAACATGTGATGCGATCCCATACCGGGGTTTGAAAGTTTAGTAACCAAGTGTGGATTGTCTTCGCGCCGGGATCTTACGCGAATGCCGGACAAAATACGCGGCGAAACCAGAGGTAAGGAGATATGACGGAACAAATGCAGGCGGAGATTGCTGAACTCAATCATCGCCTTGAGGAGATCGACGACCCTCGCCGGTCTTACGCCTTGGTGCTGGAGCGCATCCGCTCCTATCGCAGCCGCGGCCAACAGGTGCCCGAGCCACTTACGCTCATGGAGCGCCGCCTGGCCCGCGAATGCCTGATTGAATCCCAGGGACGCTGATCCTCAGTCCATTTTTGAACGTCGTCGTCGCCAATTGAGACGTGCGCCACGCATGTAGGGGTTCGGGCTCCACGTAGAGCCCGTTCCAGATTGCTTTTTTTGCTCGCCCTGCGTCGTTGTTGTGCGGCGAGCGGCCCGTTTTCGACCTTCGTTTGGTCGTGCTCAGAAAACGAGTGGGCCGGTGGGTTTATTCCCCGGCCGTGGCGTGAACTGCGGCCCTCGACTTTCGGTTCCACACGAGCCGTTATCGCTCTCGCACCCAGCCGATGGCCGCTGCCGACGCCGGAACGAACGCCTCTCCTACGAGATCCCCATTTTTGTCGAAGCGAAGGACGCCCAGCGTGCGCGTCTCGACAGCGCTATCGCGAAGCGCGCCGCCAGCGGATACGGCGTCCGTTGTGCCGATGCGCCGTATTGTTGAAAGCCACGCTTCGAGCGCGGCCTGCGCGAGGGCAGCTGAGCCGTGATGGGGGCCGATTGCGGGCGCGAGGGTGTCCTGGGCATCCGTAGGGGGCGCGAGGGCTTGCGGATCCGATGGCAGGAGGACGCGAACGGGCGTGGTTGTCCGCCGTGCGATTTCCGCAAAGCCGGGTGTCGCGAGGCTATCCGTTCCGAGAAGCGGGATCGTGGGGCCGTTTTCGGCCAGACCTGCGGCGATGATGGCCGCTTCGTCAGGAAAACCAGCGAAGAAAACGGCCTCAGCTCCAGCGGCGCGAATTTCCGCGACGGTCTCGCGATAGTCGCGGTTGCCGGCGACGATTGTGAGATCGACGATCGAGCCGACGCGGGCTGCGTCCAGAGCGGCTTTTGCACGAGTTGCGATGGCACGCGCGTAGGCGGTGCGGTCGTGGACGATGGCGATGCGTCCGGTGGAAGCGTGTTCGATCAACCAGTGTGCGGCCGCGTCGCCCTGACGGTCGTCACGTCCCCCGAGCCGCAGGACGAGCGCGTCGGCATCGCCGCCTTTCGTGACGTCGGGATGGCGCGCACCAACGGCGATCAGGAGCACGCCAGCCCGGCGGTAGAGGGTTGCGGCCTTCGTTGCCGCGCCGGAGCACGGATGGCCGATAACGAGGGCGGGGCGTTCAGCGATGAGCGATGTGGCGGCCTGCTCGGCCTTAGCGCTTGAGCAGGCGTCATCCGCGACGACGAGCGTGAGCCGCTGGTCCGCGAACCCTCCGGACGTGTTGACCTCCGCGATGGCTGCTTCGAGGGCGCTTCGCATCGCGGCGCCAACAGAGGCCATCGGCCCCGAGAGCGGCGCTGCGAGACCGACGCGGATGTCCGCGGCGGCATGTTGTGTGAAAACGAGAAGCGCGAACGCGCCGGTGACCAAGCGCATTGCGAAGCGGCAAGGCGGCCTACGGCACAAGAGAGAAAGGCTCCCGTGCCCCATGCCCGTTCCGCTCCTCGATCTCAACCGTTTCCTGCGGCGTCAGTTCTCGACGAAACCGATGGTGCCGTCTGCCTGCGTCTTCCACGTGTACATCACGTAGTCGATCCGCGTGACGTCGCCCTTCTCGTCGAAGGAGATGTCGCCGATCACGGTCTTGTAGGTCTTGCCACCCGTGCGCAGCTCGTTGGCGACGGCCGTGGGATCGAGCGAGCCGATGTCGGTCGCAGCCTGGGCGATGACCTGGACGGCGGCGTAGGAATAAAGCGTGTAAGACTCGGGCCGGAAGTTGCGGGCCGCGAACTTCTCCAGAACCGGTTGGGCCTCGGGGCGCTTCTGCGGATCCGGGCCGAACGTCATGAGTGTGCCTTCCGTGCCCGGCCCTCCAAGAGCTGCGAACTCGTTGGTGGCGATGCCGTCGCCTCCCATCAGGACGGCGTTGACGCCGGCAGCGCGCATCTGGCGCAGGATCGCGCCGCCCTCTGTGTGGACGCCGCCCCAGTAGACGAGGTCGGCGTTCGATTGCCGGATCAGCGATACGAGTGCGGAGAAGTCACGTTCGCCCGTGTTGACGCCCTCGTAGAGCACCTCCTGAATACCGAGGCCGTTCATGACCTTCTTGGTCTCGTCGGCGAGGCCTTTTCCGTAGGTCGTTTTGTCGTGAACGACGGCGACGCGCTTATCCTTGAAATGCTGGGCGATGTATTCGCCCGCAACCTTGCCCTGCTGGTCGTCGCGGCCGCAGATCCGGAACACGTTGGTGAGGCCGCGCTCGGTGATGCGCGGGTTGGTCGAGCCCGGTGTGATCATCAGAATGCCGTTCTCGGCGTAGACATCGGATGAGGGCTCGGTGACGCCGGAGTTGAAGTGGCCGATCACGAAGCTCACGCCTTCGCCCACGAACGTGTTGGCCACGGAGCGTCCCTGCTTGGGATCGCCCGCGTCATCGCCGAATATCAGCTCGATCTGCTGGCCATTGAGGCCGCCCGCGGCGTTGATGTCCTGTACCGCTTGCTCGGCGCCATTGCGCAACTGGGCACCGAACACGGCGTCGCGGCCTGTGAGGGGCCCGGCAAGGCCGAATTTGAGCCGTTGCTCGCTCTCGCCACACGATGCCAGTGCCAGGGCGACGCTGAGGACACCTGCAAATCTCATGAGGCGCATGAATAGTTCTCCTTCCGGCATCGGCGCGGCGTGGACTTTCCCATGCTGCGCAATCGAGTTTCTGGCGACGTTGTCCCTCGAAAACGAGGCGGAGTCACGCCCTTCGGCGTTCGTCCGTCAGGTCTTTTCATCAGACCGATGGTTCATGCTTCGGGCCGATGGGGCTTGGCCTTCCACGTAAACGGGCTCGTGCGCACGAACATCCAGGGATATTGCTCCGTGATGTGACGGGCGCGGCGGACGCGATGTGCAAGGAGCCCGATGGTGATGAGGATCAGAGCGTCGATCGCGTAGCTCGTAAGCGAGAGTAGCTCGGCGCCGAACAAGGCATAGTGCAGGAAGCGGACGGCGACAGCGATGAGCAGCGTGTAGGCCACGACGGGCCAGAGCTCGCCCCAGCGTTCGGCCACGGCTTGGCCCGTGCGCCATGCGGCGCCGCCCCCGGCTGCGAGCGTGAGAAGCAGAAACGGCACGATGCTCCCGTTGGGTGGGAGTGCGTAGCCGATCGCGGAGAGGGTGTTTTCGAGCATGAGCGTCGCGTCCTAATGCCGTCCGCCTTCGAGATAGGCTTGGCGGATTTCGGGTTGCGCGAGGAGTTCGCGGCCGGAGCCCGTCATCGTGATCGCTCCGTTGACCATCACGTAGGCCCGATGGGCGAGCTTGAGCGCGTGGAAGGCGTTCTGCTCCACCAGGAAGATCGTCATGCCCTGCGCGTTGAGCTCGGCGAGAGTCGAGAAAATCTGCTTCACGATGAGCGGGGCGAGGCCGAGCGACGGCTCGTCCAGCATCAGAAGCTTGGGGCGGCTCATGAGCGCGCGTCCGATGGCCAGCATCTGCTGCTCGCCCCCCGAGAGCGTTCCGCCGCGTTGGGTGAGCCGCTCCTTGAGACGTGGAAACAGCGTACAGACGCGCTCAAGATCGGAATCGAACGTATCGCTTCCCGTCAAGGCCGCGCCCATCTGCAGGTTTTCGAAGACGGTCATGCGCGGGAAGATGCGCCGCCCCTCGGGCACTTGCGCGATGTTGAGGCGGGCGATGTGATGCGTGGAGAGGTGCGTGATCGGCTGGCCGTCGAAAGCGATGGCGCCTTCGCGCGCGCGCGGATTGCCGAACACGGACATCATGAGCGTGGATTTGCCCGCGCCGTTGGCGCCGATCAGGGTGACGATCTCGCCGCGTTTGACGTCGAGCGAAACGTTTTTGAGCGCCTGGATATTGCCGTAGAAGGCCGAGATGCCGTCGATGGCGAGAAGAGGGCCGCTCATGGCTTGATCTCCTCGGTGGTGGCGGCCACGGCCTCGGCTTCCTCCTCATCCTCGACGCCGAGATAGGCGGCGATCACCTTGGGATCGTTTTTCACGGCGTCGGCCGTGTCGTCGGCGATCTTGGTGCCGTACTCGATCACGACGACGTGGTCGGAGATGTCCATCACCACGCTCATGTCGTGCTCGATGAGCAGGATCGAGACGCCGGTCTGCGCGCGGATGCCACGCAACAGCCGCGTCAGCTCCGCGCTTTCGCGGTTGTTGAGGCCGGCTGCCGGCTCGTCGAGGCAGAGAAGGACGGGGTTCGTGCACATGGCGCGCGCGATCTCAAGGCGACGTTGTGCGCCGTAGGGCAGCTCTCCCGCCGGCATGTCAGCGCGGTCGGTGAGTTCCACGACGTCGAGCCAGGCGCGGGCGAGGTCGAGCGCCTTCTTCTCTGCTGCACGATAGCCTGCAAGGCCCAAGAGGCCTGCCATGCTAAGCCTGGACGCACGCATCAGTGTTTTATGCTGCGCGACGATCAGGTTTTCGAGCACCGTCATTCCAGGAAAGAGGCGGATGTTCTGGAAGGTGCGCGCGACGCGGGCGGTGGCTGCGATCTCGTGGTCGCTCATGCGTTCGAGCAGGAACAGCTCGGGCTTCTCGCCGTGTGTGTGGCGCCGGTCGGAGCCGGTGAGCGTATCGACGGCTTCAGCGGTTGCCGCGCCGCCGTGGGCGAGCGCGATGCGGCCGCTGGTCGGTTTGTAGAAGCCGGTGATGCAGTTGAAGACGGTGGTCTTGCCGGCGCCGTTCGGGCCGATGAGGGCGGTGATGTCTCCGCGTCCCACCGTGAACGAGAGATCGTTCACGGCGACGAGCCCGCCGAAGCGCATGGAGAGATGATCGACAACGAGGAGCGGGTCGGTTTGCCAGCGCATGTGCAGATCACTCCGCCGGAACGGTGACGGGGCCGGTGCGGGCGGGCGGCTTGCTGCCGAGCCGCACGCTTGGCTCACGCGAGGCGATGAGCCCCTTCGGACGCCAGACCATGATCATGACCATCGCCAACCCGAACAGCAGCATCCGGTACTGGGTGGGGTCGAAATCCTGACCGAACACGCGCTTCAATACCGTGAGCTCGCGCAGCAGCTCAGTGCCTCCGATCATGACGACGGCAGCAATCGCGACGCCCATCATATTGCCGAGGCCGCCGAGCACGACGATAGCAACCAGAACCGCGCTCTCCATGAAGACGAAGCTTTCCGGGCTGATGAAGCCCTGGCGGCTCGCGAAGAAGGCGCCGCCAAGGCCGCCAAAGAAGGCGCCGGCCGCCATGGCGGAGAGCTTCGTCTTGGCAATCGAAATGCCGAGCGAGCGACAGGCGATCTCGTCCTCGCGCATCGCTTCCCAAGCGCGCCCCACGGGAAGCGTGCGCAGACGCGTCGTCACCCAGTAGCAGAGGACGACGAGGGCCAGGATCAAGTAGAAGAGAAAGAACAGGCGGTAGAGGGGCGAGGGCGGCAGACCTAGAGCGGTGGCGATGTTGTTCGGTCCCATCGTGAAGGTGTAGCCCGCGATGGACGGCGCCGGAATGCCGGACACGCCCGCGTAGCCGCCGGTCACCGGCACCCAGTTGACCAGCACGAGGCGGACGATTTCCGCAAAGGCGAGCGTGACGATGGCGATGTAGTCGCCGCGAAGGCGGAGGACGGGAAGGCCGACGATCAGCGCCCAGAATGCGGCGAGAATTCCCGCGAGCGGCAGCAGGATCCAGAACGAGAGGCCGAAGGTCTTCGCCAGCAATCCGGTCGAATAGGCGCCGACGGCGTAGAATGCGACGAAGCCGAGGTCGAGCAGGCCAGCGAAGCCGACGATCACGTTGAGGCCCCAGGCCAGCAGGATATAGATCAGGATCTGGATGCCGAAATTATCGATCCATTTGACGGCGCCCGCGTTGCCCGTCGCCAGCAGGACGAGAAACGGATAGGCGATGAGGAAGACGAGGCCGACGCGAGGCAGCGCGCGAATGATCGGGTGAGGGGGCGCCGTGCTCATCACAGTGGTGAGCGGCGCGCGCTCCGTGCCGCCAGGGCGGAGGATTGCGATCGTAAAGGCGATGATGAAGGCGGCGCCGGCAAAAAGAGCGGCCAGCCACCAGCGTTGTTGGAGAACGAGCTGGTTGGAGAGATTCACGCTCGTCACGAAAACGACGATCGGGAACGAGAGTCCGAAGGTGACGAGGGCCGCAAGCAGGGCCTTCTTGATGGCGTCCCCCAGCGGTCCCATGGAGCCTAAACCTTCTCGACGTCAGGGCGTCCGAGCAGGCCGGACGGCATGAAGATGAGAACGATGGCGAGGATCGAGAAGGCGGCGACGTCCTTGTAGTCGATCGAGAAGTAAGCCGACCAGAACGTCTCGATCAGGCCGATCAGAAGTCCGCCCAGGACAGCGCCCGGAAGAGAGCCGATCCCGCCGAGCACGGCTGCCGTAAACGCTTTGATGCCGGGGACGAAGCCGTCGGAGAAGCTTACGACGCCGTAGTAGGTGATCCAAAGGAGGCCTGCGACGGACGCAAGTGCCGCGCCCATGATGAAGGTGAGCGCCACCGTGCGATTGACATCGACGCCCAGGAGAGCGGCCATTTGCCGGTCCTGCTCGCAGGCGCGCTGTGCGCGGCCGAGCGGCGTGCGCTGGACGACGTACCACAGGATGGCGAGGAGGGCTGCCGTCACCACCATGATCAGCAGCTGCTTTTCAGCGAGCGTGACCGTGCCCG
Source organism: uncultured Hyphomicrobium sp. (assembly GCA_934555825.1). Taxonomy (GTDB): domain Bacteria; phylum Pseudomonadota; class Alphaproteobacteria; order Rhizobiales; family Hyphomicrobiaceae; genus Hyphomicrobium_C. The sequence continues at coordinate 30,846 of CAKTFJ010000009.1, forward strand.
CTCCCATGGGAATGACGAGGACGTTCGTAAGGATGGGCTCGAGCGACTTGTTGTTCGGGCCCTGCATGAGCTGGACGAAATTCGACAGGAAGATCGACATGCCGATCGCGGAGATCAGCGGGGCGAGACGAAACGAGCCTCGCAACGGCCGATATGCCAATCGCTCGATAACCCACCCCCAGAGGCTGGTCAGCGCCATGCCGAGCACAAGCACGATGAGGAGCGCAAAGCCGATGGCAGCGATACCGAGGATCTGGGTGAGGATGAGGAAGAGGATCAGCGCGATGAACGCCGAGACCATGAAGACGTCGCCGTGGGCGAAGTTCACCATGCCGATGATGCCGTAGACCATCGTGTAGCCGATGGCGATGAGGCCGTAGATGGAACCAAGCGTAAGCCCGTTGATGAGCTGCTGGAGGAAATAATCCATACGGCGGCCTGCCCCCCAAGTTTGGCACTGCGAATGGGTCTCTCGCGCGTGGCGCTATTCGATGACTGCGCACCCCCTGCACGCAGTCTCGCAGCGCCCCGCTGGGGAAGGCCTGCCTCCCCGGAACCCATTGCTCGTCGTTTCGCGAACCCCTTGGTCCCGCGAGTCACTGAAAAACCCGTGGACTCTAGCGTGGAAGACACCAAAGGGAACTTATTTTTCGCGTTGAGGGCGCAGTGCCTCCCAGCCGCTCGACATGCTGTGGATTTAGGCAGACGACGCCAGGACTAGATGAGGTTGTGGCTGCCGTCGCACCAGGGCTCGTCATCGGTCGCTTTGCAGCCGCACAGGTTGAACGTTCCTGTCGACGGGGCGACAAACTTCAGCGGCTCGATGCCCGTGTCCTTGTGTTTGCCGTCACAGAAGGGCTGTTTTTCCGAGCGGCCACATCGGCAATACCAATAGGATTTTCCTTCGGTCAGATCGACCTGATACGGACCCGTTTGTGCGACGATGGGTTCTTCGGCCATGGCGCGCGCCCCTTTTAATTTCTTCTGTACTGGCTTTCGGCGTACCGGCTTCAAGCGGCGCGGGCAAGCCCTGCGGGTGCGATATTTTCAGGCGGCGGTCGGGCTGACGGAGCGCGCGCGAGCGCGGGGGGAGATAGTTCGTCACTCCACCTTGAGCTTATAGCGCTCGATGGTGATGCCTCCGTCGTCGTCATGCCAGGCGACGCGCAGTTCGCCGGGGCCGGGCACCTTCATATGAAATGCGAGAAACGGGTTTGCTGAAATGCCCGAGCTTAGCTCGGCCTTGAACACCAGATCCCCTTCAAAGTGGGCGGTGACGGTGTGGATGATGTTGCGTGGTACGCGCCGGCCTTCGGCATCCGTGCGATTGCCCGTTTCCATCACGTGGGTGATCAGAGCGCGGATCTCGATGATCTCGCCGACAGCGGCGGTCTCGGGTAGGCGAACACGGGGCTTGGACGGGCTCATCATGCTCACCCTTCTCCGCAGCCGCCGATGCCGACGTATACAATTCGGCGCGCGACGAGGTGCGTGTTCGCAGTTGTGACGGCAACGGCGATCACCTCTTGCGTCTTGGCGAGCCTCATTCTCCCCTGGACAGCGGCTTGTCCCGAGAGCGGCGTGAAATGAAACGTTGCGACGTGCGCCTGCGGGTTCTGCGTCGAGAACAGGTGGACGCGGGTCACGTGATCCTCGGCCGTCATCGGACTTTCGACGCCGATGCGATAGGGCACGATGTTGCCGTTCTCGGCTTCCTCGGGAAGCTCGAGGCTTAGTCCTCCGTCTTCAAGGAGCGTGGCCTTGCCGACGATGTCGGTGAAGGCTTTCTCGAACTGCGGCGTGGGTGTCAGCGGTGCGGGTTCGGCGAGGGCGGCGGCTGCGCGATCCGAGACGACACCTCCTGCAAATGTATCGCGTGATGTGAGCGCGCTCGTGACAGCGGCGGCGGCGCTCGCGGCCAGCAGTGTGCGGCGATCGATGCGTTGAGGCGATTGTCTCGTCGCGGACGTCACGATTGGCTTTTCACTCCTGTCGGCGGGGCCAAGCCTCGCGGTCATCGTGCTTTTCGGCATCCTCCCGGACTGCTAGCATGGGAGCAAAAGAAGGTGCAAATCATGTGGCTTCCATCGCGCGGTGGTTGGGGAGACGGGGTGAGGGTTGCGGCGGCGCTGACCCTCATGGTGTTTGCAGCCGTGTCGTCGGCTGTGGCCGGCGAGCGGAGTGCCGATGTCGCGCTGATCATGGTGGACGATCCGGCGTGCCGCTTCTGCCAGAAATGGAACGAAGCGGTTGGCAAGGGCTATGCGAAAAGTCCTGAAGGGGAAGCCGCACCGCTTAAGCGCGTACCGCGCGGGGCGCCGGAGCTTCAGGGGCTGGCTCCCGTCATCTATACGCCGACCTTTATCGTCATGGATGGCGGCCGGGAACTGGGCCGCATCTCCGGCTATTCGGGGCCCAGCTATTTCTATGCCGATCTCCGGGATATTCTGGCGCGCGCCGGGCATCTGCGCGGCTCTTGATCTCAACGCCATGGAGGCGCGCGGCCTATGCGCGATGTGATCCGTCGTGAAATGACCCGCCGTGCGGTCACGGCAGGACTTGCCGCCTTGCCGTTGTTCGGCGCCGTGGGTGCGCGTGCAGCCTCGGGCGCGCGGGTGGTCATCGTCGGCGGTGGTGCCGGCGGGGCGACGGTCGCGGTGACGCTCAAACGCGCTGTGCCACTGCTTGACGTCACGTTGATCGAGCCGGAGCAGGATTACACGAGTTGCTTTCACTCCAACCACTACCTCGGCGGGTTCGTCCCGGTGGAACGCATCACGCATGGATATAGTGGACTGTCTGCCCTCGGCGTCACGCTGGTTCGCGATCGCGCGGTGGGGTTCGACTTTTCGAACAGAGAGGTGCGAACGGAGGGCGGCGCCAGCATAGGTTACGACCGGCTGGTCGTGGCGCCCGGCATCGGTTTCAAAAAGGACGAGATCGAAGGCTATGACGACACCGCGCGCGAGGTCATGCCTCATGCATGGTCTGGTGGCGTGCAAGTGCGGGCGCTCAGGTCGCAGATCGAGGCGATGGAGGATGGCGGTCTCGTCGTTATCGCGCCGCCGCGCAATCCCTACCGCTGCCCGCCGGGGCCTTACGAGCGCGCGTGCCTGATTGCGCACTACCTCAAGACCGCCAAGCCCAAGAGCAAAGTGATCGTGATCGATCCTAAGATGACGTACTCGAAGCAAGCCGTTTTCGAGGAGGGGATCGCGAAATACTACAAGGATCTCATCGAAGTTCATCTGACCAACGATCTCGACGATATGGCGCTGCAACGGGTGGACGCTCGGACCGGAGAACTCGTTACTAAATCCGGGGACGTCTTCAAGGCGGCGGTGGCCAACGTCATTCCCGATCAGACGGCCGGCAAGATCGCCCTCGATGCCGGGCTGACCGACAAGAGCGGGTGGTGCCCAGTCGAGCTATCGACCTTCCGCTCCACGATGGCTGAGCATGTGTACGTGGTGGGCGATGCGGCGGTGGCGGCCGAGATGCCGAAGTCCGCCTATTCCGCCAGCGATCAGGCGCGCGCGGTGGCCGGGCATATTCTCGCAGATCTCACGGATACGCCGCGTCCGCCTGCGGTCTACCGTAACACGTGCTGGTCGATGCTCGCGCCCGACGACAGCGTCTGGATCGGTGCCGATTATGCCCCCGGAGAGTTCCGCGGGCGTGCGGTTCTCGTGCCGCGCGACAGCTTCATCTCGGCGCCGGGGGAGCAGGCGAGCGTGAGGAAGGCGACCTATGATGGTGGGATCGCCTGGTATCAGACGCTGACCGACGAGATGTTCGCGAAGGCCGATGCGCGGAACTGAAATACTCACCGCCCCGTTCTTTGATCGGGCGTTGGGTGCGTTGCGTTTTCTTTAGGAAATACAACGCGACCCGCCGGGCTGCTCAGGAAATATCCACAGCCGGTCCGGCTTACCCATGTCTCAGAGGGAAACGCTTTAACATTCTCCGCGTATCGTGTGGTGGCGTGGTGGATTTTCGACCGGGTGATCCGTGTGGAATGGGGGCGTGAATGCTTGGGGCCTCTGCAACACAAGGTGTGCTCGCGTCCGATCGGTCGCCGGGTTTTCTGAGGCGCGATCCGCGCCCGGCCCGGTGAGCTGCGAGCGGAGACTTCGATGACGGTGATCCTGCTCCTGATGGTTCTTGTCGCCGTTGCGGTGGCGCTCGGCATGTTGCGTGCCGCGCCGTGGCAATGGGCAGTGGCGCTTGGGCTTGTGACGCTCTCCTGGCAGGCGGGCCTCTTTCATGGCGTCCCTTCCGTTCCGCATGTGAGTTTTCTCGGCTTCTTTGTGTGGCTTGCGATCGCGGGTCTCGCTGCGCAGTCTCTTCCAAACGTGCGCCGGCGGCTCGTGACCGAGCCTGCGTTCAAGCTGGTCGGCCGTGTACTGCCCAAGGTGTCCGACACCGAGCAGCAAGCGCTAAATGCGGGAACGGTCGGTTTCGACGCCGAGATCTTTTCCGGCACGCCGGATTGGACGAAGCTTCGCGCCGTGCCGCCCATTGTCCTGACGCCGGACGAGCGCGCGTTCCTCGACGGGCCGACGGCCGAACTTTGCAGCATGATCGACCACTGGAAGATCCGCCACACGGATCGGCGGATGCCGACCGAGATCTGGGATTTCGTGAAGGCTCACGGTTTCCTCGGGATGCTCATCTCGAAGGAGCATGGGGGGCTTGGCTTCTCCGCGCAGGCGCAATCGCTGATCCTCGGCATGATCGCGTCGCGGTCGCCGGATGTCGTCACCATCGTGATGGTGCCGAATTCGCTGGGCCCCGGAGAGTTGATCGAGAAGTACGGAACGGACGAGCAGAAGCATCACTATCTGCCGCGGCTCGCACGCGGCGAAGAGGTCCCGTGCTTCGCGCTGACAGGGCCCACGTCCGGCTCGGACGCCGCCACCATGCGCGACATCGGCTATGTCACGAGAGGCGAGCACGAGGGCCGACAGGCAGTCGGCATCCGCGTGTCATGGGACAAGCGGTATATCACGCTTGGGCCTGAGGCGACGCTGCTCGGCCTCGCGTTCCGCTTGTTCGATCCGGACAAGCTTCTGGGCGAAACAGAAGACATCGGCATCACGGTTGCGCTCATTCCGACGACGCATCCAGGCGTAAAGATCGGGCGGCGGCATCTGCCCTCGGGTGCGGCATTTCCGAACGGTCCCAACTGGGGCACTGACGTTTTCATTCCCATCGACTGGGTGATCGGCGGTCAGGCCATGGCCGGCCAGGGCTGGCGGATGCTCATGGAATGCCTCGCAGCCGGACGCGCGATTTCGCTGCCGTCGTCGGCTACGGCAGGTGCCAAGGCCATGCTGCGCTTCAGCACGGCTTATGCACGCATTCGACGACAGTTCGGGCTCTCCATCGCGCGGATGGAAGGCGTGGAGGAGCCGCTCGCTCGTCTCGTCGAAACGGCGTACGTGAACGAAGCCGCGCGTGCGGTGACGGCGGCGATGGTCTCGCGCGGCGAGCGGCCATCGGTGATTTCCGCGCTCATGAAGTATCAAACGACGGAGCGCATGCGCCGCGCCGTCAACGACACCTTCGACATTCATGGCGGGCGCGCGATCTGCGACGGGCCTTCGAACTATCTGCAGTCGGCCTATCAGATGGTGCCGGTCGGGATCACGGTGGAAGGCGCGAACATTCTGACGCGCACACTCATAACGTTCGCGCAAGGCGCGCTGCGCTCCCACCCCTATCTCTATCGCGAGGTGCAGGCCGTGCAGGAGCCCGACCGGGAGAAGGGACTTCAGGATTTCGAGGATGCGTTCCTCGGGCACATCGCCTTCTCGATCTCGAACGTCACGGGTGCGTTCTTCCACAATCTGACGCTGGGTCTGTTCGCGGAAGTGCCGGAGCGCGCGCAAGGGCTCGAAGCGATTTATCGGCAACTTTCGCGAGCCTCGCGCAATTTCGCGCTTGTTGCTGATATGACGGTGGCGCTGCTCGGCGGCGGGCTCAAGGTGAAGCAGAAGCTCACGGGCCGTCTCGCCGATGCGCTGTCGGAAATCTATCTCGCGTGCTGTGTGGTGAAGCGCTTCGAGGACGACGGGCGGCCGGATGCGGACAGGGCCATCGTCGCCTTTGCCGTGACGAACGGGCTCTATCGCTATGAGGAGGCGATGCGCGGCGTCGTCGAGAATTTTCCGAACCCGGCCGTGCGCGTTTTTCTGCGCGTGCTCGTGTTCCCGTTCGGGCGGCACTACTATCCCGCTCCCGATGCGCTGGGCTCGCGGATCGTGCGGCTTGCAATCGAGCCCGGCGAGGTGCGCGATCGCCTCACCCGCGACATCTATATTTCCGACAATCCGGACGATCCGACAGGACTTCTCGAAGCGGCGCTGAAGAAGGTCGTTGCGGCGGAGGCGGCCGAAAAGAAGGTCGAGCGCGCTATTCGTGCCGGGATCGTGCGGCGCTATCATGGCCTCGACTGGATTGGTGAGGCGGCCGATGCCGGCACTATCACCGAGAGCGAGGCGCAGCTTTTGCGGGAGGCGGAGGCGCTGACCCAGCGGGTTATCGCTGTCGACCACTTTGCGCCGGAGGATTTGATGCCCAACTATCGGAAGGCTCAGCCTCCGGGGTTGGGCCACAACGTGCGCGCCGCCACGGCCGGCGCGGAGCAATCGTAATGGGAGACGCGACCGATGGCGCATGAGACCGAAGCGGCGCTGGGCGAGACAGCGACGACGCCGGTTTTCCGGGATTGGCGGTATTCCGTCGATCTGGAAGGGATCGGCTGGGCCGTGTTCGACCGCGAGGGCCAGAGCGCCAACGCGCTCGGCACACGGCCGCTGGAGGAGCTGGCAGCCATCGTGGCGCTCGCTGAGGAGGGCGCCCGCGCGCGCACGCTCACTGGCCTCGTCATCATTTCCGGCAAGGAGAAGGGCTTCATTGTCGGCGCGGACATCAACGAGTTCGACGGATTTACGTCGGAGTTCGAGGTGATCGAGCGCTTGCGTCCCGTGCTCGCGCTGTTCGACCGGATCGAGAAACTGCCTGTTCCGGTCGTCGCCGCCATTCATGGTGTGTGCGTGGGCGGGGGGCTCGAACTGGCGCTCGCGTGCCATTACAGAATTGCGACGCGCGACGAGAAAACCCGAGTCGGTTTCCCCGAGGTGAAGCTCGGCATCTTCCCCGGCTGGCACGGCACCGTGCGCTCGATCCGTCAGGCGGGGCCTGTTGCGGCCATGCAGGCAATGCTGACGGGCAGCATGATCGGCGCGAGCCGCGCGCGGGGGATGGGCCTCATTGATCAGCTCGTCGCATCGCCGGACATGCTCCGCTGGGCCGCGCGCAAGGCCATTCTCCAGAAGCGCAAAGCGAAACCAGCCGGGCTTGCCAAATCTCTGCTCGCGCGCTGGCCGGCACGCACGCTTCTCGTCAAGAAGATGCGCGATGCGACAGCAAAGAAAGTGCGCGAGGATCATTATCCCTCGCCCTTCCGCCTCATCGATCTGTTCGAGCTGCATGGCGGCGATCCGGAAGCCCTCAAAGCCGCCGAGACGCGTTATTTCGCACCGCTTCTCGTTTCCGATACGTCGCGCAACCTGCGGCGCGTATTCAAGCTTTCCGAGCTGTTGAAGGCCCAGGCTCCGAAGAAACAGGCATGGAGGCCGCTTCGCGTGCATGTGATCGGCGCGGGGACGATGGGCGCCGACATCGCGGGATGGTGCGTCGCGAACGGAATGGAAGCGACGTTGCAGGATCTCTCGGACGAGGTGATCGCGAAGGGCATCAAGGCGCAGGGGCGCGTGCTCAAGCGCCGCTTCAAGACGAAGGCGGCGCTCGCCGCGGCGAAGGCGCGGCTGATTGCGGATGCCGCCGGTGACGGCGTCGTGCATGCCGACGTGATCATCGAGGCGATTGTCGAGCGGCTCGACGTCAAGCAGGAGCTGTTCAAGTCGCTCGAAGGCAGGATCAAGCCGGATGCGCTGCTCGCGACCAATACGTCATCGCTTGAAATCGAGGCCATTGCCGAGCCGCTGGCCGACCCAGGTCGTCTGATCGGCATCCACTTCTTCAATCCCGTGGCGCAGATGCCGCTCGTCGAAGTGGTGCGCGGGGCGCAGAGCCGTGAGGAGGAAGTGCTGAAGGGCGCGACGTTCGTCACCGCCATCGGCAAGTTTCCGCTTATCACGAAGAGCGTGCCCGGTTTCCTCGTGAACCGCGTGCTGGCGCCCTACATGATGGAAGCGATGGCGCGCATCGAGAAGGGCGAGGAGAAGGAGCGGATCGACGAAGCCGCGCGCGCGTTCGGCATGCCGATGGGTCCGATCGAGCTTGCGGACACCGTGGGGCTCGATGTCTGCGCGCATGTCGGTAGGATCCTTGGGCTCTCGCCCGAGGGCTCGCATCTCGACCGGCTGGTGGCCGCGAAGAAGCTCGGCAAGAAAACGGGCGAAGGGTTCTACGTCTGGAAGGACGGCAAGCCCGACAAGGGCTTCAAGGATTACACGCCGCTCGAACTCGAACGCTTCGGGCGCATCCTGATCGAGCCGTTGATCCGTGAATCGGAGCGTGCTCTCGCCGACGGCGTGGTGGAGAGCGCGGATCTCGTCGATGCGGGCGTGATCTTCGGCACCGGCTTTGCGCCGTTCCGTGGCGGGCCCTTGCATTACAAGGCGAGCCTGGAACCTCGCGATACGGTTCCAGCGGAAGCGGCTGAATAAGACACGGTTGACGGTGGATCGCGCCCCGAGACGTGCGGCGCAGAGGGAGTTCATGAGAGATGGGTGATCGACTGAGACGGGTCGGGATCGTGGGCGGCGTCCGCACGCCCTTCTGCCGTTCGAACACGTTCTATGCCGACCTCAGCAACCTGGACCTGATGACGGCGGCGCTCAACGGACTGGTCGACAAGTACGGGCTCAAAGGCCAGCACATCGACGAAGTCGTCGGCGGTGCGGTGGTCAGCCATTCGAAGGACTACAATCTCGCACGCGAGGCGGTGCTGGGTACCAGGCTCGCGCCCTCCACGCCGGGCGTGACGCTGCAGCAGGCGTGCGGGACGAGCCTGCAGGCGGCGGCGATGATCGGCGCCAAGATCGCCTCAGGCGAGATCGAGTGCGGCATTGCGGCAGGCTCCGATACGACGTCGGATGCGCCCATCGTCTTTTCAAAGAAGTTTTCGAGCCGTCTCGTGCAGCTTCCGCAGCAGAAGACGGCGATGGACCGCGTGCGTGTGTTCAAGGGGTTCAGTCCGAGTGAGCTTGCGCCGCAGCCGCCAAACGTGGCGGAGCCGCGCACGGGCCTCAGCATGGGCCAGCATTGCGAGCTGATGGCGCGCGAATGGAAGGTGGGGCGCGCGGAGCAGGATCGCTTCGCGTTCGAAAGCCATCGCAAGGGTGCCGAAGCCTATCGCACGGGCTACATGGACGACCTTCTCGTGCCGACGGCCGGTGTGTTCCGCGATAACAACCTGCGCGAGGACATCAGCCTCGACAAGCTCGCGACGCTCAAGACCGCGTTCGACAAGTCGGATAAGGGAACGCTCACGGCCGCCAACTCGACACCGATGACGGATGGTGCGGCCACCGTGCTGCTTGCGAGCGAGGAATGGGCTGCGGCGCGCGGGCTTCCGATCCAGTCCTTCCTGACGTACACGCAGACGTCGGCCAACAACTTCGTGGCGGGCGAAGGGCTCCTGATGGCGCCGACGATTGCGGTGGCGAAGATGCTGCAACGTGCCGGGCTCACGCTGCAGGATTTCGATTTCTACGAGATCCACGAGGCGTTCGCAGCACAGGTGCTGGCGACGCTGAAAGCGTGGGAAGATCCTCAGTACAACCGTACACATCTCGGCCGTGACGTGCCGCTCGGGTCCATCGACCGGGCGAAGCTCAACGTGAGGGGTTCGTCGCTCGCGTTCGGCCATCCGTTTGCGGCCACGGGTGCGCGCGTGCTGGGCAATCTCTCGAAGCTGCTCGCAGACAACGGCGGGCGCGGGCTGATCTCGATCTGCACCGCGGGCGGCATGGGCGTGGCCGCGATCCTCGAAAGTGCGCGCCAATCCGAAGCCCGCGCCGCAGCCTGATCCAGATCAGACGACGGAAATCGTCTGGCCTGTGCGTTCTCGCGCTTGAAGGGGCGATCCACGGATCGCACCTTATTACGCATGGGGACGAAAATGACAGAGAACAACGGGATCTCACGTCGCGGCGCGCTGGCAGGGCTGGCCGGGTCTGCGGCGCTTTTGGGTGGCGGCAACCGTGCGTCGGCGGCAGGGCCGGAGATATCCGCCCCCGCGGCAGCCTCGCCGCATGGCGTCTGTCACATGACGCCGCGGATGGTGGAAGGCCCATTCTATTTCGACCCTGACCTGGTCAGGAGCGACATCACGGAGGGACGCGCCGGCGTTCCGCTCCGCGTCGTGCTTCAGATCACAGACGGCGCGACATGCCAGCCCATCCCGGGCGCTCGCGTCGATCTCTGGCATTGCGATGCCACGGGGCAGTATTCCGGCTACGATGGTCAGGGCGACGATCGGAGCATTTCAACCAAGGGCGAAAAGTTTCTGCGCGGAACGCAGACGACGAACGCCACGGGCGAGGTTGCGTTCACGACGATCTACCCCGGATGGTATCGGGGCCGCACGACGCACATTCACTTCAAGGTGTTGCTCGACGAAAAATCGATGCTGACAGGGCAGATGTATTTCCCGGATGCGCTCTCGGAATACATCTTCACAAACATCGCGCCCTACACGGAGCGTACGGCCAAGCGCGACACGCTGAACAGCACGGATTGGATTGCGGCCGCGGATGGGGATCACATCACGTACGTCGGTGTGCGCGAAGAGGCGGACGCTTACGTGGCGACGCTCGTCATCGGTGTGGACCCTGCAGCCGCGCCCGAGCGGGCCGGGATGGGCCGGCCTCCCGGACCGCCGCCCGGTGGCCCGGGTGGTCCGCCGCCTGGAGCGCGTCCGCCGGGACCTCCGCCGGGGATGGAAGGCGGTCCGACGCGACCGCGGGGGACCGGCTCCATCGTGCCGGGCGGCGAGACCTGATCGGCAGCAAGAAGCCCGGCCGCCTTCTTAGCTGCTGGGCTTCTTCTTCGATTTCTCGATCTCTTCAGCCTTCAGCTCCTTCTTCGAGAGCTTGCCGATCATCGTTCGGGGCAGCTTGTCGCGGAACTCGATGTCGGCCGGCATCTCGATCTTGGAGAGTTTGGCTTCCAGGTGCTTCATGAGCACGGCTTTGCTTGTCTCCTCGCCCTCCTTGAGTTTCACGAAGGCTTTCGGCGCTTCGCCTCGGTATTTGTCGGAGATGCCGATGACGATCACCTCCTCGACGGTGGCGTGCTCATAAAGCGCTTCCTCGACGCGTCGGGGGTAGACGTTGTAGCCTGAGCAGATGATGAGATCCTTGATGCGGTCGACGATGAAGAAGAAGCCATCCTCGTCCATCACGCCGACGTCGCCCGTTCGCACGAACTCGCCCACGAACTGATCCAGCGTTTCCTGTGGACGGTTCCAGTAGCCTTTCATCACTTGAGGCCCCGCAACGCACACCTCGCCGCGCTCGCCCTGCGGAACTTCGCGCGTGGGATCGGTGAGGTCACGCAGTGAAACGATCGTTGCCGGGAGAGGAAGGCCGATCGAGCCGCTCTTCACTGGGCCGTCGAGCGGGTTGCACGTGACGACGGGAGACGCTTCCGAAAGGCCGTAGCCCTCCACCAGCGCACATGCCGTGACCGCTTCGAAGCGCTCTTTGATTTCCAACGGAAGCGCTGCGCCGCCCGAGATGCAGAACTTGAGGCTCGTCAGGTCGTAGGACTTGATATTGGGATGGTTCAGGATAGCGTTGAACAGTGTGGGTACGCCCGGCATGAGCGTCGGACGATGCTTCGTGATCAGATCGAGTGCGTCTGCCAGCGTGAAGCGCGGCATGAGGATCTGCTCGGCTGCGATCCTGACGCCGAGGTTCAGAACCACCGTCATCGCAAACACATGGAAGAAGGGAAGGACGGCGAGCACCTTCTCCTCACCGGGTACGAGGCGCGGCGCCCAGGTGACGATCTGTTCAACGTTCAGATAAACGTTGGCGTGGGTCAGCATCGCACCCTTGGGCGTGCCGGTGGTGCCGCCGGTGTATTGCAGGACGGCAATGTCGGTTTCGGGATCGATGGGGACGGGCGTGAACGTTTCCGGATCGGTCAGCACCTCGGCTTCGAGGCGGATGATATCGCGGGCCGGCGACGTTTTCGGGCGCGCCAGCTCTTTGGATTTGAACAGTTTGAAGAGAACGGCCTTCGTGGCCGGCAGCAGCGCCGGAAACGAACAGACGACCGCGCCCTTCAGCACCTTGTCGGTGAGAAGGCGATCGACTTTCTCGAACAGGACTTTGAGATCGAGCGTCACCATCAGCTCGGTCTCGCTGTCCTTCACCTGGAATGTGAGTTCGTCCAGGGAATAGAGCGGGTTGTAATTGACGACGACGCCACCGGCCTTGAGCACGGCGAAGTAGTAGACGATGAACGTCGGGCTGTTGGGCAGGAAGAGGCCGACCTTGGTGCCTTTGACGACGCCGAGGGCCTGAAGCCCGGCGGCTGCGCGATCCACGAGGTCGGCGATCTCTCTATACGTGAGGCTGTGGCCAAGAAAATTCGTGCATGGACGTTCCGGGTGCTCAGCAGCGGCCGTCTCGATAAGGCTGAATAGCGGCCGCGGCTCTGCCGCCATGGTCCAATCGACGTCTTTGGGGTAGCTTCTGAGCCAAGGATAGGCTGGAGGGGCGGCGGCGCCTCGGGCCGTCTCAGTGCTCACCATCGACCGTTCTCCCGGTGATTGCCGTCAGGGGCTCGTCCTGGAGGAGTGGCTGGGCGGTCCTTAAGCGGTCCCGCGTCCCAGTGCCGCGCTGCGGCCAAGGCCTTTGCCATCCTCCGGGCAAGCATTATCTTTAAATGTTCAAGACGCTCAGCGTCGTTAGCGGACATTGAACACTTTTTTGGCTTCTTCGCCTAGGCCACATGCCTGTAACGGCGCGGGCGCCGTGGCGTTCAGATGCGGCCTAAGTTTCTGTTTTAGAGTCTGATTCACGGGTTTGGTTTAGTTACATCACACCCGGTGTTGGGGGGTGTTCCTGCAGTTCGGCGCTGAAACGCTGTGCCTGATGGAACTTCGCACCGCCTGCGGATCTGAGAAGAAGGGGCTTGTGCCGGTCGGTCACAGGGGGGGTATCCCCTCGGCTGGACTTCAGCCTGGTTTAAGGATATGTGACGCCCAAGCTTGTGATGATTGCAGCCCTGATCTACTTAAGTGTGCAATGACTTAAGTCGAATACACCGGGGTCCCTGCAAGTCGCGTTGGGCAGGGTTTGGAGAGCAAGATGGACGAAGTCGCAACCAAAATCATTGAGATTCTCAAGAAGCATATGAAGGAGCCGAGGGACGACATCTCTCTCTCGACCGCTTTGACGGATCTCAAGATCGAGTCACTTGATCTTGCGATGATTGTCTTCGACATCGAAGATACATTCGGTATCGAGATCCCGTACAACGCCAACGAGGACGTCGGCGACTTCAAGACGGTCGGTTCGGTCGTCGACAAGGTTAAGGACCTGATGGCTGCCGGTCCTGCAGCGGCGAAGGCCTGATAGCGCGAATTCCATCGGCGCTTGAGGCGCGCGCCGAGGCTACCTCGCAGGTAGCCTCGCGGCAGCGCGTGCCGTGTATTGCATACAGCCTGGGAATGAAATGATGACAAAGGGCAACGGCACACGTCGTGTGGTCGTAACGGGTCTCGGCGTAGTCACGCCGATCGGCCTCAACGTGGCGGACTTCTGGTCCAGCATGAAGGCCGGCAAGTCCGGCGTCTCCGAGCTCGGAGGCTTTCCGCTCGAAGATCTCAAGATCCTCATCGCTGCGCAGATCAAAGGGTTCGATCCCAAGGTCCAGCTCAAGGGCTACAAGCGCGACAAGATCATCATGCACGCGGATCGCTATTCGTGGTTCGCAGCTGCGGCTGCGGCCGAGGCGGTGGAGCAGTCGGGCCTCGAATTCCCGCTTGAGAATCCGTATCGCACGGCGTGCATCATCGGTTCGGGTGCCGGCGGTCTCACAACGTTCGAGAACGCGTATCGCGATCTCTTCATTCACAACAAGCGCGCGACCAACCCGCTCACGCTGCTTCGGATCATTGGCTCGTCCGCGTCTGCGCACGTCGGTATCGAGTACGGCATCAAGGGGCCGACGTTTGCGACGTGCTCTGCCTGCTCGACGGCTTCGCATGCCATCGGGATCGCGCGCGATTACATCAAGAACGATCTTGCAGATGTGGCGATCGCTGGCGCATCCGAGTCGGTGATCAACTACGGCACAATGAAAGCTTGGCAGGCGCTGCACGTGCTCTCGCCGCAGGGCTGCTTCCCGTTCGCCAAGAAGCGCAACGGTACGGTGCTCGGCGAAGGCGCCGGCATTCTTATCCTCGAAGAGTACGAGCATGCGAAGCGCCGCGGCGCGACGATCCTTGCGGAACTCTCCGGCTACGGCATGGCGTCCGACAGTCAGGACATGGTGAAGCCGACCGTCGAGGGTCCGAGCTACGCGATGAATATGGCGCTTCAGGATGCCGGCATCGAGGCGTCCGAGATCGACTATCTCAATGCGCATGGGACCGCGACGCGCGACAACGACATCAACGAGACCAAAGCCATTAAGGAGGTGTTCAAGAACGCCGCCTCGAAGCTCGCCATCTCGTCGACCAAGTCGATGACAGGCCATCCGCTCGGCGCGGGTGGCGGCATCGAAGCCGTCGCTTGCATCAAGGCGATGCAGGAGAGCTGGGTGCCGCCCACCATCGGTCTCGACGAGGCCGACTCCGAGTGCGACCTCGATTACATCCCGAACGAGGGGCGCAATCTCACGGTCAACTACGCGATGTCGAATTCGTTCGCGTTCGGCGGGCTCAACGCGGTGATCGTGTTCGGGCCGCCGCCCGCCTGACGTTCGGCATACCATCCGCGTGGCCATAAAGCTTTCAAAGCGCGTGGAAATGTTTCACGCGCCACGAAAGCCTTGAAGGATGGCCGATCAGATGAGAAGCTGTGGTCCGACGGTTGCCTCGCGCGCCCCTGAAGGTGCGTGGGCTGCTTAAGCTGGGTCGTCGCTCGCGGCGGGAATTGCGAGTGAATACCGCGCCGTCCAATAAGGGCTCGGGAGGCTTTGGTGCGGCAGATACTCATCAAGGCGGGGAAAGTGACCATCCGCGCGCGGCTGTTGGCGACGCCGACGGCCGACCGCATTTGGGATGCATTGCCGATTCACGGTGCAGTGCAGACCTGGGGCAAAGAGGTCTATTTTCGGACGCCGATTTCGCACGATACAGAGCCCGATGCCCGCCTCGTCGTGAGCAAAGGCGAGATCGCGTTCTGGCCGGACGGGGACGCGATTGCCATCGGCTTCGGTCCAACGCCGATCTCGAAGCGTGGAGAGATCCGCTTTACGAATAAATGCAACGTATGGGCGATTGCGCTCGACGATGTCGACCAGCTCAAGGGCGTCTATGCGGGCGAGCAGGTTTCCGTCGTTGAGTCCGAAGGGGACAGCCAAGCCTGGACCAAGCGCGCACCGCCTCGCGCTTCGCGGCGCACCAGCCGTCAGGGGCTCGACGGCGCGGGCTGCTGATGCCTCCCGATCCCGGTTACAATTCCTTCGACATCGACTAACGAAAAAAGACCGGGGCGTGGAGAGCCACCCCGGCCTGGATGCTGCCTGTTACGGGAGCGAGGAACGATTGGCGCGCCGTGCTCAGCGGGCGGCGACGCGGCGCTCGACTTCCGACTTCGAGACTTCGCCGGCCTTGATGAGAGCGGTGACGCAGCGGTTCGAGAGGTTGTGGCCGTTGGCCCGCATGCACTTGCGGACGCCCGGGCTGCCGACGGCGTGCTGGCTGCAGTAGGAGTAGTAGTCGGAGGCGCAGGCCATCTTGACGCCGAGGCTGACGGCGGCGGCCTGCTGGGGAGCTGCGAGGGCGAGGACGGCTGCTGCAGCGGCGAGGGCGGTGCGGAAGGTCTTGGTCATCGGGGTCATGGCGATCTCTCCATCGTCCAGTGTGCGTTTCGATGGAGAGACTTTGCGCCATATGCCGCGCCGTCGCTGTTCCCGGAGGAACGGGCCGACAAAAAGCTGGATACTTCGAAATCCTGGGGCTGACCCGCTGATTGGCGATGCCTTGCGGCGGTCAGCCTGCCGCGGCGGGGGTAAGACCGACCATGCCCGGGAGACGCTGGCCGAGCTCGTCGAGCTCCGCCTTGTCGATCCGGAAGAACATATTGCGGGCCATGCGGCGGCGGAGATCCGCGTCGAGCTCACGGGTGAGCAGAATGACCGGGACATCGCCCGGCGGGTAGAGCTGAGCGGCCCCCGTAACCTTGAAGTCCAGCACGTGCTCGTAGAAGCTCTGCCACTTGGTCTGTGTGGCGGCGATCAGGTGGCGGGCATCGAGCGCGACGCAGCCCATGATGCCGGCCCGGATGGCAGCGGCGTAAAGGCGGGCGCGATAGCGCGTGTTCGTGATCTCGGGATCGATAGAGAGACGCGACAGCTCAACTATCGGGCCCTTGGCGCTGGCCTTCAGGGCCTCGACTTCCGGATAAACCTTTTCGCACGGAATGGCCGGGCCTTCGGTGCCTGGAACGTAAAGGCTGATCCTCAGCGTGGCGATGCAGGCGCCACGGCGATACAAGGCGGCCACCAGGGTTGTGCCGAGATCGTCATAAGCGTCCGTGTAGATTTCGAACGGGGAAGGCTCGATCAAGCCCGCGTTCACGTATCCCCGATAGCGAAGAGCAAAGGCTTCGCGACGATTGTCCGTGCACGCATACCATGCCGTGCGAACGACCGAGTCCGATTGGTCCGCCTCGTTAAAAGCGGCCTCATGTTGAGCATGCGGCTTCACGTAAGCGTCCCAATTGCGTGACGAGGAGAGGATCCTGTTGCCAGATCCCTCAGTACCCCTGAACGTTTATCAGATAATTGAGTTCCTGTAAGGCGGCACGCTCTTTTCTTGAGACTAAATGTCACGCATCTGACAAACACCGTGCCCGTCCGGCGACGGACGAAGTGTTCCTCCGGACGGTGACAATCGATGCGCATGGCCGCCTGAGCAGATCGTCGCGTGTGCAACATATGGTGGGCCCGCCAGGACTCGAACCTGGAACCAGGCGGTTATGAGCCGCCAGCTCTAACCATTGAGCTACGGGCCCGCCCTCTGCCGAATGGGACGAGGGGCGGACCTTCTATATCAGAGTTCGCGAGAGGTTCCAGCGCGCGTGCATGGGGTTATTCGGCCTTCATTCCTCCCTCATGCTTCCGTATGCGGGACCTCCGACACCTCAGGAGGAGCCCGCCCCATGCATCCGATGACGTCTTTCAAGCCCGCCGCCTTGTTGTCTGCCTTTCTCCTCCTTCTCCCGGCCAGCCCGATATTTGCTCAGGACAAGCCCATGGATCGTCTGATCACCGTATCTGCAACTGGCTATGCGTCGGCTGAACCCGATCGGGCGCGAATCTCCACTGGTGTCGCGGCCGATGCGGCAACTGCCCGGGAGGCGCTCGCGGCGAATACGGAAGCGATGAAGGCGGTGATCGCGGGGCTCAAGGAGAGCGGCATCGAGGCCAAGGATATCCAGACCAGCTTGTTCAACGTCGAGCCGCGCTATACGCATCCGCGCGATGGAACGGCGCCTGTGGTCGATGGCTATCGTGTCTCCAATCAGGTCGAAATCGTCGTACGGGATCTCGCGTCTCTCGGCGGCCTTCTCGACCAGCTGGTGACGCTTGGGGCCAATCAGATGCATGGGCTTGGGTTCGAAGTCAGCGAGGCGGACACGCTGAAGGATTCGGCACGCAAGGAAGCGATTGCGAATGCACGCCGGCGCGCGGCGCTTCTGGCCGGTGCGGCGGGGGCCGAGGTCGGGGAGGTCGTGACGATCACCGAAGAGGTTCAGTTCGATGGACCGCGCCCGATGGCGATGCGGGCTTCTGTGGCCAAGGAAGCCGCGCCCATCGAGAGCGGTACGGCAACGCTTGAGGCGCGCGTCACGGTGACGTGGCGTCTGAAGTAGAACGCCTGAAATATGCGCCTTGCCGCGGCCCGGAGGACGTCCCTTCGGGCCGCATTCGTTTGTTGGCGCTCGTGCGAAGAATGGGCGCTAGTTCTTCCCGCTGGTCTTCGGCAGGCGTGCGATGAGGCTCGACGTATCCCATCGGCCCCCGCCGATATTCTGCACCTCGGCGTAGTAGCGGTCGACAAGCTCGGTGACGGCCAAGGTCGAGCCATTGCGCTTGGCTTCGGCGAGGCAGATCGCGAGGTCTTTGCGCATCCAGTCGACCGCGAAACCGAAATCGAAACGGCGCTCGTGCATGCTTTGCCAGCGGTTCTCCATCTGCCAGGATTGGGCAGCCCCCTTCGAGATGGTGTCGATGACCGCGGCGACGTCGAGCCCTGCATTCTCTGCGAAGGCGATGGCTTCAGAGAGACCCTGCAAGAGACCGCCGATCGCGATCTGGTTGACCATCTTCGCGAGCTGGCCGGAGCCGGCAGGGCCCATGAGGCGCACGGCTCTGGCGTAGTTGCGGATCACGGGATCGGCAACATCGAAAGCCTCTGCGTCGCCGCCACACATCACAGTGAGCTGGCCCGCTTCAGCGCCTGCCTGGCCGCCGGAGACGGGCGCATCGACGAAGGCTAGTCCCTTGGCTCGGGCTGTATCGAACAATTCGCGTGCAACGTCGGCGGACGCCGTTGTGTGGTCGACGAAGATCGCGCCGGGCCGCATCGTCGCGAACGCGCCATGCGGGCCGGTCGTGACCTCGCGCAGGTCATCGTCGTTTCCGACGCAGGCGAAGACGAAATCGGCATCTTTCGCCGCTTCGGCGGGCGTGGCGTGATGTGTGCCGCCAGCGTAGGCGTTAACCCACGCTTCGGCCTTGGCGCGGGTGCGATTGTATACCGCGACGCTGTGGCCACCGCGGGTCAACAGGTAGCCGGCCATGGGGGTGCCCATGACGCCCAATCCGATCCATGCGACCTTTGCCATGCGCGTTGCCCCTGTTCCTTGTCCGCCGGCCGTTGTATCGAATTCGGTCCAAATCTCAAGGCACAGGACCGATGGCTGACCAACCCGAAACACTTCCGACCGTGACGCTTGCGGATGTCGAGCGCGCTGCGCGCGTGATCGAAGGCGCGGTGGTGCGCACGCCCTGCGACCGCAGCCACACGCTGAGCCACGACCTCGGTGCCGACATCTGGTTCAAATTCGAGAACCTTCAGTTCACGTCGTCCTACAAGGAGCGCGGCGCGCTGGTGAAGCTCTCCTCACTGTCGGACGAGGAGCGCCGCCGTGGCGTCATCGCGATGTCGGCGGGCAATCATGCGCAAGGCGTTTCCTATCATGCCGGGCGGCTCGGCATTCCGGCGACGATTGTGATGCCGGAGGGTACGCCTGCGGTGAAGGCGGAGAACACGCGGCGTTGGGGTGCGCAGGTTATCCTGAAGGGCAAGACGCTAGAGGAAGCCGCGGAGTTCGCTCATGCCTATGGCGATGAGCATGGGCTCGTGTTCGTGCATCCCTACAACGATCCGTTGGTGATCGCGGGGCAGGGGACCGTGGCGCTCGAAATGCTCGAAGCCGTGCCGGATCTCGATGCGCTGATCGTGCCAGTCGGCGGGAGCGGGCTCATCGCGGGCATGGCCACGGCAGCCAAAGCGATCAAACCGAGCATCGAGGTGATCGGCGTCGAGGCTGCGCTCTATCCCTCGCTCTACAACAAGGTGAAGGGCACGCACCTGCCGACGCGCGGCGATACGCTGGCCGAGGGCATCGCGGTGGCGCAGCCGGGGCCCATCCCCGGCGCCATCGCGGCTGCGCTTGTCGATGACGTGGTGCTGGTGAGCGAAACGGATCTCGAACGCGCGACGTTCGCACTCCTCATGATCGAGAAGACGGTCGTCGAGGGTGCGGGCGCTGCGGGGCTTGCCGCGATTATGGCCGATCGTGCGCGCTGGAAGGGGCGCAAAGTCGGACTGCCGCTGACGGGCGGCAATATCGATCCGCGTTTGCTCGCGAGCGTGTTGACGCGCGAGCTTGCGCGCGAAGGCCGGCTGTCGCGCCTCACGATCGATATTCCGGATCGGCCTGGGGAGCTGTCTCGTGTTTCGGGGCTCGTCGGCAAGGCGGGTGCGAACATCGTCGAGGTCTATCACCAGCGCGTATTCACGGACCTGCCGGCGCGTGGCACGGAACTCAATCTCGTGATCGAGACGCGCGACCGCACGCAGTTGCAGGCCGTGCTGACGCAACTCGAAGCCGCAGGCTACCGCGTGCACGTGAAGGCTGCGCAGGCGGGGGCGTAGAGCGCCCTTCCGATTTGGCGAGACGGCACAACGCGCCGGCTTCCGCGTTGAGCGGCGAAACACCTCAGAGCGAGGTGTTGCGTCAGCTCAATGCGAGGATGCCATGGAGAGCCTGTTCGCCGTCGACTGGAAGGGGATGTTCGTTCCGAGCCTCGGACTGCTCGAGATTATCCTGCGCGGAAGTCTGATGTACCTCGCGCTATTTGCGATCCTGCGCTTTATCGCGCGGCGGCAGGCCGGGCGGTTCGGGCCTGCCGACCTGCTCGTCATCGTGCTGATCGCGGACGCGGCCCAGAACGGCCTTGGCGATTATGCGTCTGTCAGCGAAGGCGTGGTGCTGGT
Source organism: uncultured Hyphomicrobium sp. (assembly GCA_934555825.1). Lineage (GTDB taxonomy): Bacteria > Pseudomonadota > Alphaproteobacteria > Rhizobiales > Hyphomicrobiaceae > Hyphomicrobium_C. Next base: position 51,574 of record CAKTFJ010000009.1, read on the forward strand.
GCTCACCATCGTCGCTTGGGAATACACGATCGATTGGGCGGCGTGGCGGTTTCCAAAACTGAGGCCGATCCTGACAGCGCCTTCGGTGAAGCTCGTCGAAAACGGCGCCGTGGTGGCAGACGCCATGCGGCGAGAAATGCTGACCGACGAAGAGCTGATGAGCCAGCTTCGCCAGAACGGTATCGAGCGCCTCGACGACGTGCGTGTTGCGCGGCTCGAAGGCGATGGGCGGCTGAGCGTGCTGAAGCAGACAGGCGCTTAATTCGC